>NZ_JALLIK010000052.1:0-5412 GCF_023093595.1 Thauera aromatica
CCGCCTGCTCCGACGAGCCCTGCGCCAGCGACTGCGAGGTCGCGCTCACTTCTTCCGAAGCCGCCGACAGCGAATCGGCCGCCGCCCTCACCTTGCCCACCGTCTGCGACAGGCTCCCCACCATGCACTGCATTGCGTACAGCAGGCTCGACTGGTCGCCCTTGCGCAGCTTCACCGCCACCGTCAGGTCCCCGCCCGCAACCCGCTGCGCGACCTCCGCCGCGTACCCCGGCTCGCCTCCCAGCTGGCGCACCAGACTGCGCCCGATCAGCACCGCGACCACCAGCCCGAGCAGCACCGCCGCGCCGCCCAGTGCCGAAATCAGCATCACCGCCGCGGCGACGCGCTCGTTGGTCGCGCTGCCGCCCTTGTCCATCAGCGCATCGCCGACCGACACCACGTCATTGACCCGCTTGCGGTACAGGGTGGCGACCGCGCTGTACTCGCCGAGCAGATACTCGCGCGCCTCTTCGCGGCGGCCCTCGTCGACGAGCTTCATCAGCTGATCCTGCATCGGAATGTACTGCTCGCGGCTTTCGACCACCGCCTTGAACAGCTCCTTGCCGCGCGGCGTCGCCAGCCGCGGCCCGAGCTCGGCCCAGGTCTCGCCGAGCAGCTTGCGCCCGCCCAGGATCCGCTCCTTGGCCTTCTGGATGCGCTCCGGGTTGTCGGCGATCACCAGATCGCGCCCGCCCATCGCGACTTCATTCACCCCCACCAGGCCGTTCTGCAGCATCTGCACCTTGGGCCAGGTTTCATTGACCATCTCGTCCACATCGGCGTTGATCAGCATCAGGCGCTGGATGCTGATGCCCGCCACCAGCACCAGCAACACCAGCACCATGCCAAAGCCCAGCCCGAGCTTCACGCTCACTTTCATGTTTCTGAACACTGCTTTCTCCGCTTGTGATTTTGCCTTGCCTGCAGGATGCACACTTCCTTGCGCACCCCACGGATTCTTCTCGCCGGCTATACGACCAGCGCGCGCGCGCGTTGCCCGCTGCCGGTCAACCGGCCTTCGTGCGCAATCGCGCGCTGGACCAGTTGCGGTACATCGAGGATCAGTGCCACTTCGCCGGTCCCCAGGATCGTCGACCCGGCGATTCCCGCGACCTTCTCAAACAGCCGGCCGAGCGGCTTAATCACCGTCTGGCACTCGCCCAGCAGCCGATCCACCACGATCCCGGCCTGGCGCCCGGCGAAGCGCACCACTACCACGCTCTGGCGCACAGGCGGTACGCCCTCGATGGCGAACATCCGGCGCAGGCGCACGAAGGGCAGCACTTGGTCGCGCAGGTTCAGATAAGCCGCCTCGCCAACGCCGTCGGGCAGCTCGATGCATTCGTGTACCGCATCGAGCGGCAGGATGAAGCTGGCCTCGCCGACACCGACGCGGAAACCGTCGATGATCGCCAGCGTCAGCGGCAGGCACAGCCGCATCCTAGTGCCCTGACCGGGCGTGCTGTCGATGTCGAGGCTGCCACGCAGAGCCTCGACGTTGCTCTTGACCACGTCCATGCCGACGCCGCGCCCGGACAGGTTGGTGACCTGAGTGGCGGTGGAGAAGCCGGGTTCGAGGATCAGGCGATGGATTTCCGCCGTCGTCAGATGGGCCTCGGGCGCCACCAGGCCGCGTTCGACCGCCTTGGCGAAAATGCGCCCCGCATCGAGCCCGGCGCCGTCGTCGGCCACTTCGATGACGATGCTGCCGCTTTCGTGATAGGCATCGAGCTGCAGCGTGCCGCGCGCCGGCTTGCCCGCCGCCAGCCGCTGTCCGGGCGACTCGATGCCGTGGTCGATGGCGTTGCGCACCAGGTGCATCAGCGGATCGCCGATCTTTTCCACCATCGACTTGTCGAGTTCGGTCTCGGCGCCGCCGATGCGCAGTTCGATGTCCTTGCCCAGTTCGCGCGAGACGTCGCGCACCACGCGCGGGAAGCGGTTGAACACTTCGCCGATCGGCGTCATGCGCAGGCGCAGCGCGGCGTCGCGCACATCCTCGACCAGGCGCAGCAGGTTGGAGGCGGTCTCGTGCAGTTCGCGGCTGTTGGTCAGCTGCGCCTGCAACTGGGTCGCCGCGCCGGCGATCACCAGCTCGCCGACCTGATCGATCAGCGCATCGAGGCGGTCGGCCGGGACCTTGACGCTCTTGGCTTCGCTCGAGCGCCGCTCCTCGGCGGCACGCTGCTTGCCGAGCGCGGCCTCGACCACCTGCGGCTGCACCACCGCCTGTTCGACCAGCACCTGGCCCAGGCGCTGCGGCGGCACCGCGGCCTGCTGGCACGCCAGCGCCTCTTCGAGCTCACGCGGCGTCAGCGAACCGCAGGCGACCAGGATCTCGCCCAGCCGACGCTGGTCCTCGTCGAGCGATTCGATCAGGGCGATGAAATCTTCGACGCGGCTGTTCAGCGGCACGATGGTGATCGTCGCGCTGTCCTGGACGAACTCGAACACGCTCTCGATCTCGGCCTTGCCCGCCGGGCTGCGCAGGGCCACTTCGAACCCGAGCCAGCACACTTCCGGGTCACCGGCCTCGAGATCGGGCAGCGCATCGGTGACGGTCTCGACATGGACGAGTTCGCCCAGCGTGCGCAGATAGTGGATGAAGGACAGCGGGTCCATGCCGTTGCGCAGCACTTCGGGGCCGAAGCGCAGCGACAGATGCCAGTGCTCGGCGCCGATCGGCACGCTGCTGCCGGCCTCCACCGTGCATGCCGGCTCATCGGCGAGCGGGGCCTCGGCCGGGACCCCGCCGCCGGCCTCACCGGCGAAGACCCGCAGGCGCGCCAGCAGCGGCGCCCCGGCGGCTTCCTCCACGGGGTCACCGGCAGCGATCGCGGCGACCTGGTGGGCGATGTGGTCCTGCGCTTCGAGCAGCAGGGTCACCAGCTCGCCGGAGAACGCCAGATCGCCGTTACGCAGGCGATCGAGCACGTTCTCCACGCCATGGGTGAAGTGCACCACCGCATCCAGGCCGAACAGTCCGGCCGAGCCCTTGATCGTGTGGGCGCAGCGGAACAGCGCATTCATGTCCTCGCCCCCCGCCTCGCCACGGTCGGCACGCAGCAGGATGTCTTCCATCTGCGCGAGCAGTTCGCGGCTTTCTTCGAGGAAGGTGGCCAGCGCCAGCGAAAGATCCATGTCGCACACTCCTAATGCGCCGGGCGCGCATCGGCGACCAGCAGCGGGTCGCCGAGCACGCCGCCCAGGTTCGCCAGGTCGAGCAGGCGCAGCACCGCATCGGCATGATTGACGAAGCGCACGGTCTTGCCCGCGCAGCGCTTGGCCATCAGCATCAACTGCAGGCCGGCGGTGTCGATTTCCTCGATGCGGCCGAGGTCGATCTCGAGCTCGTCGTACTCGTGCAGTGCCGCCAGCCACTCGGTGCGCAGCTCGGCCACGGTATAGATGCTCAGCTCGCCGCCGGGCTCGAGGCGGAACGCGGGAGCAGAAGACGGCGGGGTCGGCCCGGTCGGCCGGGTTTGTGTGGTCATCGTGCCGCGCTCACATGATCAGCTTCGAGACCGCGGCCAGCATCTGCTGCGGCTGGAAAGGCTTGACCACCCAGGCGCGCGCGCCGGCTTCCTGCCCCAGCCGTTTCTTCTCCTCGGCGGCTTCGGTGGTGAGCATGATCACCGGCGTGAACTTGTAGGCCGGGTTCTTCTTCACTTCACGCACGAAGCTGATCCCGTCCATGTTGGGCATGTTCACGTCGGAAATGATCAGATGCACCTTCTGCCCGTTGAGCTTGGCCAGCGCATCGCGCCCGTCGCAGGCGTCGATGACCTCATAGCCCGCCCCCTTCAGCGCCATGCTCACCACCAGGCGCAGCGACGCCGAGTCGTCGACGATCAGTACGGTCTTGGACATGAATGCTTCCCCCACTAAAAGAATGTGATTTCCCCGCCCGCGGCGGCGCTGGCCGGCTCGTCCTTGCGCCCATGCTGCTCGAGCGTGGTGTAGGTGCGTTCCAGTTCCGCGACCCAGGCCGCGGCATCGATCGGCGCCGGCAGCTCGCCGCGCCGCTGGCGCGACTCGTCTTCGGCCACGCGTCCGGCCAGGCGCGCCATATCGACGCCGACCGCGGACAGGATCTGGCTCACCCGGTCCTGGAATTGCAGATGGACGATCACGCCCTCGACGCGTTGCTGCACTTCGGCGCCGCTGCGCTCGAGCGCCTGCGCGCTCTGCTCCATCGCCGAGCCGACGCGGTCGAAGCGGTCGAGGACGCGGCCGATCGCCGCCTGCGACTCATCGACCAGGGCCACGTCGCGCTCGGCCATGCGCGCCGCCGCCGCCTGCGCCTCGGCCATCGCGGCGTGCGCCAGCTCGACCTTTTCGCGGATCCGCCCGCCGGTCGCCGCCGATTCGTTCGAGAGCGTGCGCACTTCGCTCGCCACCACCGCGAAACCACGCCCGACCTCGCCCGCGCGCGCTGCCTCGATCGCCGCGTTGAGCGCCAGCAGGTTGGTGTGCCTGGCGATCTGGCCGACTTCGCCCGCCATCCGCATCAGGTCTTCCGTCACCTGTCCCAGCCGCTCCACCGCCTGCGACAGGGTCTGCTTTTCGGCGAGCGCGGCATCGAGCCCGGTGAGCACGCCGTCGAGCTCGACGCGGGCATGGGCGAGGACGCCGACGACGCTGTCCTCGCCGCTGCGCGCGGTCGCGGCATGGGAGCGGGCGAGGGTCTCGCCGAGATGGTCGAGAATCTCGCCGAATGCCTGGGCGAGCTCACCGACCGCCGTTTCCATCTGGCTGCGCGAGATGTCGACGTGGCTGCTCCAGCGTTCGAGCGAAACCTGCGCGACCTGCTGCAGGCTCTCGGCATATGCCATGTGGTGCGCACCGCCGGACTCGTCGGCCGCCGGCCGCGGGCGGAGCGCGGTGCGCCATAACCAGGCTCCCGCGACAAGCGTGAGCAGCGCCAGCAGGCCCGCCAGCAGTGCGCTCGCCAGCCCCTGGCCGAACACGGCCGTGCCTCCTGCGCCGAGCAGCCCCGGCCCCAGGATCGCCGCGCCTCTGGCGGCATCCGACGCCCCCCCGATCCGAATGTGTGACAGCACCCGCGACTCCCCTTCGATCATTCCGTGATGCGGACCTCCATCCTGCGCGCGCCGGTTTTCCATCCGGCGGCGGCGGCGGCACGCAGTTCCGTTCGCCTCGCGTGCGGCGCCAGTGGCACGCCTTGTGCACTGCCGCATCGGCGAGGGGCGCGATCTTACCCCATTCTTCCGGCATCCGGCCGGAGCTGGCCGGCATCGGCCAAGGCCTGCCACCCGCGCCGGGGCCGCGGTGCCGATTCTTCGAGCCGGAACTGGCCTACCAGCTGCTGCAGCTGCGCCGCCTGGGCGCTCATCTCCTCGGCGGTCGCCGACAGCTCCTCAGAGGCCGACGCGTTCTGCTGCGTGGTCT
>NZ_JALLIK010000051.1:0-5241 GCF_023093595.1 Thauera aromatica
GTGCTCATGCTGATGTAAGTCAGTATTTTGAGTACTTTGTAGGATTGAACTTAAGAGTTTGATCCTGGCTCAGATTGAACGCTGGCGGCATGCTTTACACATGCAAGTCGAACGGCAGCGGGGGCTTCGGCCTGCCGGCGAGTGGCGAACGGGTGAGTAATGCATCGGAACGTGCCCATGTCGTGGGGGATAACGTATCGAAAGGTACGCTAATACCGCATACGTCCTGAGGGAGAAAGCGGGGGATCTTCGGACCTCGCGCGATTGGAGCGGCCGATGTCGGATTAGCTAGTAGGTGAGGTAAAGGCTCACCTAGGCGACGATCCGTAGCGGGTCTGAGAGGATGATCCGCCACACTGGGACTGAGACACGGCCCAGACTCCTACGGGAGGCAGCAGTGGGGAATTTTGGACAATGGGCGCAAGCCTGATCCAGCCATGCCGCGTGAGTGAAGAAGGCCTTCGGGTTGTAAAGCTCTTTCGGCCGGGAAGAAATCGTGGTCTCTAACATAGGCCATGGATGACGGTACCGGACTAAGAAGCACCGGCTAACTACGTGCCAGCAGCCGCGGTAATACGTAGGGTGCGAGCGTTAATCGGAATTACTGGGCGTAAAGCGTGCGCAGGCGGTTTTGTAAGACAGATGTGAAATCCCCGGGCTCAACCTGGGAACTGCGTTTGTGACTGCAAGGCTAGAGTACGGCAGAGGGGGGTGGAATTCCTGGTGTAGCAGTGAAATGCGTAGAGATCAGGAGGAACACCGATGGCGAAGGCAGCCCCCTGGGCCTGTACTGACGCTCATGCACGAAAGCGTGGGGAGCAAACAGGATTAGATACCCTGGTAGTCCACGCCCTAAACGATGTCGACTAGTCGTTCGGAGCAGCAATGCACTGAGTGACGCAGCTAACGCGTGAAGTCGACCGCCTGGGGAGTACGGCCGCAAGGTTAAAACTCAAAGGAATTGACGGGGACCCGCACAAGCGGTGGATGATGTGGATTAATTCGATGCAACGCGAAAAACCTTACCTACCCTTGACATGCCAGGAACCTTGCCGAGAGGCGAGGGTGCCTTCGGGAGCCTGGACACAGGTGCTGCATGGCTGTCGTCAGCTCGTGTCGTGAGATGTTGGGTTAAGTCCCGCAACGAGCGCAACCCTTGTCACTAGTTGCCATCATTTGGTTGGGCACTCTAGTGAGACTGCCGGTGACAAACCGGAGGAAGGTGGGGATGACGTCAAGTCCTCATGGCCCTTATGGGTAGGGCTTCACACGTCATACAATGGTCGGTACAGAGGGTTGCCAAGCCGCGAGGTGGAGCCAATCCCTTAAAGCCGATCGTAGTCCGGATCGTAGTCTGCAACTCGACTACGTGAAGTCGGAATCGCTAGTAATCGCAGATCAGCATGCTGCGGTGAATACGTTCCCGGGTCTTGTACACACCGCCCGTCACACCATGGGAGTGGGTTTCACCAGAAGTAGGTAGCTTAACCTTCGGGAGGGCGCTTACCACGGTGAGATTCATGACTGGGGTGAAGTCGTAACAAGGTAGCCGTATCGGAAGGTGCGGCTGGATCACCTCCTTTCAAGAGAACAGGTCGCAGCGGCCAAGTATCCACAACTTATCGGTTGTTCAAGCGAAGAGCCTCGAAAAGACAAGAGGGTCTGTAGCTCAGCTGGTTAGAGCACCGTCTTGATAAGGCGGGGGTCGTTGGTTCGAACCCAACCAGACCCACCAACAATTATTGGTTGCTCGAGACAGTAGGGGGCTGTAGCTCAGCTGGGAGAGCGGCGGCTTTGCAAGCCGTAGGTCGTCGGTTCGATCCCGACCAGCTCCACCAGGTTTCGAGGTCAGTGAGGCGTCAGGCGTGAGGTGCGAAGGCACTTCAGACCTGACTCTTTACGAGTCGTGCTCTTTAACAAAGTGGAAGAAGTGCAGTGTGCATCGAGCCGGTGCGCACTGCAAGTTGTGTGATTGCATTGGTCACATCACCGTTGTCAGCAGTGGTGTGGCCGCACAAACGAGTTCGTCCTTGTACAGTGGGCCTTCATTGAGGGCTCAAGGTTATAGGATCAAGCGACTAAGTGCATGTGGTGGATGCCTTGGCGATCACAGGCGATGAAGGACGTGTAAGCCTGCGAAAAGCGTGGGGGAGCTGGCAATAGAGCTTTGATCCCACGATGTCCGAATGGGGAAACCCACCCCGCAAGGGGTATCCCGCACTGAATACATAGGTGCGTGGAGGCGAACCGAGCGAACTGAAACATCTAAGTAGCTCGAGGAACAGAAATCAACCGAGATTGCGCAAGTAGTGGCGAGCGAACGCGCAACAGCCTGCACGACTAAACCATCAGCTTAGCAAAACGGTCTGGAAAGTCCGACGATACAGGGTGATAGTCCCGTATGCGAAAAGCCGGTGGCGGGTCTGAGCGTGCGACAAGTAGGGCGGGACACGAGAAATCCTGTCTGAAGATGGGGGGACCATCCTCCAAGGCTAAATACTCGTGATCGACCGATAGTGAACCAGTACCGTGAGGGAAAGGCGAAAAGAACCCCGGGAGGGGAGTGAAATAGATCCTGAAACCGCATGCATACAAACAGTGGGAGCCTCGTAAGGGGTGACTGCGTACCTTTTGTATAATGGGTCAGCGACTTACGTTCAGTAGCGAGCTTAACCGAATAGGGGAGGCGTAGCGAAAGCGAGTCTGATAAGGGCGTCAGAGTTGCTGGGCGTAGACCCGAAACCGGATGATCTATCCATGGCCAGGATGAAGGTGCCGTAACAGGTACTGGAGGTCCGAACCCACTAACGTTGAAAAGTTAGGGGATGAGCTGTGGATAGGGGTGAAAGGCTAAACAAATCCGGAAATAGCTGGTTCTCCCCGAAAACTATTTAGGTAGTGCGTCGTACGGACACTTGCGGGGGTAGAGCACTGTAATCGTTGGGGGGGTCATTGCGATCTACCCCGCGATAGCAAACTCCGAATACCGCAAAGTGATATACGGCAGACAGACATCGGGTGCTAACGTCCGGTGTCAAGAGGGAAACAACCCAGACCGCCAGCTAAGGTCCCAAATGCATGGCTAAGTGGCAAACGAGGTGGGAAGGCCTAGACAGCTAGGAGGTTGGCTTAGAAGCAGCCACCCTTTAAAGAAAGCGTAATAGCTCACTAGTCGAGTCGTCCTGCGCGGAAGATGTAACGGGGCTCAAGCCATGAACCGAAGCTGCGGATGTGTCTTTGACACGTGGTAGGGGAGCGTTCCGTAAGCCTGCGAAGGTGTCTCGTAAGGGATGCTGGAGGTATCGGAAGTGCGAATGCTGACATGAGTAGCGATAAAGGGTGTGAAAAGCACCCTCGCCGTAAGCCCAAGGTTTCCTGCGCAACGTTCATCGGCGCAGGGTGAGTCGGCCCCTAAGGCGAGGCAGAAATGCGTAGTCGATGGGAAACAGGTCAATATTCCTGTACCGCTCTATGATGCGATGGGGGGACGGAGAAGGTTAGCTCGGCCATCTGTTGGAATAGGTGGTTTAAGCGTGTAGTCGTGCCTGGTAGGCAAATCCGCCGGGTTTAGATGAGGCGTGATGACGAGGACCCTCGGGTCCGAAGCGAGTGATACCCAGCTTCCAGGAAAAGCCTCTAAGCTTCAGTCATAGAGTGACCGTACCGCAAACCGACACAGGTGGGCTGGTAGAGAATACCAAGGCGCTTGAGAGAACTCAGGAGAAGGAACTCGGCAAATTGATACCGTAACTTCGGGAGAAGGTATGCCCCACTAGCTTGTAGGAGAACATCCGAAGGGCGAAGGGGCCGCAGAGAATCGGTGGCTGCGACTGTTTATTAAAAACACAGCACTGTGCAAACACGAAAGTGGACGTATACGGTGTGACGCCTGCCCGGTGCCGGAAGGTTAAGTGATGGGGTGCAAGCTCTTGATCGAAGCCCCGGTAAACGGCGGCCGTAACTATAACGGTCCTAAGGTAGCGAAATTCCTTGTCGGGTAAGTTCCGACCTGCACGAATGGCGTAACGATGGCCACACTGTCTCCTCCTGAGACTCAGCGAAGTTGAAATGTTTGTGAAGATGCAATCTCCCCGCGGCTAGACGGAAAGACCCCATGAACCTTTACTGTAGCTTTGCATTGGACTTTGACGGGACTTGTGTAGGATAGGTGGGAGGCTATGAAACCAGGACGCCAGTTCCGGTGGAGCCAACCTTGAAATACCACCCTGGTGTCGTCGAGGTTCTAACCCAGGCCTGTGAATCCAGGTCGGGGACCGTGCATGGTGGGCAGTTTGACTGGGGCGGTCTCCTCCCAAAAGGTAACGGAGGAGTACGAAGGTCACCTAGGTACGGTCGGACATCGTACTGATAGTGCAATGGCAAAAGGTGGCTTGACTGCGAGACCCACACGTCGAGCAGGTGCGAAAGCAGGTCATAGTGATCCGGTGGTTCTGTATGGAAGGGCCATCGCTCAACGGATAAAAGGTACTCTGGGGATAACAGGCTGATTCCGCCCAAGAGTTCACATCGACGGCGGAGTTTGGCACCTCGATGTCGGCTCATCACATCCTGGGGCTGTAGCCGGTCCCAAGGGTATGGCTGTTCGCCATTTAAAGTGGTACGTGAGCTGGGTTTAAAACGTCGTGAGACAGTTTGGTCCCTATCTGCCGTGGGCGCTGGAAGTTTGAGAGGGCCTGCTCCTAGTACGAGAGGACCGGAGTGGACGCACCCCTGGTGTACCGGTTGTGACGCCAGTCGCATCGCCGGGTAGCTATGTGCGGAAGAGATAACCGCTGAAAGCATCTAAGCGGGAAACTCGCCTCAAGATGAGACTTCCCCGGGGCCTCGAGCCCCCTGAAGGGTCGTTGAAGACCACAACGTTGATAGGCCGGGTGTGCAAGCGTGGCAACACGTTCAGCTAACCGGTACTAATTGCCCGTGCGGCTTGATCCTATAACCTTCAAAACAAAACGAACTCAACCCATGACCGACACCACACATCGGTTCATGACAATCACACAACACACTTCTTCCAGCCTTTGCTCTGCAAAACAACGCGGAGAACAAGTCAAAGTCTGACGACCATAGCCGTGCGGTACCACCCCTTCCCTTCCCGAACAGGACCGTGAAACGCACTCGCGCCGATGATAGTGAGGCATGCCCTCGTGAAAGTAGGTCATCGTCAGACTAACCCACAAAAAAACGCCCAGAGAACACAACTCTGGGCGTTTTTGCGTCTAC
>NZ_JALLIK010000050.1:0-4851 GCF_023093595.1 Thauera aromatica
GGCGAAAAATCAACAACCCGTGTATCTAGGTTTTTGGCGCCCCATCGCCCTGAAACCCGCGCCGTTGCTGGGGGTGGGGCGGAAATGTGCCTTGGAGCTGTCAAACTCGGGTCTGGCGATGGCCAGCTGGTACGGCCTGCCATGGCTGGCCTATGAAGGCGGCTCCGACACCTTCGGCGATGGCAGCATTCCCGCCAAGGCCAGCGCCAACATGGACCCGCGCATGGAGGACATCTGCAAGCGCTACCTGAACACCTGGTACAGCCAGGGGGGCGGCCTCTTCATGTGGTTCAACGCCGGTGCCGGCAACTGGAACACCCCCTATGGCGCCTGGGAGCTCACCCCCGACCTGGCGATCACCGACACGCCCAAGATCCGCTGTGTCGACAGCGTGCTCGGCAACCCGCTGCCTGCCCCACAGGCCCGCAACATGGCGCCGGGCGTGTTCTCGGCGCTGGCCTTCGCCGGCAATCACGAGCCCTACTCGGCGGCGTCGAGGACCACCGTGCGGCATCTGGGGGTCGGCAGCTCGCTGTTTTATCTCGTACTGGCCCGCCAGGCAGGGCAGTACCAGCTGGCAGGGCCATCGCACTCGAAAGTCATAACGGATGAATCCCCAGCATTTTCATACGGATATCGTCATCCCAGGCCGCCCGCTTGCGCTTGAGTCGCAGGCTCGTCTTGGCGGTGTCGGTCTTGTCCGCACGAATCAGGTTCAGCACGATCTTCTTGAGCAGCGAGAGGTTCTGCGGTGCGTTGTCCTTGCGGATCATGCAGTCGTCCTCGCCGAAGCAGACATCGAGCATCCAGTGAAGCTTGTTCTCGATGGCCCAGTGCGCACGCACGGTCTTGGCCAATTCTTCGGGGGTGAGTTTGCGCGAGCTGATGTAGTAGCGCTCCTCGAGTTCGGCCACCTTGTCGCCGACCACGCGTTGCGAGACGACACAGCCGACCGTCTTGCAGCCGGGCCAGAGCTCGGAGTCAATCTCCTTGCCACTGGCGGCGACCCAACTGAGCTGCATCACCGTCCTGCCATGGGACTTGTCCACGTGCTTGAAGCCGTCGTTGGCGAGTTGGGCATCGCTGATCAGATCACGCACCTGCTGATGCAGTGTGGGCTGGTTGCCCTTGACCGCGAGCAGGTAATCGCCCCCCTTCTCGACGATCTTGGCGGCGATCTCGCGCTGACAGCCCATTGCGTCGATGCTCACCAGCAAGCCCTTGATGTGCAAGGCTTCCAGCAGCTCCGGAATGGCGGTGATCTCGTTGCTCTTGCCCGCCACTTTCTCCTGCCCGAGTACCAGTCCGAGTTCGGTCGAGAACGCGCTGACCATGTGCACCGGCGGCGCATCACCATCGGCCGAACGGCGCAGCGTCTTGCCGTCAACGGCCACCATGCCATCGAGTGCGCCAACGATCCCGCCCACCCAACGCCGGAACACCGCTTCGAACTGCTTCGGGTCGAGCACGCGGAACACGCGCAGGAACGTGTCCTGCGAAGGGATGCCATTCTTCAGCACCAGAAACCGGCGCAGCCAGTCGGCCTTGAGCCGGCCCCACAGCGCGATGTCCTCGAAGCTGTCGGCGTCCGAGAGCATGGCGCACACCGCGATCACCAAGATCTCCCGGAAGTCGTGGCGGGTGCCGTTGCTGGGCTGACGAGGATCTTCAAGCTCACTGAGTTTCTCCATCAGACTGACTCCCGCTCCACGCATTTCCATCGCCCAAAAGACGAGAGTAGACGCGTTTTCGAGAGGGTTCACAAGATGGCTGCATAACCTATTGAACGTAAACGACTTTTTTGGAAAATCTCAAAAAGGCCATGTCATTCGAGTGCGATGACCCTGTACCAGCTGGTGCTCGATGTCGCGGCCGAGCAGTCCGGCAATGTGCTGGAGGTGTCGGTCAATGCTGCACGCGCTGGTTCGCTCGCCGTGCAGCCCGATGGCTGGGATTCGCCCCGGCCGCAGCAGCCGGTCACCGTCACGCTGCGGGCCGGCTACAACACGCTGCGGATCACCACGCTGGCGGCCAGTAACGGTTTCGACCTCAGGCAGCTGAGCCTGCAGCAGTGAGGCCATCCCCGGCGCAGAAGATCTGGCCGGATCGCTGGTGAATTTTGCAGAACCTAGTAACTACTCAGCCTCACGCGAAGCGAGGCTGAGGCGGGTGGCCCTGGAAGGTCTGGGTGAGGGCCTGAAAGAGGTTGTGCCCCTGCTTGTGCAAGGTGGCGAGGTAGGAGCGGATGGTGCAGAAGGTCTCGGCGCCGTTCTGGGTGCGGAAGCCGCCGGAAATCTTCTGCTTGACCTTGGGCATGCGCACGGCTTGCTCGGCAAGGTTGTTTGTGAACGGGACGTTGCGGTCCGTTGCAAAGCGCCAGACATCGTCCGCGTAGCTGCGCAGGCGAAGTAGCAGATTGGTCGCCTTGCTTTGTCGCGTTCGGCCGCGTTTCCCCGACTTGGGCAGGACCGGGTTCAGGGTTTCGCCTTCGCAGAGGATGTCCTCATACTGCGCCCGCCATACAGCCCGTTGCGCGGCGGGTAGCGGCCCACCCTGCTGCTTCACCGCCTGATTGGCAGCCTGCAGCAACTCAATCAGGCGCCCCGCCCAGGCCTGGCCCAGTTCCTCGTAGACGTAGGTCAGTTCGCGCAGGTGATGGGCATTGCACAAGCCATGCTGGCAGGGCAACTCCCGATAGGGCTTCCAGCCGTCGTGGATCAGTGTGCCCTGAAAATTGGGCAGGATGGCAAAGGCGTCGAAAGCGGCGCGACCCCGCTTGGCGTGACAGCCCACCCAGGTCATCAGGTCGGTGGCCAGTACATGCATCCAGTGCAAAGAGCCGGCGATGCGTAGCCCCGTTTCATCGGCATGGGCGAGCTCGGCCCCTTGAATGGCCTGCGCAATCGTCTCGACAGTCGGCTGCAGGCGCTGGCGTGCGTCTTCGCTGGCGGCCAGCACCGTGGCCTCGGACATCGCCAGACCGAAGAAGTCGTGAATCAGCGCGGCAGTGCGTTGCACCGGCAGCATGTGGTGCTGCGTGAGATGGACCGCCGCCGCCAGCGCGGCCGGACCATACTGTACCGGGGCCGTGACGCCGGCAGGAAATTCGCCCCGGCAAAGCTTGCCGCAGGTGCAGTGTGCCACCAGCACCCGATGTTCCGTGACCTCGAAGACCAACGCAGGCAAGTCGAAGACCTGGCGGGCTTCGATCACCGTACCCGCCGGCAAGGGCGCCTGGCATGCGGGGCAAAACGGTGGCGGTGCATGCTCCACGACCTGATCCGGCTCGGCGACCTTCTCCAGCGTGTGCCCTGCATGCCCTTTCTGGCCGCCCGTCGGGCGTTCTCCGCGTTGGCGCAAGGATTTCGGCTTGGGCTTGTTCAACCCGTCCGACGAGGGCGGCTTGCTCGAGTTACGACTGTTCAATGCAAGGCGCGCTTCCAGTTCCGTGACCTTCGCCTGAAGCGCAGTCAGTTGCTCGCTGAGTTCCCGAGCCAGCGTACGCAATGGCCACAGCTCGCGAATCAACGCGTCCTTCTCGGCAACGCTCAGCTTGTCAAGGTCGGGAATCGGTTCCATGTCTTTCGTCAGCACGAGGCGTGCCAGGTACCTGAGTAGTTACAGAACCTAATAGAATGCCGCTCACCCGGATCACAAACAGCCACGGAACCCGACCCGATGCGCATTGGCGTGCTAGAAGATGATCATGCCCAACAGGAGATGTACCAGCTCTGGTTTTCCACGGCTCAGCACGACTGCGTCTGCTTCGACACCGCCAGATCCTTTGTCGAGGCACTCGACAAGCAGATTTTCGACCTGTTGATCATCGATTGGGAACTGCCGGACAGCAACGGCGAGATCGTGCTGCGGCATGTACGGGAAACCCTCGGCTGGGAGATTCCGGTCCTCTTCATCACAGCACGTGATGCCGAAGCCGACATCGTCAATGTGCTGCGCGCCGGCGCCGACGATTATGTCGTCAAACCACCCAAATATCTGGAACTGCTCGCCCGCATCCAGGCACTGGGGCGGCGGGCGAAGCCGCCGGCAATCCAGAAGATCGGCGTCTATCAGATCGATCGTGAATCGCGACAGATTCGCGTCAATGACCAGCCTGTCGAACTCACCACCAAGGAATTCGAGCTGGCCTGCTACATGATGACCTCACCCGGCAAGCTGCTGTCCCGGGTGCATCTGCTGGACAAGATCTGGGGGCTCAACGCCAACGTCGAGACCCGCACGATCGACACCCATGTCAGCCGCATCCGGCGCAAGCTCCAGCTGGTGCCCGAAAACGGCTGGGAAATCATTCCGGTATACGGCTATGGCTACCGGATCGAGAAGGTCGAGCGCGCCACCGCCTCAGCGAAGTCTTGAGCGGGCCTGCAGCAGCATCACCAGCCGGCGCAGCTCGCGCAGCTGGGTGCTGTTCAGCTGGGTGAATTCGGCCCCGACATGAAAGGGGCGCTCCCCGCCGATGTCGCGCCGGGTGTGCCGCACCCGCAGCCTGACCGGCTCGGCGGTTTCGCTGTCGCTGACCAGGCTTGCCAATGTGAAGGTGGGATTTTCCAGTAGCCGCTGCAGTTCTGATTCCATCAACTGCAGGCTGATCCCGCCCTCGCTGATGTCCTTCAACACATAGCAGTGATCCACCCCGAAAAAGCGCTGCAGCTCGGGTTGCTGGCGGCTCAGAGCCTGAGAAGCATTTGATTTCCGCAAGCCGAGTAACCGACATGCGACGAGACCCAGTGGCCTGCGATGCGCAGGTGCTGTGGGGTGTTCGAGGCCCAGCCAAGCGACTGCGAGGGCAGATCCGGGGTTTTCAGGAGGCGGGTTTTCATTTCAGGCACC
>NZ_JALLIK010000049.1:0-3801 GCF_023093595.1 Thauera aromatica
TGTTTGTGGTCGATGCCGCGCATGAGAATAATCAGGTTCGTAATGCAGATGTAATTCTATCAGCCTCAAACATCGCATGGATACTGGAAAATCTATTAAATCAACACCCTGTTAATCGTGAAAACGGCCTGTTTCGACATGATCGGGGCCTCCTGCCACTTGATACTAAGTATGTACACTGTTGCTGCTCACAGAGAGCTGCAAGGCGGGTTTGCGCTATGTCAAGGCCGATCGGAAAACATTCTTTTTACGACAGGTCTGCAGCCAGCCGACTTCGAGCAGAACCGTGTGGACTACTATCGGGCGCTGAACCTGCCGCTCGATGTGGTGAAGAAAACCGACCCGCGGCTGGACTTCACCGATGCCCCGAACAGCCCGATTGCCAGCGAGGCGATGGCTCGCACGATGTTGGGCCTACGCCGATTCGCAGCACTCTTCCACGCCCATGACCAAACCGAACGTCCGCATCGCCGGCAGCGCCGCCGAGATCCCTGCCGAAGCCTGGGGCGAGCTCGCCGCGCCCGGCGACCCGTTCCTGAATGCCGACTTCCTGCGCATCCTCGAAGCCAGCGGCGTGGTCGCCCCGGAGACGGGCTGGCAGCCGCTCCACCTGCTTGCGACCGAGGACGACCGGGTCGTCGGCCTGCTGCCGCTGTACCTGAAATCGCATTCGCACGGCGACTTCATCTACGACTGGAGCTGGCGTCCGGTATGGGAGCGCTTCGGGCGGGACTATTACCCGCGCCTGATCTCCGGTGTGCCATACACGCCGGTCGCGGGGCCGAGGCTGCTGGTTGCGCCGCGCAGTGCCGACGCCGGTGCGGTGCGCCGGGCGCTGATCCGCGCGGCGCAGGCGCTGGTTGCCGGGCAGGGCTGGTCGAGCTGGCACGTCGCCCTCGCCGCAGCGGACGATGTCGCCACCCTCGAAGCCGCCGGCCTGCTCGTGTCGCACGACGTGCAGTTCCACTGGGCGGATGCCGGCTTCGGCGATTTCGACGGTTTCCTGCACTCCTTCTCCGCCGAGAAGCGCCGCAAGGTGCGCGCCGAGCGGCGGCGTGCGGCCCAGTCCGGGCTGCGCATCGAGGTGCGCCACGGCGGTGAGATCCGCGCCGACGAGTGGCCGGCGCTGCATGCGCTGTACCGGTCGACGTTCGAGCGCTTCGGCAACCACGCCGCGTTCAGCGCCGAATGCCTGGCGGCACTGGCCGCGGCGCTGGACGAGCGGATGGTGGTGTTTACCGCCTCCGACGGCGAGGTTCCGGTCGCGCTGTCGCTGTGCTTTCGCAGCGCCGACACCCTGTTCGGGCGTTACTGGGGGGCGAGCCGCGCGGTCGACAGCCTGCACTTCGAGCTGTGCTTCTATCGCGGGATCGACTACTGCCTGCGCGAGGGGCTCGTGCGTTTTGAGCCCGGCGCCGGCGGCGAGCACAAGATCGCCCGCGGCTTCGTGCCGCAGCGGCTGCGCTCCGCGCACTGGATTCCGGACCCCGCGATCCGGCGCATCGTCGCCCCCCACCTCGCCCGCCAGGCGGCCGGCGTCGCCGCCTACCGCGACGATGCGGCACGCCATCTGCCGTTTCGCCGCGCCGGGTGAACGCCGGGGCGTGCGCGCAGGGGGCCGTGCGCGATTCGCGTTAACATTGCCGTCGTCCGCATTGCCGTCTTCCACATTGCCGCCGCCCGTATCCACTGCCCTTTCTCGCTGCCTTTTCCATTCGCCAGAGAACCCATGATCCTCGTCCTCTCTCCCGCCAAGGCACTCGACTACCAGACCCCGCCGACGACGGCGTGCTTTACCCAGCCCGATTTCCTCGACGATGCCGCCGAACTGATCGAGGTGCTGCGCGAGCGCTCGCCGGCCCAGGTCGCCGAGCTGATGTCGCTCTCCGATGCGCTCGCCAGCCTCAATGTCGCCCGTTACGCGAGCTGGTCGCGCCCCTTCACCCCGGACAACGCCAAGCAGGCGGTGCTCGCCTTCAACGGCGATGTCTACGAAGGCCTCGATGCCGCCAGCCTGTCGGAGGCGGACCTGGCCTGGGCGCAGGACCATCTGCGCATCCTCTCCGGGCTGTATGGCGTGCTCCGCCCGCTCGACCTGATGCAGGCCTACCGTCTGGAAATGGGGACGAAGCTTGCCACCGCCCGCGGCCGCAATCTGTATGCGTTCTGGGGCGAGCGCATCACCGCGGCGCTCGACCGCCTGCTCGCCGACGAGGAAGCCGCCGGGCGCGAGCGCGTCCTGCTCAACCTCGCCTCCGACGAATACTTCAAGTCGGTGCAGCGCAAGAAACTCGCCGGCCGGATCGTCACTCCGGTGTTCGAGGACTGGAAGGGCGGGCGCTACAAGATCATCAGCTTCTACGCCAAGCGCGCGCGCGGCCTGATGAGCCGCTTCGTGATCCGCCAGCGCATCGACGAGGTCGAGGCGCTGCAAGGCTTCGCCAGCGCAGGCTACGCTTTCGCCGCCGCGGCGTCGGACGCCGACACCCTGGTGTTCCGCCGCCGCGAGGAGTGAGACCGATGAAGATCAGCGCGTGCTTCGATTCCGGTGCGATCGAGGTCGTCCGCCTCGACGATCCGCGGGACATCCACCTGCGCCTGCGCCAGGACAATGCCGCCGATTTCCGCCAGTGGTTCCATTTCCG
This sequence comes from Thauera aromatica, assembly GCF_023093595.1. GTDB lineage: Bacteria > Pseudomonadota > Gammaproteobacteria > Burkholderiales > Rhodocyclaceae > Thauera > Thauera aromatica_A. The sequence continues at coordinate 2,646 of NZ_JALLIK010000049.1, forward strand.
CCTCTCCGGCGCCGCCGGCACGCCGCTGCGCATGGTGTTCGACAACGCCGCCGACGCCGCCTACCCGGACGGCTGGCCGGGCTATCGCTGCGTGGCCTCCTACGACCGCCGCCACTGGTTCCGCATTCCCTCCACCCGCTACGAGGACGGCACGCTGATCGTCGAGCACACGCCCGAGCGCGACAGCATCTACTACGCCTACTTCGAACCCTACTCGCACGAGCGCCATCTCGAGCTCCTCGGCCGGGTCGCGCACTCGCCCCATGCCTGCGTGCGCAACCTGGGGAGCACGGTGGACGGGCGCGACCTCGACCTCGTCGTGGTCGGCCGCCCCGCCCCCGGGCGCGTGCCGGTGTGGATCATCGCCCGCCAGCATCCGGGCGAGACGATGGCCGAATGGTTCGCCGAGGGCCTGCTCGAACGCCTGCTCGACCGCGCCGACCCGGTAGCGCGGCGGGTGCGGGAGCAGGCCGCGCTCTACATCGTGCCCAACATGAACCCGGACGGCGCGGTGCGCGGCAACCTGCGCACCAACGCCGCGGGGCGCAACCTGAACCGCGAATGGCGCGCGCCCGACCCCGCCGCCAGCCCGGAAGTGTTCGCCGTGCGCGCGGAGATGGAGCGCACCGGCTGCGCGCTGTTCCTCGACATCCACGGCGACGAGGCGCTGCCCTACGTATTCTTCTCCACCGCGGAGGAAGTCCCCGGTTTTTCCGCCGCGATGGCGGCCGCCCAGGCGCGCTTCGTCGAAGCCTTCGCCGCTGCGAGCCCCGACTTCCAGACCCTCGAAGGTTACCGACCGGGACGCTTCGGCGATGAACTGCTGAGCCTGGCGAGCAAGTGGGTTGCCCACCGCTTCGGCTGCGTGTCGCTGACGCTGGAAATGCCGTTCAAGGACAACGCGCTGCTGCCCGACGGCGAGGTCGGCTGGGACGGCGCGCGCAGCAAACGCCTGGGGGCGGCGATGCTCGGCCCGATCCTGCACCACCTGGCCCCGCCCGCCCCGGTGCGGCCGGTCGTGGTGGCCGTCGATCCGGGATGACGGTTATCCTAAATCCGGCAGTTACCCCAGCCCATCTGCATGATCAGCCAGCAAACGGAGGGGGTTCGGTGGCCCGATGGCTGCCAGCGTGCGCTTGAGCTGCTCACAGCAGCG
>NZ_JALLIK010000048.1:0-3686 GCF_023093595.1 Thauera aromatica
ATCACCTCTGATCCTCTGCCTCAAAATGAGGCAGAGAGGTTAAACACCCTGGTCAGTTTTCAGCCGGAATTCACCCCTCTACATGGTCAGTTTTCGGCCGGCGCCAACACCGATATTCCCGGCGTTCCTCTTTCGATCGGGCGCTGCCGCGATAGGTGACGATGCGTTCTTCCACATACCCGGCCCGCGCCAGCCGGCGCAGACCGAAGGCCAGGGGGCGGTACTTCAGCCGCGCTCGCTCGGCTGCCTGGATCGCTGATGTCCATTCGCTCCTGCAGGTGCTGAGCACGAGCCAGGCCGCCAGATCCGTGCGACTGGATTTGAGTTCGGGTTTGCTCATACGCCGGATCCTCCGCCCGATCGAACGACAGCCTCCTCTGATGCGAGGTGATACACCGCCGTGGGAGATGCTCACCCGCTCCTGTGCCCCGCCCAAGTGAATGCAGCCGCTAATACCAGGATGATGAGCGACCCAAATGAATCCGGTAGCACATCGAACAGCCAGTTACCCACGGTGATCAGCCCGCAAAGGACGAAGAATGCGAGGATGGCAGCTGCCCCGCCCCGCCGGTGCTCATCCCTGCGAGCCCCTTCGATGCTTTCCCTTAGTTTCTGATTCAGGAGCATATCCCGTGAGGGCTCCGGTAAGCGTTGATCCGTCATGCCAAACCCCACATCGGTGGAACGCCCCGTCATGCTACCGCACCTGCATGTCAATCTTTGCCTTTGCGGCTTGCGGCTTGACGCCCAAGTGACACTTGACCTACTCTGGCCCGGCACCGCAGACAACGGTGCCGGGCTTGGCAGCCTGAAATGACCGAGGCGGACACATCCGCCGCTCTGGCGGATTTTTCATGTCCACCGCTGTGCTGTGCTGTGCTGTGCTGTGCTGTCTATGGCTGGCGCTGCGAGGAGGGCGAAAGCCCTGCCGGTTACCTTGGTCGCCGGTCTGCCAACCTTGCAGACGCCAGCCACCCCGCTTGGCAGCGGGAGCTGGCCGATTCAATCGACCAGGAGCACGCACCATGCACGACCACCACCAGGGCGCACCCGCGCCGACCATCACCCGGCTGCACATCTGCCGCACCCTGCGCCATGCCTTCGGGCCTGCGCTCGCCTATCGCATCGCCTTCGCGTGGAGGGCGTGAGCATGGACCCCGCCAAACTGCACGCCGCCATCACCGCTATCGAGGCGCTGGCCTCCGCGCTCACCATCCCCGGCACCGCCCGCGCCGACCGCGCCGCCGAACTGCGCGAGCTGCTGACCGGCATCATGCGCGCCGCCGCTGATGCGCTGTTCGCGCTGGCGCTGACGGACACCGAAGGGGGCGAGGCATGAGACAACCAATCTACGAATCCATGGCCCTGCTGATGGACAAGGCGCACGACAACCTGACGCCTGCCGAATGGCGTCAACTGACCGAGTTGTCGGCAGCCGCTTCGAGCGAGGCGCTGCGGCTGTCCGAGGTGACGGCGAGCCTCGCCAGTCTCGTGCTGGCCGATGCGAAGAACCCGGAGCGCGGCGGACACTTCCAGAACGCGGACGACGTTTTTACGCTGCTGGCCGCGCTGTCGCATTCGCTCGAAACTGTGGCGGCAATGGCCGAAACTGGCAGCTATGCGGCATCGATGCTGATCCCGCTGCGGCAGGAGGTGGCCGCATGAGTACGCCGACACTGGCTGCTGACGCGGTGGGATACCTTCGCCTCTGCGCTGAGAGCTTCGACCAACTCGCGGCGATCCTCAAGGCCATCGAGGACGCGACAGCCGAACACCACCACCTGCACGCCCTGGCTGGCGCGGGGCTGCACGTCGCGGCGGATATGCGCGAGCTGGCGAAATGCTGGCGGGACGAAGTGCAAGAGCACGGCATCGGCTGACCAGGGCAGGGCCAGCACCATCAACCAGACCCGGCCTGTGTGCCGGGTTTGTCGTTTGTGGGGGCGGCGCTTGAGGTGCGACGGGTCCTTCCAGGCTGCACCCGGCGCGGGTAATTCGAACCGCGATGCTCGCCAGTTTTTCACCCCTCCATGGGTTGTTGCTTCGACGGCGCGGGGTGCGGGGTGGGCTAGCGTTTTTCTCTGGCGTGCTAGCCCGGTGATAGCCCGACTGAAAATTAAAAAGGGCTGCCTCGCTGCAACCCCTTGAATTTAGTGGTGCCGGCAATAGGAATCGAACCCACGACCTTCTGATTACAAATCAGCTGCTCTACCAACTGAGCTATGCCGGCGACGGAGCGGGATTATAGCGCAAGCACGTAAAGCCCGGCATGCCGACCCACTTGCTTTGATAACTGTATTTACATACAGTTATCGAGATTGAAAATACTCGGGAGTGCCGCCAGCATGGAAACCGGAACCACACGTAGCTTGATCGGCCTCGGCCTGATCGCCGGCCTGATGATCGGAACGGGCCATATTGGCGGGGGACTCGCGGTGGCGGTCGCGGCAAGCGCAGCTGCCTGGCTGGGACGCGCGGAGGCCTTGAGGAGCGATCCGCGCTGACTGCCGCCGCCCGTCCCGCGCCGCGTTAACGACCGAACTTGTTCACCAGCTGGCGCAACTTTTCATCGCGGCGGCGCTCGGCCTCTTCGGCCTCACGCTGTTCGCGTTGTTGCCGGGCGACGGCTGCGAACCGTTCCTTCAGCGTCGTCGCGGCATGAGTGCGCTGCTCGGCGGTCACTTCACCGACGGGCTTGCCGTCGAGGTCGAAGCGCTCGGCGCCGCGCTCCACCGCCTTCAGATAGCGGGTCGAGGCGGTATGGATACGCAGGGCGGTACGCAGGCTCTTGCGATCGAACTCCGGAAAACGCTCGAGAATGCTGGCGTCGACCTTCAGCGCCAGGGGCTTGCAGTCGCGGAAGGCGGCGCACTCAGCCTGCAAGCGCTTGAGCATGGCGCGGGAATCGACACCCCGAGGCTTCTTTGCAGGGAGCTCAGTGGCAGGGGAAGAGGGCTGCGTTGCGGCGGCCGTATCGGGCTGGTCTGAAATCATCGTGATAAAGGCTCTGAGTCGGGTCATGCGTCAACAACATGCGGCTTGCACGCTACCGGAAAGGTCCATTTCCATCCGGCTGCGACGCAAGCCCGCTATTGTGTCATGCCTTTCGTTCGATCCGGGAGATCCCGGACGATGCCGTGTCGTCTTCGTGCACCTCTTCCCAGCCGGTGATCATCGCCTTGATATGGGCGAGCGGAGTCCGGCCCACGGTCGCCAGATAGAGGTGGATGATCGGGAAATCCAGCATCAGGAAGGCGCCACACAGTGTGGAGCGTCACGACCTGCTGCAGTCCCAGCGCCGCGGGCAGCCGGCCTTCGACGCTTCCCCACAACAGGTAGAGCAGGACCGAAGCCCAGAGCAGGGGGTTGATCACCAGTTTCACGCCGAGGTAGGCCAGGCGCTGCAGCGGGTTGTGCTTGCGCTCGAGCGTGATCTTGTAGGGATGTGGCGCCCCAGTAAAAATTCCGCAGACATAGTGGCGGACCATCCTGTCGACGTTTTCCAGGGTCGGGATGTAGTGCTTCCACGCTCCGGTGGTGAAGTGCCAGAAGATCGCGAAGACCCACAGTGCGATCGTAAGCGCTCCACGAACCCCATCCTTCCTGGGCTCGCTACGCTGTGATCAACTGCTCAGCCTTGAGATTCCAGGGCAGGAGAGCCTCGAAGTGTTCGACGGTGGTGGCGG
>NZ_JALLIK010000047.1:0-3471 GCF_023093595.1 Thauera aromatica
CGAAAGACGGCAGGAAAGCGCTTCATGCCAAACCACGCCGGGGTTCTTCAGAGTCGATTTTTTCCAGCCAAGCTGGAAGCCGAAGGTGATGACGCAATTTTCAACACCCTGTTAGGGCTTGTCATGCCTTTCTTCCAGTTCGGACTGCCCGGCGGCGGCGAGGTGTTGGGCTGGTAGCTCTTCAACCAGTCGGGTTGAACTATTTCGGTCATTGGATGAACCCCTTTGATGTCATCAAGTGCCGATCAGCGTTAGCCGAGGTCTTGCAGCACGAACGCCTTCTCAGCGTTCGTTTTGGCTTGACGAAGCGCGGCGGCCTTGTGCGGCGGTGCGCCGACTGCTTTCTCAAGCTCTTTGAAGACCAGTCCCGCACGTTCTTCGATCATTTGCTTCGCGCCCTTCATCGCCTTGAGGCGCTGTGCAACCTCCGGCGCGCTGCGCTCGTTCCAGAATCGAACGTAGGTAGCTTGGAAGTTCGCATCGAGACCGGACAGGTATGCAGGCGCGCCCAGCAGTGCGCTGACGGTAGTGTGGTCACCGTCATCAATGGCCTGCTGGATAAATGCGTGTCGCTTCTCGTTGGGCAGGTTCTTCGCATAGGTACGAATCTCGGCGCTGATGCTTTGCGCTGCCTTCGATTCAATGGGTGCGGCAAGCTGTTGCTCCAGCATTGCAATGCCCTTTTCGAGATTCGAGCGGGTTACGTCGAAGCTCTTGCAGATTTTGTTGAAATGCTTCTGCGCGAAGTCATCGGTGTGGATGACCTGCATCGCCTCATTCCAGGTCGGATTCTGGGCGGCAGCTTCTCGGGCTGACCACACAGCGCGCACACCTTCATAGGCGGTGCTGAATGCGGTCATGGTCGGGCCGAGGTACGGCGCGGTCTGCTCGTCGAATCCGTCAATGTTCTTCACGTTGTCGGGGTGAAGCGAGGGACTAATACGCGGATCAATGTTGTCTGTCATGGCGAAACTCCTTTGATAAATAGGCGCGTTTTTGTACGCAGTGCTTACATGCTGTGAAAGATCAGCGAAGGTCCGCAAGGAAAACAAAAACATGCAAACAGCGAACAAGTAATTCAGCGTTATTCGTTCTTAATCCTGTCGCTGTCGCATGCGTCCAAAAAGTCGTTGCCGCTTCTCGGAGACCTGTCTTGCAATACGCCTCCATCAACTTGCGAAGGAGCAACGACATGACCGACAAGACCTACACGAAACGCGAGAACGCCCGCCGCGCGGGTGTTGCTGCTGGGGTGCCTGCCGAACTGGTGGAGATCACCGTTCACAAGAGCGGCGACGAGGTGCGCTTCGGCTGGAAGGCAATGGAAGCACCGGCACCCGCTACCGCCGACGCTGTGTTGACCACAAGCAAGCCGAAGAAAGCAGCCCCGAAGCTGGAGCGCGTCGAGCAGAACGGTGTTAAGCGCCCGAAGGATGGCGGCCTGTGCGCTGCTGTCTGGGCATGGTTGGACGCGCACCCGGAAGCAACGATCAAGGACGCGAAAGCCGCTGCACCGGAGAACGGCTGGAACGCGAACAACGTGGCCTGCGAGTTTTACGCTTGGCGCAAATTCAACGGCCTGTCACGCGCTACCGCATAACCGGAGGCCGGAACTGTTGGACGATATAGAATTTAGGCCGTTTAGGCGTTTAGAGGGTGCAGGCAGCGCCATGCAGCACCAACAAACTACACCCCTTTCTAAACTTTTAAATTTCTATATTTTGTATGCAAGTACATGCGCAGCAAGCACTTAGCGCTGACTCGCGTATAGATCGCCGCCTAGTTTGTTAGACGGCGATCTATGTCCGTTCATTGAGGCAGCTTCAAAATGAGAAACGCCTTGCCGAATTCGCTGTACTGCTCGACCAGTACGTCCTTTTTCACTTCCGTGGTGTAGCCGCTGTCAGCAAGGCTGCGCAATGCGTGGTCAAGTGCAGCGGTAGCGCTTCCCGACCTGTGCTTCTGGAAGGCTGGTAGCGAGGCGGTGCGCCGCTGGAGATACGCACGCGGAATGATTGAATTTGCCCGCATGCTGGGGTGAATCTTGTACCCCTTAGAAGGTTCCTCTACGAGATACTCCTTCATGATGGAGAGCAGCTTGCGTTCACATACGTCGCTTCCCTCGCCAATATCACCACTGCGCAAGCGCTCGCTGAATAGAGCGATGTCGTGCCGGATCAGGTCAATCGCCCATTGCGCGTGCTCGACATTGACGCACGGGTGAACGTGGTTATCAGCTACCGCGAGCAGCGCCGCGATGCGTAGTGACTTTAGTTGTGCGCGGTTCCACATCTGACGGCGTGATTCATCGTCAGTGCTATTCACCTCGGCGTCACATTCCTGGTCGAACTGATCGAATAGCTCCGTAGCTGGCTCATCGAACTGCACGGGCAAAGGCTTTCCGTTTGATGCGAGCAGTTGGGCGTGAGCTGTCAGCGAGGCGAACCATTGCGCCCATGCGTCCGGCAGTTCGGTGAAGTAATGCGGGTTTCTCGGTGGGCGCTGGCCTGTGTATTCCACGACCGTGAAGCGAGATAGAAAGCCGTCCTCCATCATGTCGGAGGTTAATGCTTCCCGGAAGGTGCCCGGCGTAGAGTCGCCTATCATGCTGTACGACGCGCCGACGATGCTGGCGACGTTGTTATCCTTGTTGCTGTAGTCGATCCCGCCAGCAATGGCGTTAGGGCCGGACTTGGAATAGATCTTTGTCATGACAGAGCGCAGGCTCTGCATTGCGGGGTCTTTGCCGTTGCTCATGGCTTTGAGCTTGCGTCCAAACTCGCCCGCTATGTGGGTAAAGCAAGGAGCGTTGGCGACTGCCTTCGTCAGCGCTTGCCCGGAGGCATATTCGTTAAAGCTGAAGTGTGCTTCCACGTCCTGCCGATACTTTCCCGCGCCGTGAATGAACATGGAGATGCCTTCTGACATTGCCTCCTTGCCAATACCGCTACGCGCCAGCAGGACGATATAGACGTTCAAGCCTGATTTCGGGATTACCCAAGACCGACCGCATACGCCAGCAAGTAGCCCAAGTGCAGAGACAATGGCGACCTCCGGCACGGGGCGCATTGAACTGGTGTAGATCAGATTGGCAATGCTGCCCGCTATTCCCGGCGGCCAAGCAAGCTGGCCTTCCTTGCGCGCTGGCGCAGGCCCCACAGCGGCGGCAGGGGCCGCGATCAGCGCTGCGCCAGTGCTACCCCCTTGGCGAGCTTGGTACTCCCGTACAGCCTCGGCTTCTACCGCTGTCCAGTGCGCAAGCTCTGCTTGCAAAATATCCGAGCCGTCAGACGCGGCTTGTCCTACGCTATGCGTGCTGTGCATGTTGTTCCTCTCTAAAGCCGTCCTGACCCGACGGCTTTTTTCTTGGTGCGCCCGGCAGGGCGCACTCACTTGGAGGTGAAAGTCCTCTACTCGCCCGGCAAGGGGAAGAGTTAGCTGAACGGCAAGGGTGTCGCGGGTAACTGCGAA
>NZ_JALLIK010000046.1:0-3118 GCF_023093595.1 Thauera aromatica
CATCCTTGCCCGCGCCTGGGTGCGTGTGCTCTGGCGTGCCTGGACCGATCGCAAGCCCTATGACGTCGCCAACCACGGCGCAGCTAAGCCGTTCCTTCAAACCGCCGGGGGGTGACACAGGGTGTCTCATGCGCTCTGCCTTTCCAGTTCGCTCAAGGTGTCGGCAAGGCGGATCACCTCGTCCTCATGATGCGCTGCGCTCAGCGACACGCGCAGCCTGGCACTGCCGGCAGGGACGGTGGGTGGACGGATCGCCGGCACCCACAAGCCGGCGGCTTCGAGCGCCGCCGATACCGCCAGGGTTTCGTCGTTGTCACCGATCACCACCGGCTGGATCGGCGTGCGCGAAGGCAGCAGGCGCCAGCGCTGCAGCCGGACGCGCGCGCGAAAGAGGGCGATCAGGCGGTGCAGATGGGCGCGGCGGCCATCGCCGGCCTCGATCAGGCGCAGGCTCTCGAGCAGCGCATGGGCGAGCGCGGGCGGCGCGCCGGTGGTGAAGATGTAGGTGCGGGTCTTCTGCAGCAGCCATTCGACGAGCGTCGCGTCGCCGGCGACGAAGGCCCCGGCGACGCCGGCGGCCTTGCCCAGGGTGCCGATCAGCACGATGCGCCAGGCTTCGGGGTGAGCGCCGAGGCCGGCTTCAGGGGGGGCGCCGAGGCCGGCTTCGGCGACCGTGCCGCGTCCCTGCGGGCCGAGCACGCCGAAACCGTGGGCGTCGTCCACGACCAGCCAGGCGTCGTGGCGGGCGGCGCGTTCGAGCAGCGCGGGCAGCGGTGCGACATCGCCATCCATGCTGAACACGGCATCGGTGACGATCGCCTTGCGGCGAGCGGTGCTGCGTTCGAGCAGGGCGTCGAGCGCGGCGAGATCGAGGTGGGGATAGCGCTGGATCGCGGCACGCGACAGGAGCATGCCATCGACCAGCGAGGCGTGGTTGAGGCGATCGGAGAATACCGCGTCGCCGCGTCCGAGCAGGGCCGGCAGCACGCCGCTGTTGGCCATGTAGCCGGTGGAAAAATACAGCGCACGCTCGGTGCCGACGAAGCGCGCGAGCGCGGTTTCCAGTTCGTCGTGCACCGCATGGTGGCCGGTGACCAGGTGCGAGGCTCCGGCGCCGGTGCCGAAGCGCTGCGCGCCCGCGGCGAGCGCGGCGGCGAGCGCCGGCTCGGCGGCGAGGCCGAGGTAGTCGTTGCTGCCGAAGGCGAGCAGGGCGCGGCCGTCGACCTGTGCCCGCGGCGCGCACGGCAGGGTGTTGCTGCGCCGGCGGCGGCGCAGGGCGTCGCGCTCGAGCGCCGCGAGGCCGGCATGGAGGTCGTCGCGCAGGCTCATGTGCGGCTCACCGGGGCGGGTTCAGGCCAGTGCCGCGGCGAGGGCGGCGGCCGCGCCGTCGGCGAGGCGGTCGATGTCGTCCGCATCGACGATGTAGGGCGGCATGAAATACACCGTGTCGCCGATCGGGCGCAGTAGCACGTCTTGTTCGAGGGCGGCAGCGAAGAAGCGACGGGCGAAGTCGGGTGGGGCGCCGGCGACGTCGAAGGCCGCGATCATTCCGCACTGGCGCAGGTGGCGCACCGCGCGGTGGTCGGCGAAGCGCGCACGCACGGCGTCGCCGAGCAGGCGGGCGCGGCTGCGGTTGGCTTCGATCACGCCGTCGGCGGTGAAGATGTCGAGGGTGGCGAGCGCCGCGCGGCAGGCCAGCGGGTTGCCGGTGTAGGAATGGGAATGGAGGAAGGCGCGCGCCGTGCGCTCGTCGTAGAAGGCGCGGTAGATCTCATCCGAGCTCAGCACCAGCGACAGCGGCAGATAGCCGCCGGAGATGCCTTTCGACAGGCACAGGAAGTCGGGCCAGCCGTCCGCCGCGCCGGCGCCGGCGGCCTGCTCCCAGGCGAAGAAGGTGCCGGTGCGCCCGCAGCCGACGGCGATCTCGTCGGCGATCAGGTGCACCCGGTAGCGGTCGCACAGTGCGCGCGCCAGGCGCAGGTACTCGGCGTCGTACATCACCATCCCGGCGGCACCCTGCACCAGGGGTTCGACGATCAGCGCCGCGGTCTCGGCGTGGTGGGCGTCGAGATGGGCTTCGAGCGCCGCCGCCGCGCGCCGCGCCACCTCGGCCGCCGGTTCGCCGTCCGCGGCGAGGCGGGCGTCGGGGCAGGGCACGGTGCCGCCGCCGCGCACCAGCGCTGCGTAGGCGTCGCGGAACAGGGCGACGTCGGTGACCGCGAGCGCGCCGACGGTCTCGCCGTGGTAGCTGCCGGCCAGGCTGAGGAAACGGTTCTTGCCCGCCTCACCGTGGTTGCGCCAGTAGTGCACGCTCATCTTCAGCGCGATCTCGGTGGCCGAGGCGCCGTCCGAGGCGTAGAAGGCATGGCCCAGGCGGTGGCCGGTGAGGGCGGCGAGGCGTTCGGATAGCTCGACCACCGGCGGATGGGTGAAGCCGGCGAGCATCACATGCTCCAGGGTGTCGAGCTGGTCCTTGAGCGCGGCGTTGATGCGCGGGTTGCAGTGCCCGAACAGGTTCACCCACCACGAGCTGATGCCGTCGAGCAGGCGGCGGCCGTCGGCATCGATCAGCCACGCACCTTCGCCGCCCACGATCGGTACCAAGGGCAGGGCCTCGTGGTGCTTCATCTGCGTGCACGGGTGCCAGACGGCGGCGAGCGAGCGGGCCAGCAGATCGTCGGAGCGGAGCATGAGGGAAAAGCGCGATGCCGGAAACGGGGGGCATCCATGTTGGGCAATCGGGGAAAAGGTGTCAAATCGGACCATTCACATCAAACCATCCACATGGGGAATCGCTGCCGGCTGCGGCCGGGCCGTGCCGGGCGGGGCTGGAACGTTTCGCCGCTTCGCGGCCAAACCGGGCTGCCGATCCGGGGTAGCCCCCAGCAGCAGGGCTGCCGCAGCTACGCGTATTGCATTTCAGGGTGCTTGACAAGCTACCCTGGGCTGCCTCGGTTTGCATAAATTTTGTGCAAATCTAGGTCGTTTCGGCGGAAAGAAGATCTAGCAGGGTGTTGATTTAATAGATTTTCCAGTATCCATGCGATGTTTGAGGCTGATAGAATTACATCTGCATTACGAACCTGATTATTCTCATGCGCGGCATCGACCACAAACA
>NZ_JALLIK010000045.1:0-3096 GCF_023093595.1 Thauera aromatica
GGCGGCGACGTCCGATGAGTTTCGCGCTGCGCTGCTCGGTTTCGAGGCGCCGGACGAGGACGACGAGGATGGTGACGATTAATGATGAACGCGTAGCTGCGGGAGCCCTGCAGCACCGTCACGTTAACGGTGCGCTCTGCCAGCTTGCGACGCAGTGTGTCTGGCAGGTCTGGAGGGACACGCTGATCGGCGGGAGGCTCGCTCTGGCCATCCTCGATCCCCAGCAGTAGGCGGCCACCGGTTGCATTGGCAAAGGCAATGCAATCCTTGGCGATTTCGTTCCAGTCCGCCGTCTTGCCGGTCACGGCCCGCAAGGACTTCTGGTCAAGGAGTTGCCCTTCCAAGCTCACGCGTCACTTTCCCCTGCTGGGTTCATTTTTGTTCGCTCCCATCGCCCGATTCTTCATCGGCACCTCCCGCTCGCACCCACTCATCCACTTCGGAGAGCTGGAACTTCCACAGCCGCCCTACGCGGTGCGCGGGCAGACCCTTGCGCTCGCGCCAGCGGTACACGGTGTCCTTGGCCACGCCCAAGTGCTGGGCGACGTGCTCGGCGGTAACCCACGGCTCTGTGCTCATGTCGTTGGCGCTCGGATTCTGCGATTGAAAGTCGTCTTAAATCGTTTGAAGCCTACCATTTAGGTGCTGTGGAAGCATCCCGATTGCCTTTGACTGCGTTCGCTGCAAGTTGAATGTGGTAACAAGGGGCGCAGCACCACACTGTCACCACCATGGTGGCACACAGCCGCCACAGAGCCCCCACATTGCCACCATCATCCTTGCCACACTTTCAACACCTTGTTCCCATAAGGTTGACACCCTGCTGCCACCATCCAACCACACTGTTCACACAGTGGGCCCGCAGCCCGATCTGATCGCACAGACAATTTTTGCTGATCACAAAGACCCATGCCCCGTTACTCCCTAACCTGGGCACAAGATAAGCAATAACAGTCGAGGGATTTGGAATGTACGTTGTGCAACTTTGGAATGTACGTGGCCGGAAATAAGCTTTTCGCTGCCTGATCATGTGCCCGAACAACAAAGCATTGGAAAGAACGTTGTGCCTTGTTGGAAAGAACGTAGTGCCAGATAGGGAGTAACGGGGCATGTGACCATGCTAAAAGTCATTGCGATCAGCGCAGCACGATTTGAAAACCCAGAGGCTGGAAACAGCGCATTCTTTGCCTACTCAGTTGGCGGCATGTCCGCGTTGCCGCTGCTGCGGAAATGGGCATCAACCACGCGGGCGATATCGCCAGGCTGGGCTCCTGAGTTGAATGCAAAGCGCAGCGCTTGCTCCAGTTGATGCCAGCCCTGTACTGAAGAGACATTACTGCCCACTGTTTCGGCTAGGCGATAAATCAGCCCTTCCAGCAGCTCTTCGTCACCCACGTCCGCTGCGGCCTGTTCCGCCAGCGCCAAGAGGACGTTGTGTGCAGATGACAACGAGTCGATTGGCAACCCGGCCAATGCCGCACGCGTGGTGATGACACGATCCACCCTGACGACTGTCGCCAAATCTAGGGCTTGATCGACACCCGGCTCGATCTCCATGCGGATCAGCGCATCGCCAGCCAACAGAAAGCGGGTTTTGATAAGCCCGGGCTGCTCATCCTGGAACAACCACACCGGCTGGTTGTTGGCCTGCAGCAGGCTTAGCACGAGCCTGCTGTCATCCAGTGCCCCGCGATCCTGCCACTGGTGCAACACGTCGGTACGCAGGCGACCGCCTTCCATACCGAGGTGATGTAACAGGCCGACCAAACGTTTGGCGGAGATCACCTGTTCCTTGCCACGCAGCCAGACCGAGAGGTTAGCGGTGCGGATACCGGTGGCTTCAGCGATCCGCCCCAGCGTTTCCCCGCGCAGTCGTATCAAGGCAGCGGCAAAGGCTGGCAATTGTTCGTTGGTAAGGCTTGGCATGTCGGGCTCTGTGAATTCACTGTAAATCACTATAAGACTTATTGACCGACAAGACGAGCGTACGGAGTTTGGCGATTCGCGTAAATTGGCGTTATAGTAAATTATAGTTAGATGTTTTGAGAGGCCATCATGCGTAAGCCAAAGCAAGTCCGTCCGTTGCGCCTGCGGGAATACGAAGCTGCCATTACTGCGCTCAAGGAGCAGCATCCCTGGCTTGTCCGGCAGATCGTCGAACCCGCGCCGGGGCATCTGGCTTTGGTAGCACATCTGTTTGCCCAGGTGGAATGCCTGCTGCCGCCCACAGTGCTCGCACGCAAGGGCTCACTGTCGGTGAGTTGCAACCGGGATCGCCTGGCCATTCATTACCAGCCGCCGCGACGCCACAGCGAACGCGCAGCAGCAGTGTTCGATCTGATTGCCCAGACCAAGCACCTTTCGCTGCAACAATGCCCCGTTTGCGGCGCACAGGTTGTCGGGGATGGCATCCGTCCACAGCGCTGCCCACAACATGACGGCATCCAAGGATTGTTTGCCGAAGAAGTGCGCCGCAGCCGCCAGCTCATCGTCGAACAGGGGGTACAGCAGGTGGTGCACGATCTGGGGAAGGTGACGACCGAAGATGTACGCGCCGCCATGGCGGCTGAAGATGAGCCCGTTCCGAGTGAAGCCAAACCGGAGCAGGTTCAGGAGCAGCCGACAGAAACCGCTAAATCAGTGCCCTTGCCGAGCATCGCCTTTCTCGATGAAGCCGGGCTGGAGGCGTTCGTGGATCGCCACCGACCGAAAGGCGACGACAAGTTCAAGCGCGCGCAGGCGATGGCGGAGCGGATCAAGCGGGCGGGACATGGTAGCCGCCAACTGGGCCTGCTGCCCTCGGACTGGAAAGCCCTTCTGGATGAGTTCGCACATGCCTTCCCAAACTTCCATGAACTGGCCGAGCTGCTACGTGACCACTTTGCCCTCTCCAGCCTTGGCGATGGCCGCGTGTCCTGGCCTGCCGTGTTGCTGGTCGGCCCGGCGGGTATTGGCAAAACCGAAGCAGCACGCTGGCTGGCCGATCGTAAGCGGTAACTGCCCGGCGTCCTTGCCTACTTCGAGATTTCGAAGAGATCGGATCGCAGCGGATTGGCCGCGAAGTGTTGCTTCCACAGCCTTGGGGTGAGCTGCGCC
>NZ_JALLIK010000044.1:0-2859 GCF_023093595.1 Thauera aromatica
GAACGCTTCAATTTCGACTCACCCATCGGGTGACTTCCTTGATCAACGCCAAACCCTTAGCCTGCCAGTATTACGGGCAAACTGCACCTCACCAACTGAGGTTTCTAGGTTGATAAACAAACGGTTATCTTTGCCAATCCCTCCCCAGACGCCTCGCCGTCCGGGCAACAGGGGCTCGAGTAACAGCCAGACTTGGTCGGAAATGTCGTGGCGCCGATGCGCATGGAGCGGGCTTGCAGTGGGTGTCTTCATACTCCGAAGCTTACCTTGGAGGAGCGTCTCGTGACGACACTATCTAGCTGAAGTTAGCGCTCGGGAGACTCCAAGATCATTTCCATAATTCTCGACTACGATAGCCCTGCGGATTGACCGACTGCCAGCGCCAAGTGTCGGCCATCATCGCATCCAGATCACGATGAGCCTTCCAGCCCAGTTCGCGCTCGGCCTTGGCCGGATCGGCCCAGTATTCGGCGATGTCGCCCGCGCGACGTGGCGCGAAATGGAACGGGATCGGGCGGCCGCAGGCGCGCTCGAAGGCCTGCACCATCTCCAGCACGCTGCAGCCCCGGCCAGTGCCGAGGTTCCAGATGTGCACGCCGTTGCGCTGCGACATCGCCTGCAGGGCCTTCAGATGGCCTTCGGCCAGATCGAGCACATGGATGTAGTCGCGAACCCCGGTACCGTCGCGGGTGGGGTAATCATTACCGAACACCGCCAGCGATTCGAGCTTGCCGATCGCCACCTGGGCGATGTAGGGCAGCAGGTTGTTGGGGATGCCTTCGGGATCCTCGCCGATCAGGCCGCTCGGATGAGCGCCCACCGGATTGAAATAGCGCAGCAGGGCGATCCGCCAGCGTGGATCGGAGGCAGCCAGGTCGGCCAGCACCAGCTCGACCATCAGCTTGGAACGGCCATATGGGCTAGCCGGCGTGCCGGTCGGGCAGTCTTCCTGGATCGGTACCTTGTCGGGCTCGCCATACACCGTGGCCGACGAGCTGAAGACCAGCGAGAACACTCCGGCTGCCGCCATCGCCTGGCACAGCGTGACGCTGCCCGCCACATTGTTCTCGTAATAGGTGAGCGGATCACGCACGCTGTCGCCGACTGCCTTTAGGCCGGCAAAGTGCATCACCGCCTCGAAGTGATGTTCGGCAAACAGACGATCGAGCAGCGGGCGGTCGCGGATGTCGCCCTGCACGAAGCGCGGCGCCCGTCCGCAGATGCGCTCGACCCGCCGCAGCGACTCGGCCGAACTGTTGCTCAAATTGTCCAGCACCACCACTTCATGACCCGCCTCGAGCAGGGTCAGGGTGGTATGCGAACCGATGTAGCCGGCCCCGCCGGTAACCAGGATCGCCTGGCCCATCATGCCCATTTCAGAACACCCGTTCCTGCAGCAGGCCAAACAGATACTGGCCATAGCCGTTCTTGGCCATCGGCGCCGCCAGCGCGCACAGGGCGTCGTCGTCGATCCAGCCATTGCGCCAGGCGATCTCCTCGGGTGCCGCGACCTTCAGCCCCTGCCGACGCTCGATGGTCTGGATGAACTGGCTGGCCTCCAGCATGCTCTCGTGAGTGCCGGTATCCAGCCAGGCGAAGCCGCGCCCCATCAGTTCCACCCGCAGTTCGCCACGCTCGAGATAAAGCCGGTTCAGATCGGTGATCTCCAGTTCGCCCCGCGCCGAAGGTCGTACCTGGCGAGCCAACCCGACCACCTGCTCATCATAGAAGTACAGACCGGTCACCGCATAACGCGATTTCGGCCGGGCCGGTTTTTCCTCGATGCTCAGCACCCTGCCTCCGGCATCGAACTCGGCTACGCCATAGCGCTCAGGGTCCTGCACCGCATAGGCGAACACCGTGGCGCCCTGTTCGCGGGCCGTCGCGCTCCTGAGCAGTGCGGCAAAATCATGGCCATGGAAGATGTTGTCGCCCAGCACCAGCGCGCAGGGGGCACCGGCCAGGAATGACTCGCCGATCAGGAAGGCCTGGGCCAGCCCATCCGGCGAAGGCTGCACCGCATAGGACAGCGAGATGCCCCACTGGCTGCCGTCACCGAGCAGCTGTCTGAAGCGTGGCGTGTCCTGCGGCGTGGAGATCAGCAGGATGTCGCGGATGCCCGCCAGCAGCAGGGTGCTGAGCGGGTAATACACCATCGGCTTGTCATAGATCGGCAGCAGCTGCTTGGAAACCGCCAGCGTGGCCGGATACAGCCGGGTGCCGGAACCGCCGGCGAGGATGATGCCTTTGCGTTGTTGCATGATGGGTACTCCAGAATGTCGGCGCGTCGCCGCGGCAAAGACCGGGCATGTTGCGCAAACGGTGTGGTTTCAGACGCGCGATGCTGCCCCTGGGTCATCCGAGGATCGTGGTCAGTTCATCAGCCACGCGATCGAACAGGGGATCGAGATCGTGCGTGCGCTGCAGGATCGCCCGCTCGAGATCGTGGGCGGCCTGGCTCAGCGCCACCGCGGCGATGTTGGCCGACACCCCCTTGAGCTGATGCGCCAGCCGTGCGGCCTGCTCGTGCTCGCCCGCCGCGAGCCGAGCCTTCAGCTGCGCCAGGGTGTCGCGGTTGGATTCGGCGAACATCATCAGCATCTGACGGAAGAACTTCACATCGCCTCCCATCAGGTTGGCGGCGAGTTCGCTGTCGATGCCCGCAATGCTGGGCCAGGCGAGTGCATTGCGCGGTGGAGAGACGAATGGGGGCTGAGAGCGTGAGAGTTTTTCTCCAATCTGGCCAGGTTGTGCTGGGACTGGCATGCTCCGAGACATGAACGAGACCGAACGTCATAACGGATCGCCGGCCAGCCTGTTCGATGAGCTGCCGGCTGTCGAGGAACAACAGGTGATCGC
>NZ_JALLIK010000043.1:0-2427 GCF_023093595.1 Thauera aromatica
GGTGGGCGTTGATTCGCGCGAGCACGTCCTTCAGGTAGGCATAGGGCTCGACGTCGTTCAGGCGCGCCGTCTCGATCAGGCTGAAGAGTACCGCAGCGGCCCGCCCGCCACGCTCGCTGCCGGCGAAGAGCCAGTTCTTGCGCGACAGGGCCACCGGGCGCATGGCGCGTTCGCTCAAATTGTTGTCCGCAGCGAGACTGCCATCGTCGACGAACACGGTGAGCGCCGTCCAGTTCGACAGCGTATAGGCGAAGGCCTTCGCGAGCGGCGACTTGGGCAGCAGGGTCGGGGCGTGCGCGGTGAGCCAGCGATGGAACCAGGCGAGCACGCGTTTCGTGCGCCGTTGTCGGTGCTGCCGTCGGACGTCGGGATCGGCTTCGGCGATTTGCCGTTCGATGCGGTAGATCAGGCCGATGAAGCGCAGCGCATGATGCGCGAGTCCCGGCCGGGCCCCCTTGGGCATCGCCTTGACCACATCGAAGTACTTCCTTCTCGCGTGGGCCCAGCATGCGACGTGGGTCACCCCTTCGCGGAAACTTGCGTGGTAACCACTGTAATCGTCGGCTTGCAGATAACCGCGCCAGTCACCCAGGATGCGGCGCGGGTGCGTGCCGCTGCGATCGAGGGTGAAGTCATACAGCGCCGCCGGTGCCACCGCCTGCCAGCGGCCCTCTTCGTCCTTGCGGTGCCCGCCGGCCAGATACGCCCACATCCGCGCCGTGACGGTCTTGCCAGGGGCCTGCAGTGCGAGCGTCGTGTCATCGGTGAAGATCACCGGGCTCGCGAGCACGTGGCGATGCAGCGCCGGCATCAGCACGCTCAAGAGCTCGGCCCCGTCGAGCACCCAGTCGCACAGCGTCTGGCGCGCGATCACGACGCCGTCACGGGCGAGGATGCGCTGCTGACGGGCGAGCGGGCAATGATCGAGGTATTTCGACACCATCACGTGCGCGAGCAGCCCCGGCCCGGCGTTGCTCTTGGCGATCGGCGAACCCGGAGCGGTGGCGGTGCGGATCGTGCTGCTGCCGTCGGCGCGTTCGCAGCGGTACTTCAGGCGCACGTTCTGGATCACTTCGAGGCGTGCCGGGAGGTACTCGAGCATCTCGGAGACTTCCTCGCCGATGCGCTCGACCGCGGCGAAAGCCGCCTTCTCGTCCGCGGACAGGTCGTGTTCGACACGCCGCCGCGGCAGATGCTCGCCGATCGCGGCACGTCCGGGTCGGCGCCGGCGGTGCGCCTCGACCTCGCGGTAGTCCTCGGGCGGCACCGGCACTTCGACCGCCTCGCTCCACAATTCGGCTTGCCCCGCGTGGATCGCCTCGCTGCGCGGACCGAACAGACGCCGGCGCAGTTCGGCCAGTTGGTGGTGCAAACTCTCCATCTGCGCGTCGAACTGCGCCCGCAACCCGTCGAGCTGCGCGGCCATCTCCAGCACCATCTCCTGGAGCGGCTCAACGGCGTTCGGCAGGGTCGCGCGATCGATGACGGCAGGGCGATTCATGGCGCCCATCTTGCCCGCAGGCGCCGCCACAGGGCAGTCGGTCAAACCCCGATTGCATGGCAGAGCGCGGTCCCGCACTCAGCTCACGCGGGACGCAGCCACCGTCGGGAGACGCCGCACGTGGGCCAGATCGATGCCATCGAGCCACGCCACCAGTTCGCTCATTGCCAACCCGCCGGCCGCAAGGCGTGCCGGATCGGCGAAGCGGCCCCGTTCCAGGCGCTTGTACAACACCCAGAAACCGTGCCGGTCCCACACCAGGAGCTTGACCTTGTCGCGGCGCCGGCCGATGAACACGAATACCTGCCCCGACAGCGGGTCCATGCCCATGCAGGAGGCGACCAGCTGCGCCAGCGCGTCGATCGACTTGCGCATATCGACCGCCTCGCTATACACATAGGCCCTGACCGCCGAAGACAGGATCACGGCAACTGCGCCAGGATGCGATCGAGCACCTGCTGCGCAGCCGCCCCTTGCAGATGCAGCGTCATCCTGCCGGGCAGGCGCACTTCGATTTCCGCGCTGCGCGAGGACGGCTCCGCGCCATGGGGCAGTGCGATGAATCGTCCCTGCGCACCGCTCTGTCGCAATGGCTCAGCAGCCGGGGCGACCCCGGCCTCCTCGCGCACCAGGCGTCCCACCCGATGCCGAAAGGTCGACAGCGCCAAACCGTTCGCGCTGCAGTACTCGGGAATGCTCAGCCCCTGCTCGCGACGCCGGGTTTCATGTTCCAGCCAGAACGCGTCGTCGCGAACCATCATGAGCTTGCCCGTGCGCCAGTCGATCCGACCGCCCGCCGTGCCGATACCGCCGTCGCCATCCGAACCCAACTCTCCTTCCATCGTCGCATGCTCCGCTATTCAAGGAGCCACAACGATCCATCAATGCGGGCGCCTGCGGAAGAACGGGGATTTCCGGACAGATAC
>NZ_JALLIK010000105.1:0-147613 GCF_023093595.1 Thauera aromatica
GCTTGCCAGTTCGGCGGGGGAAAGCAGGCGGAAGCGCTGCGGCGGGGTGCGCTCGTGCTTCAGCAGCTCGGCCAGGGCGTCGAGGCCGTGCGCGGCGGCGTAGTCGTTGGCATCGAAGTTCGGCGGGCAATCCTCGGGCAGCGCCACCCAGGCCACCGGGCCACCGATGCCGGCGGCAATCGCTGCGGCCTGGTGTTCGGCTCCCGCATCGGGCACCAGCACCAGCCGCAGGCCGGGGTAGTGCTGGCGCAGGGCGCGGGCGATGGTGTCGACGTTGCCCTTGCCGAAGCAGGCCACGGCGGCGCGGCCGGTCGCTTGGTACAGGCTCGCGGCGGTCGCTGCGCCTTCGGCCAGGTACGCCACACCACCCGCGAACGCTTCGGGGCTGGGGCGGCCTTCTGGCGCATCCTGGTGCACCGCCAGCGCACCACCGGCAATCCGGCAGCCGGGCAGGCTCAGTTTCGGCGGGCCAGCCTCGGGGCTCGCCAGTTGCACGCTTTGCAGCTCGCCGGTCGAGAGGTTCCAGACGGGCAGCGCCAGCCAGCCGGCGCAGTCGTGCCCGGCGATGGTCAGGCCGGCGGGGGCGATGCGCAGGCCGTCAGGGGCCATGCCCTTGCGGGTCAGGTAGCCGTGGTCAGCGGGGGCGGGCGCACAGCGGCCCCATAGGGCGGCAGGGGCGGCGGACATGCTCTTGCCCTCCCGGCAGGGGGTTCGCGGCTCCTGCGCCGTTCTGGCGCGTTCTGCACAGTCTTCTGTCTGTCGGTTGACCGGTCGACTGTCAGACAGAGGTTTCAGGGGCGGCGGGCTCCCGCCGGACTCGTCCTGCCAGCCGGCGGCGCGGGCAGCGGCAAACAGCGTCCCCGCTCCGATGCCCTCGCCCTTCATGCTGGTCCAGGTCGCGCGGCAATCGGCCTCGTTGCGGTAGTTGCCGGCGGTTGCGCTCCAGTCGTGCCAGTCTTCGAAGGTGATGCCGGCGGCTTTCGCGGCCATGCCCAGGCGCACCCATTCCGGGCGCGGGCAGCCGGCGTCAAGGCTCCGCAGCGCAGAGCGGGCACGCCCGGCCTCGTGCGCCGGGTCGAAGTTGCGCGGCTTCATCACGCGAACCACCGGGCCGACAGCGGCAGCAGGAAGGCGACCACAGCCAGCGCCAGCCAGGCGACCAGCTCGGGCGCAATGCCTCCGGCCTGGTGCCGGTGCAGGGTGCCGGTGGTGTGGTCGAGGCGATAGCGGGCGATGTGGGCGGCTTCGCCATTGGCGAGGGTGACAGGTACGCGCACGGTCTCGATGCGCCAGCCCAGGCCACGCAAGACGTGCACGGCGGCAGCCAGTCGCCAGCCTCCGGCGTCGTCGAGAAATTGGCGCTGGTCGAGGTGCCCATGCCGCTGCAGCAGCGCCAGGGCTTCGGCCGGTCGGGTGTTCGGGCGGGGCAGCGTCGGCGGCGCTTCGCTGGCGCGCTTAATACCGGGCAGGCCGGTTTTCTGCGGGGTAGAATGGGCGCTGCTCTTGGCGCTCGGTACTGCTTCGGCGGGCCGAGCGTTTTTCATGCCGCCACCTCGCCAGCGGTCAGGCGGTCGAGGTCAGCGGCGTCCCACAGAAGGCGGCCGTTCGGCAGCTTCGTCGGACGCAAGCCCAGGTAGTGCCCGTTCAGGCACAGGGCGCGGCGCAGCGTTTGGGGGCGAACCCGAAGGACTGCGGCCGCTTCGGCCGTGTCCAGCTTGCGGGGATTGAGAATGACGCGAAATTGCTTGTTCATGTTGTGCCGTCCTTGCGTTGAAGACGACACGAATACTGAACACTACATTTCAATCATCAGATACCCGGCGATACCGGACTCGGTATCACCCCGTACCAAGAGGCGTTGAAAAACAGTTACTTGAAAAGTGACGCGACGGCGGCAAGCGGAGCCTTCGCTTCCGGGAAAATCTCCAGGTACAGGCTTCGCGCTCCAGCCTGCTGGCCGGCAGCTCTAGGCCACTTGCATATAGCCCTGTAATGCTCTCGGAACGCCTTGAGTTCCATTTCCTCGAACTGGTCCGGGTGCCGCCTCTTCATCAACCAAAGAAGGTCTCCCGCGTCCCCAGGCATGCAGTTGCTATCGAACAGCTTTCCGTTTTCGGCATGGAACGCACGAATGCGCTCCACCACCTCGGCCACGAAGTCGCGCTTCAGCTTCGCCTTGTTCGGCGCGGCGTCTTCCTGGCATGCCTCGGCGTGTTCCATTGGGCGAAGCCATGCGCGGATGTGCACACTCGGCTCTTCTCCCTGACGTGCCAGCCAGTCGCGGAAGGCTGCGCGCGTGACGGTATACCAAGTCTCCACCTTCTGTCGTGCAGGCCGCGCCGGCCGGCGCTCCGGTCGGACTCGCTCATACCATTCGCGAGGAGAGAGGTATTGTGACCTCACAATAGGCCGGAAGAGGTCCGAATCATCGCGCACCTCGACTGTTCGGCTGTGCTGCTCGGCCTCCAAGTCTCCGGCTTCGATTGCATGGCCGATGGCTGCGCACAGAGCGCTGCGGTTTCTACGTGCCTTGCTCTTGTCTGCGTCTGTCCCCTCAACAGGGTATTGCAAGCAAGCAATGTGCCCAACGGCGAAGGCGTCGGGCCATCCGGCGGCGCGCACCTCGGGGGTAACGGCGAATCCAGGCACGCGCAAAACTTTTTCCCACGCAAGGTCTACGGTCATATCTCGGTCTGCGCTCCATCGTGCGCACCATCGGGGAAGGTGCCGCCCCAGGCCGGCGATGGTGTCCGGCTCTTCCCTCCGTCGAGGTAGGGGCGGCATGCTCGGTCAGCAATAAAAGCGATGCACCTGTATAGCGATACCCGTCACGCCCACTTGATGCGCGAACGCCTCCAATCGCGCGCCGTCGACCAGCACAAGGTCGCCATCCTCTGGGGACTTGGCGGAATCGATTAGCAATAGATCTCCCGCCTGAACCTCGCCGCGCGGGGCGAGGATGGCCGTGATTGCCTTCACGAAGTAGCGCCCCGGTTCAACGGCGATAGGCGCTTCGGGTACCAAAGTACAATTTGCGGTAGCCATGATGCAATCTCCTGAATTGCGTTGTGGTCAGGGGCGGCGCTGGCGCTGGTATCGCCACGCCTCCCCGCTTCTTGCCGGCATCCGGCCGGCGGCGGCATTGCTCGGTCAGGCGCTGTGCTCTTGCTTCGGCTCGAAGCGAATCACCAGCCTTTGCCCGCAGGCGTCGGCGTACTTGCGCAGGGTCGCCAGGGACGGGGCGTGCTTGCGGCTGCCGATGCTGCCCTCGATGCGGGCCACGACAGGCTGCGACACGCCCATGCGCTCGGCCAACTCCGTCTGCGTCAGGCCGGCACGCTGACGGGCGCGCAGCAGCTCGGCCAGGGCGGCGAACTCATCGGCCATGCCGTCGTAGGCTTCACGGAATGCCGGGTCGCGCTTGCCGGCCTCCTCTGCGAAGGCGCGCGGGTTGAAGGCGACAGGGTTGTATTGCTCGCTCATGGGCGGACCTCCTTCATGCGGCGGCGTGCGGTATCCAATGCGCGCTGCGGGGTTTGCTCGGTCTTTTTGATGAAGCCGTGCAGGATGACAACGCGCCTGCCCACGACAGTGCAGAACAGGGCGCGTCCGATGCCTTCCTGCCCCTTGGCGCGAATCTCGAACAGGCCGTCCCCCATTGCGCGGGTGTAGGGCATACCCAGGTTCGGGCCATGCTCTGCGATGCGCTCGGCAATCCTGGTGAAGCTGGCAAGGATGCCGCCGGGCCATTTCGTCACCTCAGCTTGCACGGCTTCGTTGAAGAACTCGATACGGTAGCTCATGGGGGTGAATATAGCCTACGTGCTATATGAAAGCAATGCCAGTCAGGCCACCACCCGCAGCGCGGGTGCGGCCTCATCCTGGTGCGGCTGTTCGATGCCGGCCTCGGTCAGAATCCACGCCTCGATGCGCTCATGCCACTGGCGCAGCAGGTCGATGGGGCGGACGCGGTAATGCTTCTCAGCGGTCGCACTCGGCTTGTGGCCTTGGATTTGCGCCACGATGCCGGCGGGCACTTCACACCATTCGGACAGGCTGCCGAAGCTGCGCCGCAGGCCGTGAATTGTGATGCTGGGCAGACCGGCATCCCTCAAGGCGCGGTTGTGGGCGATGCGGGGTTCTTGCAGGCGGCCCGATGCGGCGGTCTTGCTGCTGAACACCCAGGGCGAAGGCTCCCAGGCTTCCAGGTCGTTGCGGACACGCTTGCCGTGCAGGATGCGATGCGGCGGCGGCGGGGTGTCGTTGCGGCGCTTCAGCTCCAGCAGCAGGCCGGCCACATAGGGCGTCAGCGGAATGGTGCGTTCGCCTTCCACCTTGTCGCGGATGATGATTTTACGCCAGCGGAAATCCACGTCTTCCCATCGCATTTCGGCCACCTCCTCCCGGCGCGCTCCGGTCAGCAGGGCCACTTGCAGGTAAGCGGACTGCACCGGGTTGGCGATGGCGCGCACCTCGCGGAACCAAGGGCGCAGCATTTCGCGCTCTAGCGCGTCCTGCTTGGCTTGGCGCTTGGGCAGTTCATCGCGGGCGATGCGGCCGGCGCAGGCGTCGGCGTGAATCTGCCCCTGGTACTCGGGGCGGTCGGCGCACCAGTTCAGGAAGGCGCGCAGCAGACGAAAGGCGAGTGCGGCTTGCGTCGGGCGCTTGGCGGCGTCGTCCTTCAGGAAGGCGCGCACGGTCGGCGCGTCAATCTTGCTCAGCGGCAGCGCCAGCAGGGCGCGCAGGGCTCCGGGCTGGGTCTTGCCGTCCTCGGTCGTCTTGCGGCCTCGGGTGATGGCCTCGCCCCCCTCTTTGCTCAGGGTCAGGTGGTCCCGGTAGCTGCGCTCTCCCCACTTCGGGCGGCGGGCCTCGATGTAGGCGCTCCAGGCGTCGAGGGCGGGCGCTTCGATGCGGCGGGCTTCCTCGCGCTTGGCTTCGCTGGCGGCGATGCGCTCGCGCTTCTGTTCGCGCGGGTCGGTGCCCTGGTCAATCAAGGTTTGCAGGCGGCGCGCTTCGGCGCGGGCGTCGTCGAGGTTCCAGGCGCGCACGTCCCCGATGGTCACGCGCAGGGTGCGGCGGTTCAACTTGGACTCGAAGATGTACGCCTTTGCGCCAGCGGTCGCACGCACGGCAAGGCGGGGCGCTTCGGTGTCCCACAAGAAGGCTTGGGCCTTGCCGGTCGGGATGATGAAGCGGCGGATGCGGTCAGGGGTCAGGCGCTCGCGTTGCATGGTGTCGGCTCCGGCTCAGGTTGGCTACACGGCGGTTCCATGTAGCCACCATGTAGCCACCATGTAGCCAAATTCTAGCAATCCGGTTCAACGTCGAGCAACACAAAAAATCATCTTTTCCTTGTTTTTCAATGCATTTGCGCGTTTTTCTGCATATCGCTCAACCCCGAAAAATACGCTTTCCCTCGGACTCATAATCCGTTGGTGCTGGGTTCGACTCCCAGGGGGCCCACCAATAGAATCAGGGGCTTAGGAGAAATCCTAAGCCCCTTTTCATGTCAGGCGACAGCCCCCTTCCCTGGTCGCCGGCACCGCCGCGAGCGGCATCCCCGCCCCCCACAAGCGGCGCATTCCCGCCTCTACCGCCCGTTCCACTGTCTCCACGTCACTCCCCTGGACACCGCTCAACCGAACCCAATTTGTAGAGAAAATCGTTATTTTTCGACACGAGAAGATATCATGTCGAACCCATCGACACGTTCTGCTCACACGTCGATTATTCAAGCAACCATCGACACATGCCCTTCGACCCGCAGAAGCCATACAACGACCTCCCTGCCCTTCCCCCTCAGGCGGAAGTCGAGTCGCGGACCATCCTGAAGGCTTGCATCGAGGCGCGTGCAGCCGTCGCCGAACTCAAGCAGGCCGGTGAACTGATCCCCAACCAGGCCGTGCTAATCAACAGCATTCCCTTGCTGGAAGCGCAGGCAAGCTCGGAAATCGAGAACATCGTCACCACGACGGATCGCCTCTTCCAGTTTGCCGACGACCGCGAATCCTTGGCCGACCCGGCGACGAAGGAGGCGCTCCGCTATCGAACAGCGCTGCGCGAGGGGTTCGAATCGCTGCGTCGTCATCCACTCACAACCCGTACCGCGGTCGACATCTGCCGCACCATCAAGGGCGTCGACATCGACATCCGCAAGACACCCGGCACGGCGCTGATGAACGGCCGCAGCGGCGAGGTGGTCTACACCCCGCCCGAAGGTGAGGCACACATTCGCGACAAGCTCTCCAACTGGGAGCACTTCTTGCACGAGGCCGAGCACATCGACCCGCTGGTGCGCATGGCCATCAGCCACTACCAGTTCGAGGCCATCCACCCTTTCGTCGATGGCAACGGCCGAACCGGCCGGGTGCTCAACCTGTTGTACCTGGTCGAGCAGGGCTTGCTCGACATCCCAGTGCTCTACCTTTCCAAGGCCATCATCGAAGCCAAGCAGGACTACTATCGGCTCCTGTTGAACGTCAGCCGGGATGCCGCCTGGGAGCCCTGGATCCTGTTCATGCTCGACGCAGTTCGCAGTACCGCGCACTGGACGACGTCCTGCATCAAGGCCACCAGGGCGCTCATCGACGAAACCGCCGAGCGGATGAAGCGTGACGCACCCGGCATCTACTCCCGCGAGCTGACCGAGCTGATCTTCGTACAACCCTATTGCCGCATCGCCAACGTCGTTGACGCCGGCATTGCCCAACGCCAGACGGCATCGGTCTATCTGAAGCAACTCGTGGACATCGGTCTCCTTCGCGAAATGAAGGCCGGACGGGAGAAGCTCTTCATCAACCCGCACCTGATTCAAGCACTTTCCGCAGCCTGACATGCGCGCTTGGCCAGAGCAATCGCCCGGCGGCTGCCCGTCGTTTTTTCCGCAGATCGACGTTAAAGGGACTGCTTCACTCGGCAACCGGCTGGACAGCCTACCCCCGCGACTCGGCCTTTGCCGACCTCGGGCCTCAGGCCCGCCACAGGCGCGCGCCTGTGTGCAAGCCCCGCCGCAAGTCGTCCACGGCCATGCAGGGGCAATACGAACTGTCGGCAACTCACCGGCTCGATCGGCTCCGCCGCCGCCACACCCACACATAGACGCCGGCATTGACGCCCAGCACGATCCCGGCGAGTACGGCCTGGACGCCCTGCGTCATGCCTTCCGGATAGATCAGCGCGAGCAGGTAGTGCTCGACGAAGCCCCCTGCATAACCGGCCTCGCCCGCCCGGGCGCGCAGCAGGTTTTCCAGCGGAGTGAGCGGGCAGATCCGCCCGCTGAGCTCGATGAACACCCCCCAGGCGGCCGCGGGAAGATGCAGCAGCGGCGCCCACCGCCAGCGCAGGGCAAGCAGCCCGCCGGCGAGCACGAAGACGATGAACGCCAGGTGCAGCAGCAGGACGAGATCGGCGGCGAGACGGAAAATCATTGCCGCTGCGACCGGCGGTCAAGCGCCAGCGGGCGCACCATCGGTCACTCGACGATGGTCTGCGCCTCGCCCTCCTTGCGGCTGTCGATGCGGCCGATGCGGTACACCGTCTCGCCCGCTGCAGTGAGTTTTTCGGCCGCGGCATCGGCGTCTTCGGCCGAGACCACCACCACCATACCGATGCCGCAGTTGAACACGCGCAGCATCTCGTCGCCATCGACGTTGCCCGCCATCTGCAGCCACTGGAACAGCGGCGGCAGCGTCCATGCGCCGCCGTCGATGCGGGCGACGAGTTCGTCGCGCAGAATGCGCGGCACGTTCTCGGTGATGCCGCCGCCGGTGATGTGGGCCATGCCTTTGATCGTGCCCGGCATCGCCTGCATCAGCGCGAGCAGCGGCTTGACATAGATCCGGGTCGGCGCCATCACCACGTCGCGGAAGGCGCGGCCATGGAACGGGGCATCGAAATCGACCTTGGCGCGCTCGGCGATCTTGCGGATCAGCGAGTAGCCGTTCGAATGCGCGCCGCTGGAGGCCAGCCCCAGGACCACGTCGCCCGGCACGATGCGGCTGCCGTCGATGATGTCGGCCTTCTCCACCGCGCCGACGGCGAAGCCGGCGAGATCGTATTCACCCGCCGGGTACATGCCGGGCATCTCCGCGGTCTCGCCGCCGATCAGCGCGCAGCCGGCCAGTTCGCAGCCGTGGGCGATGCCCTTGACGACGTCGGCGGCGGTGTCGACGTCGAGCTTGCCGCAGGCGAAGTAGTCGAGAAAGAACAGCGGCTCGGCGCCCTGGACGAGGATGTCGTTGACGCTCATCGCCACCAGGTCCTGGCCGACGGTGTCGTGCTTGTTCAACTGGAAGGCGAGCTTGAGCTTGGTGCCGACGCCGTCGGTGCCGGACACCAGCACCGGCTCCTTGTACTTCTTCGACAGCTCGAACAGCGCGCCGAAGCCGCCGATGCCGCCGAGCACTTCCGGACGCAGGGTGCGCTTGGCGAGCGGCTTGATGCGATCGACCAGGGCGTCGCCGGCATCGATATCCACGCCGGCGTCACGATAAGAAAGGGAGGCCTGGGGCTCGGCGGGAGGGGCGGGATGGTGTGCGCTCAAGATCGTTCCTTTGGACTTGCAGGATACTGGGCTGGCGCCGCCCGGCGGCGGATCGAACTTGAGACCGCGCTGCCAAGTGGCTACATTTACGGGTTTCGCGGGTAGGATGCCCCGCACCAAGTCCGCGATTTTACTAGAAATGAGCCCTCCCCGCGCCGATCGTCTGCAAACCCTGGCCTGGACCGCGGCGGGCCTCGCGCTGGTCGGCCTGTTCTGGGCCCTGGGGCCGATCCTCGCCCCGTTCGTGATCGCCGCGGTGTTCGCCTACATCTGCGACCCGGCGGTGAGCTGGATGGTGGCCCGGCGCGTGCCGCGTGCGTTCGCCGTGCTGCTGGTGATCATCGCGGCCGGTCTCGCACTGGTGACGCTGGCGCTGATCCTGCTGCCGATGGTGTATCGCGAAGGCGTGCTGCTGGTCAGCCGCCTGCCCGACCTGATCGAAATGTTCAACGCCCAGCTGTCGCCGCTGCTGCAGGCGCGGCTGGGAATCGACCTGCAGCTCGACGCCGCCCAGTTCCGCCAGCTGATCGCCGACAACTGGAGCAGCGCCCAGGACATCCTGCCGGTCCTGATCGGCCATCTCAAGACCGGCGGCATGGCGCTCGCCGGGTTCCTCGTCAACCTGTTCCTGATTCCGCTGGTGATGTTCTACCTGCTGCAGGAATGGCCGCGCATCCTCGCCGAGCTGGAACGCATCGTCCCCCGCCCCTGGCTGGCCCGGACGATGCGTATCCTCAACGACATCGACTCGGTGATGTCCGAATTCCTCCGCGGCCAGCTGTCGGTGATGTTGCTGCTGGCCCTGTTCTACAGTCTGGGGCTGTGGCTCGCCGGACTGAAATTCGCCCTCCCCGTGGGCGTGCTGACCGGCCTGCTGGTGTTCATTCCCTATGTCGGCTTCGGTGGCGGCCTGCTTCTGGCGATCATGGCCGCACTGCTGCAAGGCGAAGGCTGGCCGCCGCTGATCGGTGTCGCCGCGGTCTACGGCTTCGGCCAGCTGCTGGAGAGCTTCCTGCTCACGCCCTACCTGGTGGGCGAACGGATCGGCCTGCATCCGCTTGCGGTGATCTTCGCGCTGATGGCCTTCGGCCAGCTGTTCGGCTTCGTCGGCGTGCTCGTGGCGCTGCCGGTGAGCGCGGCACTGCTCGTGGGCTTGCGCGAAGTGCGCCACGCCTGGTTCGCCAGTCCGGTCTATCTGGGGAGCGAAGCGCCGGCCGGCACGAAGGACGCCTCCCCGCAATGAAGCAGCTCGTCCTCGACATCCGCCCCGACACGCCGCCGACGCTGGAAAACTTCGTCGCCGGCGCCAACGCCGAGCTGGTGGCGGCGCTGTCGCTGCTGGCCTCGCCGGCAACCGCGGCGCAGTTGCCGGCACGCCATCTCTACCTCTGGGGCGGACCGGGCAGCGGCCGCAGCCACCTGCTCCGCGCCACCCTCGGCATGGCCCGTGCGGCCGGCCGCCCCACCCATCTGCTCGCCGCGGCCGACGTGGACGACAGTCTGCCGGAAACGGTCGATGCCTTGCTTGCGGTGGACGATGTCGAGCAGTTGTCCGCCGACGCCCAGATCGCGCTGTTCAATGCCTTCAACCGCGCCCGCGGCAACCGCCAGTCGCTGCTCCTGTCCGGGCCGGCAGCGCCGCTCGGGCTGGCGCTGCGCGAAGACCTGCGCACCCGCATCGGGCAGAGCCTGGTGTTCGAGGTCCGGCCGCTCGACGACGACGCCCGCGCCACCCTTCTCGCCACCCTCGCCGAACGTCGCGGCTTGCGCCTGGCCGACGAGGTGGTCGACTTCCTGCTGCGCCATGGCCGTCGCGACCTCGCCAGCCTGCGCAGGGTGCTCGACGCCCTCGATGCGGCCTCGCTCGAACGCAAACGCCCGATCACCCTGCCGCTGCTGCGCGAGATGATGCAGCAGGGCCTGGAAATCTGAACAACGGAGCCTCACCGTGAACCTCGTCCTCTTCGACCTCGACAACACCCTGCTCGCCGGCGACTCCGACTTCGCCTGGGCGCAGTTCCTGATCGGCAAAGGCGTGCTCGACCGCGAAGTGCAGGAGGCGAAGAATCTCGCCTTCCTCGAACAGTACAAGGCCGGCACCCTCGACATCTTCGAGTTCCTCGACTTCCAGCTCGCCCCGCTCGCCCGCCACCCGCGCGCCGAGCTCGACGCCTGGCACCGCGAGTTCATGGAGCTGGCGGTGCGGCCGATGATCACCGCCAAGGCGCGCGCGCTGGTCCAGGAACACCTGGACAGCGGCGCGCTGGTCGCGGTGGTGACGGCGACCAACGCCTTCGTCACCGGCCCGATCGTGCGCGAGTTCGGCATCCCCCACCTGGTCGCCACCATCCCGGCGCAGGAAGGCGGCGCGTTCACCGGCAAGCCGCGCGGCCTGCCGGCGTTCAAGGCAGGCAAGATCGAGCGCGTCGACAACTGGCTGGAGTCGCTCGGCCTGCACCTGGGCAGCTTCGACCGGAGCTGGTTCTACAGCGATTCGCACAACGACCTGCCGCTGATGCAGCGGGTCTCCAACCCGGTGGCCGTCGACCCCGACGACACGCTGCGCACTCACGCCCGAACGCAAGGCTGGCCGGTGATCTCGCTGCGCTGAGCGCGCCCCGCCCCGTGCCCGGCTCCCCCCGGCGCGGGGTGTCTGTCCGCGCTCGCGGGCGACACCGTCGCACACACGCTCGCCGAACCGGCAATGCGATCGGTTATGATTGCGCGCTTATGCAAGGACAACGCCTTTCCCGATGATCCGCAAGCTGCTGCGCAAGGTTTTCAAGCGCCCGGCGCACTCCGCACGCCACGAACCCGCCCTCATTCCCGTCGAACGCCACGGCATCCGCCGCGAGCAGCTGTCACCGGCTGCGCGCAAGACCTGCGCCGTGCTGCAGGAGGCCGGCTTCAAGGCCTTCGTCGTCGGCGGCGCGGTGCGCGACCTGCTGATCGGCCATCCGCCCAAGGACTACGACGTCGCCACCAGCGCCACTCCGGAAGAAGTGCGCGCGCTGTTCCGCCGCTCGCGCATCATCGGCCGCCGCTTCAAGATCGTGCACGTGATGAGCGGGCCGGAGACGATCGAGGTCTCCACGTTCCGCGCCGGGCAGGACGCCGATACGGCCGAGACCGACGAGCACGGCCGCGTGCTGCGCGACAACGTCTACGGCAACCAGGCCGAAGACGCCACCCGGCGCGACTTCACTGTCAATGCGCTGTACTACGACCCGGGCACCGAGACCATCGTCGACTACCACCACGGCGTCGCCGACATCCAGCAGAAGACCCTGCGCATGATCGGCGACCCGCGCACGCGCTACCGCGAAGACCCGGTGCGCATGCTGCGCGCGGTGCGCCTGGCGGCGAAACTGGGGCTCAGCATCGACCCCGCGGCGCGCCATCCGATCCGCGACATGGCCACCCTGCTGGAAAACGTGCCCGCCGCGCGTCTGTTCGACGAGATGCTCAAGCTGCTGTTCTCCGGCTATGCGGTGAAGTGCCTGCAGCAGCTGCGCGCAGAAGGCCTGCACCACGGCCTGCTGCCGCTGCTCGATGTCATCCTCGAACAACCCCTGGGCGAGCGCTTCGTCTGGTTGTCGCTCGAGAACACCGACGAGCGCGTGCGCGAGGACAAATCCGTATCGCCCGGCTTCCTGTTCGCCACCCTGCTGTGGCACGAAGTGCTCGCGGCATGGGAAAGGAAGAAGGCCGCCGGCGAGCACGCCCAGCCGGCGCTGTTCGAAGCGATGGACGAGGTCCTCGACGCCCAGGCCGGCAAGCTCGCGATCACCCGCCGCATCGTCGGCGACATCAAGGACATCTGGGCGCTGCAGCCGCGTTTCGACAAGCGCTCGGGGAAAACCCCTTACCGCCTCATCGAGCAGCCCCGCTACCGCGCAGGGTGGGACTTCCTGCGCCTGCGTGCGCAGGCCGGAGAGATCCCACTGGAAATCGTCGACTGGTGGGACCGCTTCGCCCATGCCGGCCACGACGAGCGCGATGCACTGGTCCGCCAGGCGCCGGCCGAAGCGGCGCCGGCGAAGAAGCGCCGCCGCCGCCGGCGCAAGCCGGTCGATGGCGAGGCCGTCGCCTCCACGGACAGCGCATGAGACACCCTGCACGGCCGCCCGAAGGGATGCGTTCACCTTCCCCGAGGTCGAAATCGCGTAGCGACTGGAGGGCCGTCCAGTGAACGCGGCGGCGCGCGTGCGCGCCTACATCGCCTTCGGTGCCAACCTCGGCGATCCGGCGATGGCATTCGCCCTTTCGCTGCAACGCCTCGGCGCCCTGCCCGCGAGCGCGGTCGCAGCACACTCCGCGCTCTACCGCAGCGCACCGATCGGCGTGGACGGCCAACCCGACTACATCAACGCCGTCATCGCGCTCGACACTGCGCTCGACGCCCACGCCCTGCTCGATGCCCTGCACGGCATCGAGCGCGACAGCGGCCGCACCCGCGACTATCCGATGGCGCCGCGCACGATCGACCTCGACCTGCTGCTCTACGGCGACGCGGTCATCGATACGCCGGCGCTGCAGGTGCCGCACCCGCGCATGCACCTGCGCGCCTTCGCCTTGCTGCCACTCGCCGAGATCGCGCCGGAGACCGTCATTCCCGGCCACGGCAGCCTCGCCGGGCTGCTCGCCGCCGTCGACAACCAGGCTATCACCCGCCTCGGATAAGATCCGCCGCCCCCTCCTGCGCCGCCGCCATGCCCGCCTGGCTCCAGTCCGCCACCGCTACCGTCAGCGCCAGCCCCGTCTGGCTGCAGACCACCGTGCTGCTTGCCGCATCCAACGTGTTCATGACCTTCGCCTGGTACGGCCACCTCAGGACGATGCAGGCCCGGGCCTGGTACGTCGCGGCGATCGTGAGCTGGGGGATCGCGCTGTTCGAATACCTGCTCCAGGTCCCGGCCAACCGCATCGGCGCCACCACGCTGAGCCTGGCGCAACTGAAGATCCTGCAGGAAGTGATCACCCTGCTGGTGTTCGTTCCCTTCGTCGTGATCTACATGAAACAGCCGCTCAAGCTCGACTACCTGTGGGCGGGCCTGTGCATGCTCGGCGCGGTCTATTTCGTGTTCCGCAGCTGATCCACGGCGGCAATGCACTTGTGCATCGCACCCGTTTGGTGAAAACTCCGTCCTCCCATCAGGAGCGATGTATGAGTTATCTCCAGGACCAGAAACCCGTGACCCTGTTCGAACTGGGCAGGATGCGCGCCGCAGGCGAGAAGATCGCGATGCTCACCTGTTATGACGCGAGCTTCGCCGCGGTGCTCGGTCGCAGCGGAGTGGACGTCGCACTGATCGGCGACTCACTGGGCAACGTGCTGCAAGGACAGAAATCGACCCTGCCGGTGACGCTCGAACAGATGGCCTACCACACCGAGTGCGTGGCCCGTGCCGAAAGCCGCGCCTTCATCCTCGCCGACATGCCGTTCGGCAGCTACCACGAAAACCGCGAGCAGGCGATGCGCAATGCCGCACGCCTGATGGCGGCCGGGGCGCAGATGGTGAAGCTCGAAGGCGGCGAATTCATGGCCGACACCGTGCATTTCCTGGTCGAGCGCGGGGTACCGGTGTGCGCCCACATCGGCCTCACCCCGCAGTCGGTGCATCAGCTCGGCGGCTACCGGGTGCAGGGCCGCAGCGACGAAGGCGCGGCGCGGCTGAAAGCCGACGCCCTGGCACTGGAACAGGCCGGCGCCGCGCTGATGGTGATGGAAATGGTGCCCGCCGCGCTCGCCGCCGGAATCACCGCCAGCCTGCGCACCATGGCCACGATCGGCATCGGCGCCGGCCCCGGCTGCGACGGCCAGGTCCTGGTGCTGCACGACATGCTCGGCATTTTCCCGGGCAAGACCGCACGCTTCGTGCGCAACTTCATGGACGGCGCCGCCAGCATCGAAGATGCCGTCGCACGTTACGTCGCCGCGGTCAAGGACGGCAGCTTCCCCGCCGCCGAGCACTGCTACTGACCCCCCTGCCACCGCCCCGAAAACGATTCCGCATGCAGATCCACCATACCATCGAAAGCCTGCGCGCCGCCCGCGCCGGCGCCGGCAGGACGGCCTTCGTTCCCACCATGGGCAATCTCCACGACGGCCACATCGCGCTCATGCGCCAGGCCGCGAGCCATGCCGACAGCGTGGTCGCGAGCATCTTCGTGAACCGCCTCCAGTTCGGCCAGGGCGAAGACTTCGAGCGCTATCCGCGCACCTTCGCCGCCGATTGCGAAAAGCTCGCCGCCGCCGGCGTGGCGCACCTGTTCGCCCCCGACGAGGCCGTGATGTACCCGCAACCGCAGTCCTATCACGTCGATCCGGCGCCGGCCCACGTCTCTGTCCTCGAAGGCGCGTGCCGCCCCGGCCATTTCCGCGGCGTCGCCACCGTCGTGCTGAAGCTGCTCAACATCGTCCAGCCCGAACTCGCGCTGTTCGGCAAAAAGGACTACCAGCAGCTGATGGTGCTGCGCAACATGGTGTGCGAACTCGCGCTCCCGGTGGAAGTCCTAGAAGGCGAGACGGTGCGTGCCGGAGATGGCCTCGCGCTGTCCTCGCGCAACGGCTACCTGAGCGAGGAAGAGCGCGCCCGCGCGCCCCTGCTGTACCGTCTGCTGTGCCACATCCGCAGCGCCGTGGCAGGCGGCGAGCGCGACTTGACGAAGCTCGAAGCCGAGGCGGTGGCGCAACTGGAGGGGGCCGGCTGGCAGCCCGACTACGTCGCCGTGCGCCGCCGCGCCGACCTGCAGCCGCCGACCCGCGAGGACGATGCGCTGGTCGTGCTGGCCGCGGCCAGACTGGGACGTACCCGGCTGATCGACAACCTCGAAATCTGAGCAAGCATCGTCGTTTCCTCCGCGGGTGAGGTCGGCAAACCCGGGTCAGCCTGCCGGCGGCGCCCGACAGGAACGCCACTCAGGCCCATGCGCCGTGGGGTAAGTGCGAGCCGGATGAGACAAGGGGAAATCGGGACTGCACTGCAAAGTAGGGTTGTTCCCTGCTTGCATCCCGAAAGGCTTGGAGCCAATCTGTAACAAAACCGGCCGCGACATGCAGCCCGAGCGTCAACAACCGTGGGGGGATCAAGACAATGACGATCAGCGTAAAACAAATTCTCGACCAGAAAGGCCATACCTTTCACGCCGTGCGCCCGACCGATTCGGTGTTCGATGCGCTGTCGGTGATGGCCCAGTTCGATATCGGTTGCGTGCTCGTGACCGACGGCGATCGTCTGGTCGGCATCTTCACCGAACGCGACTATGCCCGCAAAGTAGTGCTCAAGGGGCTCATGTCGCGCAACGTCAAGGTCGGCGACCTGATGACGCCTGCCCCATTTACCGTGACGCGGGCGCACACCGTGGATGAAGTCATGGAAACGATGACCGAAAAGCGCTTCCGCCACATCCCGGTGGTGGAAAACAACAAAGTGCTCGGTATTGTCACCATCGGTGACATGGTGAAATCCATCGTCAGCCAGCAGGAGAAGACGATCAAGCACCTGGAGAGCTACATCGCCGGCGACCTTGCCGCGGAGTGAGCGGGAAGGTTCCGAAGCAACCCGAGCGGGTCGCACACCGCTGAAAACGCCGGGGAATCCCGGCGTTTTTGTGTTCACCCAGCGGATCGTCCGGCGGGCGCTCGCCGCGGTCAGCCCCCCGGTTCCAGGGCCTTGCCGATGACCTCCGCGACGTCCGGCGAGCACCCCTCGCTCGCCAGCACCCGTTCGAGTTGCGGGCGGATGCTCGCCTGCAGCGCGGCAGTGAGATGGCGCCAGTTCTCCAACGTGCGCGCCATGCGCGCCGCAACCTGGGGATTCTTCGCGTCCAGCGCCATCACCTGCTCGGCCCAGAAGGCATGGCCGCTGCCGTCGGCGGCATGGAACTCACCGGGGTTGGCGCGGAAGAAAGTGCCGAGCAGGGCATACACCTTGTTCGGGTTCGCCAGGCTGAACGCCGGGTCGTCGAGCAGGCTGCGCACCCGCTCCAGGGTCGGCGCTGCCGCCGCATCCCAGCGCCAGGCACCGGCCTGCAGCGCGAACCACTTGTCCAGCGCCAGGGCATCGTCGCGGTAGCGCGCATGGAACGCGGCCAGCGCCGTCCCGCGCGCCGGACTCGCGCTCTGCACCAGGGCGGCGAGTGCACCGAAACGCTCGGTCATGTTGGTGGCGCCCTCGAAGCGGGCCTGCGCGCACGCCAGCCCGCGCTCATCGCCGGCGGCGGCGAGGTAGCGCAGGGCAAGGTTGGCAAGCGCACGGCGGCCGGCGTCGCCCGGGTGGTAGCGGTAAACCGGCGCCGGCGCCGTCGTCTCGAGCACGGCCAGCCAGGACGCAGCCAGGGCACGGCCAAGGGTGCGCATCACTTTCATCAGCGCGCCGCGCAGCGCTGCGGGGTCGGCCGCCGCCATGCGCTCGAGCAGGTAAGCCTCGCCCGGCAGGGCGAGGGCCTGGGCGCGGAAGGCGGGGTCGAGCCGGTTGTCTTCGAGCAGGATGCAAAATGCCTCGACAAAGCCCGGCGCCACCTCCCCGGCCGGGTCCGCGGCCAGCGCCAGCACCACACGCTCGGCGTAGCGCTGGGCGGCGTCCCAGCGGTTGCAGGGATCGGCGTCGTGGGCCATGCGGAAGGCGAGCCGGGCATCATCCTCGTCCAGTTCGAGGATCACCGGCGCGGAAAAGCCGCGCAGCAGCGAAGGCACCGGCTCGGCATCGAGGCCGACGAAGCGGAACGTCTGCTCCGCCACGGTGAGACGCAGCACGCGCGTCGTCGCTCCGGCCTGGCTCTCGCCCTCCAGCCGCAGCGGCCGGTCGCGGCCATCCGGCCCGATCAGGCCGAGCGCGACCGGAATCACCAGCGGCAGCTTGAGCGCCTGGCCCGGCGTCGGCGGGGTGTCCTGGGCAAGGGTCAGAGTGTAGCTGCCGGCGGCAGCATCCCAAGCCCCACTGGCCTTCACCCGCGGCGTCCCGGCCTGACCGTACCAGCGCATGAAGGGGTCGAGATCGAAACCGTTGTTGGCCTCCGACATCGCTTCGACGAAGTCGTCGCAGGTCACCGCCTGGCCGTCGTGGTAGCTGAAGTAGAGGTCCATCCCGTTGCGAAACCCTTCCTGCCCGAGCAGGGTATGGAGCATGCGGATGACTTCGGCGCCCTTCTCGTACACCGTGGCGGTGTAGAAATTGTTGATCTCCTGGTAGCGGTCGGGGCGGATCGGGTGCGCCATCGGCCCCGCATCCTCGGGGAACTGCGCCGCGCGCAGCACGCGCACATCGTCGATGCGCTTGACCGCGCGCGCGGAAGCCGCGCCTTCGGGGCCGGCGGCCTCGCTGGCCACTCTCGCCAGCATGTCGGCGGAGAACTGCTGGTCGCGAAAGACGGTCAGCCCTTCCTTGAGGGTGAGCTGGAACCAGTCGCGGCAGGTGACGCGGTTGCCGGTCCAGTTATGGAAGTATTCGTGCGCGACCACGCTCTCGATGTTTTCGTAATCGAGGTCGGTGGCGGTGTCCGGCTTGGCGAGCACGAACTTGGTGTTGAAGATGTTCAGCCCCTTGTTCTCCATCGCCCCCATGTTGAAGTCGGCCACGGCGACGATCATGAAGCGGTCGAGGTCGAGCTCGAGGCCGAAAGTCTCCTCGT
Organism: Thauera aromatica; assembly: GCF_023093595.1. GTDB lineage: Bacteria > Pseudomonadota > Gammaproteobacteria > Burkholderiales > Rhodocyclaceae > Thauera > Thauera aromatica_A. The sequence continues at coordinate 18,176 of NZ_JALLIK010000105.1, forward strand.
CCCAGCGCATCGCGTGCACAAGGGAATCCATCGCGTGCCCGCAGCGGTCGAGATTGCCTTCTTCCACCCACACCTGAAGCAGCACCTCGCGCCCCGACATCGTCCTCACCCGACGCTCGAGCGCGACCAGCCTCGCCGCGACCAGGGCGAAGAGGTAGGACGGCTTGGGAAAAGGGTCCTCCCACTTCGCGTAGTGACGGCCGCCGGGCAGCGCGCCCTCTTCGACCAGATTGCCGTTGGACAGCAGCACCGGGCAGGCGGCGCGGTCGGCTTCGAGCGTCACCGTGTACCGCGCCATCACGTCCGGACGATCGGGGAAACAGGTGATGCGGCGAAAACCTTCCGCCTCGCACTGGGTGAAGAAACCGCCGTTCGACCGGTAGAGGCCGGACAGCGTGGTGTTGGCGCGCGGATCGATGCGGGTGCGCACTTCGACGACGACGCGCTCGCCGCTGGCGCCGATCTCGAGCAGCGTGCCGTCTTCGCGCAAGGCCGCCGGAGGCTGGCCGTCGACGGTCAGCGCCAGGCGCTCGAGCGCTTCGCCCCACAACCGGATCGGGCCGTCTTCGACATCCGGATTGCGCACGCACAGCATGCGGTTGGTGACGAGGGTCGCCTCGGCATCGAGACTGAAATGCAGGTCGACGGTCTCGACCGTCCAGGGCAGCGGCCGGTAGTCGGCGCGCTGGATCGTTGGGGCGTGTTCGGTTTTCATCGTCTCTCCGTCGGCCGCGCGCAGGCGCGGTCAAAACGGAAGTGTACGCCGCCCGGCCGCTGCCGCCCAGCCCGGCCCGGCCGGCGCCGGCGGCACCGCAGCCGCACCGGCGCGCCAGCCATCCCGCGGCCCCCGGGAACCGGGCACGGGCGCTCGGCCAGGAGCGCTCAGCCCGCCCGGCGGTCAGCCACCAGCACATCGGCCGCGGACTGGGCGAGGACGTGCCGGGTGACACTGCCCAGCAGCATTTCCTCGAGCACGCCCTGGCCGCGCTTGCCGATCACGATCAGGTCGCAATCCTGCGCCTGCTCCTGTTCCAGAATCTGGGTGCTGGCTTCGCCGTGGAGCACGATCCGGCGCACCCGGGTAGGATCGAGGGCGGCCTGCTCGACGAGCTCGTTCATCTGTGCACTCGCCTCGCGCCGGGCATTGACCCGCAGCGTGGACAGGGCCTGCTCGTCGACGCCGGCAAAGCGCAGCTTGCCTTCGAAGGGCACCTCGAAGGCGTGCAGCAGCACGATCTCGGCCGCGGGTGCGACGCGCTGCACCACCCTCAGCGCTTCGCGCGAACGCGCCGAAAAATCCACCGGCACCAGCACTCTGCGATAGGACTCATGCGCCATCTGCTTGACCACCAGCAGCGGCCGGCTGATCTTGCGCAGCGCACGTTCGGTGGTGGAGCCGATCAGCAGTTCGCGCATGAAGCCGGCGCCACGGGCGCCGAGCACGAGCAGATCGGCATCGATCGCATCGGCATGGCTGGCGATTTCCGCCAGCACCGCGCCCACATCGACCCGAACCGCCGCGGCGACGCCATGGCGCGCGGCCACTTCGGCGGCAAGCGCCTGCACTTCTCCACGCACCTCCTCGAGCAGCTGCTGCTGCATGCCGGCCGTCCCGGCATCGAGCAGGTGGCGCAGCGCATCGAGCGCGCCAACGCTGACCACATGCTGCAGCGACAGCTGCCCCCCCGATTCGGCAGCGATCAGCGCGGCGCGCATCACCGCATGGCGGGCGAGCGCGGAAAGGTCGGTGGCGGCGAGCAAAGTCCGCAACGGATTCATCGTTCTGTCTCCTGGTCGGGATCGGGAGCCGGGCCTTCGCCATGCACCTTGGCGAACGCGATCTCGGCGGCAAAGCTGCGCGCGGCATAGTCCGCGGCGTCGTTGAAGGGGTTCAACACGCGCTCGACCCCGGCAGCGCCGAGCGCCTCACCGTGGATGTCGTCCCGCACCACCCCGGCCACCCGCCCGCCGAACCCCGCTTCCTTGAGGGCGTGGAGGAAGGCGCGGTTCGAGTCCCATTGCGGGAAGGTGGTGACCGCCCAGCGCGCATGGCGCAGCGGCAGGGTCTCGAGGAAGCCCGGATCCTCGCCGTCGCCGAAGCGCACCGGCAGGCGCCGCTTGCGCAGGCTGCGGACGGTTTCGGGGTCGAAATCGACGCCGAGGACTTCGATCCCCGCGCCGCGCAGCTGCTGCATCAGGCGCGCGCCGTAGCGCCCGAGGCCGAACACGATGATGTCGGGCTGGCCGGCGGGACGGCCCGGGCGCTCGACCGCGAGCTCGCGGAACGGACGTTTGCGCTCGAAAACCCCCAGCCACGGGGCGAGCCGCTCGTAGAGCGGATGCGAGAGCAGGATCATGTAGGTGGACATCATGATCGTCACCAGCCCCACCAGGGTGGTCAGGCCGAGCGCCTCGACACCGACATGGCCGAGGCTGATCCCCATCGCGACGAACACGATTGAGAACTCGCTGATCTGGGCCACGGTCAGCCCGGCGAGAAAGCCGGTACGCTTGCGGTACCCCATGTAGCCCATGATCGCCATCACGATCAAGGGGTTGCCGATCAGCACGAACAAGGACAGCACCACCGCCGGCCACAGCTCGCCACCCAGGGTGGAAAAATCGAGCTTCGCGCCGAGATCGATGAAAAAGAACAGCAGCATGAAATCGCGGATCCCGGTGAGGCGCGCGTTCATCGCTTCGCGATAGCTCGTGGACGCCAGCGAGAAACCGGCGAGGAAGGCGCCGGCCTCCTTGCTGAACCCGGCCCACTCCCCCAGCGCGGCGAGCCCGGTTCCCCAGGCGACGGCGAAGATCAGCAGCAGCTCCTGCGAGCGCGCCATCGCATCCACCAGCCGGGGCAACACCGAGCGCATCAGCACGTACATCAGCACCGCCGCAGCCCCCAGGCGCAAGGCCAGCGAGGCGGCGACGTCGACGATCGCGGCCTCGCCGGCGCCGCGCAGGGTGCTCATCGCCATCATCGCCAGCACCACGGCGACATCCTGCACGATCAGGAAGCCGACCGCGATGCGCCCGTGCAGGGCGTCGAGTTCGCGCTTGTCCGACAGCAGCTTGACGACGATGATCGTGCTCGAGAAGGTCAGCGCCACGGCGACGTAGAGCGCCTCCATCAGCTCCTTGCCCATCGCCACGATCAGGGCGAAGCCGAAGACGATGGTGAAACCGAGTTGGCCCAGCCCGGTCGCCAGCGCCACCGGGCCGATATGGCGGATATGGTGCAGATCGAGCTTGAGGCCGACCACGAACAGCAGCACGGTGACGCCGATTTCGGCCAGCAGCGCGATCTGCTCGTGCGCCCTCACCAGACCGAACACCGCCGGCCCGACCAGAATGCCGACGACGATGTAGGCGATCAGTACCGGCTGGCGCAGGCGCACCGCGATCGCCCCGGCCACCGCCGAGATGAGCAACAGCAGCGCGAATTCGGCATATGGCCCGTGGCTGAGGAGCAGTTCCATCAATGATCGCCCCTGTCCGGAGAGCGGGCGCGAACGCGCAGCAAGGCCTTCTCGGCCTCGACGATGAGCAGCACGGCCACACCGAAGGCGAGGATGCGCAGCCACGCTGCCGGATCCAGCGCCTCGGTACCGAACAGGCGCTGCATCGCCGGAAGATGGGTGAACAGGATCTGGCACAGCACCAGCAGGGCGATCGCCCCGAGCACGTAGCGGTTGCCGCAGAAACCGTCCCGGTTCAGCACCGAGGCGGTCAAGCTGCGCATGTTGAACAGGTAGAACACCTCGCCGGCGAGGACCGCATTCACCGCCGCGGTGCGCGCTGCCGCAACGCTCGCGCCGTGGGCCTGTTCCCACAGGAACGCCCCCATCCCGCCGGCGACCAGGAGCAGGCCGACGAAAACGATGCGCCAGAGCAGGAAGCGGGTCAGCAGGGGCTCGCGCGGATCGCGCGGCGGGCGGCGCATCAGGTCGTGCTCGCCGTCCTCGAACGCCAGCGCCAGCGCCAGCGTCACCGCGGTGATCATGTTCACCCACAGGATCTGCGGTGGCGTGATCGGCATGGTCACGCCGAACAGCACGGCGAAGAAGACGATCCCGGCCTGGCCGATATTGGTCGGCAGGATGTAGGCCACCGTCTTCTTCAGGTTGTCATAGACGATGCGGCCCTCCTCGACCGCGGCCGCAACCGAGGCGAAATTGTCGTCGGCGAGCACCATCTCGGCCGCCTCCTTGGCCGCCTCGGTCCCTTTGCGCCCCATCGCCACGCCGACATCGGCGCGCTTCAGCGCCGGCGCATCATTGACGCCATCGCCGGTCATCGCCACCACCTCGCCGCGCGCCTGCAGCGCCTCGACCAGGCGCAGCTTGTGCTCGGGGCTGGCGCGGGCGAAGATTTCAGTGTCGCACACGATCTCGGCGAGACGGGCGTCATCCATGGCCTCGATCTCGGCCCCGGTGATCGTCTGGACGTCCCGCGCAAGGCCGAGTTGCTCGCCGATCGCTTGTGCCGTCGCGGCATGGTCGCCGGTAATCATCTTCACCCGGATGCCGGCCGCAAGGCAGTTCGCCACCGCCTGCACGGCCTCCGCGCGAGGCGGATCGGAGATGCCGAGCACCGCGAGCAAGGTGAAACCGCCGCGCTCGATGTCGTCGAAGCTCAGCGCCGCGAGCGGCCCGCCGGCGCTACGCACAGCCAGCGCGAGCAGGCGCATGCCTTCTCCGGCGGCCTCGGCCATCGCCCGCTCCCAGGCCTCGACATCCAGCGGCCGAGCCTCGCCGTCGAGCGCACCGGCGTCGACGCACAGCGCCAGCACGCGCTCCGGCGCGCCCTTGACCAACACCCGGGCGCGGCCGGCATGGTCGTGATGCAGCGTGGCCATGAAGCGGTGCTCGGACTCGAAGGGAATGACGTCGTCGCGAGGCCATTCTTCCCGGCACAGTTTGGGGTCGACACCGGCCTTCAGCGCAAGCGTCAGCAATGCCCCTTCGGTCGGGTCGCCGAGCACGCGCCATTCCCCGTCGTCCAGGCGCAGTTCGGCATCGTTGCACAGCAACGCAACGCGACCAATGTCGGTGAGCAAGGGCGCCTCGGCCGGCTCGAGATCACGGCCGCCACGCTCGAAACCGCCGTGCGGCGCATAGCCTGCGCCCGAGACGTCGATCCGGCCATCGCCCGTGAGCACCCGCTGCACGGCCATTTCGTTGCGGGTCAGGGTCCCGGTCTTGTCCGAACAGATCACGGTAACCGAACCGAGCGCCTCGACCGCAGGCAGGCGGCGGATGATCGCCCGCCGCCGCGCCATGCGCTGCACCCCGATCGCCAGCGTGATCGTGATGATCGCCGGCAGCCCCTCGGGAATCGCCGCCACCGCGAGGCCGACCGCGGCGAGGAACATTTCGGCCGTGCCGTAGCCGCGCAGCGCGATGCCGAAGACGAAGGCCGCTGCGGCGACGCCGAGGATGATCCAGGTCAGCGCCCGGCTGAAACCTTCCATCTGGCGCAGCAGCGGCGTGCTCAGGGTCCGGACCGCGCCGAGCATCGTGCTGATGCGCCCGATTTCGGTCCGGGTGCCGGTGGCGACGACCACGCCGACCCCCTGACCATAGGCCACCAGGGTCCCCGAATAGGCCATCGAACGGCGGTCGCCGAGTGCGGCCCCGGCCTCGACTGCGGCCGTCGCCTTGGTCACTGCGAGCGACTCGCCGGTGAGCACCGCCTCCTCGATGCGCAGGCTGCGGACCTCGATCAGGCGCAAGTCGGCCGGCACCTTGTCGCCGGAGGCGAGGAACACGATGTCGCCCGGCACCAGTTCCTCGGCGTCAATCTCCTGGCGATGGCCGTCGCGCAGCACCTGGGCGCGCGGCGACAGCATGTCGCGGATGGCGTCGAGCGCGCGTTCGGCCTTGCCTTCCTGGAGGAAGCCGATGTACGCATTGATGACGACGACGCCGAAAATGACGCCGGCATCGACCAGGTGGCCGAGCAGCAGCGTGATCGCACCGGCGACCAGCAGGACGTGGATCAGCACGTTGTGGAACTGCAGCAGGAAGCGCAGCAGTGGACCGCGCCGGGGCGGCGGCGGCAGGGCGTTGCGCCCGTGCCCGGCCAGGCGCGCCTGCACTTCGGCCGCGCTCAGACCTTCGTGGCGGCGCGTATCGAGCCGGATCAGGCTGTCGTCGATCGACAGCGCGTGATGGGAAATGCGCCGCAGGTCCTCGTCCGTCGCGGCGGCATCGATGCAGGTGCTCATGGCCTTGGCCGAAGTGCGGTCGCGGTGCAGGCGATGCCTCCGCCCCTTCGTCGGGATGATGATGAATGCGATGCTAACACCGCTCCACTGCAATCGCCTCCGCTGCCGTCGCCGCACTCAGGACGGCCGCTGCGGAGGCAGCAGCACGATCCGGGTTCCGGCCAGACGGTCGTGCAGGAACTGGCGGTCGCGGTCGACGAGCGCCCACAGCAGGCCGACTCCGCCGAGCAGCACCGACGGCCAGGCAAGGGCGTAACGTACCCAGCTCCGTCCCACTCCGGCGACACGCCCGTCTTCGCCGACGATCTTCAGCCGCCAGGTCTGCATCGCCAGCGTTTGCCCGTGGCGGTGCCAGTACCACACGAAATACATCCCGAGCACGACGAAAATGTGCAGCCAGGCAAGCCCGCCCGGTGGTGCGATGCCGAAGCCGATGCCGAGAATCAGGTAGGGAACGAGAAAAACGAGGGCGAGCACGCCGAGCATCAGCATCGATTCGTAGAGCATCGAGGCGAGACGGCGGCGCAGGCCGGCGAGCTCGACCACGGTGCGCGTGCCCGGTTCGGGGCAGTGCCGGGGTGCCGCCGCATCCCTGCCTTTGTCGTGCGTCATCGAATCATCCGCAAAGGCGTGCGCCGGAACGGCGCCGCAATGGAAGGAAGGGACCGGGACGGGAAGTATCCAGCCTTGACCAAACCGCAAGCGGCCGGTAACGTTCTGCGTTTATTCAAACCCCTATAGTCGAGCGAGTTTGCGATGGTGCTGTCCGGAGCCGAAATTCTAATCAGGTGCCTGCAGGAAGAAAAGGTCGAATATGTCTTCGGATACCCCGGCGGCTCGGTCCTGTTCATTTACGATGCGCTGTTCCAGCAGGATCAGGTGCGTCACGTGCTGGTGCGCCATGAGCAGGCCGCGGTACACGCCGCCGACGGCTTCGCGCGCAGCACCGAGAAGGTCGGCGTCGCGCTGGTGACCTCCGGCCCGGGCGCCACCAACGCCGTCACCGGCATCGCCACCGCCTACTGCGATTCGATCCCGATGGTGATCATCTCCGGCCAGGTGCCCACCGCGGCGATCGGCCAGGACGCCTTCCAGGAAGTCGACACCGTGGGCATCACCCGCCCGTGCGTGAAGCACAACTTCCTTGTCAAGGACGTGCGCGACATCGCCTTGACGATGAAGAAGGCCTTCTACCTGGCAAAAACCGGGCGCCCCGGTCCGGTGCTGGTCGACATTCCCAAGGACGTGTCGATGCAGAAGTGCGAGTTCGAGTATCCGCAGGAGATCTCGATGCGCTCGTACAACCCGGTGCTGAAGGGTCACTCCGGCCAGATCAAGAAAGCGGTTCAGCTGCTGCTCGAGGCCAAACGGCCGATGATCTACACCGGCGGCGGTGTGGTGCTCGCCAACGCCGCCGAGCAGCTCACCCGGCTCACCCGCCTGCTCGGCTACCCGATCACCAACACTCTGATGGGCCTGGGCGGCTACCCCTTCAGCGACCGCCAGTACCTCGGCATGCCCGGCATGCACGGCACGTTCGAAGCCAACATGGCGATGCACTACAGCGACGTGCTGCTCGCCGTCGGCGCCCGCTTCGACGACCGCGTCATCGGCAGCCCCGAGCACTTCGCCGAAGAGCCGCGCAAGATCATCCACGTCGACATCGACCCGTCGTCGATCTCCAAGCGCGTCCGGGTGGACGTGCCGATCGTCGGCGACGTCAGGGACGTGCTCGACGAGATGATCCGTCAGCTCGAAGCCGGCGAGGCCCGCCCCAACCCCGACGCACTCGCGGCGTGGTGGAAGCAGGTCGAGGAATGGCGCAGCCGCAAGTGCATGGCGTTCAAGAACTCGGACGAGATCATCAAGCCCCAGTTCGTGATCCAGAAGCTGTGGGAAGTCACCGGCGGCGAGGCGATCGTCACCTCCGACGTCGGCCAGCACCAGATGTGGGCGGCGCAGTATTACGGCTTCGACAAGCCCCGGCGCTGGCTCAACTCGGGCGGCCTGGGCACGATGGGAGTGGGCATGCCCTACGCGATGGGCGCCCAGCTCGCCAACCCGCACATGCCGGTGGCGTGCGTGACGGGGGAAGCCTCGATCCAGATGAACATCCAGGAGCTGTCCACCTGCAAGCAGTTCCGCCTGCCGATCAAGATCTGCAACCTCAACAACCGCTACCTCGGCATGGTGCGCCAGTGGCAGCAGCTGTTCCACGGCGGCCGCTACTCCGAGTCCTACATGGATTCCCTGCCCGACTTCGCCAAGCTCGCCGCGGCCTACGGTCACGTCGGCTTGCGCATCGAGCGCCCGGCCGACGTCGAGGGCGCGCTGCGCGAGGCCTTCACCACGCACAAGAACGAGCTGGTGTTCCTCGACTTCCAGATCGACGCCACCGAGAACGTCTATCCGATGGTGCAGGGCGGCAAGGGTCTGACCGAAATGATCCTCTCCGCCGAAGACCTCTGAGCGCCCCTTCTCCGCATCCGGGACCGAATACCATCATGCGTCACGTCATTTCCCTCCTGATCGAAAACGAATCCGGCGCGCTGTCGCGCGTCTCCGGGCTGTTCTCCGCGCGCGGCTACAACATCGAGTCGCTCACCGTAGCCCCGACCGAAGACTTCTCGATGTCGCGGATGACCATCGTCACCAGCGGCTCGGACGACATCATCGAGCAGATCACCAAGCAGCTGAACAAGCTCGTCGAGATCGTCAAGGTCGTCGACATCTCCGAAGCCGCCCACATCGAACGCGAACTGATGCTGGTCAAGATCCGCGCCACCGGCAAGGACCGCGAAGAAGTGAAGCGCACCGCCGACATCTTCCGCGCCCGCATCATCGATGTCACCGACGCCTCCTACGTCGTCGAGCTGACCGGCAACCAGAGCAAGCTCGACGCGTTCCTCGGCGCCATCGACCCGGCCCTGATTCTTGAAACCGTGCGCTCCGGCGTCTGCGGCATCGGCCGCGGCGACCGCGTGCTCAAGGTCTGAAATCGCCGCTCCCCACCCCGAACCGCAAAGCAAAAAAGGAAAGACATGAAGGTTTATTACGACAAGGACGCCGACCTCTCCCTGATCAAGGGCAAGAAGGTCACCATCGTCGGTTACGGCTCGCAGGGCCACGCCCACGCCCAGAACCTGTCCGACTCCGGCGTCAAGGTCACCGTCGGCCTGCGCAAGGGCGGCGCCTCCTGGGACAAGGCCAAGAACGCCGGCCTGAAGGTCGAGGAAATCGCCAAGGCGGTGAAGACCGCCGACGTCGTCATGATCCTGCTGCCGGACGAGAACATTCCGCAGGTGTACAAGGACGAAGTCGAACCCAACATCAAGAAAGGCGCGGTGCTGGCCTTCGCCCACGGCTTCAACGTCCATTACAACCAGGTCGTGCCGCGCGACGACCTCGACGTCATCATGGTCGCGCCCAAGGGCCCCGGCCACACCGTGCGTTCCGAATACCTGCGCGGCGGTGGCGTGCCCAGCCTGATCGCGGTCTACCAGGACAAGTCGGGCAAGGCCAAGGACATCGCCCTGTCCTACGCGGCAGCCAACGGCGGCACCAAGGGCGGCGTCATCGAAACCAACTTCAAGGAAGAAACCGAGACCGACCTCTTCGGCGAGCAGGCCGTGCTCTGCGGCGGCGCCGTCGAGCTGGTGAAGATGGGTTTCGAGACCCTGACCGAAGCCGGCTACGCCCCCGAAATGGCCTACTTCGAGTGCCTCCACGAGCTCAAGCTGATCGTCGACCTGATGTACGAAGGCGGCATCGCCAACATGAACTACTCGATCTCGAACAACGCCGAATACGGCGAGTACGTGACCGGGCCGGAAGTCATCAACGCTCAGTCGCGCGAAGCGATGCGCAATGCCCTGAAGCGCATCCAGACCGGCGAATACGCCAAGATGTTCATTCTCGAAGGCAAGACCAACTATCCGAGCATGACCGCCCGCCGTCGCCTCAACGCCGAACACCCGATCGAGCAGGTCGGCGGCCAGCTGCGCGAGATGATGCCGTGGATCAAGGCCAAGGCCCTGGTGGACAAGTCGAAGAACTGATCTTCAATCCGCCTCGCCCCGTGCGACAGGCCGGTGCCGCCCACTGCGGCACCGGCCTTTTTGCTGGCCACGCTCCGTCCATGCCACACCAAGGCACGAATGCCCGAGCGATCGGGGATAAAATCGATCTCTCGGAATCCCAGGAAGCGACACCGAACGTGAGCCATCCCGACCGTACTCCGCTGCCGATGCTCGACAAGCGCCGCCGCGGCATCTACATCCTGCCCAACCTGTTCACCACGGCCGCACTCTTCGCCGGCTTCTACGCCATCGTCCAGGCGATGAACAACCGCTTCGAGGCCGCCGCGGTGGCGATCTTCATCGCCATGGTGCTCGACGGCCTCGACGGGCGCATCGCCCGCCTCACCCACACCCAGAGCGAATTCGGCGCCGAATACGACTCGCTCTCCGACATGGTGTCGTTCGGCGCCGCGCCCGCCCTGGTGATGTACGAATGGGCGCTGCAGGGCCTGGGCAAGCTGGGCTGGATCGCCGCCTTCATCTACTGCGCCGGCGCCGCGCTGCGCCTGGCGCGCTTCAATACCAACATCGACGTCGTCGACCGACGCTACTTCCAGGGCCTGCCCAGCCCGGCCGCCGCCGCGCTGATCGCCGGCATGGTCTGGGTCGGCCTGGACAACGGCTTCAGTGGCGACGAGCTGCGCTGGTACGCCTGCGCGTTGACGATCTTCGCCGGCGTCTCGATGGTGAGCAACGTGTTGTTCTGGAGCGGCAAGGACATCAACCTGCGCAGGAGCGTGCCCTTCATCGTGCTGATCGCCCTGGTGCTGGCGTTCGCGCTGGTCTCCAGCTACCCGCCGGGCGTGCTGTTCGGGCTGTTCCTGATCTACGCCGGTTCGGGCTACCTGTTGTGGGCACTGCGCTGGCGCAAGCGCCGTCTACATCGAGCGGGAGCCGCAGCCACCACCGAGCCTCCGTCCCCCCAGAACAACGATGCGTCCGCCGAATCCGGCGCGGACGCGGCATCCGACCCCGGGAGCAAGCCATGAAAGACCCGTTGATCATTTTCGACACCACCCTGCGCGACGGCGAACAAAGCCCGGGCGCATCGATGACGCGCGAAGAGAAACTGCGCATCGCCCGCCAGCTCGAGCGCATGCGTGTCGATGTCATCGAGGCCGGCTTCGCCGCCGCTTCCAACGGCGATTTCGAAGCCGTGCGCACCATCGCCGAGGCGGTCAGGGAATCCACCGTGTGCTCGCTCGCGCGCGCCAACGAGAACGACATCCGGCGCTCGGGCGAGGCCATCCGCCCTGCCGCCCGCGGCCGCATCCACACCTTCATCGCCACCAGCCCGATCCACATGGAGAAGAAGCTGCGGATGACACCCGATCAGGTCGTCGAGCAGGCCGTGAAGGCGATCGGCTGGGCACGCGAATACACCGACGACGTCGAGTTTTCCGCCGAGGACGCCGGCCGCTCCGAAATCGACTTCCTCGTGCGCATCTTCGAGGCCGTGATCCGGGCGGGCGCGAAGACGATCAACGTCCCCGACACCGTCGGCTACAACGTCCCCGAGCAGTACGCAGCGACGATCCGGACCCTGATCGAGCGCGTCCCCAATGCCGACCGGGTGGTGTGGTCGGTGCATTGCCACAACGATCTCGGCCTCGCCGTGGCCAACTCGCTCGCCGCAGTGCGCGCCGGCGCGCGCCAGGTCGAATGCACGATCAACGGCCTCGGCGAGCGCGCCGGCAACGCCTCGCTTGAGGAGATCGTGATGGCGGTGCGCACCCGCGCCGACGTCTTCCCGGTCGAAACCCGCATCGACACCACCCAGATTGTGCCCGCCTCCAAGCTGGTGTCGCAGATCACCGGCTACCCGGTGCAGCCGAACAAGGCCATCGTCGGCGCCAATGCTTTCGCCCACGAGTCCGGCATCCACCAGGACGGGGTGCTCAAGCACCGCGAGACCTACGAAATCATGCGCGCCGAAGACGTCGGCTGGGGTGCCAACAAGCTCGTGCTCGGCAAGCACTCCGGGCGCAACGCGTTCCGCGCGCGGCTGCAGGAACTGGGCATCGACATCGGCGGCGAAGAGCACCTCAACCACGCCTTCACCCGCTTCAAGGAACTCGCCGACAAGAAACTCGAGATCTTCGACGAAGATCTCCACGCCCTGATGAGCGACGAGGAGGTCACCCCCGAAACCGAACGCTACCGGCTGGTGTCGAGCTGCTTCCATTCCGAAACCGGCGAGAAGCCGCGCGCCGAGATCACGCTGGCGATCGACGGCGTCGAGCGCCGCACCCAGGCCGAAGGCTCGGGCCCGGTCGATGCTGCGTTCAAGGCCATCGAGGCGGTCGCCGCGAGCGGCAGCGAACTGCTGCTCTACTCGGTCAATGCGATCACCACCGGCACCGACGCCCAGGGCGAAGTCACCGTGCGCCTGTCGCGCAGCGGCCGTGTGATGGACGGCCAGGGCGCCGACACCGACATCATCGTCGCCTCGGCCAAGGCCTACCTCAACGCACTCAACAAGCTGCAGACCGGCGCGGAAAAGCTCAACCCCCAAGTCTGAGCGGCGCTGTCACCGGCCGCCAGTATCACGTCCGCCGCACCGGGCGGCGGCGCATGCGCTGCCGCCCGGCCTTGCCCGGCACCACGGCGAATGCACCGCGCGCTCAATCCCGCTTCAGGCGGGACGGCGCGGTGTTGCGCGCATGCAAGGTCGTGCTGGCGAACAGCGTCGCCGCGAGCACGATCTCGAAGGCAGCGAGCACGCCCGTCGCCCCCGGGTCGCCGACCCGCAGCACGCCTTCGGTGACATACAGCAGAGCCAGCATCGACATCCACTGCGAGGTATACCGCCTGCCGCGCAGGATGCCGAACACCGCCGCCAGCAGGGGCAGCGCTTTCAGGATCAGCCACGAGCCGCCCGGACGCAGCGGCGCCAGCCAACCCTCCCACAGCACGCACAGCGCGATCAGCGCGAGCAGGCTTACGCTCGACACGCTCGCCAGCCGCTGCGGGCTCATCGCCGCCTCGCCAGGCGCAGTGCCGTATCCGCCAGGCGCCGGCCCTGCGCCCGCGCGAGTACGAGTTCTTCGGGGCTGAGCACGGCCTGGCCGTCGCGCCCGGCGACGTGGCTCGCACCGTAAGGCGTGCCCCCGCTGCGTGTCGCATCGAGCGCAAGCTCGCTGTACGGGATGCCGAGCAGCAGCATGCCGTGGTGCAGCAAAGGCAGCATCATGCTCAGCAAAGTGGTCTCCTGACCGCCGTGCATGCTGCCGCTGGACGTGAACACGCACGCCGGCTTGCCCTCGAGCGCGCCGTTGGCCCAGGCTCCGCCCAGGCCATCGACAAAATACTTCAGCGGCGCGGCCATGTTGCCGAACCGGGTCGGGCTTCCGAGCGCCAGACCGATGCACTCTTCCAGATCCCGCAACTCGGCGTAGGGCGGCCCTGCGGCGGGGATGTCGTCCTCCGTCGCCTCGCACACGGCCGAAACCTTCGGCACCGTGCGCACGCGCGCCGCCGCGCCCGGCACTTCGTGGATGCCGGCGGCGATCTGCTCGGCGAGCGCCCGCACCGAGCCGCGGTGGCTGTAATAAAGGACGAGGATTTCCTGCATGGACGGACTTCCCAGAGAAGCGCGCAATCGGCCGGGCTCCGATTATAGCTTCCACCTTCCTCGAACACGGACGCGGAGAGGCGCCGGGACACACCCGCCGACGCACACCCGCCTTGCCCCGAAGCGATCCTTCCCTTATAATTCGCCGTTTTTCGCACTCACCGATCAGGAAAATCACATGGTCGTCATTCGCCTTGCCCGTGGTGGCGCCAAGAAGCGCCCGTTCTTCAACATCGTTGCCGCCGATTCCCGCAATCGCTGCGACGGCCGCTTCATCGAGCGCGTCGGCTATTACAACCCGATCGCCTCCGGTGCCGAAAAAGGTCTGGTGGTCAACACCGAGCGCCTGAGCTACTGGGAACAGAACGGCGCTCAGCTGTCGCCGACCGTCGCCCGCCTGGTCAAGCAGGCCGCCAAGGCTGCTGGCTGATCAGCGCCACCCTGCTTCGGCGGAACCGCGCATGATCGTACTGGGGCGCATTGTCGCCCCTTTTGGCGTTCAGGGCTGGGTCAAGGTCCACCCTTTCGGTGACGACCCGCTGGCGTGGCGCACAATGCCGCACTGGTGGCTGTGCGCCGACGACCATGCTGCGGAAGGACAATGGCAGCGTTTCACCCTGAAAGCCTGCCGCATGCATGGCAAGGGGCTGGTTGCCAGCTTTGCCGAAGTTGTCGATCGCAACGCAGCCGAGGCGCTCGACGGCTATTACGTCGCCGCGCCGCGGGAGGCACTGCCCCAACCCGCCGAAAACGAATACTACTGGGGCGATCTCATCGGCCTGGCGGTCGAAAACGAAGCGGGCGAAGCCCTCGGCACGGTCAGCGGGCTGCTGTCGACCGGTGCGCACGACGTATTGCAGGTTCGGGACGGGACGGACAAGGACGCCGCCGAACGGCTCATCCCCTTCGTCGCCGCCTACATTCTGGACGTAGACCTCGCCGCCCGGCGCATCCGGGTGAGCTGGGCAAAGGACTGGTAGGCCCGCGGTGAACGCGCAGGCGGCCGCACAGGGCAAAGACGGGGAAAGCGGAGAGAGCAGGCATGCGATCGCGGGAGGGCCGCGCCGCTACGATGTGATCACCCTGTTCCCGGAGATGTTCGCCGCTCTCACCGGCAGCGGCATCACCCGGCGGGCGAAGGAACGCGGGCTCTACGAACTGGCGTTCCACAACCCACGCGACTTCACCCACGATCCGCACCGCACGGTGGACGACCGCCCGTACGGCGGCGGGCCGGGGATGGTGATGCTGATCGAACCGCTGATGCAGTCGATCGCCGCGGCGCGCAGTGCCCAGCGGGCAGCGAGCGGGCACTGCGGCAAGGTCGTCTATCTGTCGCCGCAGGGTCGCCGGCTGGACCAGGCGGCGGTGCTGGAACTGGCCGCGGAGCCCGGCCTGGTGCTGCTGTGCGGGCGCTACGAGGGCGTCGACCAGCGCCTGATCGAGCGCGCAGTCGATGAGGAAGTGTCGCTCGGCGACTTCGTGCTGTCGGGCGGTGAACTGCCGGCGATGGTGCTGCTCGATGCGATCGTGCGCCAGTTGCCGGGCGCACTGAACACGGCCGATTCGGCGCAGGAAGATTCCTTCGTCGACGGCCTGCTCGATTGTCCGCATTACACGCGGCCTGAGTTGTACGAGAATGACCGGGTGCCCGACGTGCTGTTGTCGGGCAACCACGCGGCCATCCGCCGCTGGCGGCTGAAGCAGTCCCTCGGCCGCACCTGGCTGCGCCGCCCCGATCTGCTGGCGGCGCGCCAGCTGAGCAAGACCGAATTGAAACTGCTTGAGGAATTCAGGCAGGAGCAAGCCGGGGCCAAAGGCGGCAGTAGCGCCTGAACGCCCGATCACAAACGGCACGCACCAGGTGGCGACCTGCTCTGCGGCCAGGCCGATGCGAACGACAAAGGCCGACAACATTGATGGAGCATCCGCAATGAACCTGATTCAGCAACTCGAACAGGAAGAAATCGCCCGCCTCACCCAGGGCAAGACGCTCCCCGCGTTCGCCCCGGGCGACACGGTGATCGTCCAGGTCAAGGTGAAGGAAGGCAACCGCGAACGGCTGCAGGCCTACGAAGGCGTGGTCATCGCCAAGCGCAACCGCGGCCTCAACTCGTCCTTCATCGTCCGCAAGATCTCTTCGGGCGAAGGCGTGGAGCGTACTTTCCAGACCTACTCGCCGCTGGTGGCCGGAGTCGAAGTCAAGCGCCGCGGCGACGTCCGTCGCGCCAAGCTGTACTACCTGCGCCAGCGTTCGGGCAAGTCCGCACGGATCAAGGAAAAGCTCGACTACAAGGCCGCCGCCGCCAAGAAGGCCGCTGCGCAGCAACAGCAGCAGGGCTGAGCGCCGTTCCGGCGCCCCGCTTGATGCTGAAACGGGCCTGCGGGCCCGTTTTTTTCGCTCCGTTCATTTCGCCGGGATGCGCCCGCCTTCAGCGCCGCTCGACGTAGCGCAACAAGGCGGCGGCGGCGGCGAGGAAGATCAGGCTCGGCGTCAGCGCCGCCAGAACCGGCGGCCAGGCGTTGATCATGCCGAGGTTGGAGAACAGGCCGTTGAGCAGGTGGAACCCCACCCCCAGCATCACGCCCATGAAGATGCGCGCACTCGCGCCGCCCATGCGGTCGTGGGTGAAGCCGAACGGCAGGGCGAGCGCCATCATCACCAGCACCGCGAACGGATAGATCAGCTTTTTCCACAGCGCGATCTCGAAGCGGTCCGCATTCTGGTTGTTGTCGCGCAGGTGGCGGATGTAGGTCCACAGCCTGGCGAAAGGCATGTGCTCGGGCGACACCATCAGCACTCCCAGCACTTCCGGCGTCAGATCCGAGCGCCAGCCGATCTCGGCCAGGCGCTCGACTTCGGTATGCGTCCCGCGAAAGTTCGTGCGCACCACGTCGAGCAGCTTCCACTCGCTCCCGCCGTCATGGACGCCACGCTCGGCCTCGCTGATCGAGAGCAGCTGATAATCGTCGCTGAAGGCGTATACGCGGGCCGTGCGCATCGTGCGGTCGGGCATCAGGGTGCGCACGTTGATCACCAGCCGGCCGTCCTTGACCCACAATCCGGAGCGCAGCTGCTGCGATACCGTCGCCTTGGTCGCGGTGAGCTTCCATTCCTGCGCGGCATTCTCGGCGGGCGGCGCGACATACTCGCCGAGGACGAAGGTCGCGGCGACGAGGACCAGCCCGATCAGCCCGAGCGAGCGCGCCAGCGCGAGCGTGGACATGCCCGCAGCCCGCATCACGGTGATTTCGGAATGTCGCGCCAGCGTCGCCAGGGCGTACAGCGTGCCCACCAGCACCGCCACCGGCAACAGCTCATAGGCCCGCGCCGGCAGCGTCAGCAGCACATAGACGAATGCCTGGTACAGGGAATAGCCCCCCTTGCCCACATCCTCGATCTCGTTGATGAAATCGAAGAACGCGAACAGGCCGAGGACAGCGAACAGCACCAGCGCCGTCGCCGCCAGGATTTCGCGCGCGAGGTAGCGCAGCAGCACCGCGCTCACTGGCCCCCCCTCCTGTCGCTGCGCGACCCCCTCCCCGGGGGAGGTGAGCGCGTTCCTTCGGGCGGCCGTGCGGACGCGCTCGTTGGACGGCCCTCCTGTCGCGGCGCGACCTCCTCCCCGGGGGAGGGGGAGCGCTTTCCTTCGGGCGGCCGTGCGGACGCGCTCATACCCGCCTCCGCCAGAACGGCGACACCGCCAGCCGCGTGTGGAACATCAGCGCGAGCGCCCCGAGCACCGCCATGTGCGGCAGCAGCAGGCCGGCGGCGAACCCGACCTTGCCCTGGGACACCCAGGACTGGAAGATCGAAATCGCATTGCTGTACAGCAGGTACACCAGCACCGCCACCAGCAGGTTGCTCGCCCGTCCGGCGCGCGGATTGACGAACGACAGCGGAATCGCCATCAACCCGAGCAGCAGCGCCGTGATCGGTGCGCCGACACGCCCGAGCAATTCGCCCAGGCTGCGCGCGTCCGCCTGCGCCATCAGCGCCGCAGTCGGCAGGGCGCGGGCGCGCGCGGGCGGGCTGGCCGCCGCCTTCTGTTCGACCTGGACTTCGTAGCGTTCGAACTCCATCACCCGGTACTGCGGCGTGCCCGCACGACCGTCGTAACGGCGCCCCTTTTCCAGCACCACGAAACGCCGCCCTTCGTCGTCTGTGCGCAGGTAGCCTTCGGCTGAGGCAATGACCACGAGCTCGCCGCCGGCCGTCTCCTCGCTGACGAAAACGTTGCCCACCCGTCCGTCCTCGCCGGCACCGACCTCGACGAAGAACACGCGCTGCGCGCCCGCCGACTCGCGGAACACGCCGGGCGCCACCCGCTGGGTGTCGTCGCGGCTGTCGAGCGCCTCCCGGTATTCGGCGCTCTTTTGCTGCGACCACGGCGCCAGGAACAGCGAACCGGCACCGACCACGAGCACCAGCGGCAGGGTAAACAGCAGCACCGGCGCGATCCACGCCGTCAGCGGCACGCCGGAGGCGAACCAGACCACCATTTCGGAGTCCCGGTAGCTGCGCGACAGCGACAACAGGATCGCGATGAACAGCGTCAGCGTCAGCACCGTCGGCAACTGCGCGAGCGCGCCGAAGCCGATCAGCGCCAGCACCGCGTCGGCCGGCACGCGCCCCCCTGCCGCCTGGCCGAGGAGGCGGATCAGCACGGAAGAAATCAGGATCGCGAACAGGGCCACGAACACCGCAGCCGCCGTCTGGGCGAATTCCCGTTGCAGGGCGCGCCGGAAGATCATCGCGCGAATCGGAAAGCCTGGAAAAATGAGATCGGAGGGAAGGGTTTTTGACGCCCTCGCCGCGAACGGGCCATAATCTTCGGCACTTCGGACGATGGGTTCATGCAAGGAAAAAGCTGATGGAATTTACCATAAAGACCGCCGACCCGGCGAAGCTCAAGGCCGCCACCCTGGTGCTGGGCGCCTTTGCCGACGGCCGCCTGCCCGCTCCGAGCGCGATCGTCGATGCCGCCAGCGAAGGCCGCATCACCCGCCTGGTCAAGCACGGCGACCTCGAGGGCAAGGCCGGCGCCACCCTTCTCCTGCACGAGCTGCCCGGCATCCATGCCGAGCGTGTGCTGCTGGTGAGCTTGGGCAAGGCCGAAGAGTTCACCGACAAAGCCTACCGCGACGCCCTCGCCGCCGCCGCCAAGGCCCTGGCCGGCAGCCCGGGCCGAGATGCCGCCGTCGCCCTGGCCGACGTCGAGCTCGACGGCCGTGCCCTCCCCTGGCGGCTGCAGCAAGCCGCCCGCATCCTCGCCGACGGCGCCTACCGCTTCGACGCGCTGAAGTCGGACCAGGACAAGAAAGGCGGGAAGGCACGCGGCGCGAAGAAACTGTGCCTGCTCGTCGGCGACAAGCTCGGCGCCGAACTCGAGCGTGCCGTGCAGCAAGGGCATGCGGTGGCCGCCGGCATGGCGCTAGCGAAGGATCTGGGCAACCTGCCCGGCAATCTCTGCACCCCCACCCACCTCGCCGACACCGCCCAGGCGCTCGGCAAACAGTACAAGTTCGGCGTCGAAGTGCTCGAGCGCGCCGACATGGAAAAGCTCGGCATGGGCGCGCTGCTGTCGGTGGCGCGCGGCTCGCACCAGCCGCCCAAGCTCATCGTCATGGAATACAAGGGCGCCAAGGCGAAGGCCAGGCCGGTCGTGCTCGTCGGCAAGGGCATCACCTTCGACACCGGCGGCATCTCGCTCAAGCCCGCGGCCGAGATGGACGAGATGAAGTTCGACATGTGCGGCGCGGCGAGCGTGCTCGGCACCTTCAAGGCGGTCGCGCAGATGGGCTTGCCGATCAACCTTGTCGGCCTCATCCCTGCCACCGAGAACATGCCCGGCGGCGGCGCCACCAAGCCCGGCGACGTCGTCACCTCGATGTCGGGGCAGACCATCGAGGTCCTCAACACCGACGCCGAGGGCCGCCTGATCCTGTGCGACGCGCTGACCTACGCCGAGCGCTTCAAGCCCGAGTGCGTGATCGACATCGCCACTCTCACCGGCGCCTGCGTCGTCGCCCTGGGCAAGATCCCGAGCGGCCTGCTCGCCAACGACGAAGAACTCGCCGCCGAGCTGCTGCGGCGCGGCACCGAGTCGGGCGACCGCGCCTGGCAGCTGCCGCTGTGGGACGAATACCAGGAGCTGCTCAAGAGCAACTTCGCCGACATGGGCAACATCGGCGGGCGCTACGCCGGCACCATCACTGCCGCCTGCTTCCTGTCGCGCTTCACCAAGGCCTACAAGTGGGCGCACCTGGACATCGCCGGCACTGCCTGGGTGTCGGGCGACGCCAAGGGCGCCACCGGGCGGCCGGTGCCGCTGCTGGCCGAGTTCCTGATCGCCCGCAGCCGGGCGAAGGCCGCCTGAGCGCCGCTCGGGCCATCATGCCGCCGCGCGTCCGTTTCTATCACAACGCCCCCGACCGCCTCGCCCTCGCGCTCGAGCTGGTCGGACGTGCCTACGCCAGCGGGCGCAAGGTCGCGGTGCGCCTGGCCGACGCCGAAGAGCTGCGCCGCTTCGATCAGGCGCTGTGGACGTCCGAACCGCTCGCCTTCGTCCCCCACGTCACCCTCGCCTCCGCCCTCGCGGGCGAAACGCCGGTGGTCCTGGCGGCGGCGGGCGAGGACGCGGGCTGGCCCCACACCGACCTGCTGCTCAACCTCGCCGACGATCTTCCGCCCGGCCACGAGCATTTCCGCACGCTGGTCGAAATCGTCGGCCAGGGCGAAGCGCATGCCCTGCCGGCGCGTGCACGGTGGACCGAGTACCGCCGCCGCGGACTCGAACCGAAGGCCTTCGACGCCGCATCACGGACCGCCTTATGACGAACGGACTGCCTTCGCGGCCCCGCGACGCCGACGCGGGCGATGACCCCCTGCTGCTCGGCACCCTCCGCGAGCACGGCGCCGCCCTCCAGCCTCCGTCCCTGTCCCTCGCGGGGGACGATCTCCCGCTCCTGACCGACGCGCTCGAAGCGGCCGAACTCGATCGCCTCGGCATCCCCCGGCGCCCCGATGCACCGCCGCCGGCCCCCGACACGGCAAGCGGCGCGCCCGTATCCGACACCCCCGCCGCCGCGCTCGCCGACGAGCTCGCCCGCAGCGTCGACGCCTGGCTCGAGCGCGAACTGCCGCGGATCGTCACCGCCGAGCTGGACGCCCTCGCCGCCCGCATCCGTGCCGAAACCCGCGCCCGGATGCACGCCACCCTGCTGCCCGCGCTGTCCGCCCGGCTCGCACGCCGGGCCGGCGACGACACCGGCTGAAGGCGGCTGCGTCCGTCCCTTGCGGGCGGTCCCCGGCGAACGACTCGACGTCATCGCAGGCATATTTCATCGGCGGCGCAGTACCGAGAACACCGCGCCGGGCACGGCGCGGCCATCCGCTATAATCCGCCCTTTGCCTTCACGCGCAGACGCTAAGAACACCATGGAACTCGCCAAGAGCTTCGAACCGGCAGACATCGAACGTCGCTGGTACCCGGAATGGGAATCCCGCGCGTACTTCGACGCCGGCCTCGACACGTCGAACCCCGACGCCTTCTGCATCCTGCTGCCGCCGCCCAACGTCACCGGCACGCTGCACATGGGGCACGGCTTCAACCAGACGATCATGGACGCGCTCACCCGCTACCACCGGATGCGCGGCCATAACACGCTGTGGCAGCCGGGCACCGATCACGCCGGCATCGCCACCCAGATTGTCGTCGAACGCCAGCTCGACGCCCAGGGCATCAGCCGCCACGACCTCGGGCGGGAGAAGTTCCTGGAAATGGTGTGGGAGTGGAAGGAATACTCCGGCGGCACCATCACCCGCCAGATGCGCCGCCTCGGTACCAGCCCGGACTGGAAGCGCGAGCGCTTCACGATGGACGAGGGCCTGTCGAAGACGGTCACCGAGACCTTCGTGCGGCTCTACAACGAAGGCCTGATCTACCGCGGCAAACGCCTGGTGAACTGGGACCCGAAGCTCGGCACCGCGGTGTCCGACCTCGAAGTGGTGTCCGAGGAAGAAGACGGCAGGCTCTACCACATCCTCTACCCCTTCTCCGACGGCCCGATCGCGGGTCTGAAGGGGCTGACCGTCGCCACCACCCGCCCCGAGACCCTGCTCGGCGACGTCGCGGTGATGGTGCACCCGGAAGACGAACGCTATGCCCACCTGATCGGCAACACCGTCGAGCTGCCGCTCACCGGCCGCCACATCCCGATCATCGCCGACGACTACGTCGACCGCGAGTTCGGCACCGGCTGCGTCAAGGTCACCCCGGCGCACGACTTCAACGACTACGCGGTGGGCCAGCGCCACCGCCTCGACATGATCGTGGTGCTGACCCTCGACGGCCGCGTGCCGCCCGTGGCCGAGCGCTACACCACCGACGGCCGGGCGCTCGAAGGTGTGGCGATGCCCGCGACCATCACCGGACTGGACCGCGTGCCGGCACGCGACAAGGTGGTCGCCGAACTCGAAGCGCTCGGCCTGATGGTCGAGATCAAGGCCCACAAGCTGCAGGTGCCGCGCGGCGACCGCACCAGCGTCGTCATCGAACCGATGCTCACCGACCAGTGGTTCGTCGCCATGTCCAAGCCGGGGGCGGACGGCAAGTCGATCACCCAGAAGGCGCTCGAGGTGGTCGCTTCGGGCGAGATCCGCTTCTACCCCGAGAACTGGGTCAACACCTACAACCAGTGGCTCAACAACATCCAGGACTGGTGCATCTCGCGCCAGCTGTGGTGGGGCCACCGCATCCCGGCGTGGTACGACGAGGAAGGCAAGATCTACGTCGCCAGCAGCGAGGAAGAGGCGATCCGCGCCTGGAAGGCCGGGCTCGAAGCCGAGATCGGCACGCTACAGGCCGAAGTCGCCGCGCGCCAGAGCCAGGGCCAGACCGCTGTCGATTATCCCGAACTCGCCGAGCACCTATCGGTGCTGCACGCCCGCTACGAGGAAGGCCGCCTGCGCCAGGAAGAAGACGTCCTCGACACCTGGTACTCCTCCGCGCTGTGGCCGTTCTCGACCCTGGACTGGACCGCCGAGTGGCCGGGCAAGAGCAACGACGCACTCGACCTCTACCTGCCTTCCACCGTGCTCGTCACCGGCTTCGACATCATCTTCTTCTGGGTCGCGCGCATGGTGATGATGACCAAACACATCACCGGCAAGATCCCCTTCAAGCATGTGTACGTGCACGGCCTGATCCGCGATGCCGAAGGGCAGAAGATGAGCAAGTCGAAGGGCAACGTGCTCGACCCGATCGACCTCATCGACGGCATCGCGCTCGACGAGCTGGTCAAGAAGCGTACCTTCGGCCTGATGAACCCCAAGCAGGCGCAGAGCATCGAGAAGAAGACGCGCAAGGAATTCCCCGACGGCATCCCCGCTTTCGGCACCGACGCGCTGCGCTTCACCTTCGCCAGCCTCGCCAGCCCGGGGCGCGACATCAAGTTCGACCTCGCCCGCTGCGAGGGCTACCGCAACTTCTGCAACAAGCTGTGGAACGCCACCCGCTTCGTGCTGATGAACTGCGAAGGCCAGGACTGCGGCCTGGGCGCGGGCGCGCCGACGGCGTGCTCGGCGGAGACGCTCGACTTCTCCTTCGCCGATCGCTGGATCGTCTCCCGCCTGCAGCGCACCGAGATGGAGGTCGCCACCCAGTTCGCCGCCTACCGCTTCGACCTCGTCGCCCGCGCCGTCTACGAGTTTGTCTGGGACGAGTACTGCGACTGGTACCTGGAACTGGCCAAAGTGCAGATCCAGAGCGGCACCCCGGCGCAGCAGCGCGCCACCCGCCGCACCCTGCTGCGCGTGCTCGAGGCCGTGCTGCGCCTGGCCCACCCGCTGATTCCCTTCATCACCGAGGAGCTGTGGCAAACCGTCGCCCCGCTCGCCGCGCGCAAGGACGGCGCCAGCATCATGCTGGCGCGCTACCCGCAGGCCGACCTGAAACGCATCGACGAAGCCGCCGAAGCGAAAGTCGCCGAACTGAAGGCGATGATCTACGCCTGCCGCAACCTGCGCGGCGAGATGAACATCTCTCCCGCCCAGCGCCTGCCCCTGCTCGCCGCCGGCGACGCCGACACCCTGCGGACCTATGCGCCCTACCTCGCCGGCCTGGCCAAGCTCGCCGAAGTGCACATCGTCGACGAGATCGGCAGCGAAGAAATCGCTCCGGTCGCAGTGGCCGGCGAGACCCGCCTGATGCTGAAGGTGGAGATCGACGTCGCCGCCGAACGCGAACGCCTGAGGAAGGAAATCGCCCGCCTCGAAGGCGAAGCGGCCAAAGCCGAAGCCAAGCTTGCCAACGCCAGTTTCGTCGACCGCGCCCCGGCGGCGGTGGTGGCTCAGGAGCGCGAGCGTCTGGCGGGCTTCAAGGCGACGCTGGACAAACTGCGTCCGCAGCTGGCGAAGCTCGGCGGCTGAAAGCGGGAGGGTAAGGGCGGGGGGAAAGGCCGGGGCCACCGCCTTCCCTTCCCCCCGCCCGCAGCGTGCGCGGCGGCCGGACCCGGCCGCACTGCGCGGCCTGCCCGGACGCGCGACGCCTTACTTACGCTTGAGGAAGAACTCGAACGCAGCGTCCTCGGTCTCGCCCTGAGCGACCAGCTCATTGCCGGTCTGGCGGGCAAACGCCTGGAAATCCTTCACCGAGCCGGGGTCGGTCGCCACCACGCGCAGAACCTGCCCGGCCTTGAGCTCGGCCAGCGCCTTCTTCGCGCGCAGGATCGGCAGCGGACAGTTCAGGCCGCGGGCGTCCACATCCTTGTCGAAATTCATCCTTCGTCCTTGTCGGCCACAGTCGTCGAGGGCGAAATTCTAATGGATGCCGACGGCAACCGAAAGCCGCGGCCGGCGGCAGCGGTTCAGCGCAGGCGCTCGCGGCGCTCTTCGCGCAGGCGCTGCTGCAGTTCGCGCAGGCGCGCATCGACCGCCGACTGCGCATAAAAATCACCGTCACCGGCGCGGCGGGCGATTTCGAGTTGCTCGATCGCCGCCGGCAGGCTGCCTTGCAGCAGATAGAGCTCGGCCTGCGCCCGATGCTGCGCGGTGCGCTGACCCAACGCCGCGTTGGCACGCGACAGCAAGCGCCACAGCCGTGCATCGTCGCTGCGGCGGGCAACCCTTTGGCGCAGTTCGCGCTCGGCCTGCGCCGGCTCGCCGCCGACGATACGCGCTTCGGCGAGCGCATAGATCAGGCTGCGGCTATCGGGAAAGCGCTCGCGCGCGGCCTCCAGCCCGCGGATCGCGGCGCCCCCCTCCCCGCGCGCGAGGCGGATTTCGCCCGCGAGCGTTTCCAGCCAGGGCGAGGGCTCAGCGAGGGTGCGCGCCGCCTCCAGGCGCTGCGCCGCCTCTTCCGCCCGCCCCGCGCGCAACAGCGCGCGCGCCAGCCCGTAGGCGAGCGCAGAGTCCTGCGCATGGCGCGCGACCTGGTCTTCGAGTTCGCGCACCACATCCGTGGCGGAGCCGTTGCCGGCGCGCAGCTTGGCGCGCGCGTAGGCGAACCCGGGCGAGTCGGGTACCTGCCGGTAACGCATCGAGGCCACGCGGTTCTCCATGTCGGCGATGCGCTCGGTGGTCAGCGGGTGGGTGCGCAGATAGGCCGGCGCGTTATTTTCGTACACCCGGATCGCCCGCTGCAGGCGCTCGAAAAAGCCGGGCATGCCGCGCACGTCGAAGCCGGCGGCCTCCAGCGTCTCGAGGCCGACGCGGTCGGCGTCGCGCTCGAAGGCGCGGGTGTAACCGAGCTGGGACTGGATCGCCCCGGCCTGGCCGGCGGCGATCGCGGCCTCGCTCACCTGGGAGTTGCTGCGCGCGGCGAGCACCGCCACCAGCAGTGAAGCCACCATCAGCATCGCCGACTGGCTCTGCTTGCCGACGATCTGGGCGATATGGCGCTGGGTGACGTGGGCAATCTCGTGGCCGAGCACCGAAGCCAGTTCCGATTCGCTTTGCGCCGCCAGCAGCAGGCCGGTATGGACGCCGATGTAGCCTCCGGGCAGGGCGAAGGCGTTGAGCGTGGCGTCGCGCACGACGAAAAACTCGAAGTCCTGCGCCAGGCTGCCGCTGGCCGTCGCCAGGCGGTGGCCGAGCCGGCCGACATACTCCTCGATCTCGGGATCGTCCAGATAGGCCGCATCCTGCCGGATCTCGCGGATGATCTGCTCGCCGATGCTGCGCTCGGCGGCGGGCGACAGCTCGGCGGCGGCGACGTCGCCCAGATCGGGCAGATCGAGGGCGTGGACGGGGAAGGCCAGCACGAGGCTGAGCAGCAGGGCAAGAGGTCGGCGCATCATGGAGTGCTATGATACCCGCCCGCCCGCGCACGTTCCCATGCGCCTGTATCCATCTGTAGCCCGCCGCTGCGCGGGCACTGAACGCTGCCCACCGCCACGCTCTCACCCCAGCCCACCATGACCACAAGCACTCCGAACCCGCTGACCCATTTCGATGCCGACGGCCAGGCCCACATGGTCGACGTCGGCGCCAAGGCCGAGACCCGCCGCGTCGCCGTCGCCAGCGGCCGCATCCTGATGCAGCCCGACACTTTCGCGATGATCGAGTCCGGCACGGCGAAGAAAGGCGACGTCATCGGCATCGCCCGCATCGCCGCGATCCAGGCCTCCAAGCGCACCAGCGAACTGATCCCGCTGTGCCATCCGATCCCGCTCACCCGGGTCGCGGTCGAGTTCGCCCTCGATGAAGCCGAATCCGCCGTGCGCTGCACCGTCACCGCCGAAACCGTCGGCCGCACCGGCGTCGAGATGGAAGCGCTCACCGCGGTCAACGTCGCCCTCCTCACCATCTACGACATGTGCAAGGCGGTCGATCGCGGCATGAGGATCGACGGCATCCAGTTGCTGGAAAAGCTGGGAGGAAAGTCCGGGCACTGGAAAGCGTAGGCGGACGATCGAGCGGATCGCGGCGCCGCGGCCGGTGCCGACTGCCCGCCGGAGCAAAAACACCACGGTTACGGCAGCGATGACCGCCCGCCGCGCCGTCGGCGCATCACCATTTCATCGAACTGCGAGTGTTCAGTGTGACCAGGGGTTGAAGATGTGAACGGGCAGGCCGGTGAAGTCTTTGATGCTGCGGGTTACCCGAACCAGGCCGTGTTCCAGCGCAGTGGCCGCAAGCAGGCTAGCCGGCACCGCCCGCCTCGCGGGTGGCGAGCCAGCGTTCCAGCGCTTCGGCTTCCATCGGCCGGGCGTGGAGGTAGCCCTGCACCAGATCGCAGCCGGCCTCGCGCAGGAACATCTGCTCTTCCTCGGTTTCGACCCCCTCGGCCACCGTCTGCAGGCGCAGGCTGTGGGCGAGGTCGATGATGCCGCGCACGATGGAGGCGCTGTCCGGATGGCGGGTCGCCTCGCTGACGAAGGAACGGTCGATCTTGAGCTGGTCGATCGGGAAGCGCCTCAGGTAGGCAAGCGAAGAATAGCCGGTGCCGAAGTCATCGACCGAGATCGCCACTCCCAGTGCCTTCAACTCGGCCAGGGTCTGCGCCGCGCGTTCGGCGTCCTCCATGACCGCACTCTCGGTGATCTCGAGCTTCAGCAGCGCCGCCGGCAGGCCACTGCCGGCAAGGCATTCGCGCACCCGTTCGGCCAGCTGCGCATCGCGGAACTGGCGCGTAGACAAGTTCACCGCCACGCGCAGCGTCCATCCGGCCTGCTGCCAGCGGCACGCCTGGCGGCAGGCGGTGAGCAGCGCCCACTCACCGAGCACCATGATCAACCCGCTCTCCTCGGCGAGCGGAATGAATTCGCCCGGCGCCATCAGCCGCCCGCCATCGTCGCGACAGCGCAGCAGCGCCTCGACGCCGATCACGCGCCCGCTGGCCGCTTCGCAGATCGGCTGGTAGTGCAGCAGAAGATCGCCGCGGGCCAGCGCCCGCCGCAGTTGCGCTTCGAGTTCGAGCTTTTTCAGCGCCTCCGCGTTCATGTCCGCAGTATAGAAACGGAAGGCGTTCCGCCCCGCCTGCTTGGCACGGTACATCGCCGTCTCGGCGTTGCGCAGCAAAGTGTCGTAGTCCTCGCCGTCCTGCGGATAGACGCTGACCCCGAGACTCGCGGTAACGTCGATTTCGCGCTCGCCCACCCTCACCGGCGTATCGAAGACGCGCAGGATCTTGTCGGCAACCAGCGGCACGCTGCCCGCGTCCCCCAGATCGGCCAGCAGCACGACGAATTCATCGCCGCCCAGCCGGGCAACCGTGTCGCGCTCGCGCAGGACCGCCGTGATCCGCTGCGCCACCGTTCGCAGCAGGATATCGCCGGCCTCGTGCCCCAGACTGTCGTTGATGCGCTTAAAGTGATCGAGATCGATCATCATCAGCGCCATCACTCGTCGACGCTGGCGTGAAAAAGCGAGCACCTGCCCGCAGCGGTCGCGCAGCAGGTTGCGGCTGGCGAGCCCGGTCAGCGCGTCCTCGTTGTACTGGCGCTCGAGAGCCTCTTCATAGATCTTGCGTTCGGTGACGTCGTTGATGACGCAGACGAAATGGGTGAGCCGGCCATCGCCATCGCGCACCGGCGCGACGCTCAGCTCGCTCCAGAACAGGCTGCCATCCTTGCGGTGCGCACGCAGCACCGCGGCCGCCTCGGTGCCCTCCGCGATCGCGCGCTCAAGCTCGCCGACCCCGAGCTGGTCGTGGTCGACCCCGATCAGAAAGCACGGATCGAGCCCCACCACTTCCCCTGCGGCATAGCCGGTGATGCGCTCGAACGCCGGGTTGACGTAGACCAGCGGATTACCCGGCTGCAGCGGATCGGTGAGCGCGATGCCGTTGACCGAAGCCTCCACTGCGCGCCCCATCAGGCGCGAGGCCTCCTCGGCCCGCCGTCGCCGCGCCTCGCGCCCGAAGTGGTCGACCGCGAAGGCGACATCATCGGCCATTTCCCGCACGAGCTCGGTCAGCTCGAGGTCGAAAAACCCTTTTTCGTCCGAAAACAGCGCCATGCTGCCGAGCATCCGGCCGTCGGCGACGAGCGGGAAGGCCGCTGCCGCTGCCAATCCTTTCGCCCTCAATTCACCGTGGATGGCGGCCAGGGCGGGATCGGCGAGCAGGTCGTTACACAGGTAGGCACGCCCTTCGCCCACCACGATTTCCGCCGGAGTGCGCAGCTCGCCGTGCCCGGACAGCGGCGCCAGACGCTCCAGCCAGGGCGGGAGCGCACCGTAGCAGCCCACCGGCATCAGCGCCCCGCTGTCGCCATCGAGCAGGCCGATCCAGGCCATCGCCAGGCCGCCGCGGTCGACGGCGATCCGGCACAGCGTCTCGTACAGCGTAGCGGGGTCGGCGGTGTGGATGATCGCCTGGTTGGTTTCGCTGAGCGCGCGATAGAGCCGGTTCAGGCGCAGGATCTGGTGGCGGGCGCGGTCGAGCTCGGCGACATGGGCTTCGAGCTCGGCGGTGCGCTGCTCGAGCTTGGCGACGAGCACCGCATTGTAGTCCTTCAGCATCACCGTTTCCGCAGCTTGCGGCTGGTGCACGGACAGGCGGCCTGCCACCGCCTGCGCCAGCACGGACTGCACCTCCCGGATCAGCGCCTCGGGTTCGGCCGGCTTGATGATGAAGGCGTCAGCGCCCATGTCGCGCGCCAGCTTCTCGTCCTTCGGCCCGGTATAGGTCGCGGTATAGACGATGAAAGGGACGGTGCGCAGGACCGGGTCGGCCTTCCACTCGCGCAACAGGGTGTACCCATCCATCGTCGGCATCAGCAGGTCGCTCACCGCCAGGTCGGGTTTGCGCGTGCGCGCCTGCTCGAGGGCATCCACCCCGTGTTCCGCTTCGCTGACGGTAAAGCCGTGCCCTTGCATCAGCGCCCGCAGCACGTAGCGGTTTTCTTCCCTGTCGTCGACGACCAGGATGTGTTTCATGAGTCCGCCCCCAGGAAACGCTCCACTTCGAGCACGAAGCTGTCCGGATCGATCGGTTTTTCGATATAGCCGTTGCAGCCTGCCGCCAGGCACTGCTCACGGTCTCCCGGCATCGCGTAGGAGGTTACCGCCACCACCGGCACGCTGGCCAGCAGCGCATTGGTCCGCAAGCTCCGCGCCACCGCGTAGCCATCCATCCCCGGCAGCTGGATGTCGAGCAGGATCAGCGCCGGCACGCGCTCTTCGGCCATGCGCAGGCCGCTCGGCCCGTCCTCGGCATGAACCACTTCCCAGCCTCGCGCCTGAAGCAGAAACCCGGCCAGATAGCGGTTCTGCTCATTGTCTTCGATCATCAAAATGTGGCGGTTCATGCGCAAGCCTCCTCTTCCGGGCCATCCGGCCGCAGCGGCAGGACGACCGTGAACGTGCTGCCCTCCTGCCAGCGGCTGCTCACCGTGATCTCGCCCCCCATCAACTCTGCCAGGCGGCGGCAGATGGCCAGGCCGAGGCCGGTGCCCTCATGCTTGCGCGAGAGCGCCGTATCGATCTGGCGGAAAGGCTGAAACAACACGGCGACGTCTTCCGCGCGGATGCCGATCCCCGTGTCGCTCACCGTCATCCGCAGTTTCGACGCGGCCGCAGCACCGGCCGAGCGAGGCGGGCCGGCGACGGCATCGACCTGCAAGCGCACCCCTCCCTGCTCGGTGAACTTGATCGCATTGCTCAGCAGGTTGAGCAAGATCTGTTCGAGCCGGCGCTCATCTCCTTTCATCGTACCGATTCCGTCGGCGATTTCCACGTCGAGGGCCAGAGCCTTCTTGTCGGCCAGCGGGCGAACGATCCCGACCACCTTGGCCACCGCCGCGACCGGATCGAACACGTCGCAGGCCATCCGCAGCTCGCCGGCCTCGATACGGGAAATATCGAGCACGTCGTTGATCAGCGCAAGCAGATGGCGGGCGCTATCGCGCACCATGCCGAGCTGCTTGCCCTGCTCGGCGTTCAGCGGCCCGGCCAGCCCCTGCAGCAGGATGCCGGTAAAACCGATGATCGAATTGAGCGGCGTGCGCAGTTCGTGGCTCATGGTGGCGAGGAAGGCCGATTTCAGGTGATCAGCCGACTCCGCCGCCTGCTTCGCGGTCAGCAGCTCGGCATTGGCGCGGGCAAGGGCCTCGGTCCGTTCGACTACCCGTTGTTCGAGCTCCTGCGTATGGCGCTGAGCGAGCATGTTGACTTCGACATTGCGGCGAACGATTTCATCGGTCTTCAGCGCCACCTGCCGGCGCAGCAGCCACACCCAGGCCACGGCCGCGAGCAGCAGCGCCACGGCCAGCGCCACCGCGCCGGACAGCCACGGCGGCAGAACCACGCGCGGCGCCTCCACCGACCAGTGCCGCAGCGAGCGGAAGTAAGCCGAGTCATGATCCTTCTTGAACGCCACCAGCTGCCGGTCGATGGCCGCGAGCAGCGCCGGATCGCTCCCCTGGCGTGCAGCAAAATAAAGCCGCGCAGGACTGAAGATCACCGCCGTGTCCTCGAGCGCGAAAGCGCCGGCATGGCGCATGCCGAAAAACCGGTTGGTCACCACCGCATCGGCGCGACCTTCGGCAACCGCGGCGAACGCGGCGAAAAAATCGGGCGCGGGCAGCAGCTCGACGGTGAGGCTGAAGCTGGCCATCATCTGCCGGAAGCTGTCTTCCTGCACCGAACCCTCGAGCACCGCGACACGCCGGCCATCGAGATCGAGCAAGGTCCGAATGCCGCTGTCCGGCCGCGCATAGACCTGGCTCCAGCTCGACAGCACCGGTTCATCGTGAAAGTCGAACAATCGTTCGCGCTCGGCGCTCGGCGCCACATCCGGCATCAGATCGATCTCGCCCGCGGCCAGCCGGGTCAGCCCCTCGTTCCACGAACCGGGGACATATTCGATGCGCCAGCCTTCGGCGCGGGCGATCGCCTCGAGCACATCGACGAAGATGCCTTCGGCCTCGCCCTCCGCGTTGAGCCCCACTTTCGGGCTGTTCTGGTAGACCCCGACCCGCAGGCTGTGGTCGGCCACCGCCGACACCGGGAGCAGTAGTAGCACAAGCAGCGCGGCACACGCCGCGCAAACGCGGCACCATGCCGTCCCCCACGCGGGTCGGATCAGAACGCCAGCTTCCATGGCAACTCTCCCTGGATGAAAAGCCGTGCCGCCTCCGACTGCGGGCGGGCGAAAAAGCGCTGCACCGGGGTCTGCTCGCACACCCGGCCGGCCGCCATGAAGACGATGTCGTCGCCGAGGCGGGTGGCCTGGCCGAGGTTGTGGGTGACCATCAGGATACGCGTGCCATCGGTACGGATCTCGCGGATGATGCGCTCGACCTCGGCGCTGGCCGAGGGGTCGAGGCTGGCGGTGGGTTCGTCGAGCAGCAGCAGCCGGGGCCGGGTCAGCCACGCGCGCGCCAGCGCCAGGCGCTGCTGCTCGCCACCGGAGAGCTGGCGCGCGCTGTCTTCGGCGCGGTGCGCCAGCCCCACCCGCGCCAGCACCGCCTGCGCCCGCCGCCGGCGCTCGCCCCGCATCACCCCGAGCGGCTTCAGGCCGAGGGCGACGTTGTCGAGCACGCTGGCGCGCAGCACCATCGGGTGCTGGAACACCATCTTCACCCGGTGCCCGGGCGGAACGCCCCCCACCTGTCCCGCACCGCCCCACTCGATGTCCCCGCCACCGGGCCGGATCAGGCCGCAAATCGTGCGCAGCAGCACCGACTTGCCGGCGCCGTTCGGCCCCAGCACCAGGGTGATCCCTTCCGGACCGAGTTCCAGATCGACGCCGGCCAGGACTTCGCGGCCACCGGGCGCATAGCGCAGGTCGCGGATGCGCAAGGGAAGGATGTCGTCCGCCATGGTCAGCATCGCCACTGCGCTAGCCGAAACGGCGCATCGCCCAGTGGCGCAGCGCAGCGGCGAAGGCGTTGAGCAGGAGGATGATCACGATCAGCACGATGCCGAGCGCGATCGCCAGCGGCAGATCGCCCTTGCTGGTTTCGAGGGCGATCGCCGTGGTCATGACCCGGGTGGCGCGGTCGATGTTGCCGCCGACGATCATCACCGCCCCGACCTCGCTCATCGCCCGCCCCAGGCCGGCGAGCAGGGCCACCACCAGGGAATGGCGGCAGTCGTGGAGCAAGGTGGTGACGCTGTCCCACCACGAAAAGCCCATCACCTCCAGCTCCTCGGCATAGCGCTGCCAGCTGTCCTCGACCACCTGGCGGGTGATCGCCGCCATCAGCGGCACCACCAGCAGGGTCTGGGCGACGACCATCGCCGCCGGCGTGTACAGCAGGCCGGCGCTGCCGAAAGGCCCGGAGCGCGACAGCAGCAGATACACGACCACCCCCACCACCACCGAGGGCAGCCCCATCAGCGCATTGACCAGCACCGACAGCAGGTTCTTGCCGGGAAAACGCCCGACCGCGATGCACGCGCCCAGCGGCAGTCCGATCAGGGTGCCGAGCACGACCGCGCCGCCGCTGACCTGCAGCGACAGCAAGACGATCTCCGCCACTGCGGCATCGAAGCCGGACAGCAGCGACAGCGCATCGGAAAACGTGGAGGTGAACGCCGACATTGCCGCGAGCATACCCGACAAGGGCGCGGCAGGGCACGCCTCCCGGCACCGCCCGCGGGCCGGGCAGGACGCGCCGCATCGGGGCCCCCGAGGGGCGCCGGCACCGCCGGATACGGCGCCAGTGCCTCTCGGGATGGCCTCAAGCCACCAGCTTCTTCAAGGTTTCGAGCACCGCCGCACCGTTGAACGGTTTGACGATCCAGCCCTTGATCCCGGCCGCCTTGCCGCGTTCCTTCATCCCCGGACTGCTTTCGGTCGTCAGCATGATGACGTTGACCGACGTGTTGCCCAGCTCGCCGCGGATCTTTTCGACCATTGTCAGCCCGTCCATGTTCGGCATGTTGACGTCGCTCAGGACCAGCCGGATGCCGGGGTCGGACTTCATCCTGGCCAGCCCGTCCTTGCCATCGACCGCCGTTGCGACGTCGAGCCCGTTGCCTTTCAGGAAAGCCGCCACGTCCTCGCGGACGGTGCGCGAATCGTCCACCACCAGAATTTTCGCCATATGGATGTCCTTGATACGTTCGCTCAGAACAATTCGAGCGCCCCGCCCTCTTCCTCGGCGAGCGCCGGATCGATGCGGAAATCGATATCCCCATACGCGCACAGGCACAGCGTGGCGTGCAGCGAGGCCGTGCGGTTGATTTCGATCCGGTAGTGCGCCAGGTAGGCCGGGTCGAGCGCCGCAATGAACGGCAGGCATTTCCGGTCGAGGACGGAAGGCGTGGACATGCCCATGTGGGGGAAAAACCGGCCGAGCTCGCGATTCATCGCGCCGCAGCACATGTTGCCGATTTCACCGAAGACCTCGAAAAACGGGCGGCCCGAGTCGCCCCGCGCGAAGTAATCCACGCTCGC
The DNA here is from genome assembly GCF_023093595.1 of Thauera aromatica. Lineage (GTDB taxonomy): Bacteria > Pseudomonadota > Gammaproteobacteria > Burkholderiales > Rhodocyclaceae > Thauera > Thauera aromatica_A. Next base: position 52,412 of record NZ_JALLIK010000105.1, read on the forward strand.
CTTGCCGGCATCGACATGAAAGATCGTCAGCAGGCGAAAAAGGTAGGACGCGATGGTGAACACGACGATCCGGCTTTCCGGCGGCTCGAATCGATGCGAGGGCGGCAGCAGCGCAATATCGATCGTATCGGACGGATTCATGACGAGATTGGCGCGCACCGCCCGGGTAAACAGCAGGTCGACACCCTGCCGGGCCTGCTCGCTGATCATGCGATCTCCCCGAGGCGCTTCTGCAGCCGGCCGATCAGTGCATCCAGGCTGCTGATCGCGGACATGATCATCTTGCCGTCGGCCTGGATTTCCTGAAAGGTCGCCGTCGTCGTCAGATCATTCTTGTGCAGGCTCAGGCTGTAGTCCTTCGAAAGCGCCTCGGAACGGATCGCCAGTGCCCGCACTTCGTTGGCGACGACGGCGAAGCCGCGTCCGGATTCGCCCGCCCGCGCCGCTTCGATCGCCGCATTCAGGGAGAGGATGACCACCTGCCTGACGATCGACGAAAATTCGTCGTTCTGCCGGTGCATCTCCCGGTTCTGCGCCATCAGCGAGTTCATCTCGTCGTGCCAGTGCTCGAAGGTCACGGCCAGCTTCCGCAGCTGCGCCGCCTCGCCGGCCAGCTGTTCGACCTGCTCCGACAAATCGGCTTTCAAGCTGCGGCGCTCCCGCCGCGACGCGTCCTCTCCACCACTGGCCACGCCCCGTATTTGGCGAAGTTCCTGCTCGAGGCTTTCCAGGCGCTGCGCCAGGGCCTCGCGCTCCACCTCCAGGCCGGCGTTTTCAGCGGCGAGCCGGACCAGCGAGCCTTCCAGCACCGCCTTTTCGCCCACCGCCAGATGATGGTCGGAGCGCAACAGATGCAACTCTTCACGATGCGCAGCCTTGATTGTCGCCACGGCCCGGCGCGAAACACGCCCTGCGCGGAAATATTCGGCCAGCCAGACGACCATCGACAGCACGCCGGCCATCATCATGAATTCGGTTGGGATCATCGATCAGGTCGCCGAAAGTTTGCCTTCGAGATTGAGCAGCGTCCCCATGATTCCGCAAGGGGCCGGCGTCGATTCGCTGCCAGGCGAAAGCCTGGCCTGCACCGGGATGCGGGCGGCGCTCACCTGCACCGCGCATGTTCCCGGTAGCGTGATGAGCGTCTCGAAGGCGCGGAAGCCGGCGCCGACCTTGCCGTCGGTAAAGCGCAACTCGATCTCGCCCCCTTCGCGCTTGACGAAATCGCGCACCGCATCCATGCCGACGCCGCGCCCCGACACCTCGGTCACGGCGCTGGCGGTGGAGAAACCGGGGGCAAAAACGAGCTTGGCGATGTCCTCATCCGAAACCGGTGCGCCCTCCGTAAGCAGCCCTTTTTCCAGCCCCTTCCGGCGAATATGAGCGAGCGCCAGCCCCTTGCCGTCATCGCGCAGACGCATCGACAGACGACCGCCGGCGAGCGCCATATCGAGCACAATCCGGCCCGCGGCCGACTTGCCATTGACCAGGCGTTCGGCCATCGGCTCGATGCCGTGATCGAGCGAATTCCGGTACAGGTGCATGAACACGTTGCGCAGCAGATCACAAGCCTGGTTGCGGACATGGATTCCGTGGTCGTTCAATACCAGCGTCGGTGCCTCCTTGCCGAGTTCCGCGGCCAGCGACGGCAGCGAGGCGAAGACGCCGGCGAGCACCTCGCGCATCGGCGCGGTGCCGATCAGGCGCAGGTCGTGACGGATTCCCTGCAGGATCGCCGCCAGCGTTTCCTGCGGGATCGACGCCAGATCGAGCCCCTCCAGGCCGGCGCCGATCTGCTCGATCCGGGCACGCGGCACCATCAGGTATTTGTCTTCACGTCCCCGGCGACCCGGCCCGCGGCGACCGAGCTTGACGTCGTTCAACGACACGTACTGCTCGATACTGCCCATCACCGCCTGCAGCTGCTCGAGCAGTTTTTCCTTGTCCAGGATCACGGTCGCGTTCCTGCGCAATTCATCGTAAGCCTGCTCGGCCTCATGCACGATGTTGGCCAGGTGCAACAGACCGTAGGTCCGGGCGTTACCCTTGATCGTATGCATGTTGCGGAAGAGCTGCGTCACCAGTTCCGGATGGGAATCGTCCGCCGCATCGGCCGAAAGCAGCAAGGCTTCGTTTTCACCGACGAAATTCCGCGCGCTATCGACGAATTCGGTGAACTTTTCCTGCTGGACCCCGAGAATCTGGCCGATCATTTCAAGTTCGCGCTTCTGCTGCCCGGCCTCGGCTTCAAGCTCGCGCAGTTCGGTCACATCGCGCACGCAGACCATGATTTTTTCGACCACATCGTTCTCGTCGCAGATCGGCGACCAGCCCAATTCGAGCGTCTTTACCCGCCCGTTCGCCAAGGTCCGCTTGATTTCGCCGACCAGCAGGTGAGCGTTGAACTCGAAGTTCATCCGCTCTTCGCCGATGCAGGCGGCCAGCGTTGCTTCGACCTGCGACAAGACGTCGGAGCCGATGCCATCGTGACCGAGCAGGAAGCTCATGGCGCGTTGCCCGGCCACCTCGTCGGTCTCGAAAATCGTTTCGAGATACACCGAGTATTCAGGATGGATCAGGCCGCCATCGACCACCGTCAACACCCCCTGCGGCATGTTCTGCAGCATGGTGTGGATATCGTTGGTCTTCTCGCGCAACTGGGCGCTACGCTCGGCAAGGCTCTTGGCCATGGCGTTGAACTGCTCGCCGACATTGCCGAGCTCGTCCCGGGTCGTGACCTCGACACGCGCGCCGAGATCGCCGGCCGCCATCGTGTTGACCGCATCGGACAGACCGTTCACCGCCCGCATGATCGAGATGTAGGCGGCGACGAAGCCCGCCACGACGAGCGCGAAGATCGCCAACATGGCGAGGATGAGGCCGTTGCGCTGCAGTTGCCTGGCGGCGAGGCGGTCGGCGAGCAGCCGGTCGGTTGCGGCGACGATCTCGCTGCCGATGCCCAGGGTTTCATCGAAGGCCGCCTCGGTCAGCGCGAGGAAGGCCGCCGGCTCCATGCCGAAATCGGTCGTATCGAGCATCTTCGTCGTCAGCGCTTCCTGGATCGCCAGGTACGCGGTGTTCAGGCGGCCACCGGCTTTTTCCAGGATCGCCGCCTGCGCGGGATGCTCCTGCCCGACCTTCTGCAAGGCCTCCATGCTCCACTGCACCAGCACATTGAAGTTGCCGCGCTGCATCGTCAGTTCGCTGCGACGGCTGCCGCGCAGACTTTTCCTGCTCAGCGTCATCGCCCCTATTTCGGCGGTAACGCCGGTCGCATGGACGAGCGAACCGTAGTAGCCGGTGAGCACACCCAGCAAACGGCTGCTCGACGCATCGCCATCGATCAGCAAGCCGGCCCCATCGTTCAGTTGCTCGAGCCCGGAGCGCATCCCGGCAATGGCGGCGGACAAGCCGTCCACATCGAAAGCATCGATGCTCCTGGCCATCGTCGCCCAAGAGACCGGGCCGAAGCCGGTTGCGGGCAGCGGCTCGGCAAAGCCCTGCGCAGCAAAAGTCCGCTGCAGGTTGCGGAGTGCCTCGTGCGCACCGAACTGCCGGGCGGCGACCAGCCCTTGCAGCCCGGATGATCCATCCTGGCCGTCCTGAACCGCCTGGCGCGTCGCCAGCAATTGGTAAAGACGGGCAAAGAGCTGGTGCACCGGAACCTGCATGGCCAATGCGGAACGCTCCGTCTCGAGCGCCGTGACACGGGCATTGAGGGCAAAGACGAGAACGCCGGCCGCCACCAGCAGGGGCAGGCCGAAAATCAGCGCGGTGATGCGGAGCTTGCTACGGAAGGACAGCCGGCCAACGACGTGTACGACAGGCTCGAGGAGGCGCATATGGGCAGGACTTCATGAAATGAAACTCCGCCGATGCTAGGCAGTACGCATTACGCCGCGATTACACCCACTCGGCGAAAGGTTTAACCGCCGCCTTTGCGCATCGCGTTATCGAGACGGCTCAGCAGGGCGCGCCGCGCCGGCTCGACGCCCGGAACAGTAAAGCGGTAGCGAACGTGCAGTTGGGGCAGCTCGAGCAGCCCCAGCCGGCGCACGCCCGCCGCCTCCACCTCGATTTCCAGAACCAGTTCGCCGTCCCGGAGGCGGAAACGGCCCTGCGCCGCACCGCCTTCGAGCGCCGGCCAGGCCATGCGCAGTTCGCGCTCGAACCCGGCGGGCGTGGCGGTCATCCGGCGCACGAAGGACTCCGGCACCGGGCCGCTGAAGAAGCGCGGCGACTCGAGCGTCATCCGTGTACGGGGCCCTCTCCCGCTCAGCCGCCCGCGATCGGCGGCCAGGCGGCAAGCTCGTCGCCGTCCGCCAGGCGCCGCGTGGCGCGCGCGGCCGGCGCCACGTAGTGTCCATTGACCAGCACCAGGTGGGCGCTGCGCTCGGGCACACGATAGCGCTGCAGCATGTCCGCCACGGTCGTGCCCTCGTCGACATCGAGTTCGAGCCGGTTGCCACGATGGCCCGCGGGCAGGTAGTCGGCGAGCGAGGCGAACAGCTTCAATGCGACCCGGATCGTCATCCCGGCCTCCCGGCCGCGGCCGCGCCGCGCACCCCGCGTTCCGCCCGCGCCGCACCCCTTCATGCCCGTCCCCCAGTTCAGCGCGCCAGCGCCATCGGCTGCTGGCTGCAGGCGACGTAGGCGTCGACGAAAGCCAGCGGCGCCGCAAGCAGACGCGCCTTCCACGCGCCGAGCCTGACCTGGCCGTGGATCAGGCCGCGCAGCGCGCCGACGTGCTCGGTGAGCCCGATCGAAGTCGCACCGATCAGCACGTCGTCCTTGAACTGGAGGCTCAGATAGCGATAGCGCGCATCGTCGACCAGCTCGACGCCTTCACCGCCGTGCTCCGCCTTCTCCCCCCACCACTGGCCGAAGGAAGACGAGATCAGCCCCAGGGTGTCGAGCACGTTGATCGCCAGGACGCCGTTCAGGCGGGTCTCGCCAGCCTCGCCACGCGCCATGTTGAGCGCCGCGATGCGGGCCTGGTCGGCGGCATTGGGCTGGATCGCCGCGACCAGATGGGCGCCGGTGAAGAGGTCGGGCGCCTCGGCGACGTCGCCGGCAGCGAAGATCCCGGCCACGCTCGTCTGCATGCGCGCATCCACCAGCACGCCCTTGGCCACCTGCACCGCCGTGCCGTCGAGAAAACCGACGTTGGGCGCCACCCCGGCTGCGACGATGACCAGCTCGCACTCCAGGCGCTCACCGGTCGACAGGCTCACCGCCAGCGGCGCGGCGGCACCGACCGCACTGCCACGGTCGATGCGCTGCACTCCGGCGGAGGTGACGACGCGAATGCCCTTGTCCTCGACCCAGCGCTTGATCATGGCCCCGGCCGTGGGCGTCATCATCCGCGGCACCATGCGGTCGCCCATTTCCACCACGGTGAGCTCGACGCCGCGCTTGGCCAGCGCCTCCATGATGATGCAGCCGATGAAGCCGGCGCCGAGCTGCAGCACGCGCGCGCCGGGCCGGGCCAGCGCGGCGATCGCGCGCGCATCGGCGAGCGTCCAGCAGGTGTGCACTTCGGGCAGGTCCACGCCGGGGATCGGCGGGCGCACCGGGTGCGAGCCGGTGGCGATCAGGAGACGGTCGTAGGGCTCGAAATGGCCGTCGTCGAACAGCACGCGGCGCTTGTCGGTGTCGACCGCCACCGCGCGCCCACGCAGCGCGCGGATGCGCAGGCGCTCGAAATGGTCGGGCGCCTTGCGCAGCCAGGTACCCGACTCGTCGATGTTGCCTTCGAGCAGGTAGGGGATCGCCATGCGCGAGTACGGCGGCGCGTCCTCGCTGCCGGCGAGCACGATGTCGTCCTCCTGCGCTGCGCGGCGCAGCGTCTCGGCGGCGACCACCCCGGCGGGGCCGTTGCCCAGAATCAGGTGTCTCATGCGCAAATCCTCGAAAGGCGCGCGGCTTGCACCCCTCACTGCGGACGGGGCGCGCCGGTCAGCGCCGGCCTACAGGCCGAGCCGCTCCAGGGTCTGCGCGGTGGGGACGCCGTCGGGCGTCCACCCGCGCACCTGATAGTACTCCGGCAGCATCTTCGCGAGCGCGTTCACCATGCCCTTCGCCGGCCCGGTCCTGGCCGGCTCCTGGGTCAGGCGCGGCGGCAGGGTGTCGTCGCGGGCAGTGAAGCCGGCGGCGTTGTTGAACTGGCGCTCCATGTTCCAGATGCGCTCGCCGACCGCGTTGAGCTTGTCCATGCTCCAGTCGCCCTCGCACGCCGCCGCGATCTGCGGCTGGACGTCGGCCAGGGTCCACGCGAAGCTGGTGAACACGCAGATGCCGGCCGAGTCGAACACCGCGGTCGCATCCTGGAAGGCCTTCACCAGCTCGGCCTTGCCTTCGGTGACGTGGGGGTCGGTCTTGACCGGAATGCCCATCACTTCGGAGGCCACGGTGTAGCCGCGCAGGTGGCAGGCGCCGCGGTTCGAGGTGGCGTAGGCCAGGCCCATGCCCTGGATGCCGCGCGAATCGTAGGCGGGGAATTCCTGCCCCTTCACGCTCATCGACAGCTCGGGGTGGCCATACTTCTCGCACAGCCGCCTGCTGCCCAGCCCCAGCTCCTTGCCGAAGCCCTCGCCGAGCGCGGTCATCTCAACCATCTTCGCCAGCGCCCCGGCCGAGCCGAAGGGAGCCGGCAGGCCGATCCGGGCGTCGGTCAGCACGCCCATCTCGTAGAGCTCCATCGCCGCGCCGACGGTGGCGCCGAAGGAGATCGGGTCCATGCCCTGCTCGTTGCAGATCAGGTTGGCGTACTGCAGCGCCTCGAGGTCGCCGACGCCGTTGGCCGCACCGAGCGCCCACGCCGCCTCGTACTCGAGGCCGCCGGAGGCCCCCCAGTACTTCGGGCTGTTCTTGACCGTGAAGTGGCCCTTGTCGATCTCCGAGATGCGCCCGCAGGCGATGGTGCAGCCGAAGCAGGCGGCGTTGGTGACGAGCTGGGGCTTGCCGTCGGACGCGCGCTTCTCGTGCATCGCCTCGGCGGAAATCTTCGCGGCGTCCTCGAACTGCACGTCGCGGTGATTGCGCGTGGGCAACGCGCCGATCTCGTTGATCACGTTCATCAGCACCTGGGTGCCGTACTTGGGCAGCCCCTGGCCGGTCACCGCGTTGTCGGCGAGGATCTTCTTTGCCGCCGTGGTGGCCTGCACGAAGGCGCCGAAGTCCCGGATGCCCGCCACCCCCTTGGTGCCGCGGATCGCCACCGCCTTCAGGTTCTTCGAGCCCATCACCGCGCCCACGCCCGAGCGCCCGGCGGCGCGGTGCAGGTCATTGACGATGCAGGCGAACAGCACCTGATGTTCGCCTGCGACGCCGATCGAGGATACGCGCACGAGCGGGTCCTGCAGCTCGTGCCGGATCTGCTCCTCGGTCTCCCAGCAGCTCTTGCCCCACAGCCCGGCGGCGTCGCGCAGCTCGGCGCGGTCGTTCTCGATGTAGAGCCAGACCGGTTTCGGTGACTTGCCCTCGAAAATCACCATGTCCCAGCCGGCGAACTTCATCTCGGCACCGAAGAAGCCGCCCGAGTTCGAACAGGCGATCGCCCCGGTGAGCGGCCCCTTGGTGACCACGGTGTAGCGCCCGCCGGTCGAGGCCAGGGTGCCGGTCAGCGGGCCGGTGGCCATGATCATCTTGTTGTCGGGCGACAGCGGATCGACCTTGGGGTCGATCTCGGACACCAGGTATTTGGTCGCCAGCCCGCGCGAGCCGAGGTAGTCCTGCGCCCACTGCATGTTCAGCGGCTCTTCCGTACAGGTGCCCCGTGCCAGGTCGACCCGCAGGATCTTGCGATTCCATCCCATGACGCGTCCTCCTTCAGGAAGCGGCCGAAGCCGGCGTGTTGGCCTTCGCGGCCCAGGCGCGCATGCGCTCGATACCGGTCCAGTCGGCGTCCACATAGGTGATCGCCGCGGTCGGACAGGCTTTCGCACAGGCCGGATCGCCTGCGCACAGGTCGCATTTCTGCACCTTGCCGGTGTCCTGGTTGAAGTTGATCGTGCCGAACGGACAGGCGATCGTGCACACCTTGCAGCCGACGCAGGTATCCTCGAACACCATCTTCGCACCGGTCGCGAGGTCGATGCGGATCGCATCGACCGGACAGGAATTCAGGCACCAGGCCTCGGTGCATTGGGTGCAGGTGTACGGCACCTTCCTGCCTTCGTGTTCGAAGTTGAACACCTTGATGCGCGATTTGCTCGGATTGATGACCCCGGTGTGCTCGAAGGAGCAGGCCATCTCGCATTGCAGACAGCCGGTGCACTTGGCGGGATCAATGTGCAGTGCTTTCCACATCGATCATCTCCTGGTCGTTGGTGACCCGACAGCGTGCGGGGCACGTTGCGGCGCGAGGCCGGAGCGCAGGATTCGATCGCCCCGCAGACCGCATGAACAGCCTGGAAAGCATACGCCGCGGCGATGACCAGTCAACTCGGGAATGGCCCGCTCGGGAATGCCCCGCCACGCGGCCCCGCCTCGGCGCCGGCGCTGGTCCGACGGCGGGGGCTCGGCTAGCATGTCGGCCCCGCCCTGCACCCGACCCCGTCCGCTGACGCCCTCCCCCGTCCGCGCAGCGCGCATCCCGCACACTAAAATGGAGCATGGCCGGAGAACACACATGAAGCGGATCATCATCGGCATTTCCGGCGCTTCGGGCGTCATTTACGGCATCCGGGCGCTGCAGGCCTTGAAGGCGATGGCGGGCATCGAAACCCATCTGATCTTCTCCCCTTCGGCCAAGCGGACCGTCGTCGAGGAGACCGAGTGGACGGTGGCGCAGGTCGAGGCCCTGGCCGATGTGCTCCACCCCCACGGCGACATCGGCGCCTCGATCGCCAGCGGCTCGTTCCGCACCGCGGGAATGCTGGTTGCGCCGTGCTCGATCAAGACCCTGTCGGGCATCGTCCATTCCTACAACGACAACCTCCTGACACGCGCCGCCGATGTCTGCCTCAAAGAGCGCCGCCCCCTGGTGCTGATGGTGCGGGAGACGCCCCTCCACCTCGGACACCTCGAAATGATGGCCCGGGCGGCCCGCTACGGGGCCGTGATCCTGCCCCCGGTGCCTGCGTTCTACAGCAAGCCGCAAAGCCTCGGCGACATCGTCGATCACAGCGTAGGCAAGGCGCTCGATCTGTTCGACATCGAACACCCGTTGATGAAGCGCTGGAAAGAAGAACCCGCCCCCCCGCCCGGCGCAGGCACATGAACGCCAGGCTCCGCCGGCGCTGAGACCAGCGCTGCGTCCTGTCCTGCACAGCGCAGGTCCGGCGGCCGTGCACGGCCCGCCCGGCGCACTGCGGAGTGCCGATCGAACGGTTTACATCGCAAAAAATACTGTATACAGTATTCATCAATGAATTCCGCTCACCTGATCCGGCTCCACAAGGCTTCCCCGATGGCTTCGACGCTCTCCCCTCTCAAGCCCATAGAACGGCCGCTCGCCCTCGGCGAGCAGGTCTATCACAAATTGCGCGCCTCCATCCGCGACGGCCTGATCGCCGGCGGCCAGCCCCTGCAGGAAGTGCAGCTCGCCGAGCAGCTCGGCGTGTCCCGCACGCCGGTACGCGAAGCGCTGCGCCGCCTGTCGAGCGAAGGCCTGCTCGCTTCCGACGGGCGCAGCTTCATCGTCCCCGAGCTGACCCTGGACGACGTCAACGACATCTACGAGATCCGTTCCCTGGTCGAACCGGCAGCGATCCGCCACGTCGCCCGCTTCACCACTTCGGTCGAAGTGCGCCGCCCACTCGACGAGGCGCTGCAGGCCGCGACGCGGGCCCACGAACAGGGTGACGCCGATGCCTTCCGCGGCGCCAACATCCGCTTCCGCGCCGCCTGGCTGGCGCTGGTGCCCAACCCCCGCCTCGTCCACATCATCGAGCAGTATGCGGACCACATGCAGCGGATCCGCCGCCTGACGCTCGACGACTACGCCACCCGCAAGATCGTGCTGCACGGCCTGGGGCGGCTCGCCGCCGCGCTCGCGACCGGCGACGGCGAGCTCGCCGCGGCAGCGATGCTCGAACACCTCGGCCAGGCCCGGGTCGCGTTCATCCACGCCGTGGGCCTCGACACGCCCCGGCCCGCCACCGGCGACGGGCTTCGCCCCCCAGCCGCCAGGCCCTGAAGCAAGCGCCCCGCACCGGCACGCCGCACTCACCACACCAGAACGAACCCAGGAGTTTCCACATGAAGTACCGGGCAGAAATTCCCTACGGCGCCTACTGGAGTACCCCCTTCGCGCGCTGGCAAGGCAGCTTTTCCAACCTGCACAGCATCGAGTTCGCCGCCCACGTGGCCCGCCACGAGCTCGGCCGCCGGCGCATCGACCCGGCGATCCTGGACTACGGCGTGCTCGGTTTCTCGGTGCCGCAAAAGCACGCCTTCTACGGCCTGCCCTGGCTCGCCGGGCTGATCGGCGCCCACCGCGCGGGCGGGCCGACGATGATGCAGGCCTGTGCCACCGGCGTGCGCACCCTGCTCGCCGCGGCACAGGAAGTCGACGCCGGACTGGCCAGCGTCGCGCTCGCGATCAACTGCGACCGCACCTCCAACGGCCCCCACCTGTACTACCCGAACCCGCGCGCCCCCGGCGGCACCGGCAGCGCCGAAAACTGGGTCATGGACAACTTCGGCTGCGACCCTCTCGGCGGCCATTCGATGCTGCAGACCGCCGAAAACGTCGCCGCCCGGCACGGCGTGACGACCGCGCAGCAGCACGAAGTCGTGCTTCGCCGCGAAGAGCAGTACGCCCAGGCGCTGGAAAACGGCGCGGCCTTCCTGAAGCGCTTCATGAGCCTGCCGTTCGACGTGCCGAGCGCCGATTTCCGCAAGACCGTCGCCACCCTCGACGGCGACGAAGGGGTGGTGCGCTCGAGCGCCGAAAGCCTGGCCCGGCTGAAACCGGTCGCGACCGGCGGGACGATCACCTACGGCGGCCAGACCCACCCGGCCGACGGCAACGCCGCGATCCTCGTCACGACGCCCGAGCGCGCACGCGAGCTGTCCCGCGACCCGGCGATCGCGGTGCGCCTGCACGGCTTCGGCCTCGCCCGGGCGGAGCTCGCCTACATGCCCGAGGCGACCATCCCGGCGGCCCACAACGCCCTCGCCCAGGCCGGCCGCGGCATCGCCGACATCGACGCGGTGAAAACCCACAACCCGTTCGCGGTGAACGACCTGGTGTTCGCCCGTGAAACCGGCGCCGACCTGATGCGCATGAACAACTACGGCTGTTCCCTGGTCTGGGGCCATCCGCAGGCGCCGATGGGGACGCGCGCGATCATCGAGCTGATCGAGGAACTCGCGCTGCGCGGCGGCGGTTTCGGCCTGTTTGCCGGCTGCGCCGCCGGCGACACGGCGATGGCCGTCGTCCTCGAAGTGGGAGATGCCCGCGCCTGACCCGCAGTCCCTCACCCCGCGGCCGCTGGCCGGAAGAGGCGTGTGCAACGCCCACCGCGGGGGAACGCCCCGAAGATCGACAACCGCTTGAAGCGTACACGGCGCGACAGACGCCGGACGCAGCTGACGACAAAGGAGGAGGAGCATGGGGCTCTGGCAGTGGATTGCGCGTCACGCCGCAGCGACGCCCGGCAAGGTCGCGCTCCGCTTCGGCGGACAGGACCTGAACTATGCACAGTTCGCCGCGCGGATCGAGCGCTTCGCCGCAGCGCTCGACGCCACCGGCAGCGGGCACGGCAAGTGCGTCGCCTATCTCGGTCACAACCGGCCGGAGACGCTCGTCGCGCTGTTCGCCTGCGCCCGCCTGGGCGCCCTGTTCATGCCGATGAACTGGCGCCTGGCCGGCGCCGAGCACCGCCGCCTGCTCGAGGATTGCCCGCCGGCGGTGCTGATCGCGGAAAGCCCGTTCGCCGACGCGATCGACGACATCCGGCGGACGCTCCCCGACGCCACCCTGGTGGCGCTGGGCCCGCTGCCCGCCGGCTGGATCGGGCTCGATTCCTTCCTTGCCCGCGCCGAAGGGCGCACGACACCGCCGGCCGGCGATGACACCGCGACGCCGCTGCTGATCTGCTACACCTCGGGGTCGACGGGCAAGCCCCGCGGCGTGCTGCTGAGCCAGGACGCCCTGATCTGGAACGCGGCCAACAGCATCGACCTGCACGGTCTGACCGCCAGCGACCGCGTCCTCGTCAACCTGCCCCTGTTCCACGTCGGCGGCCTCAACAACCAGACCACTCCGGCGCTGTCGGTCGGCGCCACCGTGGTGCTGCAGCCCAAGTTCGACGCCGATGCCACCTTCGATGCGATCGAGCGCGAGCGCATCACCCTCACCGTGCTCGTCCCCACCCAGATCGAGATGATGCTCGCCCATCCGCGCTGGGCCGACGCCGACCTCTCCAGCCTGCGCATGATCTCCACCGGCTCGACGATCGTCCCCGAGCGCCTGGTCCACGCCCTGCTCGAGCGCGGCATCCCGCTGGTGTCGATCTACGGCGCCACCGAAACCTGTCCGATCGCCGCCTGCCTGCGCCCCGAGGACGTCGCCCGCAAGCCCGCCTCCACCGGCCGCGCCGCGCGCTACACCCGCATCCGCCTCATCGACGGCGCCGGGCACGACGTTCCCGCGGGCGTCACCGGCGAGATCCTGGTCCAGGGCCCGAACGTGATGAGCGGCTACTGGAACGACCCGCACGGCACCGCCGCCGCCTTTGTCGACGGCTGGTTCCGCACCGGCGACATGGGCCACCAGGACGACGAAGGCTATCTCTACATCGACGGCCGCAAGAAGGACCTGATCATTTCCGGCGGCGAGAACATCTATCCCGCCGAAATCGAAGCGGTACTCGCCGAAGCCCCGCAGATCGCCGAAGTCACCGTCGTCGGCCGCCCCCATCCGCGCTGGGGCGAGATCGTCGTCGCCGTCGTGGTCGTCGCCGAAGGCCACGAACTGAACGCGGCACAGGTCCTGCAGATTCTCGAAGGACGCATCGCCCGCTACAAGCTTCCCAAGGAGGTGGTGTTTACCGACCAGCTGCCGCGCACCGCCCTGGGCAAGATCCGCAAAGACGACGTGCGCCGGCTGGTCGCACGGCCGTCCCACCTGGAGCACATCCAATGACGCTGAAGATCGGGATCGACGTCGGCGGCACGTTCACGGACTTTGTCGTGATCCACGGCACCGCCGAGCCGGCGATATTCAAGACCTTGTCGACACCTGCGGATCCGTCGATCGCCGTCGTAAACGGCCTCGCCGAAATCGCCGCGAGCATGGACCCGCCACTGACGCTGGAGGCGCTGGCCGCGCGCATCGACACCATCGTGCACGGCACCACGGTGACGACCAACGCCACCCTCACCGGCACCGGGGCGAAATGCGGCCTGCTCACCACCGCCGGCGTGCGCGACGCCCTCGAGATGCGCCGCGGCATCCGCGAGGAGCAGTACAACAACCGCTACACCAACGTCAAACCGCTGGTGCCGCGCTACCTGCGCCAGGGCATCGGCGGCCGCCTCGACCGCGACGGCAACGAAATCGCCCCCCTCGACGAGGCCGAACTGGACGCCGCGATCGCGCTGCTGGGCGACGAGAAGGTCGACGCGGTGGCGATCTGCTTCATGAACTCGTTCGCCAATCCGGCCCACGAACGTGCCGCCGCCGAGCGCGTGCGCCGTGCCCTGCCCGGCGCCCACCTGTCGGTGTCGACCGATCTGCTGCCTTCGATCCGCTTCTACGAGCGCCTGAGCACCACCGCGCTCAACGCCTACGTCGGCCCCAAGCTCAACCACTACCTCGACCAGCTCGTCGGCCGCCTGAAAGGCATCGGCTTCGGCGGCCTGCTGCTGATCATGCAGTCCAACGGCGGCGTGATCTCGCCCCAGCTCGCCCGCGAGCGCGCCGCCCTCACCCTGCTCTCCGGGCCGGCCGGCGGCCCCGGCGCCGGGCTGTTCTACGTGCGCCCCCATGGCCAGGACAAGTGCATCGTCACCGACATGGGCGGGACCAGCTTCGAGACCTCGATCGCGGTCGGCACGCCGATGCTCAAGAACGACGGCGAGATCGCCCGCTACAAGATCGCGCTGCCGATGCTCGACATCCACACCATCGGCGCCGGCGGCGGCTCGATCGGCTGGATCGACGAAGGCGGCCTGCTGCGCATGGGGCCGCAAAGCGCCGGCGCCGATCCGGGGCCGGCCTGCTACGGCCGCGGCGGCACCCTGCCCGCGACCACCGACGCCAACGTCGTGCTCGGCTACCTCGACCCCGAGTTCTTCGCCGGCGGCAAGATGAAGCTCGACCTCGACGCCGCGCGCCGCGCGATCGAGGAGCACATCGCCCGCCCGCTCGGACTGTCCATCGAGGACGCCGCCGCCGGCATGTACCGGGTGGCGTGCAACAGCATGGCGCAGGGGGTGCGCGAGGTCACCATCAAGCGCGGCTTCGATCCGCGCGAGTTCCCGCTCATTCCCGCCGGCGGCGCCGGACCGATCCACTCCTGCCTGATCTGCGACGAGCTCGAGATCCCGCTCCAGATCGTGCCGCGCGAGTCGTCCGTGCTGTGCGCCTTCGGCATGCTGATGAGCGAGCTCAAGCACGACTTCGTGCGCACCTTCGTCTCCCGCCTCGACGCCGTCGACTGGGCCCGCCTCGACGCCGCGATCGACGACATGGCCGCCGAGGGCGCTGCCCAGCTCGACGCCGAGCGCATCCCGCCGGCGCGTCGCCGCTTCGAGATCAAGTTCGACTGCCGCTACGTCAAGCAGTACCACGAAGTCTCGTTCGCGGTCGCGCGCGAGCACCTCGAGCGCCACGACCTCGCCGCCATCGCCGCCGCCTTCCACGCCGAGCACAACCGGCTCTACGGCTACGAGCTCGCCCAGGAGCACACCCCGGTGGAAATCATCAACGTGCGCGTGCAGGCGATCGGCCTCACCGACAAGCCGCAGGCACACGAGAAGAGCTGGAGCGGCGAAGACGCCGGCCACGCGCGCAAGGGCGAGCGCCCGGTGTACATCCCGGAGAGCCGCAGCTTCGACACCGTGCCGGTCTACGACGGCCACCGCCTGCGTTTCGGCAACCGCATCACCGGCCCGGCGATGATCGAGCAGGAGACGACGGCGATCTTCGTCAGCGCCGCCTACGACTGCGTCATCGACGCGCTCGGCTCCTTCGCGCTCTACCGCAAGGGCCGCGAAGATCTCGTCCAGTCCTGCATCCGCGAACAGAAGGAGGCCGTGGCATGAGCACCCCCGAACAGCGCGCCGCAATCGATCCGATCCTGCTCTCGGTCTATGCGCGGACCTTCAAGTCGATCACCGACGAGATGAGCATCTCGATGGAGCAGACCACCCGCTCGCCGATCCTGTGCGAGGCCAAGGACTACGTCACCGGCCTCTACGACGGCGACGGCAACATGCTCGAGCAGACCGAGAACCTGCCCATCCTCGCGTTCTCGCTGGCGCCGGTGTGCAAGTACATCAAGGACTACTTCGGCGACGACCTCCACCCGGGCGACGTCATCTTCCACAACGACGTCTTCAGCCTGGGCAACCAGAACAACGACGTCGCCGTGTTCAAGCCGATCTTCTTCGAGGGCCGGCTGGTCGCATGGACCGCGGTCAAGGGCCACCAGGCCGACATCGGCGGCAACGTGCGCGGCGGCTACAACCCGAACGCGGTCGAAGTGTGGCAGGAGGCGCTGCGCATCCCGCCGGTCAAGGTCGTGGAGAAGGGCAAACTGCGCAAGGACGTGTGGAACCTGATCTTCGCCAACATCCGCCTCGACATCGTGCAGCACGACATGAAGGCCGAGATGGGCGCGTGCACGGTCGGCGAGCGCCGCCTGCTCGAGCTGCTCGGCAAGTACGGGGTGGCGAGCTACGAAGCGCACAAGAGCGCGCTGTTCGATGCCACCCGGCGGATGATGGAAGCGGAGATCGCCAAGATTCCCAACGGCCGCTATTCGGGAGAGGGCTACGTCTACTACGACGGCCGCCATGAAGGCAGCAAGTTCACCATCCGCGTCGACATCGAGGTCGCCGACCGCTCGATCCGCTTCGACTATTCGCGCACCGACCCGCAGACCAACGGCTTCGTCAACGGCACCTTCACCTCCAGCGCCTCGGCCACCATCCTCACCTTGCTGCAGATGGTCAATCCCGACATCCCGCACAACGAGGGCATGGTCCAGCCGATCGAGATCGTGATCCCCGAAGGCACCCTGCTCAACGCCTCCTATCCGAAGGCCACCACCTTCGGCAACCACCTCTGCCCGCCCAACGCCGACGCCATCCAGCGCGCACTCGCGCCGGTGATGCCCGACCGCGTCACCGCGGGCTGGAACAACCTGCTGTGCTCGCTCACCACCGGCATCGACCCGAAGAAGAACGAGGCCTACGTCGACATCGGCTTCATGGGCCTGAAGGGCGGCTCGGGCGCGATGCGCGGCACCGACGGCTACGACCACATCGGCATGATCGACGCTTCCGGCGGGGTGCTCGACCAGGACTACGAGATGTTCGAGCAGCAGACCCCGCACCGCCTGATCCGCCACGAACTGCTGACCGACTCGGCCGGCGCCGGCCAGTGGCGCGGCGGGCTCGGGGTGGAGACGATCTTCGAGATCGGCTCCGACGACACCCAGCTCGTGACCTTCGGCGACGGCGATTTCGAGCCCGCGTTCGGCCTCTTCGGCGGCGGCGAGGGCGGGCTCAACTTCATCCGCCTGCACTACCCCGACGGCACCGTCGTGGTGCCGAAGAACAAGGACCTGATCACCGGCGTGCCCAAGGGCACGATCTACCACCAGGTCGCCAGCGGCGGCGGCGGCTACGGCGACCCGAAGCGGCGCAGCCGCAAGGCGCTCGCCGAGGAGGTCCGCAACGGCGTGATCTCGGCCGCGGCCGCGCGCACGCTGTACGGCTATGAACCGGAGCAGGCGGCCTGACCATGGACTTCGACCTGAACGAAGAGCAGCAGGCCATCCGCGACACCTTCGCGCGCTTTTGCGACGCGCGCATCGCCCCCCAGGCCGCTGCCCTCGACGAGGCCCGCGCCTATCCCCGCGCGCTCGTGCACGAACTGGCCGCGCTCGGCTTCTTCGGCATGCGCTACCCGGAGGAGGCCGGCGGCAGCGGCCTCGGCCTCACCGAGTTCTGCCTCGCCCTCGCCGAGATCGCGCGCGGTTCGATGTCGCTCGCCGGCGCGGCGGCGATGCAGTCGCTGATGGGCACGAAGTTCCTCCACATGCTCGGCGGCCCCGACATCATCGAGCGCCTGTTCAAGCCCGCGCTCGCCGGCGACAAGATCGGCGCGATCTGCATGACCGAACCGGGCGCCGGCTCCGACCTGTCAGGCATCGCCACCCAGGCCCGCAAGGTCGACGGCGGCTACGTCCTCAACGGGCGCAAGACCTGGATCACCGCCGCCCCGGTGGCCGATTTCTTCACCGTGTTCGCGCGCGCCGGCGAGGAGAAAAAGCTGACGATCTTCCTCGTCGAGAAGGACTTCCCCGGTCTCGTCATCGGGCGCGCGATCCACAAGATGGGCGTGTGGGCGCTGCCGACTTCCGAGCTCGCCTTCGACGACTGCTTCGTGCCCGACAGCCACCGCCTGTCGAAGGAGGAAGGCGACGGCGAAGCCCACCTCAGGAAGACCCTCGCCGAGATCCGCATCCTCACCGGCGCGATGGCGCTCGGCGGCGCGCGTGCCGCGCTCGCCGAGGCGGTGCGCTACGCCGGCGAGCGCGTCCAGTTCGGCAAGCCGATCGACCGCTTCCAGGCCATCCAGCTCAAGCTCGCCGAGATGGCGACCGGCCTCGAGGCCGCCACCCACCTCGTCCACTATGCCGCCTGGCTGCACGGCGCCGGCCGCCCCCACCACAAGGAGGCGGCGATGGCGAAGCTGTTCGCCACCGAGACCGCGGCCACCGTGTGCGACCAGGCCGCGCGCGTGTTCGCCTCCTACGGCTACGCGATGGAGTACCCGGTGCAGCGTTATCTGCGCGACATCCGCTTCACCCTGATCGGTGGCGGCACCAGCGAAATTCTCAAGCTCATCATTGCAAAGGAGGTTAGCGCATGAGCTCACCGACCCAGGCGATGCCGGCACGCCGGATCCGCGTCCTGCTCGCCAAGCCCGGCCTCGACGGCCACGACCAGGGCGCCAAGATCGTCGCCCGCGCGATGATGGACGCCGGCTTCGAAGTCATCTACACCGGCCTGCGCCAGACCCCCGAGGCGGTCGCCCGCATCGCCCTCGACGAGGACGTCGACGTCGTCGCGCTGTCGAGCATGGCCGGCTCGCACCTGCCCTTCTGCCGCAAGCTCAAGCCCCTGCTCGAAGCCGGCGGCCTCACCGACAAGCTGTGGATGATCGGCGGTAACCTGCCCGCCCAGGACCACGACGCCCTGCGCGAACTGGGCTTCGCGGGCATCTTTCCCACCGGCTCGCGGCTCGAGGCGGTGGTGTCCTACATCCGGGAGAACGCCCCATGAACGACCGCGCCCCAGTCGAACCGAAAGCCGTGTTCAACGAGTCCGGCCTCGAAGTGAAGCCGCTGTACACCCGGGCCGACGTCGACGCCAGCGGCGGCGAAGCGATGATCGGCGCCCCCGGCGAATACCCCTTCACCCGCGGCATCCACCGCCTGATGTACCGCAAGCAGCCGTGGACGATGCGCCAGTACGCCGGCTTCGGCAATCCGCGCGACACCAACCAGCGCTTCAAGTACCTGATCGCCAACGGCCAGACCGGGCTCAACGTCGCCTTCGACCTGCCCACCCAGATCGGCCTCGACTCGGACGACCCGCTCGCCGAGGGCGAGATCGGCCGCGTCGGCATGTCGATCGACACCTTGCGCGACTTCGAGCTCGCCTTCGACGGCATCGACCTCGACAAGATCACCGTGTCGATGACGATCAACGGCGCCGCGGCGATCGCGATCGCGATGTACCTGGCGATGGCGGAAAAGCGCGGCTACGACGTCACCAAACTGCGCGGCACCGCGCAGAACGACATCCTCAAGGAATTCATCGGCCGCGGCACTTGGATCTTCCCGGTCGAGCCCTCGATCCGGCTGGTCGGCGACACCATCGAGTATTGTGCCCGCCACGCTCCCAAGTACAGCCCGGTGTCGGTCTGCGGCTATCACATCCGCGAATCGGGCGCGACTCCGGCGCAGGAGATGGCCTACGCGTTCTGCATCGCCCGCGCCTACGCCGACGAGGCGATCCGCCGCGGCCTCCACGTCGACGAGTTTGCCGGCCGCCTGTCCTACAATTTCAACATCTTCGGCAACCTCTTCGAGCAGGTGGCGAAGTTCCGCGCCGGGCGCAGCCTGTGGGCCAAGATCATGAAGGAGGAATACAAGGCAGAGAGCCCGGGCTCGATGTGGCTGCGCATGATCGCCGCCGGCGGCGGTGGCGGGCTGACCTTCGAGCAGCCCGAGCTGAACATCGTGCGCGGCGCCTACTACGCCCTGATCAGCGCCCTGTCGGGCACCCAGACGATGGCGCTGTGCTCCTACGACGAGGCCTACACCATCCCCACCGAGTATTCGGCACGGATCTCGCTGCGCACCATGCAGATCCTGATCGAGGAGATGGGGCTGACCGAGACCGTCGACCCGCTCGGCGGCTCCTGGTACGTCGAGACGATGACCAACCAGATGCGCGCGAAGATGGAGGAAATCATCGCCGAGACCGATGCCGAAGGCGGCATCGTCAAGCTGATCTCGGAAGGGGCGATCCAGGCCAAGGTCTCCGCCCAGGCCTACCGGATGCAGCAGAACATCGAGTCGGGCGCCTTCCCCAAGGTCGGCGTCAACTGCTACCGCAACGAGCACGAGGACGAGCACCCGGTCGAATTCCACCCCTACAACGAAGACGACGCCCGCGCCCAGATCGCCAGCCTGGCCCAGGTCCGCGCCGAGCGCGACGCCGACGCGGTGGCGCGCGCGCTCGCCCGCGTCGGCGCCGATGCCCGCGACGGTGCCAACGTGATGCCGGCGATCGTCGACGCGGTCAAGGCCTATGCCAGCGTCGGCGAGATCACCCGCGAGCTGGTGAAGGTCTTCGGCCGCTACCAGGAACCGATCCGCTTCTGAGGAAACCGCATGAACACCATCGAACGCTATCTCGCGCCGACCTGCCTGGAAGAGGCGCTCGACTGCCTCCACCGACATGACGGCGTCACCATCCTCGCCGGCGGCACCGACCTGATGCCGCAGAGCCGGGCCGGACGCATCCGCATCCAGCCCACCCTGCTCAACATCCGCCGCATTCCCGAACTGCAGGGCATCGCCCTCGAGGATGGCGCGATCCGCATCGGCGCGCTCACCACCATCACCGAGCTGCTCGCCAGCGCGCTGGTGCGCACCCGCCTGCCGGCGCTGGCCGAAGCCTGTGACCGCTTCGCCAGCGACCAGATCCGCAACGCCGGCACGATCGGCGGCAACATCAGCAACGCTTCGCCGGCCGGCGACACCCTGGTGCCGCTGCTCGCCCTCGACGCCGAAGTCGAGCTCGCGGCCAAGCCCAACGGCCACATCGCCCGCCGCCGGCTGCCGATCGCCGACTACTTCACCGGCCCCGGCCGGACCCGGCGCGAACCTCACGAACTGCTCGCCGGCGTGCGCATCCCGCTCCCCGCACCGGGCCGGGTGGCGCACTTCTTCAAGTTCGGCACCCGCCCCGCGCTCGACATCTCGACGATCTCGATCGCGATCGCCGGCACCCTCATCGACGGCGCCCTCGGCGACGTGCGCATCGCCTTCGGTGCGGTCGCCCCCACCCCGGTCCGCGCCCGCCGCACCGAGGCCGTGCTCGAAGGCCGCCCCCTGACCCCGGCGACGATCGCGGGCGCCGCCGCCGTGGCGCGCGACGAGGTCGACCCGATCGACGACGTCCGCGCCAGCGCCTGGTACCGCAAGGAACTGATCCACAACATGACCAAGAGGATGCTCGACCATGTCGCTCAAGCATGACATCGAATTCACCCTGAACGGCGTCCGGCGGCGGGTCACCGTGCCGGTCGACATGAGCGCGCTGGAGATGCTGCGCACCGTCCTCGGCCTCACCGGCACCAAGTACGGCTGCGGCGAAGGCGAGTGCGGCGCGTGCACGATCCGGGTCGACGGCACGACGATGAACGCCTGCCTGATGTTCGCCGCCGACTGCGACGGGCGCGAGCTGGTGACCATCGAAGGGCTCGCCGGCGAGCAGCGCAGCGAGGCCCTGCGCGCCGCCTTCGTCGAGCACGGTGCGGTACAGTGCGGCTTCTGCACGCCGGGGATGGTGATGCAGGCCAGCCACGTCCTCGACGCCCACCCGGACGCCGACGAGGCCACGATCAAGCGCGGCATCGAAGGCAACCTGTGCCGCTGCACCGGCTACCGCAAGATCGTCGACGCGATCTCGGCCACGACCACGTCGTGCTGTGGCGGCCACTGAGGGGAGGCGAACGATGAACATCGCAGCACATCCGCAGCAGATCGAGCGCGACACCCTGATCGGCAAGCGCATCCAGAAGAAGGACGCGCCCGAAAAGGCGAGCGGCAAGACGCGCTACCTCCACGACCTCAACCTGCCCGGCCAGCTCTACGCCAGGATCCTGCGCTCGGCCCGCGTCCATGCCCGCATCCTGAGCATCGACACCTCCGCGGCGCGCGCCCTGCCCGGGGTGCACGCGGTGATCACCGCCGCCGACGTCCCCGACCAGCGCCCGATCGGCGTCGCCCGCGACCACCTGCCGCTGAAGGGCGACCGGGTGCGCAGCCAGCGCGACGAGATCGCCGCGGTCGCCGCCGACAGCGAGGAGATCGCCGAGCAGGCGCTGCGCCTGATCCGGGTCGAATACGAAGACCTGCCGGTGCTCGCCGACCCCGCCGCCGCGGTCGCCCCCGGCGCGGTGCAGATCCACCCGCCGCGGCTCGCCGCCGACGGCAGCGTCCTCGAGCCCGGGCGCGCGGGCAACGTCGCGATGCGCTTCGACTACGGCCACGGCGACATCGCCCAGGGCGAGGCCGAATCGGACGTGATCCTCGAGGACACCTTCAGCCTGCACTACGTCACCCACTGCTGCCTGGGGGTGTCGGGGATCATCGCCGAGTTCGACGCCTCGGGTAACCTGCTGATGTACTCCAACACCCAGGTGCCCTTCCTGCACAAGCGCGAGTTCGCCGAGTACCTGAACATGGACCCGGCGCGCATCCGCATCATCCAGCCGCCGATCGGCGGCGGCTTCGGCTCCAAGCTCGACGTCTATCCGTTCGAAGTCATCTGCGTGTTCCTCGCCCGCACCGCCGGGCGCCCGGTGAAGCTGGTGTTCAGCCGCGAGGAAGAGTTCCTCGCCTCGCCCACCCGCCAGCCGGTGCTGCTCACCCTGCGCTCGGGCTGCAAAAAGGACGGCACCCTGACCTTCCGCCAGGTCCACACCCTGCACGACAACGGCGCCTACACCTCGTGGGGGGCGACCACGCCGTTCGTGATGATGCAGACCTTCTCCTCGCTGTACCGGGTACCGCACTGCGACTACCACACCACCGCGGTGTATACCAACAACCCCTACGCCGGGTCGTTCCGTGGCTACGGCAACCTGCAGGCGACCTTCGCCATCGAACAGCACATGGACATGCTCGCCGAGGCGATCGGCATGGACCCGCTCGCATTCCGGCTGCAGAACGCCCAGGAGGCGGGCGAGGTCACCGGCCAGGGCATGGTGTTCAAGAGCTGCGGCTTCAAGGACTGCCTCACCACCGCCGCCGCGCGCAGCGACTACCTGCGCAAGCACCGCGACAACCTCGCCGCACGCGACGCCCCCGGCCCGCTCAAGCGCGGCATCGGCATCGCCTCGATGCTGCACGTCGGCGGCGGCGCCAAGATCTACCCCTCGGACGGCTGCGGCACCATCCTCAAGCTCGACGACTTCGCCAACGTCACCCTCATCACCGGCGCCTCCGAGATCGGCCAGGGCTCGGAAACGGTGCTCTCCCAGCTCGTCTGCGAGGAACTCGGCCTGCCCATCGCCGCGGTCACCGTGGTCAACAACGACACCGCGATCACGCCCTGGGACGTCGGCGTCCACGCCAGCCGCACCACCTTCATCGCCGGCAACTCGGCGATCGGCGCCGCCCGCAAGGCGAAGGCCAAGATCCTCGCCGCCGCGGCGCAGAAGTTCGGCTGCGCGGCCGAGGAGCTCGACCTCTACGGCGGCCACATCGTGCGCAACGACAGCGGCGAGGCCGTGGTCGAGCTCGCCCGCTTCATCCGCGGCCTGCACTTTTCCGAGCGCGCCGAGCTGATCATGACCACCCACTACTACGAGCCCCCCAGCGTGCACCAGGACAAGGGCTACAAGGGCGACGTCTCCGCCGCCTACGCGTGGGCGACCCAGGTCGTCGAAGTCGAGGTCGACACCGACACCGGCATCGTCAGGATGACGAAAGTCACCGGCGCGCACGACGTCGGCCGGGTGCTGAACCGGCTCGGCATCGAGGGCCAGATCGAGGGCGGCGTGGTCATGGGCCAGGGCTACGCACTCACCGAGAACCTGATGATCGAAAACGGCGTCATGCGCAACCCGAACTTCCGCGACTACAAGCTGGTGACCGCGCCGGAAATTCCCGAGATGGACATTTCCTTCATCGAGTCGATGGACGGCGAAGGTCCGCAGGGCGCGAAGGGAGTCGGCGAGGCGCCCTCGATCTGCATCGCCGCGGCCGCCGCCAACGCGATCTACAACGCCACCGGCACCCGCCTCTTCGCCCTGCCGTTCACGCCCGAGGCCGTGTATGCCGCGCTCCACGGCCGCGCCGAGAAACCGTACTGGAAACCGTGGAAGCCGGAATGAAGAAACGCACCATTCTCTCCATGGAGCAGGCGCTGTCGATGCCCTACGCCACGCTGCGCTTCGCCCAGCTCGGCTGGCGGGTGATCCGCATCGAATCGACCCCGGCCGGCGACGGCCTGCCGGGCGATCCGAACCGCTACATCGGCGGCAAGGTGCTCGACGACGACCGCCGCAGCTACTTCATCGCCCCCAACGTCGGCAAGGAAGCGAT
The DNA here is from genome assembly GCF_023093595.1 of Thauera aromatica. GTDB lineage: Bacteria > Pseudomonadota > Gammaproteobacteria > Burkholderiales > Rhodocyclaceae > Thauera > Thauera aromatica_A. The sequence goes on from NZ_JALLIK010000105.1 coordinate 76,447, forward strand.
CGCCCTCAACCTCAAGGACCCGCAGGGCCAGGCCCTGCTGCGCCGGATCATCCAGGCCCTCGACGTGGACGTGTTCTGCTGCAACACCGTACCGCGGCGCTACGCCCAGCTGGGCATCGACTACGACACCTTGCGCGCGGCCAAGCCCGACCTGATCTGGGCCGGGATCTCGGCGCTGGGGCCGGACTACCCGGACGCCCCCGGCTACGACCCGGTGCTGCAGGCGATGGCCGGCTACATGGAGCTGACCGGTGACGCCGCCGGGCCGCCGACGCTGGCCGGCGTGCCGCTGATCGACCTCAAGGCGGGCGACGAGGTCTACGCCAACGTGATGCTGGCGCTGCTCGAGCGTGCCGAGAGCGGACAGGGCCGGCGCATCGACGTGTCGATGCTGCAGGCCGCGACGTCCTGGCTGATCACGACCCTGCCCCTGCTCGACTTCGACTGCGACCCGGGGGAAATCACCCGCTGCGGCAACGAGCACCGCAAGTTCATTCCGACCAACGTCTATCCGACCGCCGACGGCTTCATCTACGTTGCGATCGGCAGCGACGTGCAGTGGAAGCGGCTCACCGAACTATCCCGCTTCGCCTCGATCGCCACGCCGGAGCGCGCCACCAACGAGGGCCGCCACCGCGAGCGCGAGGCCATCCACCACGACCTCGCGGCGGTGACGCGGCGCTACCCCACGACCGAACTGACCGCCGATTTCCGCACCGCCACCATTCCGCACGCGCCCATCCACGACATCCCCGCGGTACGCGACATGGAAGCGGTGCACCGGCGCCTGACCACCACCACCTTCCCCGACGGACGGACGATCCACATGCAGCCGATGGCGGTGGATCTGCCCGAAGCGCGGACGGCGCTGAACCCGCCGCCGCGCTACGGCCAGGACACGCTGCGCGTCCTGCGCGAGGCCGGGGTGGAGGACGCGGCCTGCGAAACCTTGCGCGCCCAGGGCGTGATCGCCTGAGCCGGCGCGGACACCGAGCAGCACAGCAACACCATCAGCATCCTGACCAAAGGAGGAGAGCAATGATGAAAACAGGCAAGTTTCTGCTCGCGCTCGCAGGCGCGGCGCTGTTCGCCGCGATGCCGGTGCAGGCGCAGGTGAAGATCGGTGTGATCGGTTCCGCGACCGGACCGACCGCCTTCGTCGGCATTCCACAACGCAACACCATTCCGCTGCTCCCCGACAAGGTCGGCGACACCCGCATCGAATACATCTTCCTCGACGACGGCAGCGATCCGACCGCCAGCGTCAAGGCCGCCCAGCAGCTGATCAGCGAGAAACGCGTCGACGCCCTGATCGGGCCTTCCGGTTCGCCCAACGCGATGGGCGTGCTGTCGTTCATGGCCGAAGCCGAAACGCCGATGCTGGCCCCGGTGGGCACCGCCGCGGTGGTGCTGCCGATGGACGACAAGAAGCGCTGGGTGTTCAAGACCCACCCCAACGACGGCGTGATCGCGCGCCGGCTGATCGCGGCGATGCAGGCGCGCAAGGTCGGCACGGTGGGCTTCATCGGCCTCAACGACCCCTACGGCGAGAACTGGTACAACACCTTCGCCGAGCAGGCGCAGGCGGCCAACATCCGCATCGTCGCCAGCGAGCGCTACGGCCGCCAGGACACCAGCGTCACCGGCCAGGTCGCCAAGCTGATCGCCGCCCGCCCCGACGTCGTGCTCGTCGCCGGAATCGCCGCCGCGGCGGCGCTGCCCCACCTCCAGCTGATCGAGGCCGGCTTCAAGGGCGAGATCTACCACACTCACGGCTCGGCTTCGGGCGCCTTCATCCAGATCGGCGGCAAGGCGGTCGAAGGCGCGCTGGTCGTCGGCCCGATGCTGCTCGTCATCGACGAGATCGCCGACGACGTCCCGACGCGCGCCCTCGCCCACGAGTACGTCAGCCGCTACGAGCAGATGCACCAGCAGCGCCCGCCGATCTTCGGCGCCGGCGTCTATGACGCGGGCCTGCTGCTGGCGAACGCCCTGCCGCAGGCGCTCGAACGCGCGCAGCCGGGCACCCGGGAGTTCCGCAGCGCGCTGCGCGACGCCCTCGAGCGCACCTCCGGAATGCGCGCTTCGCAAGGAGTGATCGACATGAGCGCGGCCGACCACTCCGGCTTCGACGACCGCGGCCAGGTGCTGATGACGGTGCGCGACAAGCGCTTCGTCCTCGTGCGCGACTAAGCCTGCGTCTTCCACCCCGTCACGACGGCGGCCGGGTGTCCGATCCGCGCATCCGGCCGCCGCACCCGGCGACCGCCCCTCCCGCTTGCCCGATCACGGGCCGCGAGCGCAGCGGGCCGTCCCCCGCCCACCGCTCCGCACCTCACGCCACAAGCCACTCGACCCACAGCACATCGCGCCGATTCACGGTACATTGACGGCCGCGCCGTGCACGCCGGTCCGCCCGGCGCCGCCCGCCCCCCGGCAGCGCCTGCCGCCCTGCCTCGATCGACCGTGCACCTCGACGATGCCACGACACCAGACTCCCTTTTTCGCCGCCGCCCTGTGGGCGAGCCCCTTCCGCCCCTTCTTCCTCCTCGCCCTCGCCTACGGCCCGCTGCTGATCGCCGCGTGGCTCGCCACCCTGCACGGCCTGTGGCCGCCCACCGCGCTGCCGGCCGGGCTGTGGCACGGCCACGAGATGATCTTCGGCTTCGCGATGGCGGTGATCGTCGGCATCGCCCTCACCGCCCTGCCGGGCTGGGCCGGCACGCCCGAGATCCACGGCCGCCGGCTGGCGGTGCTGGTCGTCCTCTGGCTCGCCGGGCGGGCCGCCTTCCACCTCGCCCCGCAGCTTCCGGCACACCTCCCGGCGGTCATCGACAACCTGCTGCTGCCGGTGCTGATCGCCTTCCTCGCCCCCCAGCTGCTGCGCGCGGCGAACCCTCTGTACCTGCTCCTGCTGCCCATCCTCGGGGCGCTGTGGGCGGCCAACATCGCCTTCTACGCCGGCCACTCCGGCGCCGACCCCGCGCGCGCGGCGAGCGCGCTGCACGCCGCGCTCTACGCGATCATCGTGCTCTTCGTCCTCAAGGGCGGCGTCCTGACCCAGGTGTTCACCGGCAACGCGCTGCGCGCCCGCGGCCGCGGCACCCAGGCGAGCTTCCGGCGCGGGCTGGAAACGGTCGCCACCGCCGCCGTCGTCGCCCTCGCGATCGCCGACCTGGGCGGTGCCCCGCGCGCGCTCAGCGGCGGACTGGCGCTCTTCTGCGCCCTCGTCCACGCCTGGCGCACGGCGCGCTGGCAAGGCTGGCGGGTGATCGACGAGCCGCTGGTGCTGCTGATGCAGTTCGGCTTCCTGTGGCTGATCCTCGCCTTCGCGCTGAAAGCGGCGGCCGATCTCGGCGGGATCGTCCCCGCCAACACCTGGATCCATGCGTTTACCGTCGGCGCGCTGGGGATGATGATGCTGAGCCTGATGACCCGCGTCGGGCTGCGCCACACCGGCCGTCCGCTGGCCCTGCCCGCCAGCCTGGGGGCCGCCGCGCTGCTGATGCTGGCGGCCGCGCTGCTGCGCCAAGCGGTCGAGGTGGCCGGCCTCGGCCTGCGCCCGGTCACGCTCGCCGCCCTGCTGTGGGGGGCCGCCATCCTCGTGCCCTTGTGCCGTTTCGGGCCGCTGCTGCTGCGCCCCAGCCTGCCGCGGGCAGCGCCGCGCGCCGACCCGGCGGCGCGCCCGCCCTCCGGAGGCTAGGCGCCGTGCACCGCCGCCAGGTCGGCCGGACGGTCGACGTCGATGAAGATCGCCTCGTCGTCGACCGCGACGCGGACGACCCGCTCCGGATGGCGTTCGATCAGCCCGCGCGCACCCTGGTCGCCCGTCAGCGCGCACATTTCGGCGAAGAAGGCGCGCGGCCACAGCACCGGGTTGCCGCGCCGGCCCTGGTGTTCGGGAACGATGATGGCCGGCTGCGCCGGATCGAACGCCTCGATCAGGCGATCCACGTGCGCGGCGGAAATGCGCGGCATGTCGCCGAGGAGCACGACCACGGCGTCGATGTCGTCGGCCAGGGCCGTGATGCCGACCCGCAGCGAGCTCGACATGCCCTGCGCGGGATCGGGGTTGCGGGCGAACCCGGCCCCGCTGCCGGCGAGCGCCGCCTCGACCGCCCCGGCCTCGTGGCCGAGCACGACGGTGACCGAAGTGGCCCGCGAAGCGCGCGCGGCCATCACCGCACACAGCACCATCGGCACACCGTCGACTGGCAGCAGCAGCTTGTTCTCCGCCCCCATCCGCGTCGACCGCCCGGCGGCGAGCACCAACGCCGCCACCCGGGGGCCTTCCGCGGCGGGGCTCTCCGCGGCCGGAGCGCCCGCCGGCTCATCGGCGTCGTGCTCGTCACCGGCCGCAGCGGCATCGGTTTCATCCAGCGGCGCCCCCGCAGCCAGAATCGGATTACGGATCAAGCCGCCGACCCCCATCCGCACGATCTGCTCGCGCCCCACCGGCAGCCCGGCGAGCAGGCGCTGCAACACCCAGTCGAGGCCGTTCAGGCGCCGGGAGCGCCCGCAGCCCGGGAGCAGGATCACCGGCACGTCTTCGATGCGGCCGAGAACGAGCATGTTGCCCGGCTCGGTCGGCATGCCGAAATGCTCGACCGTGCCGCCGGCCGCGACCAGCGCCGCGGGGGCGATGTCGCGCCGATCCTTGGCGATCGTCGCCCCCGACACCAGCACCAGGTCGCATCCGGCGGCACGCGCCTGGCGCAGCATCGCCTCGATCGCGCCGTGTTCGTGCGCGCAGCGCAACACCAGCGCCAGCCGGGCGCCGATCACCGCGAGCCGGTGACGGGTGGCGGCAAGCGTGGTTTCGAAGATGTTGTCGCTCATGCCCGGGTGCGCGCTCATGATCAGCGCCGCCCGGCAGGAGCGGAAGGGCGCGAGCTTCAGCGGAATCGCTGCTGCCGCGCTCAGTGGACTCGCTGCAGTCGCACCCAGCGGGCCCGCCGCGGCGACGATCTGCCGGCAGGCCTCGATCGACGCGCGCCGCACGCCGAAAGGAATGATCTTGACCGTCGCCACCACCTGGCCAGGGCGCACCGCCGTGTGCTGCGGCAAAGTGGCCACGGTGATGCCTTCGTCGACGCTGTTGAGGCGGTCCACGACGGCCGGCTCGACCACCACCAGGCCGCGCCCCGAAGCATGCAGGTTGCAGCGTCCGGTCGGCGTCGAGCGGGCCTCGAGCAAGGGATCGGCGGCGGCGAGCAGGGCGGCGATCTCGGCGGCGGCGCGGACCTCATCGACCTCGTCCGCTTCGAGGCGGGCACCGCTGACCTTCGCCACGCCCGCGGCAGCGAGGATCGCGAGATCCGCGGCATCGAGCCGGCGCCCCTTCTTGAAACGCTTTGCCGGCGTTCTCAGCGAGTGGGCGAGCAGCACGCCATCGGCCTCGGCGAGGGGGAATTCGTCGAAGATCATTGCGTCGATGCCTTCTGCGCCTCCTGGCGCGGTGGCCGGGTCGGATCGCTCGCAGCCTCGCCGCGATAGCGGCACAGCAGGATCTGGGCGAGGATGGAGACGGCGATCTCTGCCGGCGCCCGCCCGCCCAGATCGAGACCGATCGGGGCGTGGATGCGTCCCAGGCGGTCGCCGAGGCCGGCCGCGGTGAGGCGCTCGACGCGCTTGGCGTGGGTGCGGGTGCTGCCCAGCGCGCCGATGTAGAAGGCGTCGCTGGCGAGCGCGGCGATCAGCGCCGGATCGTCGAGCTTGGCGTCGTGCGACAGGGTCACGACCGCGGTCCGGGCATCGAGGCCGAGGGCGCGCAGCGCCTCGTCCGGCCAGTCGTGAACCATGCGCACGCCGGGCACGCGCTTTTCGGTGGCGAACGCCCGCCGCGGATCCACCACCACGACCTCGAAGCCGGCGGTCGCGGCCATCGGCGCCAGCGCCTGGGCGATATGCACCGCGCCGACGATCACCAGCCGTGGCTGCGACACGTGGCTGCGCACGAACACGTCGTCCTCGCCGTCGCGCAGCATGGCGCTGCGCCCCGCGCGCAGGAGCTGCCCGACCTCATCGAGCAGGGGGCCGGCGAGCGCCAGCTCACCGACCACCCCCATGCTGCCGACCAGGGCCTGGGCGCCGTCGGCGATCCGCGTGACCACCGCGACCGGGCGCTGGGCCCGGCGCTCGACCAGCAGCGCTTCGAACAGCTTCGTCTTCATCCGATCCGCTCCACATAAACCTGAATCCGCCCGCCGCAGGCCAGGCCGACTTCCCACGCCTGCTCGTCGCTGACGCCGAATTCGAGCAGGCGCGGCTCGCCGCTGGCGATCACGCGCTGCGCCTCGTCGATGACGGCGGCCTCGATGCAGCCGCCCGACACCGAACCGATGAACTCGCAGTGCTCATCGGCAGCCAGGTGGCTGCCTTCCGGGCGCGGCGACGAACCCCAGGTGCGCACCACCGTCGCCAGCGCCACGCCCCGGCCCTGCGCGCGCCAGTCCGTGATCTGGGCGAACAAGGCGTCGTCGCTGGCCGGCGGGGCGGCCCGCGATCCGCCGCCTGCGGCATCCGCGGTCGCCGCCGGGGCGGCCCGCCGCCGCCCGACTCCGGCGCTGCGGGCGTGGCGCTCGACCAGATCGGCCAGCGCCGCCACGCCCTGCCCCGCGCTCGCCACCGTCGGCACGAGTTCCACCGACCACCCATCGACCCTGCGCAGCACGCCGCTCGCCTGCAGGTCGTGCACGGTGCGCGCGGCCTGGGGCAGATCGGCCTTGTTCACCACGAGGATGTCGGCGATCTCGAGGATGCCGGCCTTGGCCGCCTGCACCTCGTCACCGAGGCTGGGGGCACAGACCACCACCCGGCAGTCGGCCAGGTGGCGGATATCGACTTCGGACTGGCCCACCCCCACGGTCTCGACGATAACCACGTCGAAACCGGCCGCATCGAGGACATCGACCATCCGCTCGGCGGCACGCGCCAGCCCACCGAGCGCTCCCCTGGAGGCCAGCGAGCGGATGAACACCTGCTCGTCCTCGCCATGCTCGCCCATCCGCACCCGGTCGCCGAGCAGCGCACCGCCGCTGACCGGGCTCGAGGGATCGATGGCGAGCACCGCCACCCGCTGCCCGCGCCGGCGCAGTTCGGCCAGCAGCGCATTGATCAGGGTGGATTTGCCCGCCCCGGGCGCCCCGGTGATGCCGAGCACCTGGGCCCGGCCGAGCCAGGGCGCCAGCTGCTCGAGCAGCGGGACGAGCGCCTCGTCGGCGTTTTCGACCTGGGTCAACAAGCGCGCGAGCACGGTACGCGACCCTGCCCGCAACGCGGATAAATCGGGAATGCTGGAGCGCATGCGCGGACGACCTCCCTATTCAGGTATCCATGATACCGTATACAAAACACGTTCCACGCCATCGAAAAGATGCCGCGAGCGGAAGGATGGAAGAGTAATACACCTGAGCGCCGGTGAAGAAATCGTAGCGAGCAGAGCCGACTGCAAGGCGCGAGCGAACGACAAGACATATCCACTGGATAGGCGAGGAGTGAGCGCGTGAGCAACGCCGCAATAGGCCCGCGCAGTAGATTTATTCATCGGTGCTGAGTCCCGCCACGCCCGGAAAGACGCCTGCAATGAGCACTCCTCCCGAACTGTACGATCCGGCCTGCTGGACCCGCATGCTCGCCGCCGCGGCATGGCCGCCGGCACAGGCGAGCATCGGCGTGCTGAGCCGCACGGCGTTCAAGGCCCGCCGCGGCCGCCTCCTCACCTGGCGCTTCCCGGCCACGGGGCCGCAGGCGAGCGCGGCGGACTGGGACGGGGAGGCGCCCGCCGACATGGCCGTGCTGCTGGTCGCCGACGAAGCGGTGCTGCACGCCCTGCGCGGCGAAGGCCTCGCCGTGCTGCCGCGGCTCGTGCGCCGCGGCGAGCTCCACGCCTACGTCCTGAAAACCCGGGATGCGCTCGAAGCCGCCGGGCTCGACGAGTTCGTCGAAGACCTGGGGCTGGCCTTCCCGCGCCACTGAGCCTCAGCCCGGCGAGCGCTCGCGCCGCAGGTTGGTTTCGTACTGGCTGCGCGCGGACTGGTAGGGCTTCGGCCAGGCGATGCCGGCATGGCCGATCTGCGCCGCCGCATGCAGGGTCCACGCCGGGTCGGCGAGGTGCGGGCGCGCGATCGCGCACAGATCGGCGCGGCCGGCGGCGACGATGCTGTTGACATGGTCGGCGTCGTAGATCGCACCGACCGCCATCGTCGGCATCTCGAGCTCGTTGCGGATGCGGTCGGCGAACGGCGTCTGGTACATGCGGCCGTAGACGGGCGACGCATCGGGCACCACCTGCCCCGACGAGCAGTCGATGAGATCCGCCCCGGCCGCCTTGAACAAGCGCGCGATGGCGACCGTCTCGTCGGCGGTGTTGCCGCCCGGAGCCCAGTCGTGACACGACAGGCGCACCGCCATCGGCTTGCCGGCGGGCCACACGGCGCGGATCGCGGCGAACACTTCGAGCGGATAGCGCGCGCGGTTTTCGACGCTGCCGCCATAGTCGTCGTCGCGCCGGTTGGTGAGCGGGGAGAGGAAGCTCGACAGCAGGTAGCCGTGCGCGCAATGCAGCTCGAGGATGTCGAAGCCGGCCTCGTCGGCCATCCGTGCGGCGCGGACGAAGTCCTCGCGCACCCGCGCCATGTCCTCCCGGGTCATCGCCCGTGGCGTCTGCGAGTGCGCCAGATAGGGCAGCGGCGACGCCGAGAGCAGCGCCCAGCCGCCGTCCTCGAGCGGCTCGTCGATGCCCTCCCAGGCGCGCTTCGTCGCCCCCTTGCGCCCGGCATGGCCGAGCTGGATGCCGATCTTCGCCGGCGACTGGGCGTGGACGAAATCGACGATGCGCCTCCACGCCGCAACGTGTTCCGCCTTGTACAGGCCGGCGCAGCCCGGGGTGATGCGCGCATCGGGCGACACACAGGTCATCTCGGTATAGAGCAGGCCCGCCCCGCCGAGCGCGCGCGCGCCGAAATGCACCAGGTGGAAATCGCCCACGGTGCCGTCCTCAGCCGAATACATCGCCATCGGCGACACCACGACGCGGTTGGCCAGCGCCAGCGCGCGCAGGCGGAACGGGGTGAACATCGGCGGCGGCGCCTTGCCCTCCTGCCCCGCCGCCCCTTCGCTGCGGGCGGCGAACCAGCGCTCGTAGCCTTCCAGCCAGGCGGCATCGCGCAGGCGCAGGTTTTCGTGTGAAATCCGCTGCGAGCGGGTCAGCATCGAGTACATCAGCTGCTCCGGCTCGAAGCGCTCGCAGTAGCGCGCGCCGCAGACTTCGAACCACTCCATCGCGTTCCAGGCCGCGTTCTGCAGGCGCAGGACGTCGATCCGGCGGGCGTCCTGGTATTGCGCCAGCACCTCCGCGATCCCCTCCGGCGCATCGCCGTGGTCGCGGAAGCGGCGGGTCAGCTCGATCGCATCCTCGAGCGCGAGCTTGGTGCCGGAGCCGATCGCGAAATGCGCCGTATGCACCGCGTCGCCCATCAGGACGACATGGCTCGAACCGTTGAAGTGGTGCCAGCGCTCACACTTGACGCGCTGGAAATTGAGCCACGCCGAGCCGCGCAGGTGGCGGGCGTTGCTCATCAGGCGGTGGCCGTCGAGGTGCTTCGCGAACAGGCGCTCGCAGAATGCGATCGACTGCGCCTGGCCGGCGCCATCGAGGCCGTGGGCCTTCCACACCGCTTCCGGACACTCGACGATGAAGGTCGTGGTCTGCCCGTCGAACTTGTAGACGTGGGCCTGGAACCAGCCGTGCTCGGTCCTTTCGAACAGGAAAGTGAAGGCATCGAACAGCTTGTTCGTGCCCAGCCAGATGTAGCGGTTCGGGCGGGTGACGATGTCGGGCTGGAAGATTGCGGCGTACTTGCTGCGAATCCGCGAGTTGATCCCGTCGGCGGCGATGATCAGGTCGGCATCGGGGAATTCGTCGTCGGTGTCGACTTCGCGCTCGAACTCGAGCTCGACCCCGAGCACCTCGCAGCGCGCTTGCAGGATGTTGAGCATCTGCTTGCGGCCGATGCCGACGAAGCCGTGGCCGCCGCTGCGGATCACCTTGCCCTTGAAGCGCAGCTCGACATCGTCCCAGTGGTTGAACGCGAGCTGGATCGCGTCGGCGGTCTCGCCGTCCCATGCGCGCATGTTGTCCATGGTGGCATCGGAGAACACCACGCCCCAGCCGAAGGTGTCGTAAGGCTTGTTGCGCTCGATGACGCGGACCCGGTGCGCCGGGTTGAGCTTCTTCATCAGGATCGCGAAGTACAGGCCCGCCGGCCCCCCGCCGATGCAGACGATATGCATGATGAGTCTCCTCCGAGTGCTGGGTGATGAATCCGGAGCGGCGCTGCCGGATCAGTCGTGCGCCGTGTGTTGCCGAACGGCCGCCCGGGTCGCCGCAAACGCTTCGAGCGCACGCTCGAACTCGGCCACCGCCGCGGCCGGCACGCTCGTGCCGCACTCGTAGCACGCACCGCTGATGCGGTCGAACCAGCGGCAGCCGCACTGGTCGCAGGCCAGCTCGGGGGCGCCGGCGGGATTGTGGAAGATCATCGGCAGGCTCCCAGAAAGGCCAGGCCGAGGGTATCGAGAAAGTCCTCGTAGCCCGCGTCCTGCAGCTCGTACTTCGTGCGCAGGACGAAGAACAGGATGCCGCCCTGGCGGATCCGGCGCTTGATCGTCGACAGCGCGTCGCCGTCGAGGCTGGCCTCGAGCGCGGCGAGCGCGGCCTCGTCGGCGACGAACAGCAGATCGACCGCGGCCGCCTCGAAGCCCGGAAAGCGCAGGGTACTTGCGACCATGCCGCGGCCGGTCGCGCACCACTTCATCATGTCGAGGTCGCGGCAGTGCTCGACCACGCCGGCGACGTGCTTGCCGGGCTGGATCCCGGAACCGGCGCGCGCCACGAAACCGACCGCCGAGCCGGGCAGCATGTCGGTGAACAGCTCGGCGTGGCGCTCCAGCATCGCCTGCCAGCGCGCCAGCGCCCCGAATCCGCCGCTGGCGGCGGCGGGCGCCGCTTCGAGCTCAACATCCATCGCCTGTCCTCCCCGCGCCGCCGGGCGAAGCCGGCGGCGCCTTGCCGCGCGCTCCGCCCTTACTCGGGCAGCATCGCGGTGACTTCGATCTCGACCTTCGCCCCGTGCTCGACGTAGCCGGCCACCTGCAGCGCCATCATTACCGGGAAGTGACGCCCGATCAGCTCGCGGTACACTTCGCCGATCTCGGCCAGGCGGGCGTTGTATTCCGCGGCGTCGGCGAGGAACCAGTTCATCCGCACGATGTGCTCGGGGCGGGCGCCGCCGGCGGCGAGGATGGCGACGATGTTGGTCAGCGCCTGGCGGACCTGGCCGACCAGGTCATCGGTGCGGAACACTTCCTGTTCGTCCCAACCGACCTGGCCGGCGACGAACACCGTGCGCCCGCTGGCGATGATTCCGTTCGAATAGCCCTTGGGACGTTTCCATCCCGGCGGTTGCAGTACCTGCATATGCACTCCTCGTGGTTGTGGGTGTCTCTGGACGGAACGCGCGCAGCGCGCCCCCCTGAAGTATCTAGATCCGGACGCCGAGGCGGTAGCCCTCGTGGATCGCCGCATCGAGCCCGCGGGCGATCACCGCGTCGCCGGCACCGTGCAGCTCGTCGATCATCCACTGGAACTCGTGGAACAGGTCGTGGTTGGCCTGGCGCGGCCCGGACACGATGACGCTGTCGGCGGCGACGAAAATCTCCTCGCCCTGGGCGTTGCGGATCGTCGCCCCCTCTGCGCTCACGCGGGCGAGCTGCGAAGAGGTCAGGGTGCGGATCTCGAGTTCCTCGATCCACGCCGAATGGCGCCACTTGAACGACGGCATGACATCGCCGGCGATGCGTTTTTCCTCTTCCACGAGCACCACCTCGTGGCCCTGCTTGCACAACGATTCGGCCAGCGTGAGCCCGATCTTGCCCGCCCCCACCATCACCACGCGCTTGCCCGGCACGACCTTACCTGTGGCGACGTCGAGCGCATCGACGAGCAGTTCGCGGCCGTCGAGGTGGCGGTAGGCCTTGAAGTCGGTGCGCGAACCGGCGGCGACGATACAGACGTCGAACTGATGCAGGATGCTGCGCATGAACTTGGCGTTGGCCTCGGTGTTGAAGCGCACGTCGATCTCCATCTTGCGCGCCATCGTCTCGTAGTAGCGCACCACCGAGAGCAGGTCGTCGGGGCGGGCGAGGTCGTTCGACGCGTAGCCGACGAGGCTGCCGCCGATGCGCTCGCCCTTCTCGAACACGGTGACATCGTGGCCGCGGCGCTTGGCGGTGATCGCCGCTTCCATGCCGGCGGGGCCGGCGCCGATGATCATGATCTTCTTCTTCACCGCCGCCGGGGTGACGTGGTACTCGGGCTCGACTTCGTGGCCGAGCGCGGGGTTCATCGCGCAGGTGTAGGGCAGGTCGCGGAACAGGCGCGACAGGCAGTTGAGCGAGCCGATGCAGCGGCGCACCTCGTCGAGCCGGTCTTCGGCGGCCTTGTGCAGGAGCTCGGGGTCGGCGAGCATCGGCCGGCACACTTCCCAGTAGTCGAACACGCCCTCGGCGATGCACTGGTTGGCCATCACCGGATCGGGCAGGCGGTTGCCGAAGGTGATGAGCGTGTTCGGGAACAGCTTCTTCGCCTTCGCCGCGAGGTAGTTCCAGTGCCCGGGGGCGACATCGCGGCCGATCGAGGACTCGGGCGCCTCCTGCCAGCCGACCGTGACCGAGATCATGTCGACGCCGCAATCGACCGCCTGCTGCATCAGCTCGAAACATTCGTCCTCGCTGTTGCCGCCCCACTTGTCCATCAGCTCGGCGCCATTGAGGCGCACGACCAGGGGGTTGTCGGGGGTGGCCTGCTTGATCGCGTCGATCAGCTCGCGCATGAAGCGGCCGCGGTTCTCGATCGAGCCGCCGTATTCGTCGCTGCGCTGGTTGGTGAAGCGCGAGTTGAAGTTGGCGAGCAGGTAACCCATGAAGCTGGTCACTTCGGTGCCGTCGAAGCCGGCGCGGATCGCGCGCTTGGCGGCTTCGGCGTGCTGCACGACGATGGCGCGGATCTGCTCCTTGGTGAGCTCGCGCGGCGGGCGGAAGTGCGGCAGGGTCTGCGGCACCACCGAAGGCTGGATGCAGTAGCCGAGGTCGATGCCGCCGTAGCGCCCGGCGTGCAGGATCTGCTGGATCGCGACCGCGCCGTTGTCGTGGATGTACTGGGCGATGGTCTCGAACTGGGGCAGGAACTTGTCGTCGAACAGCGCCACCTGGCGGAAGTAGGCCTTGCCTTCGCCGAGCGGGTCGGGGTAGGCGCCCTGGTTGGTGATGATGCCCGCCCCGGTGCCGGCGATGACCCGCGTGCGCGCCAGCTCGCGCGGGGTGATGAAGCCGTCGCGGGTGTTGTAGTTGGAGACGCAGCAGGCGCCGTACTTGACCATGTTCTTGGTCTCGTAGCGGCCGATGCGGCCGGGCTTGAACAGGTGGGGGAGCTTGAGCTCACCGGGCAGGGCCATCGACATCTCCTCATCGAATCATTGTGCAGGGACCGCACACGCTGCCCGCCGGCGGGCAGCGCCGGCCGGAGCGAAAGCCGGGCCATGAGCGGGAAAGCGGTGCAACGCCCCCTCCCGCGGAGGGGGCGGGGATTCAGGGGGGCGGGACTCAGGGGGTCCGGGTGAAGTCCGGCTTGCGCTTTTCCTGGAAGGCGGAAATACCCTCGCGTGCCGCCGCGGTGCATGCGCTGTCGCCGAACGCGCGATAGCCGACCTCGAGCGCGGCCTCCAGCGTCGGCGCCGCGGCCGCGGCGCGGATCGCCTGCTCCATGATCGCGATCACTTCCGCGCTCAGCGGCTGGCCGCTGGCCGCCTTCGGTTCGATCGGGGCGAGCGCGCCGAGCTCGACCGCGCCATCGGGAATGCCCGCGACCTGGCCCTGGAGCGCCTTCACCCGCTCGACCGCGGCCAGCACCAGGCTGCGGTAGTCGTCGGCGAGCGCATCGACCACCCCCAGCTCGAGCGCGCGCGTCGCCTGCAGGCGTTCGGCGCGGCGCAGCATGGCGTGGAATTCGGCCGCCGCCTGCGGCCAGCGCCGGTAGGGCACGACCATCGCGCCGATGCCGTGGACGATGCCCAGGGTGACTTCGGGCATCTGCATCCAGGCCTGGCGCTGGGCGACGATGCCGTGGCAGCGGGTGGCGAGCTCGAAGCCGCCGCCGAGCACCATGCCGTTGAGGGCGGCGACCACCGGCTTCTGCATCCGGTCGAGATGAACGAGCAGGCGCGAGCAGTCGCGCGCGTACTGCGCCGCGCCCTCGGCGTCGCCGAGCAGGCGCGGGAAGCGGCCGATGTCGGCCCCGGCGCAGAAGGCGCGGTTGCCGTAGCCGACGATGACGAAGCCGGCCACCGCGGGGTCGTGCTCGTAGCGCCGGATCACCGCGAGGATCTCGTCGGTCATCTCGTCGTGGAGTGCGTTCATCGCCTCCGGCCGGCGCAAGGTGATCACCTTCACGCCGTCGAGCTCGTCGACGAGGATGTGGCGCAGGAAGTCCTGATAGTCGTCCAGCGGACGCCGCGCCCCCGGCATCCCCGGACGTTCGATGCAAAAGCGCTGTAGCAGCGCGCCGGCCTCGCCAGCGCCGAGCGCCTTCATCAGGTCGAGCGGCCCGGCGCGGAAGGCGAGCGCCTGGCGGCAGCCGAAGTCGAGGTCGGCCGCTTCGCCGATGCCGCGGTCGAGAATATCGACGGTCTGCGAGAACAGGATGCCGAGCAGGCGCGCGCGGATCGCCGCCGCCAGCGCGGGCGCGACCTCCACCGGCCGCCCCGGCGCCACCGTCAGCCAGCGCTCGACCGCGCGGAAGATCGGCGCCGGGCGGTAGTGCCGGCCTTCCATCTCGGCCTGCAGGGTGTTGGTCTCGGTGATGATCGGGTTGCCGTTGGCCAGGTTGAGGACGAAGAACGGCCCGGCATGGACGAACTCGCCGGCGACGCTGTCGATCTCGGCCGCGGTGGCATCATCGAGGAGCAGCGCGGCCTCGTTGCACCAGTTGTCGAAGATCCGGTCGAGCATGAAGCAGGCGACATCGGCGGTCACCAGCGGCACCTTTCCGGTCAGGCAGAACACCTGGCGCAGGTGCTCGACCACTTCCGGCGCGGTCTTCTCCCAGCGCACCACCTCGACCACCGGATTGCGCCACGCCGGGGCGAAGAAATGGGTCACCGTGGCGCGCTCCGGATGGCGCAGCGCAGCGAAAATCTGCGCCGCCGGAAGCGAGCTGGTGTTGGAAGTGATCAGTGCATCTGGGCGCACGATCGCTTCCACTTCGGCGAAGATCCGTTTCTTCAGCTCGATGTTCTCGGTCGCCGCCTCAAGCACCCAGTCGGCATCGGCGAGGTCGCGGTAATCGAGGGTGCCGATCAGGTTCTCGGTCACTGCGGCAGCCTGCGACTCGGTCATCTTGCCCTTCGCCAGCGCCTTCGCCGCATACGCCCGGAAGCGCTCGATCGCACGATCGACCGCTTCCCGCGAAATGTCGACGAGATAGAGCTTGAGCCCGGGCAGCGCGCTCTTCAGGTAGTAGCCGATGTCCGGCCCGATCGTGCCGGCGCCGATGATCGCCACCGTGCGGGGCAGGGGCCGCGTCGGCGCGGCGAGCAAGGGATTGGCGAAGCTGCTGGCCATGTATGGATCTCCTCTGGTGTGTCGTGTCGGCGCGGCTGGCGCAGCGCTCGCTTTGTTTGTATACAGTATCCCGTACTCCGAAGGATAAATGCAACACACCCGTGGAATTTCCTCCCGACTCCGCTCAACCCCTCCCATCCTCCCCGCGCAGCCCGCTCGCGCGCACCACCCGGCGGTGCACGGCCTGCGCGACGAGCGCGGCCCCGCCCGCCGTGGCCAGGGTCAGGAAGCTGCGGGCGCGGGTGATGCCGGTGTACAGCAGTTCGCGGGTCAGGATCGGCGCCGGGCGCTCCGGCAGCACCAGGGCGGTGTGGGTGAACTCCGAGCCCTGCGACTTATGCACCGTCAGCGCAAAGACCGTCTCCACCGCCTGCAGGCGGCTCGGCAGCACCCAGCGGATGCCGCCGCTGCCGTCGCCCGCGGCGAAGGCGACGCGCAAGCGCACCGCCCCCCCCTCCTCGCCCTCCGTCCCGCCCTCCGCGGCCGGCTCGGGCACTGCCAGGGTGATCCCGATGTCACCGTTCATCAGCCCCAGCGCATAGTCGTTACGGGTCACCAGCACCGGCCGCCCGGCATACCAGCCATCGACCGCGGGAATCAGCCCGGCCGCGTGCAGCATCCGGGCGACGCGCGCATTGAGCCCTTCCACCCCCCAGGGGCCGCGGCGCAGTGCGCACAGGAGCTGGAATTCGGCGTGCGCCTGCAGCACCGCGCGCGCCCAGGCGTCGACCGCGGCGGCGCCTGCCGTGTGCGACGGCCGCCGGCGGCGCATCTCCTCCAGGTAGTGGCGGTAGCCACGGCGGCGCACGCCGCCCCGCTCGCCCGGCGCCGCCCCTGCGGACGACCCCCGCTCGGCCGTGCTGCCCTCGATCACGAGGCGCCGGAGCACGGCGTCGTCCTCGCCGTCGAGAACGATCCATTGCAGTGCCTCCTGCGCCCCGGCAGATGCCGCCAGCACCTGCACGACCTCTTCCGCGGCGCCGGCATTGACCGCCGCGGCGAGCCGGCCGATGCCGCTGCCGGCCGCGAAGCGGAAGCTGTGGCGGAGCATGGCCACCGCCTGGTCGAGCGCACTGCCGGCCGGATCGACCAGCGCCGCGGCGACGTCCTGCCCGCTCACCGCCCGCAGCCACGCGGCCGTGGCCGGGGTGTAGCGCCCCCGGTGCGCCTGCGCGCACAGCTCGCCGAGCACGGCGCCGGCTTCCACCGAGGCGAGCTGGTCCTTGTCGCCGAGCAGGATCAGGCGGCTGCGCGGGGGCAAGGCCGCGAGCACCGCGGCCATCATCTCGAGGTCGATCATCGACGCCTCGTCGATCACCAGCACGTCGAGCGCCAGCGGATTGCGGGCGTCGTGGCGAAAACGGCGGCTGTCCGGGCGGCTGCCGAGCAGGCGATGGAGGGTGCCGACGGTGGTCGGAATCGCCGCCCGCACCGCCTCGCCCTGCGCCAGGCCGTCCAGCGCCAGGCGGGCGACGGCGCCGGCGATGGCTTCGTTGAGACGGGCGGCCGCCTTGCCGGTGGGCGCGGCGAGGCGGATGCGCAGCGCCCGGGCCGGCACGCCGCCGGAGGCGGGGGCGGACAGGGCCAGCGCCTGGAGCAGGGCGAGCAGCTTCACCACCGTGGTGGTCTTGCCGGTGCCGGGACCGCCGGTGACGATCGCGAACGCACTGCGCGCGGCGAGCGCACAGGCGAGTTTCTGCCAGTCGGGCGCGGGTATGGGCACGGGCCCGGCGGCAGCGGGAAAGAGCGCATCGAGCGCCGCACGCAGCGCCGCTTGCGGCAGCGTAGCGGCGAGCGCCGCAGAGCGGGCGAGGCGCGCGTCGAGGGCCGCCCCCACCGCCTGCTCGTACTGCCAGTAGCGCCGCAGGTACAGCCGCGTGCCGTGCGCCACCAGCGGCGTCGCCCCGGCGCCGCGACCGACCAGGCGCGGATCGTCGAGCGCGCGCTGCCAGCGCGCCAGCTCGAGCCCGGCGAGCACACGCGCGGGCAGGTCGTCCGCCCCCTCGTCCTCGCCGCCGGCCGCTTCGGGCGGCAGGGAGAGGGCGAGCGCGGGATCGGCGAGGGTGGCGGCGAGATCGAGGCAGACATGGCCGCGGCCGAGCTGGTGGCTGGCCAGCGCCGCGGCCAGCACCAGCAGCGGATCGGCATCGGGTACTTCGCGCCACAGGAAGCCGGCAAAGGCGGCGTCGAGCGGGCGCAGCCAGCCGCGCTGCGCCCAGCGCGCGATCAGTGCCTGCATCCGGCCGCGGGCGTCGCCGGCCGCCTGGCGGGCGGGCCCCGCGGGCACGGGAGCGCCGAAGAGCGGCAGGAGCGCCGGGAAAGGCGTCGGCAGGGCGGGAGTCATTCGCTCCCCTCCGCAAGCCGGGCGGCCGCCGCCCCTCGCCCGCCGACGCCGGTGAAGAGCCGGTCGAGGGCCTCGATCAAGGCCTTCGGCGGGCGCTCGAAGTGCACCCCGGCACCGGGCGCACGGCTGCCGCGCAGGAACAGGTACAGCGCGCCGCCGACGTGGCGGTCGTAGTCGTATCCGGGCAGCCGCGCCTTGAGCAGGCGGTGCAGCGCCAGCAGATAGAGGGTGTATTGGAGCTCGTAGCGCTGGGCGAGGACCGCCGCCCGCATCGCCGCGGCGGTGTAGGCGCCGTCATCGGCCCCCAGCCAGTTCGACTTGTAGTCGGCGACGTAGAAGCGCCCCTCGTGCTCGAACAGCAGGTCGATGAAGCCCTTGAGCATGCCGCCGAGGGTGTCGGGGAGCAGCGCCGGGCGGGCCGCGGCGTCCAGCGTGTGGGCGCACACGAGGCGGTCGAGGACGCGGGTGTCGAGCGTAGCGACGGTGAGCCAGAACTCCATCTCCGCCACCACGGTACCGAGGCCGGCCAGGCGCAAGCGGGTCGCCGCCTGCCCGGGCGCGGCCGGCAGCGCCAGCTCGGCGGCGAGGAAGTGCTCCAGCCACGCCGTCAATGGCCCGATCCAGGCCTCCCAGCCGCGCATCCGGCAGCGGCGCGCGACCGTGTCGCGCAGCCCGCCGGGGTCGGCCGCCAGGGACGCGAAACCGCGCTCGGCGGCCCATTCGAGCA
The DNA here is from genome assembly GCF_023093595.1 of Thauera aromatica. Taxonomy (GTDB): domain Bacteria; phylum Pseudomonadota; class Gammaproteobacteria; order Burkholderiales; family Rhodocyclaceae; genus Thauera; species Thauera aromatica_A. Next base: position 95,196 of record NZ_JALLIK010000105.1, read on the forward strand.
GTTCGTGGAGAAAGGTGCCGGCCTCGGCGCCGCGCGGGAAGGCGTGCAGGCCGGCGCCCTGCGCCGGCGCGCCGGCCGCCGGGGCGAGGAGCGGCGCGGTGTGCAGGGTTTCGTGGAAAGTGGCTTCGGCGGCGCTGTCCGGCGCCGCGGGCGGACGCACGCCGCTCGCCTCGGCCTCGGCAACCGCATCGGCGACCGCATCCGCAACGGCGGGCGGAAAGCCGTCGCCGTGCCCGCCGGTTTTCAACGCCGAATAGCTCGCGATCCACCAGTGCTCGCGCACGCTGCGCAGTGGCCGGCGCGCCGGGCCGGGCACGGCATCGGCACCGGGCGCCGCATAGCGCTCGGCGGTGGGCTCGGGGGCCGGCGCCACCGCGATGCAGTCGGCCTCGCCCTTGAGCGCCCGCAAGTGGGCTTCGAGGGCGGCGGGAGCGATCGGCGCGCCACCCGCGAGGAGGTAGCCGAAGGCGCTGTGCTCGAGCTCGTCGAGCGGCGCCAGCCCGACCCAGGTCGCATGGCGGGCGCGGGTGAGGGCGACGTAGAGCTTGCGCAGATCCTCCCCCAGGCGCTCGCGGTCGGCGCGGGCGAGCGTGTCCTCGTCGGCGGACAGCAGCAGCTGCGCCCGGCCGGCGGCGTCATGCACGGTGAGCGGACGGTCGGCGGCCCCGACCCGGCGCCAGGAGCAGGCGAACGGCAGGAAGACGAGGGGATATTCGAGGCCTTTCGACTTATGCACGGTGACGACCTGGACCAGGTCGGCGTCGCTTTCGAGCCGGATCTGGCGCCCCTCGTCGCCGCTCCCCGTGCGCGCGCCGGGCTGGCGCTGGCGGGCCAGATGGCGGATCAGAGCATGCTCGCCGTCGAGCACGGCAGAAGCCTGCTGGAGCAGTTCGGCCAGGTGCAGGAGGTCGGTCAGCGCCCGCTCGCCGCCGTTCACCGCGGCGGCGCCGAGCAGGCGCGCGGGGACGTCGAAGTCGTGCAGCAGCCGGCGCAGCATCGGCAACACTCCCTGGCGGCGCCAGAGCTCGCGATAGCCGCGAAACTGCAGCACCCGGGCCTCCCACACGTGCTCGTCGCGGTCCAGGCCATCGAGCGCGGCCCAGTCCAGTCCGAGGGTCGCGGTCGCCAGCGCAGCGCGCAGCAGGCGCGCGTCGTCGGGCTCGGCGCACGCCGCGAGCCAGTGCTGCAGCTCCTCGGCGCGGGCGCTGTCGAACACCGAGTCGCGATCGGACAGGTACACGCTGCGCACCCCACGCACCGCAAGCGCGGCACGGATCGCATCGGCCTCGTCCCGGGTATGGACCAGCACGGCGAGGTCGCGCGGGCGCAGCGCAGCGAACCCGGCCCCGGCGACGAAACCCGCCGCCCCCGCGCGGCCGCGGTTCAACAGGCGCACCATCGCGGTGGCACAGGCGGCGGCCATCTGTTCGCGGTAGGCGCCCTTGGGCAGGCTCTTGCCGTCCTCCCGCGCCGCCAGCCACCATGCGGTGAGTGCCGCCACCGGCCGGCCGTCGATCTCCAGCGTCTCCTTCCGCCCCTGCGCTGCGGCGGGAATGAAGGGCAGCGGGTTGTCGTCCGGGCTTGCGCCCGGGGAACGGAACAGGAAGGCACCGGCCCCGGCGGAGCGCGCCTCGGCGAAACCGAAGCAGCGGTTGACCGCCGCCACCATCGGTGCCGTCGAGCGGAAGTTGCGGCCGAGCGTGTACAGGCGGCCGGCGCAGGCACGCCGGGCGGCGAGGTAGGTGAAGATGTCGGCGCCGCGGAAAGCGTAAATCGCCTGCTTGGGGTCGCCGATCAATACCAGCGCGGACGGCATCCCGGCTCCGGAGTGCGGGTCCGCGCCCGCCCGGGTCACCCCGTACACCGCGTCGAAGATGCGGAACTGCACCGGGTCGGTGTCCTGGAACTCATCGATCAGCGCCACCGGGAACGTGCTGCGGATGCGCTCGGCGAGGCCCGCACCGTTGTCGCCCTGCAGCGCACGATCGAGCCGCGTCAGCAGATCGTCGAAGCCCATTTGCGCACGGCGCTGCTGCTCGGCGGCGAAGCGCGCCGCGACCCAGCACGCGGCATGGCGCAGCAGGTCGCCAAAGGCGTCGGGCAAGGCCGCCAGCGCCGCCGGCAGCGCGGCGACCGCCTCCAGCGCAGGGTGCGACGGCGGCGCGCCCTTGTCCGCCTTCCAGGCATCGGCCAGTCCGGCCGGCGTCAGCCGCGTCCACCCCGTGCCCAGCTCGAGGTGGACCGCCCCCGGGTCGCCCGCCCAGGCGCGCAGCTTGTCGAGCCAGGGCAGGTAATACTGCGCCCGGAGCTTCTGTCCATTGACGCAGGCGCCGGCCACCGCCCGCTCGAGCAGGGCCTGCAGTTCGTCCGCCCAGCCCGGCCAGGGCGCTTTCAGCGCAGCCAGGCGGCGCTCCCGTTCGGCCGCCGCCTGGCCGAGCAGCGCCGCGGGCGCGCTGCGCGGAGCCGACGCTTCGAGCGCCGCGGCGTGCCCGACGAGGCGCTCGAGGGCCTGCTGCAGGGCCTGCGGCCCGCTCCACCAGCGCGCGACTTCGGCGGCCTGCGCGGCATCGAGGGGGACGATGAAGGTGCGCCAGTAATCGCGCACGGCTTCGGCCAGCAGTTCGCCCTGGTCCGCCTCCAGGGTCTGGGTGAACAGGCTGCCGCTGGCGAACGCGTGCTCGCGCAGCATGCGCTTGCACCAGCCGTGGATCGTCGATACCGCGGCCTCGTCCATCCACTCCGCGGCGAGCTGCAGCTTGCGCGCGCAGGCCGGCCAGTGCTCGGGAGCATGGTCGGCGCGCAGGCGGGCGAGGAAGTCATCATCCACCGCCGCCGGCCCCTCCCCCTGCGCCCCCTCCCCCTGCGGCGCGGGGAGGAAGGCTGCGGCGGCTTCGGCGAGGCGGGCGCGGATGCGCTCGCGCAGCTCCTTGGTCGCCGCTTCGGTGAACGTGACGACGAGGATCTCGGGCGGCGCGAGGGCGCGCACGAACGCATCCGCGCCGCCGTGGCCCAGCACCAGGCGGACGTACAGCGCGGCGATGGTGAACGTTTTGCCCGTGCCGGCGCTGGCCTCGATCAGGCGCTGGCCGTGGAGCGGGAAGCGCAGCGGATCGAGGGGAGCGCCGGCACTGCTCCCCGGCAGCTCGCCTCCGTCCACCGCGCCGCCGGATTCCTTCCCCTGCTCAGCGTTCACTTCCGGTTCCTCCTGCTTCCTGCATCCCCGCCCTGCCCCGCCTTGCCTCCGTCCCCACCTTGCCTCCGTCCTCGCCTTGCCTCCGTTCCCGCCCTCCCCTCTTCCGCCGCCTGCGAGTGGATGGCGTCGTGCAGCGGGCGCAGCAGGTGCTCGGCCAGCGCCTGGAACTCGCCGCCGCCGACGAGGGCATCGAAGTCGGGAAAGGCGCGGCGCAGATAAGGACTGGCGCCCAGCTCGCCGTCATTGCCGTAGCCGCCTTCGTAGACCGTCCGCGCCGCCGCCAGCGCCTTGCCGGCTGCGCTCCCGTCCTCCCGCTCCCCGTCCCCCTGCTCCTCCTCCCCGCCGTGCGCGGACCCGGGCCGCGCACGCAGCCAGGCGAACGCCGTCCGCACCGCCAGCGGCAGGGGCCGGCCCATTCCGTCCTGCCAGGCGGCAAGCAGGTCGCGCAGCCGCTCGGCGGCAGCGGCGGCCTCGAGCGGCGCGAGCGCGACCACCCCTTTCTTGCTCACCACCACCGTGGTCACCGCGCCCCGGGCGCACTGCCAGGCCAGGTGCCGGACCCAGTGGCGGATCAGCTTCTCGCCGCGGTAGTGGCGGTCCTTCACCAGGTCGCTGGGTTCGAGCACGATGACGGCGGACGAGGCGGCCGGGACGGCGCCCCCCGTCGCTCCCTGCGCGATCCAGGCCTCGTCGCCCCCATCGCCGTCGCGGCAGCGCAGGCCGCCGAGCCAGTCGGCGAGTTCGAGGCGGACGCCGTCGCATACCGCCTCGAAGCGCAGCTCGAATTCGCCCTCGACGTTCCGCGGCCAGCGTGCGAGTGCCTGGGTGTACGCGTCGAACAAGGCCTCCATCGGCTCGGCCAGCTCCGTCGCGAGGCGCTCGCCGAAGGCCCCCGCGGCCAGCTCGCCGCGGCGGCGGATCGCCCCCAGGCCGGCTTCGCGCGCTGCTGCCGGGGCCTCGGCCCGGGCCAGGGCATCGGCCTGGGCGGTGATCAGTTCGTCCTGCAACTGCCACTTCTGCAGGCCGTCGAGAACGAACGGCTCGACATCCGTGCTCGCCGGATCCTCGTGCTCGAACGCGACCCCGAGGCGGCGGCGGAAGAAAGCCTTCACCGGATCGTGCAGGAAATCGGCCAGCTCGCCCACGCTGAGCGGCTCTTCGCGCTGCATCGGCGGCAATGAGGCGGACCCGGCGGCGGCCCCGGCGGCGGATGCCGGAAGCGGGCTGCGACGCCATTCGTGGGCATAGGTAAACAGCGCCGACGCGGCCGAATCGGGAGCGAAGTAGCGCATGCTGAAAGGCTGGAGCGGATGCTCGACGGTGAGCGCCGCAAGCAGCGCCCGGGCCGCGTCCGCCGCGCTGCTTGCCTCATCGCCCGCCAGGCGCCAGCCGGCGCCGAGGTGGTCGCGCAGCTGGCCGACCAGCACCGAAGGCGGGCGCTCGGTGTTGTCGTTGATGCTGCGCCCCACCCATGATACGTACAGGCGTTCGCGCGCCGACAGCAGCGCCTCGAGGAACAGGTAGCGGTCATCCTCGCGCCGCGAGCGGTCGCCGGGGCGGTAGTCGCGCCCCATCAGATCGAAGTCGAGCGGCTCACGGGTGCGCGGATAATCACCGTCGTTCATCCCCAACAGGCAGATGTGGCGGAACGGGATCGCGCGCATCGGCATCAGCGTGGCGAAGGTCACCGCACCAGCGAAAAAACGCTGGCCGAGGCCGCCGTCATCGACACTGTCGAGCCAGTGCCCGGCCACCACCGCCAGCGGCAGGGGCTCGTCCAGCGCCGCCTCGTCGCAGGCGTCGAGCCAGCGCTGGAGCGCGGCATCGAGGCGCGACAGGGTATAGGCGTCGGCCGCCGCCGCGGGCGCGAAGAAGTGCGCAAGCAGGGCGCGCAGGCGCTCGCCCCAGGCGCGCGGCGTGGCCGACGTGCGCAGCGTGCGCCAGGCGTCGTCGAGGCGGGCGAGCAGCATGGCGAGGGGGCCGAGGAGCGCAGCATCGAGGCCGCCGATCTCGCCATAGGGCTCGATGTCCTGCCACGGCGCCGCCTCCGCCCCTGCGGCATACCCCAACAGCATCCGGCGCAAGCCGAACAGCCAGCTGTTGGGCGCCGCCTCGCCGGCATCCGGCAGCGCCAGGTGGGCACGCTGTTCGCCGTGCAGCCCCCAGCGGATGTTGGCCCCGCGGATCCAGCGGTGGAGCACCGGCACGTCATCCGCGGCAAGCCCGAAACGCGCGCGCAGCGCCGGCACTTCGAGCAGGTCGAGGACGTCGCTGACCGCCAGCCGCGACTGCGGCAGCCCGAGCAAATGCTCCAGCGCATGGAGCAGCGGGTCGATGCGGCGCGGGCCCTGGTCGGCGAGGCTGAAGGGGATGAAGCGCCGGTCGTGGGGCTCGTCCAGCCCGAATACGGCCTGGATGTGGGGAGCGTAGGCGTCGATGTCGGGCACCATGACGATCACGTCGCGCGGATGCAGGCCGGGGTCGGCATCGAAGGCAGCGAGCAGCTGGTCGTGGAGGATCTCGACTTCCCGTTGCCGGCTGTGGGCGACGTGAAAGCACAGCGAACGTTCGCCGGCGGGGTCGACCGTGCGCCCGAGGCGCCGGATTTCGGGTAGCGGACGCAGCGCGCGGATGTCGTCCTGGATCTGCTGCAACAGGGTGGCGCCGGCAGTGGCGACGAAGAGGTCGATGCGCTCGCCGATGGCGGCGAAGCGGCGCTGGTGGCCGGCCCGGGCGCCGGGGTCGTCATGCTCGTCGAGCAGCGCGATCGTGTCGCGCCCCTGCTTGCCCCATGCCGCGAGCAGCGGATGGGCGTGCAGGTGCAGCGCCTCCTCGCTCAGCGCGGGCGGCGAACCCGGCTTGCGCGCCTGGCGCGAAGCGCGCGCGCGCAGCAGGTCCTGCCCGGAGACGATGTCCGCCCAGTAATGCTCGCACGGGTTATGCACGCACATCAGCACCTGCGACCACTGCGCGAGCGCGGCCAGCACTTCCAGCGACTGGCGCGGTAGCGCGGAGATGCCGAACACCAGCACCCGGCGCGGCAGCGCGGGCGGTCGCGGCGCGTCGGCAAGGGCGCGGGCGCGCTCGAGGAAGGCTTCATGGACGGTGGCACGCCCGCCCGCCGCCCGCGCCGCGCCGCCCGTTGCCGGGCGCGCCGCGCCGATGTCGGCGTGCAGGTGGCGCCACAGCGCGGCCTGCCAGCGCTGCTCCTCGGGCAGCGGCGACACCCCGCCACGGGCATCGATCAGCACATCCTCCCCCCGCGCCCACGCCGCCAGCCAGTCGGCGCGGTACACTTGGTACTGGTCGTACAGGTCGGCGACACGCTCGGCGAGCTGGAAGCGTTTGCGCAAGTCGGCATCGTCATCGAGGAAGCGCTGCAGCGGCCGGTACACCGGCTCGGCCCCGAGCGTCGGCAGGATGCGCATCAGCCGCCACTGCAGGAGCGTCTCGTCGAACGGCGAGACCTCCGGCACTGCATCGCGCCCGAGCACCGCACGATAGGCCTGCCACAGGAAGCGCGACGGCAGCGAGAACGACAGCCCGGCGGCGATGCCGCAGCCGCCCCGCCCCGCGTCGGCGGCAAGCGCGAACTTGAGCCACTGCGCGATGCCGTTGCTCTGCACCAGCACCACTTCGGTCTCCAGCGGCGCAAGCGGATGACGTTTCATCCAGGTGACGAGCAGGTCGCGCAGGGACTCAGCCTGGTTGCCGTGGATCAGAATCAGACCGGGAGAGAGATCGGCGTCGGTCAACGCGGCGCTCCGGGGAACGGGAAACATCGCCGGAAGGTAGCCGCCATTGGCCCGTCATGCAACCGGCGGCAGGCGGCGAGCGGGTCTATTGTTCCATCAGCGGCAATGGTGATTTGACGATTGCCCCCTGTTTCACCTCCCCACGTGCCGCATACAGTCCACCCATCGCATACGCCGGCACCGCCGCCGGAGGCGCCGCCAAAGGACACCGGACATGAGCACGCACTACACCGCCACGGCGAAGGCCCTGCACTGGATCATCGCCGCCCTCATCCTCGGGCTGCTCGGCCTGGGCTTCTACATGCAGGATCTGCCGCTGTCGCCGACCAAGCTGCAGCTGTACGCGTGGCACAAGTGGGCCGGCGTTACCGTGTTCCTGATCGCCGTGTTCCGCCTCGGCTGGCGCGCCACCCATCGTCCGCCCGCCCTGCCGGGGCACATGGCCCCGATCGAGCAGCTGGCGGCGCACACCGCCCACCACCTGCTGTACGCGCTGATGCTCGTGATCCCGCTGTCGGGCTGGCTGATGAGCTCGGCCAAGGGCTTCCAGACCGTGTGGTTCGGTGTCCTGCCGATCCCGGACCTGCTCGCCAAGGACAAGGAACTCGGCGACCTGCTGCAGGCCGTACACCCCGGCCTGAACCTGCTACTGGTCGCGATCCTGCTGGGCCACATCGGCGCGGCCCTGAAGCACCACTTCATCGACAAGGACGACGTGCTGACCCGCATTCTGCCGCGTCGCGCCTCCTGAACGCCCTACCGCAAGCAAAGGACACCCGATCATGAACCGCATTGCCATCGCTCTCCTGAGCGCACTCGCCCTCGCCGGAACGGCCCACGCCGTCGAATACACCCGGGTCCGGGCCGAGCAGAGCCGGATCGACTTCGGCTACCAGCAGATGGGCGTGTCGATGGAGGGCAGGTTCGGCACGTTCACCAGCGAGCTGCGCTTCGACCCGGCGGCCCCGGCCGCGGCCCGGGCGGCGATCGAAGTCGACCTCGCCAGCGTCGATACCGGCAGCGCCGAAGGGGACGCCGAAGTGGCCACCCGGACCTGGTTCGACACTTCGAACTTCCCGGTCGCCCGCTTCGAATCGACCGGCGTCAAGGCGCTCGGCGGCAACCGCTACGAAGTCTCCGGCCGGCTGACGATCAAGGGCACGACCCGCGACGTCATCGTCCCGGCCACGTTCACCGCGCAGGGCGACAGCGCCGTGTTCGACGGCAGTCTCACGATCCAGCGCGGCGACTTCTCGATCGGCGAAGGTGCGTGGAAGGCCTTCGACATCGTCGCCAACGACGTCGTGATCAAGTTCCGCATCACCGCCGCCGCGGGCAAGTAAGCCGCCCCCCATCCACCCCTTTGTGCTTTTTTACCCCCCCTGAAGGACACTCCGCCATGAACCGCTTCGCCCGACTTTCCGCCGCCCTGCTCGTCTGCGCCGCGACCGCCGCCCCGGCGCTGGCCGCGCCCGCGACCTACACCGTCGACGGCACCCACACGTTCCCGCGCTTCTCGTACAGCCACTTCGGCCTGTCGACCCAGCTGTCGAAATTCAACAAGACCAGCGGCACCGTCACCCTCGACAAGGCCGCCAGGACCGGCGCGGTCGACATCACCATCGACATGACTTCGGTCGACACCGGCTACGAGACGTTCGACGGCCACATCCAGGGCGAAGACTTCCTCGATACCGCCAGGTACCCGACCGCCACCTTCAAGTCGACCGAAGTGAGGTTCGAAGGCGACAAGCCGGTCGCCATCGACGGCGAGCTCACCATCAAGGGCGTGACCAGGCCGGTGACGCTGAAGGTGACCCACTTCACCAACATGCCGCACCCGATGCTGAAGAAGGACGCGATCGGCGCCGACGCCACGGTCGTGATCAAGCGCAGCGAGTTCAACGCCGGCAAGTTCGCCCCGAACGTCGGCGACGACGTGACGATCACGGTCTCGCTCGAAGCGATCCAGAACTGAGCGCCGCGGGAAGCGGCTTGGCCGCTTCGGCCGGCTCCCGAACGAAACGCCGGATGGCGGACTCGAACCGCCGGGCGCGCATCTCTATCCAGCGATGCGCACACACAGACACGCCGGAGGAGGTCAGGATGGGCTTGCTCGTCGACGGTGAATGGGTCGATCGGTGGTACGACACCGCGGCCAGCGAGGGACGCTTCGTGCGCAGCGAGGCGCAGTTCCGCAACTGGATCACTCCCGACGGCCGCCCCGGCCCGAGTGGCGAAGGCGGCTTCGCGGCGCAGCCCGGGCGCTATCACCTGTACGTCTCGCTGGCCTGCCCGTGGGCCCATCGCACGCTGATCTTCCGTGCGCTCAAAGGGCTCGAAACGATCATCGGGGTGTCGGTGGTCAACCCGCACATGGCCGGGAACGGCTGGAGTTTCGCCCCGGCGCCCGGCGTCATCGCCGATCCGGTCGGGCAGGCACGCCATCTTTACGAAGTCTACCTGCGCGCCCGACCCGGCTACAGCGGCCGGGTGACGGTGCCGGTGCTGTGGGACCTGGAACGCGATACGATCGTCAGCAACGAGTCGGCCGAAATCATCCGCATGCTGAATTCGGCCTTCGACGACGTCGGCGCCCGCCCCGGCGACTATGCTCCGGCGGCGTTGCTGCCGCAGATCGACGCGATCAATGCCCACGTGTACGGCACCATCAATAACGGCGTGTACAAGGCCGGCTTCGCCACCGAGCAGCGGGTCTACGAGCACGAGGTGGCAGCCTTGTTCGATGCCCTCGACGCGCTCGAGGCCCGGCTGTCGGACCGGCGCTATCTGCTCGGCGAGCGCATCACCGAAGCCGACTGGCGCCTGTTCACGACCCTGGTGCGCTTCGACGCGGTCTATCACGGCCATTTCAAGTGCAACCTGCGGCGCCTGAGCGACTACCCGCAGCTATGGGGCCATACCCGCGAGCTGTATCAATGGCCCGGCGTGGCCGCCACGGTGGACCTGCACCACATCAAGACGCACTACTACCGGAGCCACCCCACGATCAATCCGAACGGAATCGTCCCGGCCGGGCCGGTGCTCGACTTCGACGCCCCTCATGGGCGTGGACACCTCGTGGCACTTGATTGAAGCGCTCATACCACCGGGCCGAACGCCTCCCCGCCGGAGCTCAAAGCGCTGAACTAGCCCCTATCTGGGAGGCCACCTGAGCAAACCAGAAGCGCCTGAAGCTTTTGTTCTGCTTCAGAAAGGCGAACATCTTTGTGAGCCTCCCCGTCTTTCAACCCGGTGGCATATGCCGAAAACTGCTGGTCATGCTGAGCGCTGATTCAGGGCGGCATTTGCCAGGGCGGCGCAGAGGGTGGTCAGGGCGGCAGCGGCAAAAAGCCCCGTAAACCCGGTTGCGGAAAGCAACACGCCGGCGACGCTGGGACCGAGAAAAAACCCAGCCTGCATCATGGCGAGCAGGAGGTTCTGGTTGAGGCCGCGCATTGCCGGCGGTGAAACATCGAACATCAGCGCCGCCTGCAAGGGCATGATGACGCCCCATCCTAGGCCGAGGAAAACCGCCAAGGCAAAAAACAGGATCTGTTGGCTGGCAAAGGGCAGCAGGACATAGCACGCGGCAACCAGACAGAAGCCCGCAGTCGACAAGCGCAGCTTGTCATGGCGGTCAAAATACGGGCCACCAAACAGGCGTGCGAGCATCATCACCACGGTTGCCAGCGTGAAGAACAGGCCGCTATTGACGATGCCCAGGGTATTGCCCAGTTCGCGCAGGAAGAAAAATACGGCAGCATAGCCGCCATACAGAGCCAGGCTGGCAAACAACAGCAGGGCAATCGGCAGGCTGCGAACGCTATCCAGCGCTCCAGCCATGCCGGGTGGCGCCGCAACGGCGGCTGCGGTGTTGCCTTGACGGGAAAACAGCGCCAGCGCGATCGGCAGCAAGGCAATCAAGGCGGCCCATTGCAGAACCTGCCCAAAGGCCGCCGGCAGAATGCCGAGCACATCGAGCAGGGGCGGCATGAGGGCATAAGGAACGAGGCGAACCAGCGAAGCCCAGCCGAACGCCTGCCCGCTTTTGCCCGCCGGAATGGTCTCGACAATCATGCAAATCAGCGCGGCGATAACGCAACTGAAACCCGCCCCCTGGAGCAAGCGCGCCGCCATCAGGGGGACAAAACCGGTGGCATGGCTGGCCATGTACAGCGCGGCGGCAAAGACCAGCGAGCCGCCGATCAGCCAGCGTCGCGCCGTTGCCGGATGGATCAGCAAAGCGACCAGAGGCTGCACGATCAGGGAGGCGAGCGCGTCGGCACCGATGATCAAACCGGCCGACTCCTGGCTGAGGCCGAGCAGGCCGAGATAGGCATGGAAAGGAAAGAACAGCGCGGTAACGCACGTCACCAGCATGAACTGGAGGTTCAGCGCAATGAAGCCCGGCGTCCAGAGTTTGCCGCCGTCAGTCATGCACGGCCGGGGCGGGGCATTGCAGCAAGAAGCGCTGGAGCAGATTACCGGCCAGCATCCGCCGATACTCTGCGCCGGCTCGCAAATCGCTGATCGGCTGCACGCTGTTCCGGACCAGTGCGACTGCCTGCCGCACCAGCGAAGGAGAAAGTTTCTCGCCGCGCAGGAGGCTTTCCAGCGCGGGCAAGGTCACGATGGTCGGTCCGACGGCCCCCCAGGCAAAGTGCGATGCCACGACACGCTCCTCGGCATCGAAGCGCAACAGACCGGCAAAACTGACCACGGCAATCGCCAGCGATTGCCGATGGCCGATTTTTTCAAAGCCCTGTCGCGAAAAACCCGGTCGCCGGGGCAGGAGGATCCGCGTGAGGAGTTCGTCCCGGGCCAGGCAGGTGCGGCCGGGAGCCAGTACAAATTCGGGCAGCGGCAGCCGACGGCGGCCACGCAGGGAGGCCAGCTCAATTTCGGCGCCCAGGGCGTAAAGCGGCGGCAGGGAGTCGCCGGCGGGCGAGGCGATACAGAGATTGCCGCCGAGGGTTGCCATGTTGCGAATGGCTGGCCCGCCGACCGTTCGTGCAGCGGCAGCGAGTATTGACGCCTGCTCGAGAAGCAGCGGTGAAGCGCCGATTTCGCTGAAGCGTGTCGCCGCGCCAATCGACACATACCCATCGCCGAGGTCAATGCCCCGCAACTCCGGTATCCGTTCCAGGCTGAGGAGCGTCGGCGCCGCTGCCTGCTCCGTGCGACGCAGGTGTACCAGCAGGTCGGTGCCGCCGGCCAGCGGCTGCATTTCCTCACCGCGCTGCAGCAGTTCCAGCGCCTCGGCGAGGGTGGTTGGCGACAGGATGGTGCTCATGGACTCGCCTTGACCCGCTCTTCCGCTGCAGTCGCCGGGAGCGCGGCGGCGGCCTGCGCCACGGCATCGACAATTTTCACATAACCGGTACACCGACACAGGTTGCCGCTCAAGGCCACGCGTATTTCTTCGCGCGACGGATGCGGCTGCCGGGTCAGCAGGGCCAGCGCGGCCATTTCCATGCCCGGTATGCAGTAGCCGCACTGGACGGCACCGCTTTGGACGAAAGCCTGTTGCAGGCTCGCCCCTGCCTGCGTTGCGCCCAGCCCCTCGATGGAGGTGACCCGGCGCCCCGCCAACTGGCCGGCGAGCAGCAGACAAGCCAGCTGCACTTCTCCGTCGACCAGAATGCTGCACGCGCCGCACTCGCCGGTGCCGCAGCCCTCCTTGCTGCCCGTCAGCTTGAGGTCCTCGCGCAGCAGATCGATCACCCGGCGCATTGCCGGGACTTCGAGGCTGACTGGATTGCCATTCAGCTCAAAACCGAGTCGGATTTTCATACCGTACTTTCCTGCTCGCGCTCATCCAGTGCATGCAAGACACGCTCTGCGGTCAGAGGTGCATCCCGCAGGGCGATGCCGCACGCATCGGCAAGCGCATTGGCCACCGCGGGCAATGGCCCATTCATGGCGACTTCGCCAACGCCCTTCATGCCGAACGGGCCAGTACTTTCGGCGCTGCCACAGGTCAGGGAAACAATCTCCGGTACGTCGAGGCTGCCGGGCATCACGTAGCGGCTGAAGTCTTCGGCCAGTACTTGGCCATGATGGGTAGCCAGATCCTCCATCAGGGCGTAGCCGAGCCCCTGGGCCACGCCGCCTTGTACCTGCTGCTCGACCATGCCGGGATTGAGTACGGCGCCGCCATCGGTCACCGCCAGATAGTCAATGACCCGGACGCAGCCGGTGGCGAGGTCGACTTCGATGCGCGCCAGATGCGCGGCGTAGGCAAAGATCACATGGGGGAAGCCAATGAAAAACCCTTTGCCGCTCCCGGTGTCCCGACAGACCGGAGCGACAAACTCACCGATGCAACAACGCTCTTCCTCACGCATGAATCCGCCCAGGCGTGCCAGGCTGACTTCCCGCCCGGAGGCCGCATGACAGACCTTGCCCGGGACAAGCTCAAGCGTCGAGTCGTCGTCGACGAAGAGCAATAGTCCGGCACGATTGATGATCCGGGCCTTGAGTTGCTCACATGCCGCAATCAGCGCGTTGCCGAAGGTATAGGTGGTCCGGCCAGCCGATGAAGAGCCTGAGGGGTAGGCGGTTGCCGTATCCGGTTGTCGCACACGGACCCGGCCGGCATCTTGGGCCAGAATGTGTCCGGCTATCTGGACAAAGGCGCTGGCGTTACCCTGCCCCATGTCGGCTACCGCGTTGTGCACCACGATCCGGCCGTCGGCGGTCAGTTCGACTTTGGCGATGGCGGCATCCCGAACCTTGCCGCCGTAACCCATGGCATTGAACACCGCTGCCAGGCCCACGCCGCGGCGCGTGCCGGGGGCCGCCGCTGCTTGCCAGGCGTAGCGGTTCAGCCAATGCGAGTGGGCGGCAAGCTTTTCGAGGCAGGCGCCCATGCCGGTTGAGGTGGCCAGCGTCACCCCGGCACAGTTGGTGTCGCCTGCGCGCAAGGCGTTGTGGCGTCGTAGCACCAGCGGGTCTGCGCCCAGTGCGCGGGCCAGTTCGTCCATCATGCTCTCGAAGGCAAAGCTGACCTGACAGACGCCAAAGGCACGCATCGCACCCGCGACCGGATTATTGGTGTAGACGCACTGACCTTCGATCAGAACATTGGGGATGCGATAGGGCCCCCCCCGCGTGTTCCATGCCTAGCGCCATGACCTCGGCCCCGAGGTGGGCATAGGCGCCCGTGTCGTAGACCAGGCGACAATGAAGCGCCTGCAACGTACCGTCGTGCCGGGCGCCGAGCCGGTATTCGATGCGACAGGCGTGGCGGCGGTAGCCCGCCAGCAGGTTTTCTTCGCGATCCCAGTGCATCTTGACCGGACGGCCGCCGCTATTGAGGGCCGCCAATGCCAGAAGACACTGCACCGTGGCGCCATCCTTGCCGCCGAAGCCACCGCCTAGGCAGGGAGCGATGACGCGGATGCGCTCGAACGGTAGACCCAACGCATGAGCGATCTCCAGGCGGTCGCGAAAGGGCGCCTGGGTCGAGAGCGTGAGTGTCAGCGTGCCGTCAGGCGCATAGCAGGCCACGCCATTTTCGGTTTCGATGAAGCCATGTGCCTGCACCGGCGTGCTGTATTCACCCGCGACCACGACATCACAGGATGCCAATGCCTCAGCGCCATCGCCCCGGCGGATTTCGGCAGCGCCGAGCAGGTTGTCGGCGCGCTCCTCATGGAGCCTGGGGGCATTGGTGGCCAGCGCTGCCACGGGGTCGCAGACCGCCGGCAAGGGTTCGAGTTCGACCTCCACCCGGCACAGCGCTGCACGCAGCGCCTCGGGACTCTCGGCAATGACCAGGGCGACCGGGTCGCCCGCATAACGCAGCTTCTGGTCGGCCAGCACCGGCATGTCCTTGTGCACGATCCCCTGCCGGTTCGTCCCCGGCACGTCGCGTGCGGTCAGTACCTTGACGACCCCTGGCATTGCAGTGGCCATGCGGGTGTCGATGCTCCGGATGCGCGCGTGCGCCAGTCCATGCCGTGCCCCGGGGCGCACGGCACCAGCCCAGAGCAGTCCTTGCGGGTAGCAGTCGGCTGCATAAGCTTCGCGCCCTTCGGCTTTCGCCTGCGCATCCGCCCTGATTTCCGACGCGCCGACCCGCAGCGCGGTCGCGCGCGTCTCGTCAGCCATTCACGCTCCGCCAGTCGGCTTCAACCCGCGCCAGGAGCTGCCAAGCTCTCTCACGGTACAGTTTGACCGCCCCAAAATCGGGCGTGTGGAGCATTTTGTGCAGAAGCAGACCGTCCCGATCACCGGAGAACCAGCCCGGTGTCACTCCGGCCAGCGAGTAGCCCTGGTCGCGCAGCCATTGCGCCGCTTGTCCGACGGCCGGATCGCCGAGATTGAGGAAGACTTGGCGGGTGGTGCACATTTGCGCATCGGCCGCGCGTTCCATGTCGGCAAGCCTCGCAGCGATGTCTTCGCCGCAGACAACCACCTGGCAGCGACTGACCGATGCGAAGTCGAACACCCGGGTCTCCACCTGAGCTTTTTCCTGTCCGGCCGCGGTGCTACCGGCGGCCACGAGTCTCCGCTCACCGGGCACGGGGTCGAGAATGAAACGCACCGGGTCGAGATAGAGCGCCGGGACATGCAGGGTCTGCGGGGCCGTGCGGAAGGGGAGATAGGTGAACAGACAGGAGACGCGCCCCACGGAGTTCTTCAGCAGACGATAGGTTTCGGCCGGCATGAGATCGATTTCGATGGCCGTCTCGATACAACCTACGTCGTAGGAGAAGCGTTGTGTCACCAAATGATTGCACACGGCTTCGCCGTAAATGCCGGCCAGGCCGAAGCTTGGCAGCATGGCGACGATATGACGCATGATTTCACTCGCGGCATGATAGCCGCTCAGGGTCAGGCCGACGCCGATTTCGTAAAGCTCCGGATTGACCGCGGCGCTGCGGTAGGCCGCCATATGGCTGACGATGTCCCCCTTCGGCGTGCGCGCCACCACGGAAATCAGGTCATGACTGCCGTTGGCGCTTGTCAGCCATGCCGGGTCGTAATACTGCTTGAGCGGATAATCCTCGCCATAGACCAAGCGAAACAGATTGACGACACCATTTGCATCTTCGGGGCGGTAACGATCGATGACAATGGTTTGCCCGGGTTCAACGGAATAAGTTGGCGTTGGGTCCACGATTTTTTGTATTTCTTCCCGCATGTTGCTGGTTCAGGCATGGGCAGACTGGCGCAACTGGCGAATTTCATCCGTGAAAATTTCAGCAAAACGCGCCATCGCTTCGCTTTCTCTGAGGGTGACGCGAATCCAGCCTGGAAAACGGAACCCCGTCATCGAACGGATCATGATACCCCTGCGCATCAGTCGGCGGTACATCAGGGTATCGTTGATCGGCACCTTGATCATCAGGTAATTGCCCTCGCCGCCCACCGTCGGCAGCTCCAGTTCGGCACACAGCCGCGTCAGCGCTGTACGCGCCTCGCAAACCATCTGCCGTGAGCGCACCACATGACCGCTGAGGTCGGCGAGAGCAGCTTGGGCGGCGACCTGGGCCAGCGTATTGACGGAATAGGTGACGTAGGTGCGACGCACCGCCTCGATGACGGCAGTGCTACCCGCCATGAAGCCGATGCGCAGACTGGCCAAGGCATACATTTTCGAGAACGTGCGAAACACCACCACGTTCGGAAAACGCTCCATCAGGCTCATGGCGTTCGGGTAGTCAGGCTTGTCCACATATTCGAAATAGGCTTCATCGACAACCACGATGCAGCGCTCGTCCACGCGCTTGATGAAATCGACGAGGACATCGGCAGGCCAATAGGTTCCGGTCGGATTATTCGGGTTGCAGACGAAAACGATCTTGGTGCGTCGATCGATCCTGGACAGCATGGCTTCCGGATCGAAAGCGTGGTCGCGCAGCGGCGCCAGGCGCGCTTCGATACCGGAAAACTCGGCAACCCATTCATAAACAGCAAAGGTCTTGTCCGCGGTCACGATGTTATCGCCGCGCTCGCAAAAAGCCTTGATGATCGAGCCGATCACCTCGCAAGAACCGTTGCCGACCAAAAAACGGTTGGCGGAAAGATCAAACCGGGCGGCCAATTCCGCGCGCAAATCGTAGGCATCGCCACTGGGATAGAGCGACAGCAGGTCGACGGAATACGCTTCCATGGCCTGCCGGGCGGCGGGCGGCGGCCCGAGTGGATTCTCGTTGTTGTTCATCCGGCAAAGAAAGGGGGCGCCATACTCCCGCATCAGGTGCTGATCGGGCTTGCTCGGCACGTAGGCCTCGAAGTTCCTGACGTACTCCGGAATCAGTGTGTCGAGATGACGGCCAAAATCCAGTTCGGCGCTCATGATTCAGGACAAAAAATGACGAGATCGCCGCGGCCTGCCTCCGGTAACAGGAGGCGGGGCGTGAACCCGACAGCGTACAGGAGCGGAACCAAAGCGCTGTCATCGGGCGAGGCGGTATCGATTTCGACGATGATGTTGTGGATGCCCTCGCGCTCAAGCAGTTGCATGTGGCGCGTGAAATTGCCGGCCAAATCGTTTCCCGTCACCAGAAGGCGCAGCGTCGCGAGCGAGCGCTCGGGCTCGAAGTCGACACTGAACACCGAAGCGGCGCTGCGCCCGCGCGCATCGCTTTGCGGCAAGGCCTCACGCACCTGACGCGGCAGACAGAGACGATCGTACTCGGCGCACAGGAACGCCGCGAACCGGGGCTCGGCATACACCGTCGCGCCGCTCTCTTCGCGCAGCTGTTTATAGTAGTGGGTCCAGCGCACAGCTTCACCGCCACGGATCAGCACGAGCTCGCCGAGCCGGTCGAAAAACCGGTCATAGCCGGCCAGCCGCCCCTGGCGACGAAGCAGGGAGCGTGCGCCGCTGCGCGCGATACGTCCGACCGCCTCGTCCAGCAGATCGCTCAGAACCGTATCGTCTGGATCCGGATAGAGCAGATAGGGGCCGAACAGTTCGATAGTCGATTCGCTCAGGTTGCGCCAGAACACGCCGCCGACCATGGCCTCCCCCCGGCTGGCAAGGATGCCCCCCAGGGCACCTGCCGCCAGCATGTCGGCCGCCATGCCTGAACGCAGCAGCCAGGGCGGCACCCAGGTCGCGTCGTCTGCCGCCACAAGGCGGGCAAAATAATCGATGTCGGCGCTGCCCGGAAGCTGGCAACGCAGTGTGGCGGCAGGCGGCAGAGCAGGCAGCGCCAGCGGCTGAACCGCGGCGTATTCGCGCGTCCGCGTTAGTTGCAGGTCGAGCCGTTCGTCGTGGCCGAAATCGAGGCGCAGGCGGGTAACGCTGCGGGCCGCAATCATCGGTCCCAGCCCAGCCAGCGAATCCTCATCGTCAGGATTCACCCGATACGTGAGGTTGAAGGCGCCTAGATCGGGATGAGCCACGCGAAAGCCGATGGTGACCACCAACTGGTAGTTTTCGTTCGCCAGCCGCAAATCGATGCCGGTCGCACCCGACAGCTGATCGAGATAGAAACTGAAAATCTCCTCGACCGCGAGCACCAAACTGCTGGTTTCTTTTTCACCAAAGGCGAAGCCGCGTACCGCTTTTTCGGTGAACGCCATGGCCAAGGGCAGGAAGTCGGGCGAAAAAGGGAAACTGGCCGATGCCGTGCTGGGCGTGCTGCAGGATTGTTGCCGCTTCATGTTCACCTGTTGATACGGAGGCGCTGGGGCGCGGAGGGTGGCCTGCCTGATTGCTTCGGATCATTCATTCCTGGAAAACGGCTTCCGGACTCGAATGCGGACGAGCCCTGTCACTGCCGGATCAGGGCGAGGGCGTCGGCGTCGCTGGCGCTGATCTTCACCACCCGGTCGAACCCGGAAAGGGCGAAAACATCCTTGACTGCGCCCGACAGACCGCTCAGAACGAGCTTGCCTTTCTTGGCGTCGAACAGCTTGGCGGCTATCAACACGCTGCGCAGGCCGGCGCTGCTGATGTAGTCGAGCTGCTCGAGCGCCAGAATGCAGTGGCTGGCACCGCCCGCTGCGTCGCGCAGGTGCGCGTCGAACTCAGCCGCGGTGGTGGTGTCGAGCTTGCCCACGACATTGACGATGACGACGTCGGCGTCGCTGCGGTGAGTGATTTCCATGAGCGCTTTTCCTTGTTGAGATACGGTGTGGTTCAGTCTGCCGACGCCGGGTCATGCCTGCGGCTGGGCGGGCAGTTCGATGGTAAGGCGGTTGAGCGTGTTGTCACGTGTGTAGTCCATTCGCGTCGCCATGGTCCTGACCATGTACAGCCCGAGGCCACCGATCGGGCGGTCTTCCACGGACAGGTCAAGGTCGGGCGCCAAGGGCGCTTGCAGCGGATCGAAGGGCCGTCCGTCATCCTCGATGACCATCACGACCGGGGTGTCGAGTCTGACATGCACGCTGATCCGATGTCCGGCCGGGCCGTCGTCATAGCCATACTTGATGGCGTTGGTGATGATCTCCTCGAAGATGAAGCGTAACGAATGCGCCAGTGCGGATGCAACCCGCCGGGCATCGAGAAATTCGTCGAATCGGGCCAGTGCGTCGGCCAACTCGCCAGGAGCCGGGTGGAATTCGGCCTGCCAATGGGCTGGGGGGGGGTACCCAGAGCCTGCGGCTACGCTCTCCGTCAATGGCGCCTGTGCTCTTGACATGCCCGTAGGCGATGCAGCATCCGGCGGCAACCAACGGAACATCAGGGTGGTAATGTCGTCGGACTGATCGGCACCGTCGGCATGGCGCAGCACGTCCTGGAACAAGGTGTCGAGCGTCGCTTCGCAGGTTTGCTTGCCGGCTGCCTTCAGGCAGGCAAGCAGGCGCTCGTCGCCATAGAGCACACTGGCCGGGCTCATCGCCTCAGTCACGCCATCGGTGTAGAGCAGCAGGGCATCGTCCGCTTGCAGGTCCAGGCTGAGGGTATCGTACTCCATGCCCGGCATGACCCCGGCGGCAACGGTGCCGGCAGGGGTCGGCACCCAGGACAGGACGCCGTCGCGCAGATGCACCGGCAAATTGTGGCCGGCATTGCTGTAATCGACACGCCCTGCATCGAGGTGGATGACCGCACAGAACAGGGTCACGAACATGCACGATTCGTTGCTCTCGGCGATCGCGTCGTTGACGCGCGTCAGCACCTTGCCGGGGTCGTCCTGAACCTTGAATTCCGAGCGCAGGAAGCTCCGTGTAACGGCCATGAACAGCGCTGCCGGCACCCCCTTGCCCGACACGTCGCCAATAGCCACCACCAAACGGTCGTCACCGAGCATGAAAAAGTCGTAAAAATCGCCCCCCACTTCACGCGCAGGCACGATCATGGCGCTCAGGTCGATATCCTTGCGGTGCGGATAGGCAGGGAAGGTCTTCGGCACAAGATCCATTTGAATATTGTGTGCAACTTTCAGCTCGCTGTGCATGCGCTCGCGCGCGGCGGTGCTGCTCTGCAAATCGGCGATGTGACGCTTGAGGCTGTCACGCATGCGACCGAAGGCACTTGTGAGGTGCGCCACTTCGTCCTGGCCCTGCGGTGGCGGCAGGGGCGCATCGAGATTGCCGTCGGCGAGGGTCGCCACCGCCTCGCTCAAGGCGTGCACTGGACGCGTGATCGAGCGGGCAATCAGGGCCACTGCCAATACCAGCAGCAACAGCCCGGCGCTGCCGAGCAAGGCAGCGTCGCGACTGTGGCGCAGCATCTGCGCTTCGAGCGCGGAACGCGAAACCACCGCGCCCATCGTCCATGCGGTCGTTTGCAGGGGATGCCAGGCTAGCCAGCTGCGCTCGGCGCTGGTCCAGTTGTTCCAACTGATCAGGCCTGCCTCACCGGACACCATACTCTGGCCGAGGGCGCGCAAAGCCATGTCGCCGCGTTCCTCGGCAATACTGAAGACCGTTTCCCTGAAGGCCATCTGGGCAACCGGGTGCGAGGCATAGGTACCGCTGCGGGTCATGATGAGCCCATAGCCGCCTTCGCCCAGCGGCTGTCGGGCAATCAACTGGTCAAGCCATTGCAGGTCGATGTCGGCACTGACCACGCCGGCAAATACCGGCCCGTCGGGCGACGGCAGATGGATCGGCACCGAGTAGGTAACCCGTTTGATGCCGTCCTGTTTGACGTGCGGCTCACTCCACACCGGCCGATCGAGATGCTTGGGTAACTGATACCAGTCGCCCTGCAAGGCGGCATGGTCGCGGGTGACCAGATCGACCGTCACCAGTTGACCGTTGTGGCGGTAGCTGTATGGTGCGCCATGACGCCAGCCCGGCGGCCGCAGCCGCTCCTCGAAAGCCGCGCCGACACCGAGCACACCGTCGTGTTCGCGCAGGACACGCATCTGTAGGGCGAGCACCTCGTCGTTCGCAACCTGCAGCCGGGCAGCCTCAAGCGCCAGCGCGATGCCATCGACCAACCCATGCAACCGCCCCAGTTCAGCATCGATGCGCGCCGCAACGCCTTCGGTGATTGTCGCCACGCGCTCGCGTGCGTCGTCCTCCAATTGGTCTACAACATTGCGGTGATTGGAAAAAAGAACCGCCGCCAGGATGATGGCGGTCACGGCGATCGTCCAGACGATCATGCGCCACGCTAGGCCATGGCGTATGAGCAAGCCTTGCCCGGTCCTTGTGCTCATGGCGTATTCCCGTGCGGCAATTGAAAGTCGGCCAGCGCGGGCACCACTGCCGCATCAATCAGCCCTGCCTCGCGCAGGCTGCGTACGGCACGCGCGTACATGTCGGGATCGATGCGGCCGGCTGCATCCGGTGCCGCACCGTCTACAAAAATTGCCGCCAGCACCGTTTTAAGCATCCAGCGCTCGTGAGCGCGATTTGTCACCACTCCGGCTTTTTCCGCCAACTCGAGCACCGTATCGAGCGTCTCTTCGGGGTGCTGGCGCGCATACTCCCAGCCACGCAGCGTCGCCTGCGACAGCGCATGCGCTGCTTGGGGATGACGCGCCGCCCAGTCCGCTCGCGCATAGAGGCCATCCTCGGGCATGCCAAGGCCGAAGTCGCGCATACGAAACACTGTCAGTCGGTCCGCATCGATGCCAGCGAGGTAGAGCCGGTTAAGCTCGTTGTACTCCATCGCCGCCGCCGCTACCACGCCGCGTTGTAAAAACAGTTGCACCGAGCCGTATTGCGGTATCCGCACTGGTGATGCGCCGTGCTTGCGCAAAAAAGCCTCATACGCCAGCGAAAAACTCCCCTGCCACAAACTCACCGGACGCCCGTTTAGATCTTCCGGCCGTTCGATCCCCATGTCTTTCCATGCCACCAAGGTGAGCAGCGAATGCTGAAAAAGCTGGGACAACTGCCTGAGCGACACTTGCGTCGCCGCCGTGTCCGCTGCACCGGCCTGTGCCGCCACAATCGCATCGGCCAGCATCAACGACCCGGCGTCGGCACTGCCGTCAGCCAGCATCGCCCGCGACGAACGCTCGATGTCGCCATGCAACAACGTAACGGCCAGCCCAGCTTCCCGGTAGAAGCCTTTCTTCTGTGCCATGTAATACCCGGCAAATTGGCTCTGCGGCTGCCATTGCAGGGCAAGCCGCACCGGCAATGTCGCCCACGCGGAGGAAGCGAACACTACTATCAGCAGAACGAACAGCGATACGCTTGGCGTGAGCAACAAGCGGGGAGAATGGAGCGACATGGGAGTGACGTCATCGGGAACGTTGATCAGGATCAATTAGAGCAAGGATCGGCGAAGGTCAAGGGTTCCGAAGGACAGACTCGGTGGACACCAGGAGACCCCGCTGTCCGTTGGGGCAACCTTGGGACAATGCGCACGCGATTTTCTCCAACTCGACGTGAATCGCCGCTGCAAAGCAAAACGCCCAAGTGACGGAATCACTTGGGCGTTTTGCTTGAATTGGTGGTCGGGGAAAGAGGATTCGAACCTCCGGCCCCTGCGTCCCGAACGCAGTGCTCTACCAGGCTGAGCTATTCCCCGACGTTGTCCTGCAGACCATCTTCTGCTCCGCGAGAGCCGACTACTATATCAGTGATTTCTCGCAACTGCAAAGTCCGATAATTGTAGCAGCGCATCCTTGAAAATGGAAGGGGGCAAGGTGGAAATCGCCTCGATCGCGAGTCGGGCTTCGGCTTGTGCGTAACGGCGGGTCTCCTCGAGCGCACCGGTGGCCCGAATCGCGCCGAGTACCGCGGCGAAATCGTCGCGACCGCCGTGCTCGATGGCGTTGCGCACCAGGGCGGCCTGCTCCGGCGTACCGCGCTGCATGACGTGGATCAGGGGCAAGGTGGGCTTGCCTTCGGCGAGGTCGTCGCCGAGGTGCTTGCCGGTATCGGCTTCGTCGGCGGAATAGTCGAGCACGTCGTCGATGAGCTGGAAAGCGGTGCCCAAGTGGGTGCCGAAAGCGGCGAGGCGCTCTTCCTGCTCTGCGCTCGCTCCCCCCAGAATGCCGCCCAGGCGCGCCGCGGCTTCGAACAGCTTGGCAGTCTTGTAGCGGATCACGCGCAGGTAATCGTCGACGACGACGTCGGCGTTATGGCAGTTGAGCAGTTGCAGCACTTCGCCTTCGGCAATGACGTTGGTTGCATCGGAAAGGACGCGCATCACGCGCATGTCTTCGACCCCGACCATCATCTGGAAGGCGCGCGAATAGAGGAAATCGCCGACCAGCACCGAAGCGGCGTTGCCGAACAAGGCGTTCGCAGTCTTGTTGCCACGGCGCAGTTCGGATTCGTCGACGACATCGTCGTGCAGCAGGGTCGCGGTATGGATGAACTCGACCACCGCCGCCAGTTCATGGTGCCGCGTGCCCCGGTAACCCATGGCTCCGGCAGTGAACAGCACCAGCGCCGGGCGTAGACGCTTTCCGCCGCTGTGGATGATGTACTCCGCCACCTGGCGGATCAGGACCACGTCCGAATAGAGACGGTTACGGATGACCGCATCCACCGCCTGCATGTCGGCGGCGATCGGCGCGAAAAGCTGCTTGGCGGACAAGGCGGGCACGCTCGCGGAAAAAGCGGAATGGTAGGTGTCGCGCGCGCGCGGCGTCAAGCGGCGGGAGCTTTGCGGCGAAGGCGGGCGTGAAACATGCTCAGCCGCCGTTGCGCGCGCGCATCACGGCGTTGTCGAGCGCTTCCTTGGCGGCCTTCTCGTCGGCCCACACCCCGGCCAGTTCCTCGTCGAGGATGCGCCGCACCTTCTGACGCTCGACCACGGGCTGGGCCGAAGACTGCGGCGTCGCCGGCTTGTGGGTGAGCTGGTCCACCGCCACGCGCACGTTCTCGAGGTCGTTGCCGAGCAGTTCGCTGCGCGAAGCCAGCAGGCCGGCGCGATTGAGCGGCAGGTAGCCCGTTTCACGCTGCCAGGCGACCTGATTCTCGGGTTGCAGCCAGAACGCGACGAAGCGCGCCACCGCCTTGTACTCCTGGGGCTTCTTGCCGGCCGCGGCCCACAGCGCGGGACCGTCGGCGACGGTGTTCTGCGGCGCCCCGGGAAAATCCTCGTAGTACGGCAGGCGCGAAACGCCGATATCGAGCTTGCCGGTGCGGCGGAAATCCACCCAGCTCGCCGAGGGTGCCGCGATCACGGCGCAGTCGCCGCTGGCGAAGCGCTGCTCGGCTTCGGCCTGGTGGCCGAAGACGTGCAGGTAGCGCGCCCGTGTCCAGCTCGCCATCATCGCCACGTGCTTGACCTGGAACATGCCGTTGAAGCTGGGCACGGGGGTTTTTCCGGCGACCGCGGCCACCGGCGCGTTATGCCAGGCGCTGAGGTTTTCCACCATCACGCGACCGGGTTCGGACACGGTGTACGGGCAGGTGTGCCCGGTATCGGCCAGACGCCCCAGGGTTTCCTGCAGTTCGAACCAGGTATCGACCCGGGTCGTGTCCGGATTCATGCCGGCACGGCGCAGCGCATCCCGATTGAGAAACAGCACCGGCGTGGACAGCCCGATCGGCAGGGCCAGCAAGCGCCCCTGGGTATCGACCGGAGTCCGCGTCATCATCGCCGGCGGGCGCAGGGTCTGCAGCGCCACTCCGCTTTCGCGCATCAGCGCATGCAGCGGCTTGAAACGCGGCTTGCCGGCGACGAAATCGTCTTCATCGTCGCCTTCGAGGATCAGCAGGTGCGGCGCGGCGCGGCGCCAGTCGGCTTGCGACAGGACGACGCGCACCTCCTTGGACTGGGCATTGAAACGCTCGACCAGACCGGCAAGAGCCGCCGCCCTAGTATCCGGCAGGCGGTGGAACAGTTCGATCTGCTGCGGCGGCGCGGCCGCGAGCGCGGGCAGCTGCACAGCCGCGGCAGCGCAGCCGAAAAAAACGCTGAACAGAAGTTTCAACCGCGTTGTATTCATGGGCTCGGCACGTATCGGCAAGGACCGGGGCGACGACCCCGGAAGCGGCGGAATTATAGTCGTGCCGGCGTCGCCCCGCGGACCACAGTTGTAACACGGCCGCGGGGAACGCGAGACGCTGCCGTTCAGGGCGCGGGATTGGTATGGAGCTGGTGGACGGCCTCGATTTCCCGGCACAATTCCTCGTCCGCCACGACCTCCCAGGCGTCAAGGTTTTCCGCGAGCTGGGCCATGGTCGTCGCGCCGACGATGGTGCTGGTCACGAACCAGCGTGAATAGACGAAGGCCAGCGCCAGCGCCGCCGGACTGAGTCCGCGGCGGCGCGCGAGTTCGACATAGGCGCGCACCGCCGGCAGCACGCCGGGCTTGGTGTAGCGTACGCCGAAGCGCTCGAACAGCGTGATCCGCCCGTGCGCGGCCGGATCGGCCAGATACTTGCCCGACAGGTGGCCGAAGGCCAGCGGCGAGTACGCCAGCATCCCCACCTTCTCGCGGTAGGTGATTTCGCTCAAGCCGTATTCGTAGACGCGGTTGAGCAGGCTGTACGAATTCTGTACCGTCGCCACCCGCGGCAGGCCCGATTCGCGCGCCACGCGCAGGAACTCCATCACTCCCCAAGGCTGCTCGTTCGACAACCCGATCTGCCTGACCTTGCCTTCTTCGACGAGCTCGGCGAGGACCTCGAGCTGAACCCGGATCGGCGTGCATGCGCGCTCGCGGGCGGGATCGAAGCTGCCCTGGCCGAACAGCGGCTGGTTGCGCTCGGGCCAGTGCAGCTGATAGAGATCGATGTAGTCGGTGCGCAACCGGCGCAAACTGCCTTCGACCGCGGCGCGGATGTTGGCGCGATCGAGTGCGGGCGGCCCGCTGCGGATCCAGTCCAGGCTGCGCGCCGGGCCGGTCACCTTGGTGGCGACGACGAGCTTGTCGCGCGGCTTGCGCGCGAGCCAGTTGCCGACGATCGACTCGGTGGCGCCGCAGGTTTCGGCGCGGGCCGGGACCGGGTACATCTCGGCGGTATCGATGAAGTTGATCCCGCGCTCGAAAGCATGGTCGAGCAGACGGTGGGCCTCGGCCTCACCGGCTTGCTCGCCGAAAGTCATCGTCCCCAGGCAGATCGCCGACACCTGCGGCCCCGCTTCACCGAGCGGACGGTACTGCATTTCACGCTTGTTCATGTGCTCTCCTGTTGTCGATCGATCGGCTGCAGCCCGCCGCCGGCCTGTTATGCGGCCGTTACGGCATGTCCCGGCGAAACGACCCGGAACACCGGCGTACTCGCCAGCTCTCGCGAGGCGGCTTATCATCCCGGCTTCCGGCCCGTCGCATCCCGACCGAAGGCCCAATCATACTTCAGCGCCTGCGCGCGCTCGCCCCGATGAACCAGCACACTCCCGCCGCCGGCCTGCACTGCGCCGGCCTGATCGGCTATTGCCGCGCCGGCTTCGAAAAGGAACTGGCCGCCGAACTCGACGATTTCGCCGCCGACGCCGGCCTCATCGGCCACCTCCACGCCGAGCCGAACACCGGCTTCGCGCTGTTCGAAACCTTCGAGCCGACCCCGCTCGGCGCTTTCGGCCAGGCCACCGACTGGCGCCGCGCCACCTTCGCCCGCCAGCTGCTGCCCTGGTTCGGCCGCATCGACGAGCTGCCCGAGCGCGACCGCGCCACCCCCATCGTCGCCGCGGTGAAAGCCTGCGGCCAGCGCTTTTCCGGCGTCATCCTGGAAACGCCGGACACCGACGAGGCCAAGCAGCGTTCGGGTTTTTGCAAGCGCTTCACCGAGCCGCTGACCAAGGCCCTGGAGAAGGCCGGCTGCCTGCGCACCAGCCGCACCGGGCTGCCGGTGCTGCATGTCGTATTCACCGACGCCGCCACCGCCTGGCTCGCCGCCGGCCAGCCGGGGCAGTGCGCACCGTGGCCGATGGGCATCCCCCGCCTGCGCATGCCGTCGAACGCCCCCAGCCGGTCCACGATGAAGCTCGCCGAAGCGTTCATGACCCTGCTCGACGACGGCGAGCGCGACACGATCCTGCGCGCCGGCCAGCGCGCCGTCGACCTCGGCGCCGCCCCCGGCGGCTGGACCTGGCAGCTGGTCGGCCGCGGTCTGCGCGTCACCGCGATCGACAACGGCCCGCTGCGCGACAGCGTGATGGCGACCGAGATGGTCGAACACCTGCGCGCCGACGGCTTCACCTGGCGACCCCAGCGGCCGGTGGACTGGATGGTGTGCGACATGGTCGAGCAGCCCTCGCGGATCGCCTCGCTGATGGCCGAATGGATCGCCACCGGGCGCTGCCGCTACACCATCTTCAACCTCAAGCTGCCGATGAAGCGCCGGCGCGAAGCGGTCGAGCAATGCCGCGAACTGATCCGCAAGCGCCTGGCCAGCGTCGGCCCCTTCGATCTACGCATCAAGCAGCTCTACCACGACCGCGAGGAAGTCACCGCCTTCCTCACCCTCAAGCGTTAGCCGGCGGCCGCCCCGCTGGCGCCGCGCCCTCACCGAACCCTCTGACCCGGAACGGTTTTGTGCGCCGTGTATAATCCGCCATTTCGCAATCTGGACGGCCGCGCCCGAGCCGCCCCCAACCGAAGGCACCCATGAGCTTCGCCGATCTCGGCCTCATTCCCGAACTGCTGCAGGCCGTCGCCGACGCCGGCTACACCGAGCCGACGCCGATCCAGCGCCAGGCCATTCCCACCGTCATCGCCGGCCACGACGTCATGGGCGGCGCACAGACCGGCACCGGCAAGACCGCCGGTTTCACCCTGCCGCTGCTGCACCGCATCGCCCGCCACGCCAATACCAGCACCTCGCCGGCGCGCCACCAGACGCGCGCGCTGATTCTCGCGCCCACGCGCGAGCTGGCGATGCAGGTATACGAGTCGGTCAAGACCTACAGCAAGCACCTGCCGCTGCGCTCGGTGTGTGTCTATGGCGGGGTCGACATCAAGCCCCAGCAGATGGAGTTGCGCCGCGGCATCGAAGTCGTGATCGCCACGCCGGGGCGCCTGCTCGATCACATCGAACAGAAGTCGATCAACCTCTCCCAGGTCGAAGTGCTGGTGCTCGACGAAGCCGACCGCATGCTCGACATGGGCTTCATTCCCGACATCAAGCGCATCCTCGCGCTGCTGCCGGCGCAGCGCCAGAGCCTGCTGTTCTCGGCGACCTTCTCGGACGAGATCAAGAAGCTCGCCGACCAGATGCTGAAGAACCCGCAACTGATCGAGGTCGCGCGCCGCAACATGGTGTCGGAGACGATCACCCACGTCGTGCATCCGGTGTCTTCGGGCATGAAGCGCAACCTGCTCGCCCACCTGCTGCGGCACAAGCCCGACACCCAGGCACTGGTCTTCGTCGATACCAAGATCGTCTGCGGACGCCTGGCCCACTTCCTCGAGCGCAGCGGCATCTCGGCCGACGCCATCCACGGCGACAAGAGCCAGCAGCAGCGCACCGAAACGCTCGAGGCGTTCAAAAGCGGCAAGCTGCGCGTGCTGGTCGCCACCGACGTCGCCGCGCGCGGCATCGACATCGACGAGCTGCCCTTCGTGATCAACTTCGAGCTGCCGCACACCGCCGAAGACTACGTACACCGCATCGGCCGCACCGGCCGCGCCGGCCACCAGGGCAATGCGATCTCGCTCGTCAGCTCGGAGGAAAAGCACTGGCTCGCCGAAATCCAGAAGCTGATCAAGTTCGAGATCCCGCAGGAAGTCGTGCCCGGCTTCGATCCGGAGCCCGAGTTCTTCGAGGCCGGCACCCGCAGCCAGCGCTCGCGCCGCCCGCCGGCAGAGCACGAACCCGGCGAACGCCCACGTGCCGCACGCGGCGGCTCCCGTGAGCGGGAAAGCGGCACACGCGAAAATACGCGCGGCAACCCGCGCCGCAACCGCTCGACGATCGCCGCCGACGGCTTCGATTTCAGCAAACCCTACCAGCCAACCAACCCCGCCGTTGCCGTGGAAACCAAGCCCGGCGCGATTTCACCGAACCCGCCGGAGCCGCTGCGCCGCAACCAGCGCCCGATCGCGGTGCTGCTCGGCGGCCTCGGTCGCAAGTAAGCCCGCCGGCGCCGACGGCATCGGGCGGCAAGCCCGGCCACGAAAGCCGGGCTTGCCGCCCGAGGTCCGATGCGGCCGCACTCCTCCCGGAGCGCGGCCGCCGGGTCAGGCCTCCAGCGCCTTGACGTGCTGGATGACTTCCCCGATCGCCTCCTGCGCGCTGCCGTACAGCATGCGGCAGTTGTCCTTGTAGAACAGCGCGTTCTCGATCCCCGAGTAGCCCGCGCCCTTGCCGCGCTTGACCACGATGACGTTCTGCGCCAGATCGGCGTTGAGGATCGGCATGCCGTAGATCGGGCTCGACTTGTCGGTACGTGCCACCGGGTTCACGACGTCGTTGGCGCCGATCACCAGCGCGACGTCGGCCTGGGCGAAGTCGGCGTTGATCTCCTCCAGATCGAAGATCTTGTCGTAGGGCACTCCGGCTTCGGCGAGCAGCACGTTCATGTGACCCGGCATGCGGCCGGCGACCGGATGGATCGCGAACGCCACCTCGACGCCGCCTTCTTCGAGCAGTTGCGCCATCTCCCACACTTTGTGCTGGGCGCCGGCCACCGCCATACCGTAGCCCGGCACGATGATGACTTTCTGCCCGTAGCGCATCAGCGCCGCCGCATCCATCGCGGAGAGCTCGCGCATCGTGCCTTCGACCGCCTCGCCGCCTTCAGCCGCGGCGCCGGTGAGCGGAGCGAAGATGATGTTGCGGATCGGCCGGTTCATCGCTTTCGCCATCAACTGGGTGAGCAGCATGCCCGAGGCGCCGACCACGATCCCGGCCACGATCAGCGCCGGGTTGCCGATGACGAAGCCCTTGAAGCCCACCGCCAGGCCGGTGAAGGCGTTCAGTAACGAGATCACCACCGGCATGTCGGCGCCGCCGATCGGCATCACCAGCACCGCCCCCAGCGCCAGCGCCAGGGCGAAGAAGAGGAAGATCTCGAAGCCGCCCGGGGCGCTCGAATAGGCCACCGTCAGGCCGATGCCGAACGTCGCCAGGGTCAGGAAGAAGTTGATGTTGTTCTGCTGCGGCAGACGGATCGCCTTCGTCATCAAGCCCTGCAGCTTGGCGAACGCCACGCACGAGCCGGAGAAGGCCACCGCGCCGATGATCGCCCCCAGCGCCAGCAGCGTCGACGTGACGCCGTCGTGGGGCACGCCGCGCACCAGCTCGATCGCCGCGATCCCCGCCGCGGCGCCGCCGCCCATGCCGTTGTAGATGGCGACCATCTGCGGCATGTCGGTCATCTTGACCACCTTGCCGCTGTACCAGGCGACACCGCCGCCGAGCACGATTGCCAGCACCATCAGGCCGATGTTGTGCAGCCCCGGCATGAAAAAGGTGACCACCGTCGCCCCGACCATCGCAAAGCCGGCCCACACGATGCCGCGGCGCGCGGTCACCGGCGAGGCCATCGCCTTCAGGCCGATGATGAACACCACCGCGACGATGAAATACGCCATGCTCACGAACCAGTTCGACGTCATTGCGCGCCTCCTTGCTTGCGGCCGCCGGCCTTGAACATGCCCAGCATCCGTTCGGTGACGATGTAACCGCCGGCGGCGTTGGCCGCGCCCAGGAATACGGCGACGAAACCGACTGCCAGTTGCACCGGGTCCTCCGGATCGGCATGGCCGAGCGCGACCATCGCCCCGATCAGGACCACGCCGTGCACGAAGTTCGAGCCCGACATCAGCGGCGTATGCAGGATCACCGGCACGCGCGAAATCACCTCGTACCCGGTGAATGCGGCCAGCATGAAAATGTACAGTGCGGTGAAGCCATCCATGGCTGAATCCTCCTTTACAGACCGAGCGCCTGCTTCACCCCGGGGTGGCGGATTTCGCCCGCGTGGGTGAGGCAGCTGCCGGAAATCACTTCGTCTTCCCAGTCGAGCGCCAGCGCGCCGTCGCGGATGAAGGGCGAAATGAAGTTGAACAGGTTTTTGGCGAGCATCTCCGAAGCGTGCACCGGCATGCGGCTGGGAATGTTGGTGGGGCCGATCACGAGTACGTCGTTGATCCACACCTTGTCGCCGGCCACCGTGCCTTCGACGTTGCCGCCGGTGTCAGCCGCCATATCGACGACCACCGCGCCGGGTTTCATGCGCGCGATCATGTCCGCGCCGATGATGCGCGGCGCCGGCCGCCCGGGCAGCGCCGCGGTGGTGATCAGGGCATCGCACTGCGCCACCGCCCTGGACAGGCGTTCGGCCTGCTTCGCTTTCTCCTCGTCGGTCAATTCCCGTGCATAGCCGCCGCTGCCCGCGGCCGCCACGCCGGTGTCGACGAACTTGGCGCCGAGCGATTCGACCTGCTCGCGCGTTTCCGGACGCACGTCGTAGGCCTCGACCATCGCCCCGATCCGGCGCGCGGTGGCGATCGCTTGCAGGCCGGCGACGCCGGCGCCGATCACCAGCACCTTGGCCGGACGGATGGTGCCTGCGGCGTAGGTCAGCATCGGGAAGAACTTCGGGCTGTGGTCGGCGGCGATCAGCGCGCATTCATAGCCCGCCACCGCGCCCTGGCTGGAGAGCACGTCCATGCTCTGCGCCCGCGAAATGCGCGGCAGCAGTTCGAGCGCGAACGCGGTGACCTGGCGTTCGGCGAGCTGGCGCGCGCGCTCGGCGCTCGCCCAGGGCTGCAGCAGGCCGAGCAGCACGCTGCCCGGCTTGAGCGCGGCGAGCGTGGCGGGCGCGGGCGGCTGCACGCAGAACACCACGTCGGCCTCGGCGCAGACCTCGTCGGCGCGGTCGACCAGCGTCACCTCGGCAAAGTCGGCATCGCGGAAGTGCGCAGGCAGGCCCGCGCCCTTCTGCATCACCACCCGGGCGCCAAGGCCCTGATACTTCTTGACCACATCCGGCACGACGGACAGGCGTCGCTCGCCGGGGTGGGTTTCCACCAGCACTCCGATGACCAGGGGCATGGACATCCTCCTCGCTCAAAAACGGCATCAAACCGGGTCGAAAGGCCGCGGCCCGGGGAACCGGGAAGCGGCAACGCCGCGCCGAAGGCCTTTGCAGCGGCATTCGAATCCGCTATTGGGCTCATCTTACCGGCATCCGCCGGCGGCGCAACCCGGCGCATCGGCGGGCAAATCGGCAGCGGGCGGATCGACCCGGACGGGATCGGCGCGGCAGTTGCGCCCCCCGCGCTCACTTCCTGCCGGGCGACGCCGGCGCAGGCGAGGACGGCGGAACGAGCTTGATGATCGCCAGCGAGAGGTTGTCGCCGCTCCCGCGTGCGCGCGCGCGGGCCTGGCCGATCAGGCGCTCGGCGGCGGCGCGGGGCGGCAGCTCGTGCAGGGTGGCGCCAAGCTCGGCGTCGTCGAAGTAGGCCCACACCCCGTCCGAACACAGCAGGAAGGCATCTCCCGCGAGCGGCGCTTCTTCGCGGCCATACGCGATCCGTGGCGCTCGCTCGCTGCCCAGACAGGACAGCAGCACGTTGCGCCGCGGATGCCAGAGCGCATCGGCGGCGTCCAGCCGCCCCTTGCGCTGCAGCTCGCCGACCAGCGAATGGTCGGCGCTGCGCGACACCAGGGACGGACCGCGGAAGTGGTAGAGGCGCGAATCGCCGCAATGCGCCCAGTAGGCTTTGCCCTGCTGCAGCAGGAACACCACCGCGGTGCTGTGCGGGTCCTGCTCGCTGGTGAAGCGGGTCAGCTTGATCACCAGGTGGGCCTCTTCGATGACGCTGGCAAGAAGGCTGTCGGGCGTCTCGTACAGCGGAGCGTAAGCTTCGAAATTCTGCCGGGCACGGATCAGCACCTGCTCGGCGGCCATCGCCCCGCCGCTATGGCCGCCCATCCCGTCGGCGAGCACCGCCAGCAGCGTGCCCGAGCGTTTCGGATGGGGGAAAAGGCCGACCCGGTCCTGTTGTTCCTCGCGGTCGCCACGGTGCAGGGCGACGCAGGTTTCAGCACTGAAAGGCATCGGCGGGATCGTGGGCAAGGGGTTGCGGAAAGGACGTCAGCGCATGATATCAATCCGGCA
Source organism: Thauera aromatica (assembly GCF_023093595.1). GTDB lineage: Bacteria > Pseudomonadota > Gammaproteobacteria > Burkholderiales > Rhodocyclaceae > Thauera > Thauera aromatica_A. The sequence goes on from NZ_JALLIK010000105.1 coordinate 128,494, forward strand.
GGCCGTTCAGGCGCGCATCGATCAGCTCGATCCAGTGCCGCACCGGAGTCGCGGTCCCGGCCTGCAGGTGGCTGATGCAGCCGATGTTGGCCGAGGCGATCAGGCCGGCGCCGCCGGCCTCCAGCGCGTCGAGCTTGTTCGTGCGCAGGCGCGCGGCGAGCTCGGGCTGGAGCAGCGAGTACGTGCCGGCAGAGCCGCAGCACAGGTGGGCATCGCGCACCGGAGCCAGCTCGAATCCGGCCGCAGCGAGCAGGGCTTCCACCGTGCCGCGGATGCGCAGGCCATGCTGCAGGGTGCACGGTGCGTGCCAAGCGAGCGCACGCCGGGGCTGGGCGCGGGCGCCGAGCGCGGCCTGCAGCGCGGGGGCCTCGGCCGCCACCACTTCGCCGATGTCGCGCGCCAGCGCGCTCACCCGCAGCGCCTTGGCGGCGTAAGCGCCGTCCTGTTGCAGCAGATGGGCGTAATCCTTCACCTGCACGCCGCAGCCCGAGGCGGTGGTGACGACGGCCTCGACCCCGCCGCCCTCGATCGCCGGCCACCAGACGTCGATATTGCGCCTTGCATCGGCGCGTGCACCGTCGTGGTCGTCGAGGTGGAAACGCACCGCACCGCAGCACCCGGCGCCAGCCGCTTCCACCATCGAGATTCCCAGCGCATCGAGTACGCGCGCCGCGGCGGCGTTGATCGACGGCGCCATCGCCGGCTGCGCGCAGCCGGCGATGGCGAGCACCCGGCGCGCGTGGCGCAGCGCCGGCCGGGGGCCCGCCGGACGCCGGCGCGGGACCTTGTCCTGCAGCGTCTTCGGCAGCAACGGGCGCACGGCCTGGCCGGCCTTCATCGCCAGCCCGAACAGCTTCGGCCGCGGCACGAACTCGCGCAGGGCAAGGCGCATCAGCGCCTCTCCACCGCGGCGCGGCACCCGTTCATCGACGAGGCGGCGACCGATGTCGAGCAGACGGCTGTAGTGCACGCCCGAGGGGCAGGTGGTCTCGCAGGCGCGACAGGTCAGGCAGCGGTCGAGATGGAGCCGGGTGCGCTCGGTGACCTCGGCGCCTTCGAGCAGCTGCTTGATCAGGTAGATGCGTCCGCGCGGGCCGTCGAGTTCGTCGCCGAGCAGCTGGTAGGTCGGGCAGGTCGCGGTGCAAAAGCCGCAATGCACGCACTTGCGCAGGATCGCGTCGGCCTCGCGGCCGTCCGCGGTGTCGCGGATGAAATCGGCAAGCCGGGTCTGCATGCTCAGAAATCCTCGTAGAGGCGGCCGGGGTTGAACACGCCGGCAGGGTCGAACGCGTGCTTGAGACGGCGGTGGATCGCCGCCAGCGGGGCGGACAGCGGCTGGAACACCGCGCCGCCACGGTCGCCGCCGCGAAAGCACGTGGCATGGCCGCCGAGCGCCGCGGCGCGTGCGCGCACGGCGGCCGGCTCGGGCGTGCCGGCGAGCCAGCGCAGGCCGCCGCCCCATTCGATCAGCTGACGCCCGGGCAGCGCCAGCGCGGGCGCGGTGCTCGGCAGGGCCAGCCGCCACAGGGTCTCGCCCGCGGCGAGCGGGAAAGGTGCGGTGCGCTGTTCGCGCACGCCCTGCCACAGCGCCGCGGCCTCGGCCTCGCCCTCCACCTCACCGCCAAGACGGTCAGTGGCCGCGCGCACCGCAGCTTCGGCGCCCGACAGGCGCAGGTAGAGCACGCCTGCAGCCCAGCACGTCGCCGACACCGGCAAGGGCTGTCCACCCCATTCGTTGATGCGCGCGATCGCCTCCGCTTCGTCGAGTTCGAAACGCAGCGTACGCTCGGCAAAGGGCCGCGGCAGCACCTTCAGCGACACTTCGAGGATGATGCCCAAGGTGCCCAGGCTGCCCGCGATCAGGCGCGACAGATCGTAGCCGGCGACGTTCTTCATCACCTGGCCACCGAAGTTCAGCACCTCGCCGCGCCCGTCGAGGATCTTCACCCCGAGCACGAAATCGCGCACTGCGCCCGCGCTCGCCCGCCGCGGGCCGGCGAGTCCGGCAGCGACCGCGCCGCCCACCGTGGCGGCGGCACCGAAGTGCGGCGGCTCGCAGGCGAGGAACTGGCCCTGCCCGGCGAGCAAGGCCTCGAGTTCGGTCAGCGGCGTGCCGCCGCGCACCGTCACCACCAGTTCGGTGGGCTCGTAGCTCACCACGCCGGTGTTGGCGCGCAGATCGAAGATTTCCCCTGCCGGCGCCCGTCCGTAGAAATCCTTGGTACCGCCTGCGCGCAGACACAGCGCGCGCTTGTCCGCCACGGCCATGCGCACCCGCTCGCTCCATTCGCGCTCGATGGCGGTCATCGCCTCATTCATCGTCCACCTCGTCCCGCCGGATCAATCGGCCCAGGCCTGCGCCCGTTGCATTCCCATCCAATCGACACTGCCCGCCCGCCTTGCGCACACCCTCCCCCTCTCCGCCTTCCCGTCGCCAGTGCCCACCGCCAGGCGGCCCGTCGTCCTTTTCCTGCTCCGGCCGGCGGTGGGCACGCCCGCCGACCGTCCGCAGCGCCAGCCAGGCGCCGACCAGCGACATCACCGGCACCGCCACCAGCAGGAACTGCACCCAGCCCTTGTCCGCCATCGCCGTCCGCGCCGTCAGAAGCGCGGGATGTCCGGGTAGGGGACATGGTCGCGGCTCACCCGCATACGGCCGTATTCGGCGCAGCGGTTCAGGGTTGGAATCGCCTTGCCCGGGTTGAGCAGGCCGGGAGGGTCGAACGCGGCCTTGACGCGGAAGAATTGGCGCAGTTCGGCGGGGCCGAACTGGACGCACATCTGGTTGATCTTTTCCAGCCCGACGCCATGCTCGCCGGTGATGGTGCCGCCGAGCGCCACCGACAGTTCGAGGATTTCGGCGCCGAAGGCCTCGGCGCGCTCGAATTCGTCGGCCTGGTTGGCGTCGAAAAGGATCAGCGGATGCAGGTTGCCGTCGCCGGCATGGAATACGTTCATGCAGCGCAGCCGGTAGCGCTCTTCCATCTGCTGGATGGCCGTGAGCATCTCGCCCACGCGCTTGCGCGGGATGGTGCCGTCCATGCAGTAGTAGTCGGGCGAAATCCGCCCCGCGGCGGGGAAGGCCGCCTTGCGCCCGGCCCAGAACCTGAGCCGCTCGGCCTCCTCGCGCGACACGCGCAGCTCGGTGGCGCCGCTGTCCTCGAGCACCCGGCATACGCGCGCGACCTCCTCGGCCACTTCCTCGGCGGTGCCGTCGGCCTCGCACAGCAGGATGGCCTTGGCATCGAGCGGATAGCCGGCGTGCACAAACTCCTCCACCGCAGCGGTGGCGGGCTGATCCATCATCTCCAGCCCGGCGGGGATGATGCCGGCGGCGATGATGCGGGCCACCGCATCGCCGGCGCGCACCACGTCGTCGAAGGCGGCAAGCACGCACTGCGCGAACTGCGGCCGGGGCACCAGCTTCACCGTCACTTCGGTGAGCACCGCGAGCATGCCCTCCGAGCCGGTGAGCAGGGCAAGCAGGTCGTAGCCGGCACAGTCCGGCGCGTGGCTGCCGAGGTCGATGATCTCGCCTTCGATCGTGACCCCGCGCACGCGCAGCAGGTTGTGCACGGTCAGGCCGTACTTCAGGCAGTGCACGCCACCAGCGTTCTCGGCGACGTTGCCGCCGATCGTGCACGCGATCTGCGACGACGGATCGGGAGCGTAGTACAAGCCGTGCGCTGCGGCGGCCTCGGAAATCGCCAGGTTGCGCACTCCGGGCTGGACCACGGCGAGGCGCGCGAGCGGGTCGAGGTGGAGGATGCGATTGAAGCGCGCCAGCGACAGCAGCACGCCGCGGGTATGCGGCAGCGCCCCGCCCGACAACCCGGTCCCGGCGCCGCGCGCCACCACCGGCACGCCCAGCTGGTGACAGCTGCGCAGCACCGCCACAACCTGCTCCTCGGTACTCGGCAGCGCCACCACCAGCGGCAGCGCACGATAGGCGGCGAGGCCGTCGCATTCGTAGGGACGCAGATCCTCGGTGTCGTACATCAGGCTGCCCGGCGGCAGGATGCGCCCGAGCGCCTCGATCACGCGGACCTTGTCGACCGCGGAGAAATCGCCCTCGGTCTCGCCATACGCCAGGTCTTTCGCTGCAGCTTCCATCTCTCCCCTCCTTCTACCGCCCCGGACAGCCCCGCGCGGCCCGCCGATTCTAGACTGCGCCACGGCTGCCCGCCCTCGGTGAAAACCGCGATCCGGCGAAGCAGGACGATCGCCGGCGGTGCCGGGCAGGCCCCCCGCCTCGGGATCGGATCGGGGCCAGTTCAGGGCCGCCGCACCCGAAGCGTGGAATTTTCGAAGGATAAAAGGCTTTTCCTGCTACCGGGTTGATGGTTTTTTGCCCGCGGCTTGAAGAATCGTCAAGCCAGCACGTGCGCGAGCCAATCGACGAAAGCGGCGCACTCCCAGCGCTCGAGCGTGCCGGGCCGCCAGCAGAGGTAATGGCTGTGGGGCGAGGGCACCGAATGGGTGGACAGCGGCAGCAGGCGGCCACTGTCGAACCAGGCCGCACCGAGCTTGTGGCGCACGAGGGCGACACCGAAGCCGCTCGCGGCCGCGTCATAGACCAGGCCCAGGTCGTTGAACTGCGCACCGCCGGCGGGCTCCGCGCGGCTCACGCCGCAGCCGGCGAACCACGGCGCCCAGGGCTCGAGTGGCGTCTTCATCAGGCGCACGCGGACGAATTCGGCCTCGCAGGAAAAGCCGTCGAAGGGCCCGTGTTCATTCAGGTAACTCGGGCTGCAGGCCGGCGTGATCACGTCGCCGAGGACCCGCCGGTACTCGCGGTCGGGATAGCCTCCGGTACCGAAGCGGATTTCCAGGTCGGCTTCTTCGGCGGTGACATCGAGCAGCGGGATCGACACCTGCAGGGTCAGCTCGACATCCGGATAGGCAGCGCGAAACAGCTCGAGCCGCGGCATCAGCAACTGGCGCGAGAACGTGGGAGTGACTGCCACCCGCAACCGGGGCACGGCCGCGCGCCCGCCCTCCGCAGGCAACCGCCCGAGGGCGGCGAGGCCGGCGCATACGTTTTGCAGATAGTGCGCGCCGTCGCCGGTGAGGGTGAAGTCGTTGCGGGTAAACAGCTTCACCCCGAGCTGCGCCTCGAGCTGGCGGAGGCGGTGACTGACGGCGCTGACCGTGACGCACAGCTCGTCCGCCGCCCGGCTGGCGCTGCGCAGGCGGGCGACGGCCTCGAAAGTCACGAGGCACTGGATCGGCGGGATGTGGGTGAAGGCCATCTGAGCGCGGCGCCATGGTCATCGGGAATGGGACATTATGCGCTCCGGAGACAATCCGGCAGCACCCGGCACGAGCCCGGGACGGCTCGCAAGCCGCTGTTTCGCCATTGACTTTGCCCACCTTTCGGATTAGATTGCGCGATTCTTTGCAAACCCATCAACTGGAGCAACACCATGTACGCGGTGATAAAAACCGGTGGCAAGCAGTATCGCGTTGCCGCTGGCGAAAAGATCAAGGTAGAACAGATACCGGCCGACGTGGGTTCCGAAATCACCCTCGACCAGGTTTTCATGGTCGGCGAAGGCGAGTCCGTGAAGATCGGCACGCCGGTGGTGGCCGGGGCTTCCGTCAAGGCGACCGTGGTTTCGCACGGCCGCCACGACAAGATCAAGATTTTCAAGATGCGCCGCCGCAAGCACTACCAGAAGCACCAGGGGCATCGTCAGAACTACACCGAGCTTCGCATCGAAGCGATCTCGGCCTAAGCGCAGGGGGTAATCCGACATGGCACACAAAAAAGCTGGCGGCAGTTCGCGTAACGGCCGCGACTCGGAATCGAAACGCCTCGGCGTAAAGCGCTACGGTGGTCAGTTCGTGCTCGCCGGCAACATCATCGTTCGCCAGCGCGGCACCCAGTACCACCCGGGCGACAACGTCGGCGTGGGCAAGGACCACACCCTGTTCGCGCTCAAGGACGGCGTCGTCCAGTTCGCGGTCAAGGGCCCGTCCAAGCGCCGCACCGTGATCATCGTGCCCGAAGCGGCCTGATCTTCGCGCGCCGCGCTTTTGCAGTACAAAAGCCCTATCCTTGCGGTAGGGCTTTTTTGTTTTCCGAACTCTGCGTCCATGCGGGGTTCGACATTCAAGGTTGATCAGGCATGAAGTTTTTTGACGAAGCCCGCATCGAAGTCCTCGCCGGCGACGGCGGCAATGGCGTGGCCACTTTCCGCCGCGAAAAGTTCATCCCCAAGGGCGGCCCCAGCGGCGGCGACGGCGGACGCGGCGGCAGCGTGTACGCGGCGGCCGACCGCAACCTCAACACCCTGATCGACTACCGCTACACCCGGACCTTCCGCGCCGAGCGCGGCGAGAACGGCGGCAGCCGCGACTGCTACGGCAAGGGCGGCGACGACATCACGCTGCGCTTTCCGGTCGGCACGGTGATCAAGGACATGGACAGCGGCGAACTCGTCGCCGACCTCGACGAGGACGGCAAGATCGTGCTGATCGCCCGTGGCGGCCGCGGCGGACTGGGCAACATCCACTTCAAGTCCAGCGTTAACCGCGCCCCGCGCAAATGCACTCCGGGCCAGGAAGGCGAACGCCGCAACCTCCACCTGGAGCTGAAAGTGCTCGCCGATGTCGGTCTGCTGGGGATGCCCAACGCCGGCAAGTCCACCTTCATCCGCAGCGTCTCGGCAGCCAAGCCGAAAGTCGCCGACTATCCGTTCACCACCCTCGCCCCCAACCTCGGCGTGGTCCGCACCAGCGAAAATCGCAGCTTCGTCATCGCCGACATTCCCGGCCTGATCGAAGGCGCGGCCGAAGGCGCCGGCCTTGGCCACCAGTTCCTGCGCCACCTGCAGCGCACCCATGTGCTGCTGCACCTGGTCGACCTCGCGCCCTTCGACCCCGAAGCCGATCCGGTCGCGGACGCCAAGGCCATCGTCGAGGAGCTGCGCAAATACGACGAAGCGTTGTACGACAAGCCGCGCTGGCTGGCGCTCAACAAGCTCGACCTGATCCCGGAAGAAGAACGCGCCGAACGCGTCGCCGCCTTCCTCGAGGCCTATGGCCCGGTCGAGCGCCACTTCGAGATCTCGGCGCTGAAAGGCGAAGGCACAAGGCCCTTGATCTTCGCGATCCAGGACTTCCTCGACGCCGAACGCGCCCGCATCGACGCCGAACGCACCGAGCGCCAGGCCGCCGAAGCCGCCCGCCTGGCCGCAGCCGAGGCCGCGCGCGCAGCGGCCGACGCGGCCTACGAGGAAGAGGTGCAGGGCGACGATGAAAGCGACGACGCCCTGCCCGAAGACGAAGCAAAGGCCGGAGACGAACCGCGGTGATCGAAGAGGCCCGCGCAGCGCTTCCCCCGTTCGCCCGAAAGCGCTGAAACCCGGCCGCAGGGCCGCGGCCGGCGCGCGCCCCCGACAGATATCATCGCTGCCGGTACGCGCGGCCATGGCGGCCGCCCCCACTGAAAAGGATTGTTGACCTGAGTCCGCTGGAAAGATGAGAACCAAGATCCGCAACGCCCGCCGCCTCGTGGTGAAGGTCGGCAGCGCGCTCGTCACCAACAACGGTGCCGGCCTCGACAAGGACGCGCTCGGCGCCTGGGCACGCCAGATCGCCGCGCTGCACGCCGAGGGACGGCAGGTGGTGCTGGTATCCTCGGGGGCGATCGCCGCCGGGATGCAGCGCCTGGGGTGGTCGAAGCGCCCGCACGAGATGCACCAGCTGCAGGCCGCCGCCGCGGTCGGCCAGATGGGCCTCGTCGAAGCCTACGAAAAGGCCTTTTCGGGCCATGGCCTGCACACCGCGCAGATCCTGCTGACGCACGAGGATCTCGCCGATCGCACCCGTTACCTGAACGCGCGCAGCACGCTGACCACCCTGCTCGCGCTCGGGGTGGTGCCGATCATCAACGAGAACGACACCGTGGTCACCGACGAGATCAAGTTCGGCGACAACGACACCCTCGGCGCGCTCGTCGCCAACCTGATCGAGGCCGAAGCGCTGATCATCCTCACCGACCAGCAGGGCCTGTACACCGCCGATCCGCGCAGCGATCCGGCCGCCACGCTGATCTCCGAAGGCCGCGCCGAAGACCGCCGCTACGAGGCGATGGCGGGCGGTGCCGGCACCGGCATCAGCCGTGGCGGCATGATCACCAAGATCCGCGCGGCCCAGCGCGCCGCACGCAGCGGCGCCCACACCTGCATCGCCAGCGGCCGCGAGCGCGACCCGCTGTTGCGCCTGGCCGCGGGCGAAGCGCTCGGCACCCTGCTCTACGCCAGCAGCACGCCGCTGCAGGCGCGCAAGCAGTGGCTCGCCGATCACCTCCAGCTCGCCGGGGACCTGGTCCTCGACGACGGTGCCGCCGCCGCCCTGAAGAGCGGGCGCAGCCTGCTCGCGGTCGGCGTCATCGAGGTGCGCGGCGACTTCGAACGCGGCGCCGCGGTGGCCTGCCGCACGCTCGGCGGCGAGGAGGTGGCGCGCGGACTGGTGAACTACTCAGCCTCGGAATGCCGCCGCATCGCGCGCCGGCCGAGCGCCGAAATCGAGAAACTGCTCGGCTACATCGACGAACCGGAGCTGATCCACCGCGACAACATGGTCTGTCGCTGAGGCCGCGCGCGGCATTCCGGCCGGCCTTGCTGCACCGCGCGCGCCCGCAGCCGGCACGGATGTCCGCGCCGCGGGCGGGATGAGCCGCAGCATGCCGGCAACCGACGCCGGCGCGCTGCGAACGGCGCGCGCTCAGCTCTTGAGCGCGACCCTGATCTGCTCCAGCGTACCCGGATCGTCGATCGTGGTGAGGTCGCCGGCGTCACGCCCTTCGGCCAGTGCCTGGATCGAGCGGCGCAGCATCTTGCCCGAGCGCGTCTTGGGCAGGCCGTTGATGAAATGCACCCGGCCGGGACGGGCGATCGCACCGAGCACCGCGTCGACCTTCTTCATCACGTCCTTCTCGAGCGCGGCACGCTTTTCGGCGGTGTCGACCGCCGCCGCGTCCTTCGCCACCGCGAACGCCATCGGCATCTGGCCCTTGACCTCGTCGGCGACTCCGACCACCGCCACCTCGGCGATCGCCGGGTGCATCTGCACCGCCTCCTCGATCTCGCGCGTGCCCAGCCGGTGGCCGGCGACGTTGATGACGTCGTCCATGCGTCCGAGGATGCTGTGGTAGCCCTTGTCGTCCTTGATTCCCCAGTCCGACGAGGAATACACCACCGGCTCCTTGAACACGCTGAAGTAAGTGGACACGAAGCGCTCGTCCTGGCCCCACACCGTCGACAGGCAGCCCGGCGGCAGCGGCGGCACGACACCGACGATGCCTTTCTCGTTGGCGCCGCACTCCCTTCCATCCTCGCGGAAGAGGCGCAGGTCGTAGCCGAACACCGGGAAGGCGGGTGAGCCGAGCTTGATCGGACTGTCCTCGACGCCGCGGCAGATCGCCAGCATCGGCCAGCCGGTCTCGGTCTGCCAGTAGTTGTCGATCACCGGGATGCCCAGCGCGTCCATGATCCACCGGTGGCTGGTCTCGTCGAGCGGCTCGCCGGCAAGGAACAGGTGCTTGAGCGAGGACAGGTCGTACTTCTTGAGCCAGGCCGGGTCCTGCTTCTTCAACACGCGCACCGCGGTCGGCGCCGAGAACATCACATCGACCTTGTACTTCTCGACGATCTGCCACCAGATTCCGGGGTCGGGGCGCAGCGGCGTGCCTTCGTACATCACCGTCGCCATGCCGGCGATGAGCGGGCCGTAGATGATGTAGCTGTGGCCGACCACCCAGCCGATGTCCGAGGTCGTGAACATCGTCTCGCCTTCGCCACCAGTGTAGATGTGCTTCATCGACGCCGCCAGCGCCACGCAGTAGCCGCCGGTGTCACGCTGCACGCCCTTGGGCTTGCCGGTGGTGCCGGAGGTGTACAGGATGTAGCTCGGCTCGGACGACTCCACCCAGGTCACCGGCACCCGGGCATCGAGGTGCTTGGCGCGCAGTTCGGCGTAATCGACGTCGCGCCCGTCGACGCGGGAAAAGTTCTTGTCGAGGCCGCGGTCGATGATCAGCACCTTCTGCGGCGGGTGCTCGGCCAGGCTGCAGGCCTCGTCGACCAGATGCTTGTAGGGCACCGGCTTGCCGTTGCGCATCCCGGCATCGGCGCTCACCATCAATGCCGGTTTGGCGTCATCGATGCGGGTCGCGAGCGAGCCCGCGGCGAAGCCGCCGAACACCACCGAATGGATCGCGCCGATGCGCGCGCAGGCGAGCATTGCGAACGCGGCCTCGGCGATCATCGGCATGTAGATCAGCACCCGGTCGCCACGCCGGACACCGAGCGCCAGGTAGATCGCCGCCATGCGCTCGACCTCGCGCTGCAGCTCGGCGAAGGAATAGATCTTTTCCTCGCCGGTTTCGGTGGAAACGTAGATCAGCGCACGGTCGTTCGGGCGCTTCGCGGCGTGACGGTCGACCGCGTTGTAGCACAGATTGGTCTCTCCCCCCTTGAACCACTTGACGAACGGCGGGTGGGAAAAATCGCAGATCTGCTCGGCGGGTTTGTTCCAATGCACGAGCGCGGCCTGTTCGGCCCAGAATTCGTCGCGCTGGTCGATGGAACGGCGGTGGAACTGCTGGTAATCGGTCATTGCTTCCTCTCCAATCAATGAACCTGTATTGCCATGACGTGACGTCTGCGCCGCTGCGCCGGGACAGCGCGGCGGCACCTGCCGTCACTACGTGCGGACGAGGGAAGCCCCTCCCCGCATGTCCGCCGCCGTTGCCGGATCGATTTATGGAATAGTTGGAACAGCCCGTTCCGGGCGCGGGCGGCGATCGTGCGATTCTACCAAGCGCCGCCGCCGATCAGGCGCCGATCCGCACTACGGTGCGGCCCTTGATCCGGCCCTGGATGTAGTCGTCGAACGCGCCCGGCAGCGCGTCGAAATCGATCGTGCGCGTCACCGCGGCCAGATGGCGCGGTTTCAGGTCGCGGCCCAGCCGCTCCCACACGCGCAGCCGGGTGGGAAAGCTCATGTAGCCGGAGTCGATGCCGAGCAGGCTGACTCCGCGCAGGATGAAGGGGAAGACCGTGGTGTGGAGATCGAAGCTCGCCGCGTTGCCGATGCTGGCCACGGTCCCGGCCTGCTTCATCGTCGCCAGCACCCAGTGCAGGATCGGCCCTCCGACGTTATCGATCGCCCCCGCCCACTGCGCCGCCTCGAGCGGGCGCACCTTGTCGAAATCGATCTCCGCGCGCAGCCGCACCTCGGCCGCCCCCAGCCCCCGCAGGTAGTCGACTTCGGACGCTTTTCCGGTCAGCGCGGCGACGTGGTAGCCGAGCTGCGCCAGCATGTCGATGGCCAGGCCGCCGACCCCGCCGGTGGCGCCGGTGACGACCACCGGGCCGTTGGCCGGGGCCAGCCCGTTGTGTTCCATGCGCACGATGCCGAGCGCGGCGGTGAAGCCGGCCGTGCCCAGCGCCATCGCCTCGAACAGGTCCAGCCCGGCCGGCAGCGGCACGACCCAGGCCGCCGGCACACGGGCGTATTCGGCGTAGCCGCCGTGGTGCGCCACCCCCAGATCGAAGCTGGTGACGACGACCTTGTCGCCGGGACGAAAGCGGGCGTCGGCGCTATCGACCACTTCGCCGGCCAGATCGATGCCGCCGACGCAGGGGAAGCGGCGGATGATCTTGCCCGCGCCGGTGGCGGCGAGGGCGTCCTTGTAGTTGATGCTCGAATAATGGACGCGAATGCCGACCTCGCCGGCGTCGAGCTGCCCGGCGGTCAGTGTCGTCATGCGGCTGACGATCTTGCGGTTCTCATCCTGATCGATGACGAAGGCCTTGAACGGGCTCATGCGGGCAGTCTCCTCGGTGGGGAAATCGTCGTAGGCCGGGACACGGCCCTGAAAACGATTATAGCCAGACCGATCACCCGCCCCGGAAGGCGGCGGCAACGGCTTCGCCGCGGCGCGCACCCGACGCGGCATGCAGCGGCACGACGCGGGGGCTCAGGAGGCGGCGCGCGTTTCCAGCTCTTCCCAGCGCAGCATCGCGGCCTCGATCTCGGCATCCAGGGCCTCCAGCCGCGCCTTGGCCTGGGCGACTTCGTGCGGAGCCTGCTGGTACAACGCCGGATCGGCCATGCGGGCATGCAGCGCCGCCTGCTCGTCCTCGAGCGCGGAGATCAGCCCGGGCAGCGCGTCCAGCTCGCGTTTTTCGTTGAACGACAGCTTGGCTGGCCGGCTCGCCGCTTTGTCCACGGCCGGCCGCTCCTTCGCCGCCGGCGTTTTTTCCACCGCCCCCGCCCGCGCCGCGCCCGCGCTCCGCTCGTCCGTCCGGGCCTGGGCGCGGGCCGCCTGCACGCGCTGCCAGTCGGCGTAGCCGCCGGCATACTCGCCCCAGTGCCCCTCGCCCTCGGCGGCAATCACCTGGGTAACGACGTTGTCGAGGAAGGCGCGGTCATGGCTGACCAGGAACAGCGTGCCGTCGTAGCCGGCGAGCAGTTCCTCGAGCAGATCGAGGGTCTCGATATCGAGGTCGTTGGTCGGTTCGTCGAGCACCAGCACGTTGGCCGGGCGGGCGAACAGGCGGGCGAGCAGCAGGCGGTTGCGCTCGCCGCCGGAGAGCGACTTGACCGGCGAGCGCGCGCGCTGCGGCGCGAACAGGAAATCGCCGAGGTAGCCGATGACGTGCTTCTTCTCGCCGCCGATCTCGACGAAATCCGAGCCCGGGCTGATCACTTCGGTCAGCGCCAGCTCGGGGTCGAGCTGGGCGCGGAGCTGGTCGAAGTAGGCCACCGACTGCCGGGTGCCGCGGCGCACCGTGCCCTCGTCGGCTTCGATCTCGCCGAGGATGAGCTTCAACAGCGTGGTCTTGCCCGCGCCGTTGGGGCCGATGAAGCCGATGCGGTCACCGCGCAGGATGCGGGTGGAGAAGTCGCGCACCACCACCTTGTCACCGTAGCGCTTGGTGACATGGGTCAGTTCGGCCACCATCTGCCCGCTCTTGTCGCCGCTATCGACCGCCAGGCTGACGTCGCCGAGGCGGTCGCGGCGCGCCGCGCGCGCGCGGCGCAAGGCTTCGAGCCGGCGCACGCGGCCTTCGTTGCGGGTACGGCGCGCCTCCACCCCCTTGCGGATCCACACTTCCTCCTGGGCGAGGAACTTGTCGAAGCGCGCGGCAGCCTTTTCCTCCGCGTCCAGCTCTTCGGCCTTGCGCCGCTGATAGTCGGAAAAACGCCCCGGATAACTCGCCAGCCGCCCGCGATCGAGCTCGATGATGCGGGTGGCGACGTTGTCGAGGAAGACGCGGTCGTGGGTGATGACGATGACCGCGCCGCGGAAGTCGCGGATCAGTTCCTCCAGCCACAGGATGCCGTCGAGATCGAGATGGTTGGTGGGTTCGTCGAGCAGCAGCAGGTCGGGTTCGGCAACCAGCGCGCGCGCCAGGGCGACACGCTTGACGCCACCACCCGAGAGGCTGGAGACCGGCGCCGCGGGGTCGAGCCCGAGGCGGGCGACGATCTGCTCGACGCGCTGGTTCAGGCGCCATGCCTGGGCCGACTCCACCGCGTGCTGCAGGTCGTCAAGCCGGGCGAGCGCCTCCGGGGTGGCGTGCTCACCGACGGCCAGCATCGCGGCGTGGTACTCCGTCAGCAACTGCGCAGCCGCACCCAGACCGTCGGCGATGGTGGCGAAGACGTCGCGCTCGAGAAGGAAATCCGGCTCCTGCGGCACGTACGCCGTCACCATCCCGGCCTGCCGCCACACCGTGCCGTCATCGAGCGCCGCCTGACCGGCGAGGGCGCGCAGCAGGCTGGATTTGCCCGAACCGTTGCGCCCGATCAGGGCGACGCGCTCGCCCGCATCGAGCTGGAAAGCGACATGGTCGAGGAGGTCGACGTGACCGAAAGCGAGGCAGGCGTTATCAACGGAAAGGAGGGGCATCGGAGGGGCGCGATCGTCACGCGCGGGCGGGAAAGAGAGGTGCGGATTTTAGCCCCGCGCTGGCATCCGGGGCGGAATATCGCATAATGCGGCGCACAAATCGCGCTTGAACGCCCGCACCTGGCCCCCTGCGCCGCGGCGTTTCTCCAAGCCCTCACCGCAGCGCGCGGGACATCGACCACGCGCCGGCGCGGCAGCAAACAGGTACCCAATCGATGGAAAGACTCCTTGAACGCTTCGCCCAGCCCGGGCAGGACCCGGTCGCCCTGTGGGCGGCGCTGGTGGACAAACTGCGCCCGCCGCGCGCCAGCCAGACCGGCAAGGCGACCGCCAACCTGCGCACCCTCACCGACCTGATCGGCCGTCGCAGCGACCTGCGAGCCGGCCTGCGCACCTCCCTCGTGGGCCTGTTCGCCGAACGCAAGCAGGTGACGCTGTACGTCTCCTCGGGACTGCTGCCGTCGACCGGCTTCTTCTCCGAGACCTCGCGCCGCATCGCCGGGCGGGTGCTGCCCGAAATCATCGACACCGCCTACCTGAGGGATCTGCTGTCGGCGGTGTTCCACCGCAAAGACGACGAAGTCTGGGTCAATGCGGTCGCCGACGAGGTCTGGCTGGAGTTGCTCACCACCCTGGTCGGCCACGAAACGCCGATGTTCGAGGAAGACGCCAGCCCGCTCCCCCACGCGGTGGGCGAGATCCTCGAAGCGCTGCGGGTGCTGTCCTTCCACGTCTCGGCGATCGGCCTCGACCCCGAACTGGTGCGCATCGACCCCCACCTGGAAGAACACGAATCGCCCTTCCTGGCGCAGAACAGCGAGTTACTGATCTACATCCAGCACTACACCGACTGGTGGACCACGCCCGGCGCGCTGATCGCCGACGACAAGCACCTGACGGTGATGCTGCACCAGTGCGACGAAATCCTGCAGCGCGTACGCAAGCGCGCCACCCGCATCGGCACCAGCCTCACCCTGACCTTCAAGCTCGAGCGCCTGCGCCAGCACCTCGAACGCATTCACGAACTGATCAGCCTGCTCAGCGAACTGCGCACCCGCCGCGTCATCGAAGACGTCGCCCCGCGCCTGATCGGCCTGTTCAAGGCCCTGGTGCGCGCCGAATGCCGCAAGAACGTGCTCACCGACTACTGGGGCAAGAACGTCGAGCTGTTGTCGCTGCGCATGACCGAAAGCGCCAGCAAGACGGGCGAACGCTACATCACCAGCACCCGCGGCGAATACTTCAGCATGTTCGGCTCGGCCGCCCTCGGCGGGCTGATCATCGCCCTCATGACGGCGCACAAGATCGTGCTCGGCACCCAGGGCATGGCGCCGCTCAACGAACTGCTGTCGTTCTGCCTGAACTACGGCCTCGGCTTCGTCCTGATCCACGTCCTCGGCGGCACCGTCGCCACCAAGCAGCCGGCGATGACCGCCAACGCGATCGCCGCCTCGATCGGCGAAGCGCGCGGCAAGACACGCGACCTGGAAGCACTGGCCGACCTCATCGTGCGCACGGTGCGCAGCCAGGTGGCCGCGATCCTGGGCAATATCGGGGTTGCCATCCCGGTGGCACTTTTCATCGGCTTCCTCCTCGAACTCGCCACCGGCAGCCACTTCGTCCCCCCCGACAAGGCCTGGCTCCTGCTCGACGAAATCGACCCGCGCGGCGGCGCCCTGTTCTTTGCCGGAATCGCCGGCGTATGCCTGTTCATGTCCGGCCTGATCGCAGCCTATTACGACAACCTTTCGGCCTACAACCGCATCCCGCAGCGCCTGCGCCAGTTGCGCTGGCCGCGCCGGCTGCTGGGCGAAGAGCGCACCGAGCGGATCACGGTGTACATCGAAAACAACCTCGGCGCCCTCGCCGGCAACTTTTTCTTCGGCTTCCTGCTCGGCGGCGCGACTGCGATCGGCGTGCTGTTCGGCCTGCCGGTCGATATCCGCCACATCGCATTCTCGTCCGCTTACCTGGGATATGCCGCAATCGCGCTCGATTTCGCCCTCCCCCTGCAGGCCGTGGCCCTGGGATTGGGTGGCGTGCTGCTGATCGGCGTGACGAACCTACTGGTCAGCTTCACCCTGACCCTGAGCGTAGCCATGCGCGCACGCCGCATCACCTTCGCCCAAGGGCGCAGTCTCGGCAGGCTGCTGCTGAAACGCCTGCTCCGCACTCCGCAAGCGTTCCTGCTGCCGCCGCTTCGTGACGAAAAAGACGAAGCCGCGACGCCCGCCGCCGCGAGCGCGCCCGCGGCAGGCGAATTCCACCCGGCAGCGAGCGCCGCGGCAAACGGGAACGAAAACGACAAATCCGCCCCCGACAAAACCTGAGATCCCTCCCGGTCGATTGCCATCGTCCCCCACCCGCAGCGCGATCGACCGGCTGCCCGGCCGATCGCGCCGCATGCCTGTACCGGGAACCGTAGTGCAGTGGGATGGTTGTCGCACTTGGTCCCGCACCGCCGAACGGCTAGAATAGCCGGCCGTGCTCGTCATAGTTCAACGGATAGAACAGGCGCCTCCTAAGCGCCAGATCCAGGTTCGATTCCTGGTGACGAGGCCAATTCACCGCGCCACCGAATCCGCAAACGCCCGGCTACCACCCAAGCCAAACGCGTTCCCGAGTCCTCGCGCCTCTCATCGTTTCCGCATGCCACGCCTCCGACATGTGCTGTTCGATCTCGACGGCACCCTGATCGACTCCGCGCCGGCGATCCTCGCCAGCTATCGTGACGCCTTCGAGGTCGCAGGGCGCGAGCCCGCATGTCCGATCGATGCATCGATCATCGGCCCGCCGCTGACCGAGACGCTGGAGCTTCTGGCTGGCGACTGCGACAAGGTGCTGATCGACCGTCTGGCGGAACAATTCAAGCGGAGCTACGACCGTACCGGATACCGCCAAACGAGCGCCTTCGATGGGATCCCCGCAATGCTCGCACGCCTCAAGGGTAGCGGGCTGTCGATGTCCATCGCGACCAACAAACGGCTGCACCCCACCCGCCTGATTCTTCGCCTCCTCGGATGGGAAAATCATTTCGATGCCGTATACGCGCTCGACCTCTTCGAGCCTCGCCTGCCCGACAAGGCCGCGATGATCGCCCGCCTGCTCGCTGACTGCCGAATCGACCCCGCCAGCGCGGTGTACGTCGGCGACCGCGACGAAGACGGCCGCTCGGCCGACGCCAACCACCTCCCTTTTCTCGCCGCAACCTGGGGTTATGGCAGTCTTTCCGCGGCCGAAATGGCCCCCCACTGGCGCGCTTTCGAAAGCCCCGCAGCGCTGGCCGAGGCGCTTCTCGGCTGCGGCTGAATCCGTTCTCCCCCGCGCCGACCGCCCCTGTCAGCGCGACATCGGCCGCGCCCGACGCCCTACTCGCCCACCTTCCCCCGCCCCGCTTTCACCGCTGCACGCCGCGCCTTGCCCTCCAGACGCCGCGTGACGGAGGCGCGCGTCGGCCGGGTGGCGCGGCGGACCTTGGGCCGTGCCGCGACACGGTTGATCAGCTCTTCCAGCCGCCGCAGCGCTTCGGCGCGGTTCTTCTCCAGGCTGCGGAACTTCTGCGCCTTGATGATCACGACGCCGTCCTTGCTGATGCGCTGGTCACCCAGCTGCAGCAGCCGTGCCCGAATCGCCTCGGGCAAGGATGAGGCGGCGATGTCGAAACGCAGATGCACCGCGTTCGACACCTTGTTCACGTTCTGCCCGCCCGCGCCCTGGGCGCGGATGGCGCTGATCTCGACGTCGTCGGGCGAGACGGTGACGTGGGGGCGCATCGGCATCCGCCTTGCGGTTCAGGCAGCGCCTGCCGCCGCGCGGCCGGCCTGGCGCGCGGCTTCTTCCCTGCGCGCCGCCTCGATGATCTGCATCACTTCGTCGACATCGGCGTATCCCTCTTCCGCCCTGAAGACCCCGGTAAGCGCGCTCTCGGGCTGAAGCTGGCCCGATTCATACAGCGACCAGATCTCGCTACCGTAGTCGGTATCCAGTAGCGCGGGGGCGAATTGCCCGAAGTACGCGGCGAGGTTGGCGACATCGCGCTCGAGCATGCGGCGGGCGTTGTTGTTGGCCGCAGCATCGACCGCCTGCGGCAGGTCGATGATCACCGGCCCGTCGCGGTCGATGAGCACGTTGTACTCGGACAGATCGCCATGGACGATGCCGGCGCACAGCATGCGTACGACCTCGCGCACGAGCATCGCGTGGTAGCGCCGCGCATCCTCCGCGCCGAGCACGACGTCGTTGAGGCGCGGCGCCGGTTCGCCATCTTCGTCGGCGACCAGCTCCATCAGCAGCACGCCTTCGTGAAAGTCGTACGGCGTCGGCACGCGCACCCCGGCCGCGGCGAGACGGCGCAGCGCGTCCACCTCGGCGTGCTGCCACGCCGCTTCCTGTTCCTGGCGGCCGTAGCGCGAGCCCTTGGCCATCGCACGGGCCTGGCGGCTGTTCCGGGTCTTGCGCCCCTCGGTGTAATCGACCGCGTGGTGGAAACCGCGCTTGTTGGCTTCCTTGTACACCTTGGCGCAGCGCAGCGTGTCGCCGCACTGGACGACATAGACCATCGCCTCCTTGCCGCTCATCAGCTGCCGGATGACGGCGTCGACGAGGCCATCGGCCACCAGGGGCTGGATCCTGCTCGGGGTTTTCATGCCTTAGGGGTGCTCCTGGGCGCGGCGCCGTGGGTCGGGTGTCGCTGCGCGGCATTGCTGCGCACCATGTGAAGGTAAAGGGCCTCGACCTTCTCCCGCGCCCACGGCGTGCGACGCAGGAACTTGAGGCTCGAGGCGATGCCCGGTTCGTGGTTGAAGCAGCGGATGTCGATCTGCCGTCCGAGCGCCGCCCAGCCGTAGCACGCCACCAGTTCGTTGAGGATCCGCTCCAGCGTGAGGCCGTGCAGGGGATTGTTGGGTTGGGGTGCGGTCATCGCGTTCTCTCGCGTCCGGGCTGGCGGTGGTATGGGTCGATTGGACCACGTGGTAACTCGCGACGCGGCCGCGACGGTTTCGCTCACGTCATAATTCCGAACACGGTCGCCTGCGCCCACCAAAGCACATTTCAAACACACCTTCGTAACCCATTGATTGTAAGCGCTCCACGAACCCCATCCTTCCTGGGCTCGCTACGCTGTGATCAACTGCTCAGCCTTGAGATTCCAGGGCAGGAGAGCCTCGAAGTGTTCGACGGTGGTGGCGC
>NZ_JALLIK010000042.1:0-2236 GCF_023093595.1 Thauera aromatica
GATATCTGTCGCCGACCACGTTCCTGCAGAACTGGATCGCACGACAGGATCAGCAAGAAATGGCAGCATGAAGACGACCGGTTGGAAGACGGAAAACGTAGGGCACCTCACTTCGTGAATGGGGGGCATTTCTGATCTCCTGCACAGGAGCTATGTAGTAAGGACTATTCCTTACTTCGTCAAGATCAAGAACTACCTGGCACTCGCACGAATGGCGGTCAGGAGTTCGATCCCCGGTTACGCAACCGATCACGGCACGCCGGCACCATGCCATCCGCCCGGCGCTGCAGCTGGACGTTTGTGCTTGGCTTTAGATCAAAGCCTCAAGCCCTTTACGATCAAGCAGGTTCAGTAGCTTCTGAGATGCGCCGCTGGGATGCTTACCACCGAGTTCCCACTGCCGCACCGTCGATAGACTGGTATTGAGCACTGACGCCAGCACCGCCTGACTCAGCTTGTGGCGCTCTCGTAGGGCGCGGATCCTCGCACTGTCGTACTCGGGGATGGGGTCCAGACACAGCGCGTCAATCTTGCGCATCTTGCGCTGGTCAATAAATCCCAGGCGGTGAAGATCACCTGCCGTTTCATGCACGGCCTCCAGAATGGCGCTCTTGGCCTTAATCTTCACGGTCATCGCAAATCTCCTCTAGCGAACCATCGGCAACGGCGAGTTCGAGCTCCTGCGAGTTTCTTTCAAGTAAGGCCTGAGCAATGTCTTGCAGGGCCTCCAGTTCGTCAGTGCTGATCGTGGCACGAACATTCTTTTCGAATCCGAAAACGAAGAACCAGCGGTCACCCTTGTTGGTGGCCACGAGCGTTCTGGCACCACTGCGCTTGCCGCGACCTGCGAGCCCGATCCGCTTCTTGACCACCCCGCCGCCCAAATCGGCATCGATCAGCCCTTTGCTCATTTCCTCGACCGCTGCACGCAGCGCGCGGTCAGTGAGCTCAGTCTTGCGCATCCAGCGGCAAAAATGGCGGGTTTTGAAAACTCGAATCATGGCTGAATGGTAACACTTAGTGCATTACTTTGTGGCAAAGTTCCAGCCATGCGATCTGCCCAAGACCGTAGTGCTGCATGCCCCATGGGTTGCTGCCCCCACCCCGTTCGCAGCACAGGCCTGCTGTGGTTTCAGCGGAACCCGCTGCCGACCGAGTGGGTGGCGCAGCGGGAGGTGGTGGCGAGGTTTGATGCCTGACGGGATTACGAGCCCTCGATCACCCGTGCCACATCACTGCGGCATTCGGCGCACTTGCCCACCAGCAGCAAGTCGCCGCCCTTGATGGCGCCACTGAAATTGGTAATCGTTGTTTCATGACGGCACTGCCCACACCAGACATTGGACAGCAGCCGCTGGCGGTTGTCGGCTGGGATAGCTTCCCAGCGCTGGCGGGCGGGCTTGGTGAAAGTCGGCAGTAATTCAATCCCCACAGATCACTCCTCGAACAATTCAGAGTGTGTGCCCGCCCGCACAAAGATGATGGCGTTGCCATCAAGGCGGTAGATCAGCAGGAAGTCGCCGCCGATGTGACATTCGCGGTGGTCGACCCAGTCGCCCTTGAGCGGGTGGTCCAGCCATTCGGGCCCCAGCGGCGCATCGTTGCCGATGAGCAGCAGCATTGCCTCCTTCAACCGCTTCAGGTCATAGCGGCCAGAGCGCGAGAGGCGTTCCCAGTCTTTGAGGAAAGTTTTGGTGTAGTCGCACGCCCTGGGTGGCGCTGCCCGCTTACTGCTGGCGGGCTTTTTCGAGGTCATCAATCAGGGCGTCGGCAGAGTTAAAGCGGGCGGTCCGCGCCTTTGCCATGGCGCGGGCTTCTTCCATCGCCGCGCGGGTCTGGGCGTTGGGCACCTTCAACTCCAGTGGGAAGGCTTGGTCGTTCACCACGCGCTTGAGCAGAATGCGCACGGCATCAGACACCGACAGCCCCATGGCTGCCAGTGCCTCGCTGGCTTGCGCCTTGATTTCGTCGTCCACCCGGACGTGCAGCATCGTGGAATGGGCCATGATCGAATCCTCCGTTTCCGCAATTATGTATCTCGTTTGCGATACAGTCAAGTAACCGCTGGCGATGCTCTGGTGGCGTTCGATGCCTGACCGGCGGCCTTGGTTGACGATGAACCGGCGTGTTGGCGCCGGTCCAATACTGACCAGGTGTTCCGTTTGAATTCTGACCAGGGACGATAGCCGCCTGTCATTACGGCGACTGTGGATAAGTGTAGCGGTTTTTAGGGTGA
>NZ_JALLIK010000041.1:0-2150 GCF_023093595.1 Thauera aromatica
ATATCTGTCGCCGACCACGTTCCTGCAGAACTGGATCGCACGACAGGATCAGCAAGAAATGGCAGCATGAAGACGACCGGTTGGAAGACGGAAAACGTAGGGCACCTCATTCTGGGTTGCCGGACTAGTCGGGGCCTTGGCCGCTGGCAGCTATTTCGGCTCAGGTCAGCTGCATACCCTTTCAGAACTCTTCAAGGTTCCGAATGCATCCACTTCGGTGATCGTTCTCAACCTGATGCTATCTGTGTTGTCGGTCGCCGCTCCAGTGTGGTTTGCATGGCTCGCAACTAAGCAGATCGGGCAGCGTTTTCGGCTTGCCGAAGACTACGCATTCAAAGCATCAATCTCGCGTGCCTATGAAGGGTTCCGCCGTGAGGCGGCGCGATTCGACAAGGACATGGAGGCCAAGCTGCTTACGTCCGCTCTGACACGCCTTGACGAACTGCCACTCCGTTTGGTGGAGACAGATAGTCACGGAAGCCCTTGGCATGAATTGGCCTCATCGGATGTGGTAAAGCAGGCTATGAAGGCCGTGCCCGGCTTCGCGGAGCAGGTGAAGGACTT
Organism: Thauera aromatica; assembly: GCF_023093595.1. Lineage (GTDB taxonomy): Bacteria > Pseudomonadota > Gammaproteobacteria > Burkholderiales > Rhodocyclaceae > Thauera > Thauera aromatica_A. The sequence continues at coordinate 565 of NZ_JALLIK010000041.1, forward strand.
GGCAAGCAAGGCAATTGTTGCTGTCACTCCTGCAAAAGCTCAACCGAAGTCGAAGCCGCAGGTAGATCCTGAACAGGACGAGTAAGCAGCCCAGGGTTACGCTGGGCTTATGCCTTGCGGGTGCTGCCGACCTAACCACAGCACCAGCAATCGGTTAGCGGGCAAGCCCGCCAAACTCCGTGTTTGCTGTTCCTTGCCCGCTGGCATGCGCGCCGCTACAGGCCGCGTGCCATGCTCGCCAGTACCCTAGCGGCGGCAGTGTGGTGATCGTCGCCCCCAGCCGCCCGCAGCGCTCGCGCAGCCGCACAAACGACAAGCCCCCGCAGGTCATGGGCACCGGCAGGGGCTTGAAGGCAGCGTCAGACAGGTAAGAGTGGCCCCATCCCGCTGCTGCACCCGATCGATTAACGAGGGTCGGTGTGCTTGACCTCGGCCCGGCCTTCTTAACCCGGGCACCGCCTACCACTGACGACGATCAGGGCGGTAAGCAGCGTTGCTCGGTTTCATCGCAGCAAGCCCCAGCCAGCAGTCCCAGCGCGTGCGGTGCCGTCGTCGATCCAGTTCAACACGCAATACCGCACCACAGGGCCATCAACGGGGCACATGCGACCGTCCGCAATGGCAGCGCCGAAGTTCTCGCTGATCCACTCGCGCATTTCTTCACCTGCACCGCGCGAGCGCTCCAGCTTGCGCAACCGTGCCAGCATGCCCCGCGTGTCGGCCATGTGGTTACTCCTTCAGTTCGCGCAACGCCTGCCCCAGCTTGACCGCGCGTAGCAGGTTCAAGTCGGACATGGTTTGCCGGTCTGCTTGTGCCTCAATGCGGCGCTGGTGAATGAGCTTCACCTCGTCGGGTGTTGCGGGCGTGCTGACTGGCGCGTTCTCGCGCGGGTCGGTGTGCATGTTGCGCATGTCAGTGATCCTCCAGTGGGCCAATACGTTGAAGCAGACGGGCGGCTTGCCAGCGGACAGATGGTTCGTCGCTGTTAAGAATCGCCTCGTAGCATGTGGTGACGATCAGGCGCTTATCGCCTTCCAGTTCCTGCTTCTCCTGCGCGATCTGCGCAGCGCTGCGAGGTTTCAACCACGCATAAGGGGTCGTGTAGCTCATTGCTTGTCCTCCAAGGCTTGTAGGCGTTTCTCCAGTTCGTCCACTGCGCGGACGGCACTGAGCGCACCGATTGCTTCGATAATCTGTTTGCCCACATCGGGCGCGACCTTGCCGCCAGCGATTGCTTGAAGCACGGCCTCAACCTGCTGGGCGACGGGTGCGGTGGCGTCGAAATCAAACTCCACACGCTCGGTCTGCGCACGCAAGGCAGGAGCGACGCGCGACAGCACCAGCCCGGCAGCTTGCACGTCACCGGCAAGCGCAGCGTCGATGACCACACGGGCAATCTTCGGCGCGTCGTCCATCAGCGCTTGCGTCACGCGGGTGCGCTTGTCCACGATGCCGCGCGGGCGTCCGTTCGGGTTAGCAGGCTGTTGATTTAGCCAGATCCGAGCAACGGCGAGGCTTTCCCGGACGTTATAATACGATCTGCATTACCACTCCAATTGTTCCGATGCGCGGCACCGACCATAAA
>NZ_JALLIK010000040.1:0-1899 GCF_023093595.1 Thauera aromatica
GTTCATCAACCGGCGCGGCACGCAGATGAAGGTGCTGTACTGGGATCGCAGCGGCTTTTGCGTGTGGGCCAAGCGCCTCGAGCAGGGACGGTTCGTGTCCGACTGGTCGCGGGCGGCCACGCGCCAGATGGACTGGACCGGGCTGAAGCTGTTGCTCGAAGGCATCGAGCCGGCGCGCTTCAAGCGCCGTTTCAAGCTCCCGGAAGTGGCCGCCAAACCCGCATGAATGCTGGGTTTTGCGGTAAAATGTTACGATGACGACGCCCGTTTCGCTGACCGTTCCGACGCCCGCCGAGGCCGCCCGCTGGGCGCCCGAGCAAATCGTCGCACTGGCCCAGGCGAACGCGGCCGCCGCCCGCCAACTCGATGCCCTGCAGCTCGAGTTCCAGGCGATGAAGCATCAGCTCGAGTGGTTCCGGCGCCAGCTCTTCGGGGCGAAGAGCGAGAAGCGCATCGTCGATGCGAGCCCGCATCAGATGAACCTGGGCGAGTTGCCGGTGCCCGAATCCTCGCCGCCGCCCCCTGCCAAGGACATCGCCGCCCACACCCGCCGGGCCCGCACCACCGATTACGCCGCGGGCGACGCATCGGCGCTGTTCTTCGACGAAGCCCGCGTGCCGGTCGAGACCATCGCCGTGGCGAACCCGGAAATCGACGGGCTCACCGCCGACCAGTTCGAGGTGATCGGCGAGAAGGTCAGTCACCGCCTGGCGCAGCGCCCGGGCAGCTACGTGATCCTCAAGTATGTGCGTCCGGTGATCAAGCGCCTCGACACCCAGGCGATTTCCTGCCCGGCGGCACCCGAGGGGGTGATTCGCGGCAGCCGCGCCGATGTGAGCTTCGTCGCCGGGCTCATCACCGACAAGTTCTGCTACCACCAGCCGTTGTACCGCCAGCACCAGCGGCTCGGGGACAACGGCATCAAGGTTTCGCGCCCGTGGCTCACGCAGCTCACTCACGGGGCGCTGTCGCTGCTCGAACCGATCTTTACGGCCCAACTCGACTCGATCCGCGCGAGCCGCATCAAGGCGATGGACGAGACCCCGATCAAGGCCGGCCGGGCCGGCCCGGGCAAGATGAAGGGCGGCTACTTCTGGCCGGTCTATGGCGAGCGTGACGAAATCTGCTTCGCCTATCACGAGGGGCGCAGTGGCAAGCACATTGCGCAGACCCTGGGCACCGACCCGCCGCCCGAGGGGGCGGTGCTGCTTACCGATGGCTATGCGGCCTACGAACGCTACGCGGAAAAATGCGGGCTCACGCACGCGCAATGCTGGGCGCACTCGAGGAGGAAGTTCTTCGATGCGCAGGCACTCGAGCCCGAGCGTGCGGGCCAGGCGCTGGAGATGATCGGAAAACTGTACGCGGTGGAGAAGCACATCCGCGAGGCCAAGCTCGTCGGTGAGGCACGCCGCGCGCATCGGCTCGCGCAGGCCAAGCCCGTGCTCCAGCAGTTCTTCGCCTGGGTCGACGCCCAGTTCGAATCCCAGGGCCTGTTGCCCAGCTCACCGCTCACCACCGCCATGGCGTACGTGCGCGAGCGCCGGGCCGCCCTCGAGGTGTACCTCTCCGATCCCGAGGTGCCGATCGACACCAACCATCTGGAGCGGGCGCTACGCGTGGTGCCGATGGGCCGTCGCAACTGGCTCTTCTGCTGGACCGAGGTCGGGGCAAAGTACGTGGGCATCGCGCAGAGTCTGATCGCCACCTGCCGCCTGCACGACATCGACCCCTATACGTACCTGGTCGATGTGCTCCAGCGCATCGGCCAGCATCCGGCCGCCAACGTGGCGCAGCTCACCCCAAGGCTGTGGAAGCAACACTTCGCGGCCAATCCGCTGCGATCCGATCTCTTCGAAATCTCGAAGTAGGCAAGGACGCCGGGCAGTTACCGCTTAC
>NZ_JALLIK010000039.1:0-1853 GCF_023093595.1 Thauera aromatica
GCCGTCCCACACGCTGACCCAGAACTGCTCGGGCTGCGCCACCGACCAGGCGTACAGCGCACCGTAGTCGGGCAGGGACACGCCCCAGCGCCTCTCCGCCGCGAGGCGGAAAGCGGTGACGTTGGCCGCGGCGATGCGCTCGGCGGAAGGGGTCCAGAGAGGTTGATCAGTCTTCATCGATGCCACTCATTCATATGCGTATGCGATTCTGGGCGCGCCTTCCCGCGCACGCCGGACGCGGCCGTTACCGGACCGCCCGGCCAGGCCTCACTCGGCATCAGGCTGCGCCGCCGGCGCCGCGCGCCGGAACGCCTCCAGCTCCTCGCACCGGGCGGCGATTGCGCGCACCGTCGGCATCGCAGAGAGGTCGCAGTCGAAACGCCGGGCGTTGAACACCTGGGGCACGAGGCAGCAGTCGGCCAGGCCGGGACGGTCGCCGTGGCAAAACGCCCCGCTGCGCCCGTCGCCGGCGAGGCGGGCCTCGACCGCGGCGAGGCCGAGCTCCACCCAGTGCCGGTACCACGCATTGCGCTGCGCTTCGGTGGCGCCGAACTCCCGCCCGAGGTACTGCAGCACCCGCAGGTTGTTGATCGGGTGGAGGTCGCAGGCGATCATCTGGGCGATCTCGCGCACGCGCGCCCGGTCGAGCGCCTGCGCGGGCAACAGCGGCGCCTGCGGATGGGTCTCGTCCAGATACTCGATGATCGCGAGCGACTGCGTCAGCACCCGCCCCGCATCCTCCAGCGCCGGCACCAGGCCGGCCGGATTCAGCACCAGATACTCGGGCCGACGCTGCTCCCCGCCGTCGCGTGTCAGGTGGACCGGGACCGCCTCGTAGTCCAGCCCCTTGAGGTGGAGAGCGATCCGCACGCGGTAGGCGGCCGAGCTGCGGAAGTAGGTGTAGAGCTTCATCGCCTCAGCCCCCGAGCGCCGCCACCCGGTTCTCGATCGTGCCGAACACGCTGCGGCCCTCGCGATCGAACATTTCGATGCGCACGGTATCGCCGTCACGCATGAACGGGGTCGCCGGCTTGCCCTGCTCGATGGTCTCGTAGGTGCGCAGCTCCGCCAGGCAGCAGTAGCCGACACCGCCGTGCTCGATCGACGAGCCCCACAGGTCGCCCTGCTTGTTCGACACCGTCCCCGAACCGATGATCGAGCCGGCCTCGAGCGCGCGCGTCTTGGCCACGTGGGCGACCAGCCGGCCGAAGTCGAACGTCATGTCCACACCGGCGTTCGGCTTGCCGAACAGCTTGTCGTTCAGATGCACCACCAGCGGCAGATGCACCTTGGCGTCCTTCCACGCCGCGCCGAGCTCGTCGGGCGTCACCGCCACCGGGCTGAAGGCCGACGCGGGCTTGCTCTGGAAGAAGCCGAAGCCCTTCGCGAGCTCATTCGGGATCAGGTTGCGCAGGCTGACGTCGTTCACCAGCATCACCAGCCGGATCGCTTGCGCCGCCTCTTCCGGGCTCGCCCCCAGCGCCACGTCGCCGGTGACCACGGTGACTTCGGCCTCGAAGTCGATCCCCCAGGCTTCGTCGGCCACCACCGCGTCGCGCGGGCCGATGAAACCGTCCGAGCCGCCCTGGTACATCAGCGGGTCGGTGTAGAAGCTCGCCGGCACTTCGGCATTGCGCGCGCGGCGCACCAGTTCGACGTGGTTGAGATAGGCCGAGCCGTCGGCCCACTGGTAGGCGCGCGGCAAGGGCGAGGCGCAGGCGGCCTGGTCGAAGGGCTGGGACTCGACCGCGCCGCTGTTGACCGCCTCGTACACCTGGCGCAGCTGCGGCTCGCACACCGCCCAGTCGTCGAGCGCGGCCTGCAGCGTGCGCGCGATCGCCGGCACCGCGCGG
>NZ_JALLIK010000038.1:0-1831 GCF_023093595.1 Thauera aromatica
ATCCCGCAAAATCCCCCGCTCCTGCCTTCCAGCCCTGCCACCTGTCCAACCGGTGAAGCGCTGAAAGAGGTGCGCATTATAGACAGCAAAAAACAAAACGCAAGGGAAAAAGAATGAATCATTCTATCCGGGCATAACGGCCAATGCAGGATAAGCACTCCCCCGTCCCCATTGCACGACTGGCCTCATACCACACCGCCTGCGAGCGAGATCGGGCCGGCGGATTCAATACATCCCCGGTGCCGCTGCGTAGTTTTCGAAGCGGGTGTTCTCTCCGATGAAGGTCAGACGTACGGTGCCGGTCGGTCCGTTACGGTGCTTGCCGATGATCAGCTCAGCCGTACCCTTGTCCGGAGAATCCGGGTTATACACTTCGTCCCGGTAGATGAACATGATGATGTCCGCATCCTGCTCGATGGCGCCGGATTCGCGCAGATCGGACATCACCGGACGCTTGTTGGGACGCTGCTCAAGGCTGCGGTTGAGTTGCGAGAGCGCGACGATGGGTACGTGCAGCTCCTTTGCGAGCGACTTCACCGAGCGCGAGATCTCCGACAGCTCAGACGCGCGGTTGTCGCCCTCCCTCGTTCCGCTCATCAATTGTAGATAATCGATCACGATCAGCCCGAGCTTGCCACACTGCCGCGCCAGACGGCGGGCGCGGGCACGCAGATCGATCGGGTTCAGGCCCGGCGTCTCGTCGATGAAAAGCGGCGCATCGTACAGCTTGCCCATCGCCATCGTCAGGCGCTGCCAGTCATCGTCGGTCAGACGGCCGCTACGGATTTTCTGCATGTCGATGCGCCCGACCGAGGAAATGAAGCGGGTGGCCAGCTGGGTGCCAGGCATCTCCATCGAAAAAATCGCCACCGGCAAGCGCTGATCGATGGCAATGTGCTCGGCCAGATTGAGCGCAAACGTCGTCTTGCCCATTGCCGGACGGCCGGCAACGATGATCATGTCCGAAGGCTGCAAGCCGGAGGTCTTCTCGTCCAGATCCACCAGGCCGGTGGGCACTCCGGTGACCTCCGAAGGATTGTCGCGGTCGTAGAGTTCCTGGACACGATCGACCACCTGTTTCAGGATCGGCTGGATCGACACAAAGCCGCTACTGTGACGCGCCCCGGCTTCGGCGATCTCGAACACCTTGGCCTCGGCTTCATCGAGCAAGACCTTCGCATCCTTGCCCGACGGGCTAAACGCGCTGGCAGCGATCTCGTCACCGACCGCAACCAGCTTGCGCAGGATCGCACGCTCGCGCACGATCTCCGCATAGCGGCGGATGTTGGCCGCCGAGGGCGTGTTGTTGGCGATCTCGGCAAGATAGGCCAACCCTCCCGCCTGCTCGGCCTCACCGCTTTTTTCCAGCGACTCGAATACGGTCACCACGTCGGCCGGCCGCCCCCGGTCAATCAGCCGAGTGATGTGGCGGTAGATGCGGCGGTGGTCGTCGCGGTAGAAATCGACCTCGCTGGCGAGGTCCGCCACCCGCTCCCAGGCCTGGTTGTCGAGCAGGATGCCGCCGATCAGGGACTGCTCGGCCTCGAGCGAATGAGGCGGCAGCTTGATGTGGGCGATCTGTGGATCGCCGGCAAAATCAGAAAACCGGGAAGGTGCTGTACTCATCGGAATAACCTGGAAGTCTTGTGACTGCATTGTAGCGAGCGCACTCGCCGCGCACCCGACACCCTCGCCGTTCGGCCGACGCCCCTGCCGGGCGCATATCGAGTAGGGGACGGGGTCACCCCCGTCGCCCTCTCACACCACCGTACGTGCGGTTCCGCATACGGCGGTTCATGAAAGACACTGGAGTCGTCGCGTCGTATCGAGC
>NZ_JALLIK010000037.1:0-1727 GCF_023093595.1 Thauera aromatica
GCGAGGCGGTAACGCTGCTTCGGGCTACGCCCTGCGCAGCGTTACCGCCTCGCATAATCGAGCGGACAATTCATTTGCTACAACACCGGACAGTTCTATTTGTTGCCAACACGCAGGGCTGCCGCAGCTACGCACATCGCATGTTCGGGCGGTCAGTCGCCTGCCCACACCAACAACGGGTTGCACAAACTTTGTGCAACTTGGGCCCGATTTGGCGGGGAAGACGGCTGCTGCGGTCCACCTTACTGATGATCGTGTCATGCATTATGGGTAGCTGCGGTAGCCCTGCCTTGGAACGATCGAGTTTTCTCTCGCTTACGGCACCACCCCGAGTGCCCTTGCTGCCTACTCGGTCCCGCCCAAGACGGCATCAGCGGCACGCGGTCAGAAATCTTGCGGCATAGCCGCTACTCGGGATTCAGGTAAACGCAAAATATCTGAAATACAACTAAACGACTGCTACGCTGCACTAGCCGCGCCACCCTCATCCACCCGACTCAACGGTGACTCACGGCCATGGAATGCATGATCACCAGGAAGTGCCCTCGCCCAGGAGAGAGCCTCTTTGAATCGCCCCGTGTTTCGCGGAGGCGGTTGTGTTTGAGTCAGGCGGTGACCGCCTGCTCGCTCAGGTTACGGTAGTAGTTTGCCTCGGCTTCAGCAGGCGGAATGTACCCGATCGGCTCAAGCAGACGGTGGTGGTTGAACCATGACACCCATTCGAGGGTGGCCAGCTCGACTGCTTCAACGCTCTTCCAAGGCCCACGCCGATGAATGACTTCTGCCTTGTAGAGCCCGTTGATCGTCTCGGCCAGCGCGTTATCGTAGCTGTCGCCACGGCTGCCGACCGACGGCTCGATGCCCGCCACACTCAGTCGCTCGCTGTAACGGATCGAGACGTACTGCGAGCCACGATCGCTGTGGTGGATCAAGGCGTTGCGTTCGGGCTGACGCGCCCACAGCGCTTGCTCGAGGGCGTCGAGCACGAATTCGGTATGCATGGATCGGCTGACGCGCCAGCCCACGATGCGGCGGGCGAAGACGTCGATGACGAAGGCGACGTACACGAAACCGTGCCAGGTCGAAACATACGTGAAATCGGACACCCAAAGCTGGTTCGGGCGCTCGGCAGCGAACTGCCGATTGACGCGGTCGAGCGGACAAGGTGCGCCAGGATCGGGCCGGGTGGTCCGAACCGCCTTGCCACGCCTGGCGCCGCACAGCCCTTGGGTCCGCATCAGCCGCTCGACGGTGCAGCGCGCGACCTGGATGCCTTCGCGCTGCAGCTGCCGCCACACCTTGCGCGCTCCATACACTTGCAGGTTCGCCTGCCAAACCCGCTCGATGTGCCCCTCCAGCACCTCGTCACGACGGCTCCGTGACGAGCGCAAGGCCGGATCGCGCCGGCGAGCCACGGTGCGTCGATAAGCGGACGGGGCGACCTGCAGAACTCTGCAGATCGGCTCGACCCCGAAGCGCTCGCGGTGCGTGTCGATGAAGCCGTTCATCACTTGTTGCGGCGGTCGAGCTCCGCCTGCGCGAAATACGCGCTGGCCAGGTGCAGGATCTCGTTGGCTTTCTTCAACTCGCGCACCTCGCGCTCGAGCTCCTTGATGGTATCTGTCCGGAAATCCCCGTTCTTCCGCAGGCGCCCGCATTGATGGATCGTTGTGGCTCCTTGAATAGCGGAGCATGCGACGATGGAAGGAGAGTTGGGTTCGGATGGC
>NZ_JALLIK010000036.1:0-1697 GCF_023093595.1 Thauera aromatica
CAAGATCAAGAAGGGCAAGGGCCGGGTGGTCAATGCGCGTTTTTATGCGATGTGCTCGCACTACCTCTTCGATCCGGACTTCTGCAACGTGGCCAGTGGTTGGGAAAAGGGAATCGTCGAGAAGAACGTGCAGGACAGCCGGCGCCGAATCTGGCAACAGGCCGGTGAAGAGCGCTTTGGCTCGATGGCCGAGCTCAACACCTGGCTGCTGGCCCGTTGCCGCAGTCTCTGGCAGGAGTTGCGCCATCCGCAGTACGCGCTGACGGTTGCCGAGATGCTCGAGCACGAGCAAGCCCACCTGATGCCGATGATCGCGCCCTTCGATGGGTACGTCGAAGCGCCGGGGCGGATATCGAGCACCTGCCTGGTGACGGCGGACCGCAATCACTACTCGGTGCCGTGCGAGTTGGCGGGCAAGCTGATCAGCAAGCGCTTCTACCCGGAGTGCATCGAGTTCGTGTTCGACGAGGTGATTGTGGCCAGCCACCCGCGTCTGTTCGAGCGCGAGCAGACCTGCTACGACTGGCGTCACTACCTGCCGCTTCTCGAACGCAAACCGGGTGCGCTGCGCAATGGCGCGCCGTTTGCCGAGATGCCCACCGCACTCCTGCGCTTGCAGCGCTTGCTGCTGCGTCGAGACGGCGGCGATCGGGTGATGAGTCAGGTACTCACGATGGTCCCCAAGGTCGGCCTGGAGCCGGTGTTGGTGACCGTGGAACTGGTGCTCGACTCCGGCATGGTCAGCATCGAGCATGTGCTCAACGTGATCGCACGGCTGAACCAGGCGCCCCTACCGGAATCGGTCGAAACGAGTCTCGAACTCAAGGCGCTGCCGCTGGCCGACACACGGCGCTACGACAGCCTGCGCGAACGACAGGAGGCCGATCATGCGTGATATTGGCGCGGAACTGAAAAGCCTGCGTCTGTTCGGCATGGCCGCCGCCTGGAACGAGATCAGCGCTGACGACGGTGCGGCGGTACAGAGCTCACGCTGGCTGATCGAGCAACTGCTGCAGGCCGAGGGTACCGATCGTGCGATGCGCTCGATCCGCTACCAGATGAGTGCCGCGCGTTTCCCGGTGCACCGGGATCTGGCCGGTTTCGACTTCGAGCAGTCGTGCGTCGAGCGCAAGCTGATCAGCGAACTGAGCGATCTGGGCTTTGCCGACCAAGCCCACAATGTCGTGTTCGTCGGCGGCCCGGGCACCGGCAAGACGCATCTGGCCACCGCGTTGGGCATCTCGGGCGTCACCCGTCATGGGCGGCGGGTGCGTTTTTACTCCACCGTGGATCTGGTCAATGCGCTCGAACAGGAGAAGGCCGCCGGCAAGGCCGGGCGCATCGCGCTGTCGCTGCGCAACGTCGATCTGGTCATCCTGGACGAGTTGGGTTACCTGCCATTTAGCCAGGCCGGCGGTGCCTTGCTCTTCCACCTGCTCTCCAAGCTCTATGAGCACACCAGCGTGATGATCACGACCAATCTCACCTTTGGCGAGTGGGCGAGCGTGTTCGGCGACGCGAAGATGACCACGGCCTTGCTCGACCGCCTGACCCACCACTGCCACATCATCGAGACCGGCAACGCGTCCTGGCGCTTCCAGCACAGCAGTGCGGCGGCCAAGTCACGCATCCAGTCCCGGGAGAAAGCCCGGCGGGCCGCGCCGGCAGGCGAGGCTGAGGCGCCTGAACCGTTCTGA
>NZ_JALLIK010000035.1:0-1654 GCF_023093595.1 Thauera aromatica
GGTATAAGCGTGAAGGTGGGTGCGTCATACCCGGGGAGATCCTCACGGGTGCCGTTGTGCTACTGACGTCGTGAGGCGTTGGGATGCGCGTGAGGAAGTCAGCAGAGGCCATAGTAGCCGCCGGGATGGGGCGAAGGGCTGAACATGGAAGAACGCGAGTAGGCGAACGTTTCTCGATGAAGCCGAGGAAGACAGAAGCCCATCGGCCAGATGGGGCGCAGGCAGCGGATTCCGGACGGTATCCGGAGGGGGCTGGGCTGCGTGTCGAGGTGGAGTCGGCGGACGTTGAGCGGACGAAAGCGGAGTTGGAGCGGGCAAGCGGGCTGATGGAAGCCGTGTGTGAGCGCGGCAACCTGTGGCTTGCGTACGAGCGGGTGATCCGCAACAAGGGTGCAGCCGGTGTCGATGGCATCGGGGTATCCGAGTTCAAGGCTCATCTGCAGCAACACTGGCCGACGATCAAGGCCAAGCTGCTGGCGGGGACGTACATCCCGCAAGCGGTGCGCCGGGTGGATATTCCGAAGCCCCAAGGCGGGATGAGGACGCTCGGCATACCGACGCTGACGGATCGACTGATCCAGCAAGCGTTGCATCAGGTGCTCTCACCGATCTTCGAGGTGGCGTTCTCCGAGTCGAGCTACGGCTTCCGACCGGGGCGATCTGCCCATCAGGCGGTCAAGGCGGCGCAGCGGTATGTGGCTCAAGGTCGTCGCGTCGTGGTGGATATGGATCTGGAGAAGTTCTTCGACCGGGTCAATCACGACATTCTGATGGCGAAGTTGGCGAAGAAGATCGGGGACGGGCGGGTACTGAAGCTGATCCGACGGTATCTGGAAGCGGGGATGATGGCAGAGGGCGTCGTCAGCCCGCGGACGCAGGGTACGCCGCAAGGCGGCCCCTTGAGTCCGCTGCTGTCGAACATTCTGCTGACAGAATTGGATCGGGAGCTGGAGCGCCGGGGCCACGCGTTCTGTCGCTATGCGGACGACTGCAACATCTACGTCAGAAGTCAGGCGGCAGGCGAGCGTGTCCTGGGCGGTATTACCCAGTTTCTGTCCGAGCGGCTCAAGCTCACGGTCAACGAGGCCAAGAGCGCGGTCGCACGACCGTGGGAGCGGAAGTTTCTGGGCTACAGCCTGACTTGGCACAAGGCCCCGAAGCTGCGGATTGCGCCGACTAGCCTGAAACGGCTGGAGGACAAGATTCGCGAGGTGCTCAAAGGTGCGAGGGGGCGTAGTGTGCGGCGCACGATCGAAGAACTGAATCCGGTGCTACGGGGTTGGGCAGCGTACTTCAAGCTGACCGAGACCAAGCGGGCGCTGGAAGAGATCGACGGTTGGCTCCGGCGCAAGCTGCGCTGCATCCTGTGGCGGCAGTGGAAGCGCCCTTATACTCGCGCCAGAAACCTGATGAAGGCGGGGCTGAAGGAGGAGCGGGCGTTTCGCTCCGCGTTCAACCAACGCGGGCCGTGGTGGAACAGTGGCGCTAGCCACATGAACGCGGCCTTCCCGAAAGTCTTCTTTGATCGTTTGGGGCTGGTGTCGCTGCTCGATACGACGCGACGACTCCAGTGTCTTTCATGAACCGCCGTATGCGGAACCGCACGTACGGTGGTGTGAGAGGGCGACGGGGGTGACCCCGTCCCCTACTCGAT
>NZ_JALLIK010000034.1:0-1648 GCF_023093595.1 Thauera aromatica
CCTAAATCCGGCAGTTACCCCAGCCCATCTGCATGATCAGCCAGCAAACGGAGGGGGTTCGGTGGCCCGATGGCTGCCAGCGTGCGCTTGAGCTGCTCACAGCAGCGCATCCAGACCGAGCGGGGTTTGAACTGCTCCGCAGCCTCCCTCATCCAGGCGTGAAGCTGGCCAGACACGCGCGTGAGTACCTGCCGGGCCTTGTCGAAATAGGCATGCTGGCCGGTCAGCGTGATCGTGGTCTGACCCGCATGCTCGGTCCGTCGGCCGACTGCGGACATCAACCAGGGCCGACTGGTGATGGCCTCGAGCCGGGCTTCGGGATTGGCCAGACGCACGAACAGACTCCACCAGTTGTAGATCAGCGCCACCGCACGCGCCGACAATTGGCAGCGATGCAGGTCGTGCGTGGTGAAGCCGCCCCAGCCCCACTGGTTTTTCAACTCGTCGAAGACATTTTCCGCATCGGCCCGATCGCGGTATAACTGTCCGAGACTGAGGATCTCGTGATCGAGGTTGGTCACCAGCACCGCGTATTCATAACCGGTGATGCGCTTGCCCGCCTTGCGGTCGGCCTCGATGAAGCCCAACAGCAGCTGACCGTCGTCCTCGTTGGCCAGGACCATCTCGCCTTTGAGCGGGCGACGCAGCACAACCACCCGTCTCGTGTCTTCCCAGCCGGTGAGCGCCAGCGTGCTGTCGATTCCCTCCCAGCCCTGGCCCGCATCCGTCCAACCCGACACCTGAAACAGGCGCTCGATGTGGCGCTTGACGTTCTTCGACAGGCGCAGCTTGAACAGATACGGTTGTGCGCGTGTCTCGAGCTCACACATGATGCCGTCCGAGCCGAACCCACAATCACCGCGCACCAGCTTCGGTTTTTGATGCGCGGGTAGTTCATCGAGCAGCCGCAGCAAGCCTGGCAGGGTGTGCTTGCCCGAGTGTTCGTTGCCCGCCTTGACCTCGACGCCCATCACCAGACGCAGTCCGGCCATCAGGTAGGTGTGGTAGCTGTGCGAGGGGCGGCCGGGCTTTTTCGGGTTGTACGACACCACCGCGCCTTCCTGTTTTCCATAGAGTGGCTTGATCGTCGTGTCGATATCCAGTATCCACGGCACATCGAGCAAGGGCGCGGTACTCTCGCGCAGGTGCGCATCGAGCCAGCCCACGCCAGCCTCTTCAGGGATTGCCAATAACGCCCGGCGCAGCGCATCCTCGCTGATCACCTTGTTCATCTCCAGCAGCCCCGGATTGACCCCGTCGCAGCGAATCGTCGTGACGTGCGCGTAGCGCCGGTGGCCCGACAGGATCGACAGCATCCAGGTACCCAGCACGTCGGCCTTGCTCGGTGCGTTTGGGCTCGTGTAGGACAGCGGACACCGCTCCTGCCAGCCCGACCACAACCCGGTCAGCGTCAGAAACTCGATGAAGTACGCCAGTTGCCCCATCGGCGTGGACGCACCGTCGGCCTCCCAGCGAACCTGCACCCGCCCGCCTGCCGTCTGCACCCCGGCACACGACAAAAGCATTTCCTCGGCTCCCGAACGCTTCAATTTCGACTCACCCATCGGGTGACTTCCTTGATCAACGCCAAACCCTTAGCCTGCCAGTATTACGGGCAAACTGCACCTCACCAACTGAGGTTTCTAGG
>NZ_JALLIK010000033.1:0-1602 GCF_023093595.1 Thauera aromatica
CGCTTCAATTTCGACTCACCCATCGGGTGACTTCCTTGATCAACGCCAAACCCTTAGCCTGCCAGTATTACGGGCAAACTGCACCTCACCAACTGAGGTTTCTAGGTTCATTATACGCAACACCTTTTCCACTGCAAGCGCGTTCCACTCCGGGACGAACGCTCCCGCAGCGATAGCGGAGAGCTCGTTGCGGCAGGCGCACTTCCCCCGATCGATCGGGGGTTCCGGCCGTCTCCACGCTGCCCGGCGGCGCCTCCCGGTCGCCGCCGGAGCGCAGGAAGCGGCGCAAAAGAATCGGCCGGGGCCTCACTGGCCCCGGCCGATTTCCGCCAGATACGGCGTTCAGTTCTTGGAGTACTGCTTCACCAGCTCGGTTGCGCGGTCGTACAGTTTCCGGCCGTCGTAACCCTTGCTCGTGACATCCGCGATCCATTCATCGGTCACCGGCTGCACGGCCTTCTTCCAGCGCTCGACTTCCTCGGGCGGGATCTGGTTGATCTGATTGCCGCGGTTGCTCGCCGCCGCACGCCCGCCTTCGTCGCCCTTCCTGAACGCCGTCGCGGCCAGGGCCGAGGTTTCACGCCCGCTGTTGTCGTCGATGATCTTTTTCAGATCGGCCGGCAGGCTGTCGTACTTCTTCTGGTTCATCACGTAGATCGAGGTCGCCGTGGTCAGCGAGTAGCCGCCGCTGACTTCGGCATGGTACTTGGTCAGCTCGTGGGTCTTGGTCGCCGGGACGACTTCCCAGGGCACGATCGCCGCATCGATGACGCCACGCGACAGCGATTCGGCGATCTGCGGCACCGGCATCCCCACCGGGGTGGCACCGAGCACGGTCAGCATGCGGTTGCCCAGCCGCGACGGGGCGCGGATCTTCATGCCGCGGAAATCCTCGAGGGTCTTCAGCTCCTTGTCGCGCAGATGGATCACGTAGGGGCCGACGACCCAGTTCGCGATGCGCTTGAGGCCCTCGAATTCGCTGGCGGCGTTTTCGTCGATGAAGTCCCACACCGCCCGCGCCGTCGCTTCGTGCGTGGTGGTGACGAACGGCAGTTCGAACACTTCGGAGACCGGGAAGCGCCCCGGGGTGTAGCCGGGGATCGTCCACACGATGTCGGCGACGCCGTCGCGCACCTGGTTGAGCAGTTGCGGCGGGGTGCCCCCGAGCTGCATCGCCGGATAGATCTGGCACTTCATCCGCCCTTTCGACTCGGCTTCGATCTTGTCGCACCACGGCACGATGAAACCGGCATGCATGTTCGACATCGGCGGCAGGAAGTGTGCGACCTTCAGCACCACCTCCTGCGCCTGTGCGGAGGACATCACGGCCGTGGCGGCCAGCCCGAAAGCAAGTTTACGAAGCATCACCGAAGTCTCCTCTAATTATATTTGGGTAATACGCCCGCCGGTTTTTCATGAACGACGGTTCATTGCCGACGGTTCATCGATTATACGCACCCCTCCTCCTCCCGCAAGCACGCGCGAAACGAGTGTAGGGAGCACATAAACTGTCCGGACTTGTAGCACGTGATCTGTCCGGTTTCATTGTTCACCAAGGAGGTGGCGATGAGACGGACGGAATTGCTACAGGAGATCCGAGCG
>NZ_JALLIK010000104.1:0-130006 GCF_023093595.1 Thauera aromatica
CCGAACGCTTCAATTTCGACTCACCCATCGGGTGACTTCCTTGATCAACGCCAAACCCTTAGCCTGCCAGTATTACGGGCAAACTGCACCTCACCAACTGAGGTTTCTAGGGTTATTTCTTCTCTGTCGGTTTGGGCGCATGGCGTGCGGCGATCTCGGCGCGGATGCGCTCGATCTCCAGCGCCCGGGCCCGGGGCGTGCCCCACGGCGCGGGGGCGGCGGGGTGTTGCGAGGCCGCGGCGGGAGCCTGGTGTTCGGCCTCGCGCCGGCGCATGGCCTCCTGTTGGGCGTGCAGCGCCTCGCGGGCTTGAAGGATACGTCCCGCCTTGAGCAGGGGCAGCTCCGCCACGGCGACCCCGGCGGCCTGGGCCAGCGCCTGGAGCGGGCGGTAGGCGTCCATGCGGACGAAGTCGCCGATCAAGGGCAGGTTGAGTGCGCCGAAGATCGGCTGCCAGGCTTCGCCGTCCTCTTCGCGCGTGTCGCGACGCACCCCCAGTTGTGGGTTGAACTGGTACCAGCCTTGGGCGATGCGCCGGAACAGCTTGCGGTTGTAGGCGTAGTCGCGCGCGACCTCGTTGCGCGACAGCACGCTGGACAGATGCGCGCGCTTGTTGCGCTCGGGACGCAGCACCGCGGCGGGCAGGTGCTGCCAGGCGTCGAGGATGTCGGCGGTCTCGAAGGCGGCCTTGTTGGGTTTGCGCAGCATCGTGGTGAAGCGACTGCGGAACAGCGTCCACAGGGTGTGGAACAGCAGGTATTCGGCATGATGGCGGTCGAGGCGCACCAGGCGCTCGCCGGTGTTGACGTCGAAAGTGGAGGGGGCGACGCGTTCATACACGGCAGCGAAGGGGCCGCGGGCGTAGGCCGGGTCGCGGAAGGCTTCGCGCAGCGCCCAGTGGAGCGCGTTCCAGCCGTAGTGGTCGGCGGCGGAGAGGCTCGCGCCGCGCTCGAGCAGCGCGTCGACGAGGGCCACGTTGCCGGCGGCGGCCGCCGCCATCAGCGGCGTCTGGTTCATCGGCAGGCGATGCTCGACCCCGTGCTGGTCGCACTGGCGCAGGATGTCCTTGAAGTTGCGCTGAAAATAGCCCACCCAGCTCTTGCGCCCGAGGGTGGTGAGCTGCTGCGCGTACTTGGCCGCGGCATCGAAGCGGGCGTCGTTGATCAGATGCAGAGCGAGCTCGGGCTCTTCAAAGCACACGGCGTACTCGTGGAGCTGCTGCTTGTGCTTGCCGCCGGGCGCCTTGTCGACGAAGGTCTTCTGCAGCAGTTCGCGCAGGCGCGCCTCGTCCATCACCGGCCAGGGCACCGGCGTCTGGCGCAGGATGTCGCGGCGGATGGCGTCGGCCTGCTCCTGCTTGCCCTGCAGCTCGAGCTTGCGCGCTTCCTTCTGCCAGTCTTCCAGCGACGACTTGACCGCATCGACCTTGGTCGCGGCGCCGCTGGCGAGCGCCAGCAGGCCGAACAGGGGGTGCGCGGTATCCGACTCGACGAGATAGAGGTTGCGGGTGGCGCGGGTCAGCGCCACGTAGAGGGCGTTCACGAAGAACTTGTAGACCTCCAGCGACTTGTCGTCCTTGTCGCGGGCGCGGCGGTACTCGAGGGTGTCGGCGGCCAGGTCGGCAAGGTCGACCCCGGCGGCGATGTCGTCGAACTCGCGGCGGTTGTCGGAGACGAAGCGGTAGAGGACGATGTTTTCGTACTCGAGGCCCTTGGCCTCGTGGATCGAGAACAGCAGCGGTGTGCCGAAGCGCGCGCGCGCGGCGGCCTTGTCCTCGTCGCGCATGACCAGCACGGCGAAGCGGGTGGATTGGCGGCTGCTGCGGTCGAGCTCGCGCAGCGCGGCGTCCTTGTCTGCCACCAGCGCGACTTCGCCGGTCTCGCCGCCGACCGCGTCCACCAAGAAGTTGCTCTCGCGGTCGATCGAGCCGAAGCGCCGGTGCTTGATCTTGAGCAGGGTGTTGGCCACCCGCGTCGCCTCGCGGCCGTTGCGGAAGTTGGCGGTGAGGACCGCAAGCTCCTGGCTGCGGGCGCGCTCGGCGTCGCGCCAGAACAGTGTCTTGACCTGGCTCCAGGAGAAGAAGTTGGGGTGGACGATCTGGTTCGAATCGCCGCACAGCAGGAAGTGGCCCGGCTTCTTGAGCGTGGCGAGCACCAGCGCGAGCTGGGCCGGGGTGAGGTCCTGGACCTCGTCGACGACGACGAAGTCGTAGCGCGGTGCGGCCAGCGTGCGGCTGGCGTGGGCGACGAGGTTGAGGTCGTAGAGGCCGGCCTCGCCGAGCCAGGCACGGTATTTTTCGAACAGGTCGTAGAGCTGCCCGCGCTCGCCGGCGGGAAAGATCGACTGGCGCACGCCCAGCGCGAGGTACTCGTCGCGCCCGAGCACGCCGGTGGCCGCCGCGGCGATGACGCCGCGGATCTCCTCGAACACCTGGTGGGCGTCGAGGCCGCGAAAGGCCTGCCGCATGCGTGCGAACCAGGCGGCGAAGTCGCGCCAGCGGGCCTCGCGCCCGCCCGGGACGTGGATCGATTCGACGAACTCGCGGTACGACAGGAACACCGCATCCTGCCCCGGATGCTCGAAGCCGTGGGCGTAGTAGAGGTCGCGCGCGCTCTGCGCGAGATAGGCCGAATGCGTGACGTAGAGCACTTCGCCCTCGGCGTGTTTGAGCTTTTCCAGCGTGAGCGCGGTCTTGCCGCTGCCCGCGCTGCCGACCACGACGAGCGGCGGCGGGCGTCGATAGACGGCTTCCTGGGCGTCGTCGAAGGACAGCGGCTTGTCGAGCAGATGGACGGTGCCGTGCCCGGGGTGCAGGTAGCGGATCGGCGGTGCCGTGCGCACGGCGGCAAGCTCGGCCTCGGCGAGCGCGTCCTCGCCCTCGTCGAGCTGGTCGAGGTCGATCGCGGCGCCACGCAGGAAGCGCGACTTGTCGTAGGCGTGGTGGGCGATCACCTCCAGCATCAGGGCGCAGACTTCATCGCCGTGGCGCAGCAGGGTGAACAGCAGGCGGTCGGCATCGTTCAGGCGCGCGCGGTAGTAGGCGCCGTGCGCGGAACCGTGTCGCAGCTTCTTCACCTGGGCGGCGCGGAAATCACCCCTGGCGATGGCGGCGCAGACCTTGTCGTAGGCGGTGCGGACGCGGCTGGTGTCGAGTCCGGTGTAGGTGAGAATTCTCATCGGTGTCGGAGGGGCGTGGGGAGGCGCAAGTATAGGCCGATACCCATACCGGTTCGACGGGCGGACCTTGGGCCGCCGTGCCCCTGATGGCGTCCATTAAATGGGGACAAGCTCACACCCATCCAATCCACATCATGTCAGGCTCGATGCGTTAAATCAGGATGTGGCCAAACGTTCGCCGATTGACAAGGTAAGGAATAATCCTTACTTTAGGGTATCACCATAGAGAAGAGGGGCCTGGTCATGTCCAGCATCCACGAACTCGCCACGCTTACGTCCAAGGGACAGATCACCCTGCCCAAGTCGATCCGGCAGGCGCTGGGGGTCGATACCGGCGGCAAGGTGGCATTCGAACTGCGCGGCGGCGAAGTCGTCGTCACGCGCGCCGAGAGCGCGCATGAAGACCCGGCAATCGGTGCGTTCCTTGGGCTGCTGGAAGCCGACATCCGCGCCGGAAGGCACCTGCAGTCCTTGCCGGACGATCTCGCCCGCGCCATGTTGGCCAATGCCGGCCATGCCGTGAACCTTGATGAAGAGATCGACGGCGAAGTGGCGCTCTGATGGAGCGCCACGGCTGGACGTTGTTGTTCCACGAAGGGGCTGTCGGGCAGCTGCGCAAACTGCACGCGGCGGCGCAGCGGGCGGAGCGGAATGACCCACAAGGGGGCGCCGGCAACGCCAACGTCAAGTTGTTCCGCGCGCTGAGCCAGTTGATCATCGATGCCGTGCCGAGCGATCCCGCGCGCGACGAGTTTCGTCAGGGCAACACCCTGGGCCCTGCGTACCGGCACTGGCGGCGCGCGAAGATCGGACGGCGGTTCCGTCTGTTCTTCCGCTATGACTCGAAGGCCAAGGTGATCGTCTACGCCTGGGTGAACGATGAGCAGACCCTGCGATCGGCGGGTAGCAAGTCCGACCCGTATGCGGTCTTCGAGAAGATGCTGGGGCGGGGCAATCCACCCGACGACTGGAACGCGTTGATCGCTGCCAGCGAGCAGGATTGGATGCAGAGGTAGCTCCTCTGCCTGGCGATGACCCGTCCGGGGCGCAGGCAACTTTGCGCCCGGGCAGAAGGGCGGGCCGGCGTTAAAGTGGCGCTTCCCCCTGACCAGGTTTGCTCATCGCAACACCGAATCCGGTGATCACACTCCGCTGCCGTTGCGGCTTCTTGCGAGGATGGCGGCAGCGCAGGCGACGCCCGAGCGCACCGCCGACTCCAGCGTTGCGGGGTAGTCCGAGTCGATGTAGTCGCCGGCCAGCCACAGCCCCGGCAGTGGAGTGCGGATGGCGGGGCGGACGATGCCCGGGTGGCAGGCGAGGGTGGCACGTTTTTCGACGATGACTTGCGACCATTCGGGCGCCGGCAGGCGGCGGCCGAGTAGGCGCTCGAGCTGGGCGTGGACGGCGAGGATCAATTCGTCGCGCGCCAGCGCCTCGTGTGCGCCGTGGGCGCTGATGACACAGGCGATGAGTCCTTCGGGGCCGCCGAGCTGGCCGCGGTCGAACGCCCATTGCGCCGGTTCGGCTGCGGTGCCGCCGACCAGACCGATCATCGGTTCGGGCAGGCGCTGCCCCTTGCCCAGGGCGAGATAGACGGAGACGATCGGTTCGTGGGGGAGGGCGTCGATCCGTGCTGCGAGTCGGTCGCAGGCGCCGGTGGAGGCGAGCAGGGCACCGGCGTGGTAGGGCGCGGTGGCGAGCACGACCTGGGACCAGGGCTGGCCGCCGGGGTCGCCTTCGAGGCGGAATCCGCCTTCGGCCGGCTGGATCGCCTCGATCGCGTTGCCGGTGCGCAGCCGGCCGCGCCGGGTAGCGAGGTAACGGGCCGCCGGCACCGGAAACAACTCGGACAGATCAGTGCGCGGAATCAGCAGCTCGCTTGCCGCTGCGCCGGCGGCGAGGCTGTCGCGCAGCACGTTGGCGAAGACCTGGGCATCGGCTTCGGCGACCGGGGTGTTCAGCGCCGCCACGCACAAGGGCTCCCACACCAGCGCATCGAGCAGCGGCGTCTGCCGGGTTTCGCGCAGCAGGCCGGCGACGGTCATGCCCGGCGGCACGCGGAAGGCGTGGCGCTTGAGCCAGTGCATCAGGCGCAGCATCGCCAGCCGGTCGGTCCAGCTCAGCCCCTGTGCGCGCAGTAGGCCGACCGCCAGGTGCAGCGGCGCGGGCAGCGCCGCCGCTTGCAGGCGCAGGCGGCCGGGTACGTGCAGGGTCAGCGGCAGATGGGCGAGCTGCTTCGGCGACACCCCGCACAGGCGCAGCAGGCGGGTGAGTTCGGAGTAGGCGCCGAGCAGGATGTGCTGGCCGTTGTCGACCCGCCAGTGGTGGTCCTTGTGCACTACGCGCGCGCGCCCGCCGAGCGTGTGCGAGCGCTCGAACACGGTCACCCGCACGCCGGCGCGCGCCAGTTCCACGGCGCACGCCAGCCCGGCGTAGCCGGCACCGATGACGGCGACCGCGGGCGCGCTCAACGGTCCCCCTTCGCGCGCGGGCGATTGGGCACCGGATGCAGCTGCGGATGTTGCGGGCTGGTGTCGGAGGCGGTGAGCGGGGGCATCGGCCTCAGCCCTTGAACCAGGTGGTGCCGGCCAGCCACACCTTGCGCAGCGGCGTCAGCGAAGTGCGGCGATCGAGCACCTGGAAGCCGTCGGCGGCGATCTCGCGCAGCAGGGTGCGGTAGATCGCCGCCATCACCAGCCCGGGGCGCTGGGCCTTGCGGTCGATTTTGGGCAGCTGGGCGAAGGCCTGATCGTAGAAATGCTCGGCGCGCCCGGCCTGGAATGCCATCAGCTCGCGGAAGGCGTCCGAGTGGCGGGCCTCGAGGAGATCCTTCGCCGGCACACCGAAGCGCTGCAGATCCTCGACCGGCAGGTAGATGCGGCCGCGGCGGGCGTCCTCGCCGACGTCGCGGATGATGTTGGTGAGCTGGAAGGCGATGCCGAGATCGTGGGCGTACTTGAGCGTCCGGCGGTCCTGGTAGCCGAAGATTTCCGCCGCGAGCAGGCCGACCACGCTCGCCACCCGGTAGCAGTAGAGCTGCAGGGCCTTGAAGTCGGCATAGCGCGTCTGCGCCAGGTCCATCGCCATGCCGTCGATGATCTCGAGCAGCTGCTCGCGCGGCAGCCGGAAGCGGCCGAGCACATCCTGCAGCGCCTGGCCGACCGGATGGGTGGGGGTGCCGGCGTAGATGCGGTCGACTTCCTGCCGCCACCACTCGAGCGTGCTCTGCGCCAGTGCGGGGTCGTGGCATTCGTCGACGACGTCGTCGACCTCGCGGCAGAAGGCGTACAGGGCGGTGATCGCCCGGCGCCGTTCGGCGGGCAGGAACATGAAGCTGTAGTAGAAGCTGGAGCCGCTCTGGGCGGCCTTGTCCTGGCAGTAGTCGTGCGGGTTCATGTGAGTCGTCCGTAATGGAGGGCACGCCAGGCCAGCCGCGGCCAGTCGCCGGCCCCCAGCTTCGGGCGCCGCCGGAAAACATCGTAATCGACCGCCTCGATGCGTTCGAGAATGCGCAGCCCGCCCACCACCACCAGGCGCAGCTCCCAGCCGATGCGCCCGGGCAGTCCGCACGCGAGCGCGGCGCTGTCGAGCATCATCGTGCGTGCGCGGTGCACTTCGAAGGCCATCAGCGCCCGCCAGCCGGTGGTGCCCGGCGCGTGCACGCCGGCGTGCGGCGAGCGGCGGGCGTCCTCGGCCAGCGCGGCGAGCGCTGCTTCGTCGACCCCGAAGCGCGCCATGTCGTCCTGCGGCAGGTAGATCCGCCCCTTGGCGAGATCGAGGGCGACATCCTGCCAGAAGTTGATCAGCTGCAGGGCGGTGCAGACCGCATCGGCGCGGCGCAGCTTGTCGGGTGTGGCCGCGCCGTACAGGCACAGCATCAGGCGGCCGACCGGGTTGGCGGAACGCCGGCAGTAATCGAGCAGCTCGTCGAAGTCGCGGTAGCGGGTTTTGCCGACATCCTGGGCAAAGGCGTCGAGAAGGTGGCGAAAGGGCTGCAGCGGCAGCTTGTGGGTACGGATCGCGTGCCCGAGGCGCTCGAACATCGGCGCCAGCGCGGCGTCCTTTACCGCGATGCCGTGAGCGCAGGCTTCGAGCGCGAGGCGGTAGTCCTGCAGGCGGGCAAGGCGGGCGACGCCGGGGGCATCGCCTTCGTCGGCGATGTCGTCGGCGCTGCGCGCGAAGGCGTAGATCGCCTCCACCGGCTCGCGTAAGCGCGCCGGCAGCAGAAAGGAAGCGACGGGAAAGTTTTCGTAGTGCTCGACCGGCATCGAAGGGAGCAAGAGAGGGGGCGTTCATCGCAGGCCGATGCAGGCCTGCGGGAAGGGTAAGGAGGTCGCGGAGTATACCCTTCAGCTCCTTTGTTGCGGATTCGGCCGCTTTCGTCCGCGAGGCACCGGTACAGACCGTTCCTGGCCCGGAGTTCGATCAACCGCATGCCAGCCCTGCCGGCAGCAGGGGGGCACCATTTGAACCGCATGAATGACACAATGCGTGCTTCACCGTCTGGACCGCCGGGGATGCCATGCTGCAACTGATCGAACTCGCCAGAACGCTCCCCGGCCCGCCACCGCGGGTGTTGTTCGAGCACCTGTCGCTGGCGGTCGCCGACGGCGAATGCGTGGCGATCGTCGGCGAGTCGGGCTCGGGCAAGTCCACGCTGCTCAACTGCATCGCCGGCCTGGAGCCGGTCGATGGCGGCGAGATCCGGCTCGATGGGCAGCGCATCGACCGCCTCGACGACGATGCGATGACCCGCCTGCGCCGCAGCCACTACGGCTTCGTGTTCCAGGCCTTCCACATCCTGCCGCACCTGAACCTGATGCAGAACGTCGCCCTGCCGCTGTGGCTGCTGCAGGCGCCGGACGCCCAGGCCGAGGCGCAGGCGTGCGCGATACTTGCGCGCGTCGGCCTGGGCGCGCGCGCGGGCGACGCGCCGCAGCAGCTGTCGGGGGGCGAGCTGCAGCGGGTGGCGATCGCCCGCGCCCTCGTACACCGGCCGAAGCTGGTGCTGGCCGACGAACCCACCGGCAACCTCGACCCCGGGCGGGCGGCCGAGGTGCTCGACCTGCTCCTCGGCCAGATCCGCGACAGCGGCGCCGCCGGCGTGCTGGTGACGCACTCGCGCCTGGCCGCCGCCCGTGCCGACCGGGTGCTGGAACTGGGGCCGAACGGCTTGCGTGCCCTCGACGCCGTGCAGCCGGCATGATCTCCAGCGCCGGCTTGCGCCATGTTTTTCTTGCCAGCCTGCTGCGCCGGCGGCTGGCGACGGCACTGTCGCTGTTCGCGATCGCACTCGGGGTGGCCCTGGGGCTGGCGGTGCAGCTGATTCACGGCGCCGCGCTCGACGAGTTCGGGCGCGGCGTGCGCCTGCTCGCGGGCGCGGCCGACCTGCAGCTGGTCGGGCCGCGCGAGGGCTTCGATGAAGCGATCTACCCGGTGCTGGCGCTGCGCCCCGAAATCGCAGCCGCCAGCCCGGCGCTGGAAATCGAGGCTCGGCTGCCGGGGCGCAGCGACAGCCTGCGCATTCTCGGCATCGACCTGTTCCGCCTCGCCCGGGTGCAGCCCGTACTGCTGCCGCTTGCCAGCGAAACCGGGAACCGCCTCGCCGCGCTGCAGCCCGATGCGCTGTTCATCACCGACGAGGCGCGGACACAGCTGTCGCAGGCGCTGCGGGCCGCGGACGGCACGCTCCAGCCGCCTGCGATCGACGGCGCGACCCTGCTCGCGCAATCCGGACTCGATCCGCTGCGGCTGCGCCTGGCCGGTTCGCTGCCGGGCGCAAGCGGGGTGCTCGGCGTCATGGACCTTGCCGGCGCACAGCAGCATTTCAAGCGCATCGGCGTGCTGAGCCGCATCGATCTGAAGCTGGCCGACGGGGTCACGCCGCAAGCGGCCACTGCCGCGCTGGCGCCGCTGCTGCCGCCCGGGCTTGCATTGCGCCGGCCGGAAGCGGCGGCCGGCGAGGCCGGCACGCTGACCCGTGCCTACCGGGTCAACCTGACCATGCTGGCGGCGATCGCGCTGCTGACCGGCGGCTTTCTGGTGTTTTCCACCCAGCTGCTGTCGGTGGCCCGGCGCCGGCGCGAATTCGCCCTGCTGCGTGCCCTCGGCCTGGTGCGGCGCCAGCTCGTGCTCGGGCTGCTCGCCGAAGGGGCCGCGGTCGGGCTGATCGGCGGGGGGGCCGGCGTCGTCGTCGGCCATGCCCTGGCCGCACTCGCCTTCCGCCTGGTCGGCGCAGACCTCGGGGCGGGTTTCTTCAGCGGGCTGACGCCGGCGCTGCGCTTCGATCCGGCGCTGAGCATGAGCTATCTGCTGCTGGGCGTGCTTGCCGGCATGGCCGGAACCTGGCTGCCGGCGCGTGAAGCGGCACGGGTGCCGCCCGCCCACGCCCTGCGCGCGGGCGAGGGCGAACGTGCCGGGCTGATGCCGGCGCGGGTGCGCGCACGCAGTGCCGCAGCGCTGCTGGCGCTGGCTGCGCTGGCCTGCCTGCCGCCGCCGATCGGCGGTGTCCCCTTGGGCGGCTATGCCGCGGTGGCGCTGGTGCTGGTCGCCGCAATCATGGCCTTGCCGGCCCTGACCCGTGCAGCGTTGCCGCTGCTGCGCCGGGGGCAGGGCGTAATGTGGCGGCTTGCGCATGCCCGCCTCGGCACCATGCCCGGCCAGGCCGTGGTGGCGGGCGCCGGGGTGGTGGCCAGCGTCGCCCTGGCGGTGTCGATGGCGATCATGGTCAGCTCCTTCCGGGTGTCGGTGGACGAGTGGTTGACCCAGGTGCTGCCCGCCGACCTCTACCTGCGCGCCTCTTCCACGGGCAACAGCGGCTATCTGGATCCCCAGGCGCTGGCCCGGATCGCAGCGATTCCGGGCGTCGCCCGCGTCGACACCACCCGCCTGGTCAATCTGCGGCTGTCCGCGGACGAGCCGCTGTTCAGCGTGCTTGCCCGCCCGGTAGGCGGCAATTGGGGGCTGCCGCTGGTTGCCGGCACGCTCGATGCGCCGGCCGGCGGGCCGCCGCCAGTGTGGGTTTCGGAAGCGGCAGCCGATCGCCATGGCCTGCAACCGGGCGACGCCTTCGAACTGCCCCTGGGCGGCCGCCTGCAGCGTTTCGTGGTCGCCGGCATCTGGCGCGACTATGCCCGCCAGCACGGTGCGGCGCTGATCGACCCTCGTGACTACATCGCCCTGACCGGCGATACCCGGGTCAACGATGCCGCCCTCCGCGTCCACCCCGGCACCGATCCGCAGGCGGTCGCCGGCACATTGCGCGCCCTGTTCGGCAGCGCGTACTTCACGATTGCGCTGCCGGGTGAAATCCGCGCGCTCAGCCTGCGGATCTTCAACCGTACCTTCCTGATCACCTATCTGATGGAGGCAGTGGCGGTGCTGATCGGCCTGTTCGGCATCGCCACCACCTTCGCCGCGCTTGCCACCACCCGCCAGGGCGAGTTCGGCATGCTGCGCCACCTCGGCCTGACGCGAACCGAGATCGGCCGTCTGATCGCCGCCGAGGGCGCACTCACCGCCGCGCTGGGCGTGCTCGCCGGCCTCATCGCCGGCGGCGCGATCGCCTGGGTGTTGATCGAGGTCATCAACCGCCAGAGCTTTCACTGGAGCATGGAGCTGGCCGTGCCCTGGGCTGCGCTGGCCGTGTTCGCGGTGAGTCTGATCAGGCTTGCGGCGCTTGTCGCCCGCCTTGCCGGGGGCCATGCGATGCGGCTTTCGGCCGTGCTGGCGGTGAAGGCGGACTGGTGAGGGAGCGGCGAACGTGACGAAGCGGTTGTCGCGCAATCCGTCCGGAGCACCGAGGGGATTGCTCCGGGCCGTGCTCCGGATCGTGCTGTGGCTGGCGGCAGCCGGTGCGGTGCATGCCGAAGCGACGCCGGAGACGGCCTATCCGCCCGTCGTCCGCGGCCATGCGCTGTCCTTTCCCCGCGACTTCGGCGCCCATCCCGACTACCGCACCGAATGGTGGTACATCACTGGCTGGCTGCGCGATGCCGCCGGGACCGAGCGCGGCTTTCAGCTCACGTTCTTCCGCGTGCGCACCCGCATCGGCGAGGACAACCCCAGCCGCTTCGCTCCGCGCCAGCTGATCCTCGCCCACGCCGCCGTCGCCGATCCGGCGAGCGGCCGCCTGCGCCATGCCGAACGGGCGGCGCGCGTCTATTCCGGACTGGTCGACGCGCGGGAAGGGCACACCGGGGTGCAGCTCGACGATTGGTTCTTACACGCCGTCGGTACAGGGCAGGGGGGGGATGCAGCCGATGGGCGGGAAAGCGGCGCCGTCGATCGCCGCGATGCTGCGGATGCGCCGCCCCCCGGCCAGCAGGCAGGGCCGGGCCGGCCGACCGTCTATCGCAGCCGGATCACCGCCGAGGACTTCGCCTTCGAGCTCGAATTCACCACCGCGCAGGCGCCGGTGGAAAACGGCGAGCGCGGCTTCAGCCAGAAGGCGCCCGATCCGCGCAACGCCAGCTACTACTACAGCCGGCCGCAGCTCGCGGTCCGCGGCAGCCTGCGCCTGGACGGGGCCGCGTTCGCGGTGAGCGGCCATGCCTGGCTCGACCACGAGTGGTCGAGCGAGATCCTGCCTGCCAGCGCGCGCGGCTGGGACTGGATCGGGATCAATCTGCACGATGGCGGTTCGCTGATGGCGTTCCAGATGCGTGACCATGCCGGCGGCGCGCTGTGGCACGCCGGCACCCGGACCGGCGCCGAGGGTGAGCGGCGCACGTTCGCCCCCGGCGCACTGCGCTTCACGCCGCTGCGGCACTGGCGCTCGCCCCGCACCGGAACCGAGTATCCGGTCGAGTGGGCGCTCGAGCTGGACGACGGCCGCCGCCTGCTGCTGCGCCCGCTGATGGACGACCAGGAACTCGACAGCCGGGCGTCGACCGGGGCGATCTACTGGGAAGGCGCGGTGCGCCTGTACCAGGCCGAGGCGCAGGGCAGGGAGGTGGAGATCGGTGAAGGCTACCTGGAGATGACCGGCTACGCCGAGCGCCTGGGGATGTAGCGCCGGCCCCCGCTGCCGCTCGCGCCGCGCCGCTTTTCTCGCCCTGCGTTCATGACGCTGCGCATTCGCGGTGCGATAATCCGGCCCTTTCCCATCAGGGCAGGAGCAAGATCGTGATCCTCGTGACCGGCGGCGCCGGCTTCATCGGTGCAAATTTCGTGCTCGACTGGCTCGCCGGCGGCGGCGAGCCGGTGCTCAACCTCGACGCCCTGACCTATGCCGGCAACCTCGAGACCCTGGCGAGCGTGGACGGCAATCCGGCGCATCGCTTCGTCCACGGCGACATCTGTGACCGCGCGCTGCTCGAACGCCTGCTCGCCGCGCACCGTCCGCGCGCGATCGTGCACTTCGCCGCCGAAAGCCACGTCGACCGCTCGATCCACGGCCCGGGCGCTTTCGTCCGCACCAACGTCGAAGGCACGTTCACCCTCCTCGAAGCCGCCCGCGCCTACTGGTCGGCCTTGCCCCAAGGCGAGCGCGAAGCCTTCCGTTTCCTGCACGTCAGCACCGACGAAGTGTACGGCTCGCTCGGCCCCGACGACCCGGCGTTTACCGAGACCAAGACCTACGAGCCCAACAGCCCGTATTCGGCGAGCAAGGCCGCGAGCGACCACCTCGTGCGCGCCTGGCACCACACCTACGGCCTGCCGGTGCTGACCACCAACTGCTCGAACAACTACGGCCCCTTCCAGTTTCCGGAAAAGCTGATCCCGCTGATGATCGTCAATGCTCTCGCCGGCAAGCCGCTGCCGGTCTACGGCGACGGCCTCAACGTGCGCGACTGGCTGTACGTCGGCGACCACTGCAGTGCGATCCGCACGGTACTTGCGCACGGCCGGGTGGGTGAGACCTACAACATCGGCGGCTGGAACGAGATCACCAACCTCGACATCGTCCACAGCCTGTGCGCGCTGCTCGACGAGCTGCGCCCGGATGCCGCCGGCAGCCATGCGCGCCTGATCACCCATGTCACCGACCGCCCCGGACACGACCGCCGCTACGCCATCGACGCGCGCAAGATCGAACACGAGCTGGGCTGGAAACCGGCGCAGACTTTCGCCACCGGCATCCGCAAGACCGTGCAGTGGTATCTGGACAACCCGCGCTGGGTGGCCAACGTGCAAAGCGGCGCCTACCGCGACTGGGTGGCGCGCAACTACGCGGCGCGCGAGGCCGGACGATGAGGATCCTGCTGCTGGGGAAGAACGGCCAGCTCGGCTGGGAACTGCAGCGCGCGCTGGCACCGCTCGGTGAGCTGATCGCGCTCGATCGCCGCGGGGCCGTGGAGGAGGGGATGAGGCCGGGTGAGGGCGCTCGGCTGTGCGGCGATCTCACCGATCTCGACGGGCTCGCCACCACCGTGGACCGCTTCGCGCCCGATGTCATCGTCAACGCTGCGGCCTACACCGCGGTCGACAAGGCCGAAGCCGAACCGGCGCTCGCATACACGATCAACGCCGCCGCGGTCGACGTGCTCGCCCGGGCGGCGGCGCGCAACGATGCGCTGCTGGTCCATTACTCGACCGACTACGTGTTCGACGGCAGCGGCGAGCACCCCTGGCAGGAAGAGTCGCCCACCGCCCCGCTGTCGGTCTATGGCCGGACCAAGCTCGAGGGCGAGGAGGCGGTCCGCGCCAACGGCTGCCGCCACCTGATCTTCCGCACTTCCTGGGTCCATGCTGCGCGCGGCGGCAACTTCGCCCGCACCATGCTGCGCCTGGCCGCCGAGCGCGAACGCCTGACCGTGATCGCCGACCAGATCGGCGCCCCCACCGGCGCCGAACTGATCGCCGACGTCAGCGCGCATGCGATCCGCGCCACGCTGCGCGACCCCGCGCTCACCGGCACCTACCACCTCGCCGCCGGCGGCGAGACCAGCTGGCACGGCTACGCCGGCTTCGTCATCGAGCAGGCACGCCGTCTCGGCGCCGTGCTGAAAGTGGAAGAAATCGCACCGATCGCCAGCGCCGATTACCCGGTCGCCGCCGTCCGCCCGCTCAATTCACGGCTCGACACCCGGCATCTGCGCGCGGCGTTCGGCCTGCACCTGCCGGACTGGCGGCAAGGGGTGGAAAGAATGCTGCGCGAAATGCTGGGCTGACCGGCACGGAGATCGGAGCTGCCTGCCGGAGAATGTTCCTGTGAAGTCCAGGAGCTGCGGCAGGGAACACCCAGGGTGTGGTGCGGGGAAAGAGACTCGAACTCTCACGCCTTGCGGCGCTGGAACCTAAATCCAGTGCGTCTACCAATTCCGCCATCCCCGCGTAGCTGGCCGATGCAAAAGCGGAGCGCATTATACACAGCACCTGCGTTCCGGTTGTCGGCAGCTCGCAGTGCCGCCACGAGGGCGCGGCAGATGGGTCAGGTAAAGCGTGATAATGTGCATCGGGTTGCGTCTGCTCGACGTAAGCGGTTGATGCCATTACGGTATTTTTCTCGCCGGTCCAGAAGATAAGGACAATGGCAAGTGCAATGCATGCCGCTGTCTTAAGAAGCTGCTCGATGATCGAGTGATCATCCGTTCCCCGCAGGCGTTCTAGGCGGATCAGCGCTGCGGTTGGCAGCTCTCTCCGCCCCTTCATGACGTGAGTCATGTTCTGTTCTTGAATTCCAAGCTCTTGCGCTAGCTGGCGTTGGGTCCAGCCTCTTACGCGCATCACCTCGGCGCACTTCTCTTTTGTGTCCATGGGGCACCTCCTGCCCTGAATCTTACTTCGTCTTGTCCTCTTGACAAGTACTAGTCGCTTCGATTAGTTTCGCTCCGACTAGTCGCCATGACTAGGTTTATCAAGGTGCTTGTCGTGATCTCACCAAAGCAAGACTGCTGCGATCCATACGCAGGTGATGACACTGAACGTGATTTGGCCGTTCAGCCTTGCTTCGTCTCTGGGCACTTTCCGTCTTCGCTGGGCGATGTACAGCAGGGACGTGATAGCAGCCGCCACGACGAATCCGACGGAGATTTGCTGAAGCGCTCCGATCACCGTTTCGAGTTCCTTCATAGCGATTTCTTCCGCTTATGGCCTGAGCGGTTTCCGTTCGTGCACATGTTCATGGACGCGGTTTTCCCTTGGCTGTGCTGGTTTGTAGGTTTTTGCACCGGCGTGGCTTGGGTGGTTGGGCAGGCGCTCTGAAGCGCCTGATTTTACGTTTCCAAGTAAGGGGTTTGTCATGCGAGTAAATGCGATCGGTGTTCAGCGTCTGAAGGGGGTGAGCAAAACGGGTAGCCCCTTCGACTTCGCCCGGGTGATGTTCCTGCGGCCCGTCGAGGTGACGAGCGGCGAGAAGTTCACGAGTCAGGGTTTCGGCTTCACACAGGGGGAAATCGACCTCTCGATTGACGCCCTGCACAAGTTCAACGATGTGAAGTTCCCGGCCATGCTCGATCTGGCCTTGGAGCAAGTGCCCGACCGCCGCGGCGTCAAGTCGGTGTGCGTCGGGTTCGCTCCGCAGGTTCGGGCAGCGCAGGCCGCGTGATGTACGGCCACCCGGAGGCGGTACCGGAACAGGCAAGGGCGCTGGCCCCTGCCTTTTTCGTGTCTGTCACGGTTATCCCGCACTGGTGCGTCGATGTGCCTGAGGGTCAGTTTGACTTGATGTGCCCGGCGTGTTCGCGGGTCGTGGCGGTGCCGGGTCGGGGTGGTTTTCCGAGTTGCAGTGCTAGTACCACTGCAACTAATTCTCCTAGATGAGAAAAAAGCGATGAATTTTGACTTCCTCGCTCCCTGCTGCGACTGGCTCACGATCCGCCATGACTACCCGGTCGAGCGCCCCGCCGAGCCCCGCAACGGGGGCAAGGTGCTCAAGGTTTCCGCTGACGGCGAGCTCGAATGGGAGTCGGCTTCGTGGGAGTCGATCCGCTGCCCGTCGTCGGATACCTCGATCCGGGTGAAGTGCGACGGGAAGCGCCTGTATGCCTCGGCCAACATCGGTCGTTTCCAGCGCGGCGACAACATGCAGGGCTTCACCGTCATGGAGTGCATCGAGCGCTGGGCGAAGGTGCTGTCTGACCTGGGCTTCGACCTGCACGGCTTCGGTACTCGCTGGCGTGAAGGCACGGTCGCGGAGTGGGGCACGCACATTACCCGCGTTGACCTCGCCGGGAATCACTGGACTTCGAACTATGGATCTCTGGCACAGGGGCTCATGGTTCGGCGTCTCGGTCAGAAGCTTCCCCAGTTGGGTAAGTACGGCCCGACCTGGGGCTATGACGCGAAGCGCTCCAACTGGGTGAAAGCGAAGCTCTACGACAAGGACGCCGAGCAGCAGGGCAAGCGGCGCAGCGGAGGAGGGGCCACAACGGCCCGTTTCGAGGTGCAACTAGGTTCCGAATTTCTCAAGCGCGAAGGCTTGGACAAGGTGAAGGGATGGTCAGGAGGTGAGGACATGGGAAAGGTGATTTACGTCAAGTTCGCCGAGCAGGTGTTCCGCGAACAGTTGAGCGTGCAGCGCTGGGACGAGCTCCCGGCCCGTCTGCAGCATTGGGCCACGTGCTGGCGCGAAGGGCGGGACATTCGTTCCGACTTGTCGACTTCGCAGTACTACAAGGTTCGAAAACAGCTTCTCGAGTACGGCATCGACGTTGGCACGCCGTGCAACGTCTTGGCGCTGACGCGGCACGTTCAGGTGGTGGAAGTTTCCCCGCTGCCCAATTTGATCGTGCCAGCCGAGGCCGCCTGATGTTGTGCGTTGAAATCGGCGTCGACGGTGCCGTCTATGCCGTAACCCCGCAACCCGCCGACGTTTCCGCCTGCGGGATGGTCATTGTCAGCGCCGACAGCGTGATCAATACGCCGTGGGCACTGACTCCAGAGCAAGGGTCCCAAATCGGTGCAGCGATTCTGCTGGTTTGGGCTGTTGCGTTCTCGTTCCGCATGATCGTGCGGGCGCTCTCAACTGTCGATTCTGAGGAGAAAACGACATGAAAAAGCTTCAATCCCTCGGTACTGGCCTCGGTCTGGCTTTCCTGTCCTCGGCCTCCTTCGCTGCTGCACCGGATGTCAGCGCCGTTGTTACTGAAATCGGGGGCGCGGCTGCTCCGGTTGCTTCGATCGGTGCGGCTGTGCTGTTGGTGATGGTCGGCATCAAGGTCTTCAAGTGGATTCGTAGCGTTCTGTGATCGAGTTCAACGATTGACTGCCGGGGGCGGGCTTCGGCTCGCCCTTTTTATGTGACTGTCACCCTAAGGGGAAAATCATGGGCGTGTGGGTGCTGGTAGCTATCCTGGGGGCGGCATGGCTGATCTTCAACGATTGATCCGCTCGGCGCTGTGGTTTGCGGTCGGGGTGCTGATTGCGGCGGTGCCGATGCTGGCCAGTGCGGAGGGTGTTACTTTAGTTGGCCCTATTACTTCGCAAGGGAACTTTAACAGCACTTGCAATGCACAATTAAAGTCCATACATGAACCATTCATAGGCTATTGGGCTCCTACAATGACGGAGTTGTTAGCTTTATTGAGCGGTTCTGTGTCTGCTTTTACATGTGGTGGAGCTACTTATCCCGTAACTAAGGTAATGCAAAGTACCACAAATATTAGATTCAGTTATGCGACTTCTAATAATGCGTTTAGCTCATATGTCGATGTTGTTTATTCTTTAACTGAAGTTTGCGATTTAGAAAATGGTTATACAAGAAACGTTATAACCGGACAATGTGAGGAACCTCCTCCGCCCCCTGAATGCGGGCCGAATTCTTACTTCAACAATAATTTGTGCTACTGCAATCGAGGTTATGAAACGCCGACAGGCGGTGCCTCGTATGTTCCCGGCGATGGCGGATCATGCGTGAGCTATTGCGATCAGACTATCGGCAAGATTTCCATTTTCACGACTACGAACACGACAAGCGGCGTTTGCATGATGGGCTGCTGGTATAACCGCGAATCTGTCGTCGGCGGTTCTAACTGCAGCCTTTCTCTTGACATTTCCGCCGATGCAAACAGCCCAGCTACTTACCGTTGTTCGATGGCGGGGACCGGTCAGCACTGCGACAACTACGGCCAGGGCGAAGGCTTCGAACCGCCCGCACCCGAACCCGAACCGCCACCACCCGAACCCGAGCCCGATCCGGAACCCTGCAAAACGGGTTTTCAGACTGTCTCCGTCAACGGGATCAGCTCATGCGTCAAGTCACCGCCGCCGATTGATAACGTGGATCAGGCGCAGCAGACGACAACGAACCCGGACGGCACGACGACGACGACGAATAAAACGACGACGACGAAAGTGAACGATGATGGGACGGTCACGAAAACAACCAACACCGAAACGACGACGAAGGATCAGGCTGGGAACACAATTTCGTCCGGGACCAGCTCTCAGTCTGTCGAACAGGGTCTTGAGGGCTTCTGCGAGGACAATCCTACGAGTTCCATTTGTGGCGAACAGCCCGGTCTTTTCGATGGTGATTGTCAGGGTGAAATCAAGTGCGAAGGCGACGCCCTGCAGTGCGCGATAGCTGCGTCCACCTTCAAAACGCAATGCGCATTGTCTGTAACTGACGACGTTAAGGATGCTTTCCAGGACATGATCAATTACGACGGAACAGGTCCGGGAGAGGGGCTTGACCGTCTTGAAATCAACGTCAATGAACTTCAGGTTTCCATGTCGGGCGGCGGCGCTGGTCTTTCGGATCAGAGTTTTTCAGTCAGAGGGCAGACCATTGTGCTGCCGTTTAGTCAGCTCAATCCGATTCTTGAATTCTTGGGCTATGCAGTCATGGTTATTGCATGGCTGCAAGCGTACAAGATCATCCGGGAGGCGTTCTGATGCCAGCACTAGCAGCTGCAATTATCACGGCCCTCGGCTGGGCTATGAAGTTTTTTGTAGGCAAGGTCCTGCTTGCCTTGGGTTTGCAGATGGCGCTCGTCGTGGGTTTGGATTTAACGCTTGATGCAATCATCGATACCGTTTTTTCCAATCTCAATTCAATGGATAGCGTCGTGTATACGATTGTTCGAGCCACTCGTATTCCCGATGCAATCTCGGTGATCAGCGCGGCGACGATGACGCGCTATAGCCTTGTGATGGCAAAAACCATGTTTGTTTCTCGGGTGACGCCATGATTTACTTACATACCGGCCAGCCCGGAGCCGGGAAAACTCTGCTGACCCTGCACGCGGTGCGCGAGCGCGCAAAGACCGAAAACCGGCCCGTCTTTTATGCGGGAATCGAGATCCTCAAGCCGGAAGAATTCCCCGGCTGGCAAGTCCTTGAGGACCCGAAAAAATGGTTCGACTGCCCGGACGGGGCCATCATCGTGCACGACGAGTGCCAGACGCTTTACCGTCCACGCGGCAACGGGGCGCTAGTACCTGAATACGTCGCGCGATTCGAGACGCACCGGCACCAAGGGCTTGATATTTACCTGATCACCCAACACCCGATGTTGCTTGACTCCAACATCCGGCGTCTTGCGGGTGAGCATTCGCACATCGTGCGTGCCTTTGGTTCAGGCATGGCGACTGTGCATACATGGCAGCAGGTCAAGGAGCAATGCGACAAGTCGCGTACGAACTCGATACAAAAAACGGTGGCTTACCCGAAAGAGCTGTTCAATGCGTACAAGAGCGCTACCGTTCACACGCATCAGCGCAAGATTCCATTGCGCATGCTCTGGTTGTTGCTTGTCCCGTTGGGGCTCGGTGCTGTTTTCTGGTACATGTCGTATTGGTATTCCGGCAGAGGGGAAGCGAGCAAGGCCGAAGCCCCCGAGTCGGTCACTGGCAAGCTCCCGATCCATTCCGAGGCGACTAGATCGCGTCCAGGGGTCGAGCCGAAAACCCTTCAGGAATGGTTACGCGATCAGCAGCCGCGCATTGTCGGCCTGCCGCACACCGCTCCGGTCTATGACCAGGTTACGCAAGTCGTGACAGCGCCTTACCCTGCGGCCTGCATCGCCAGCGCTACCAAGTGCATCTGCTACAGCCAACAAGGTACGCGGCTCGATACGCCTGAAGCGCTTTGCCGTCAGATTGTCGGAACCGGCTACTTTGTCGCCTGGAACGCTCGGCCCGAACAGGGGCAGGGCACAGCGGGGGCGGCGCAGCCGACACCGCTACGCCCTGCATCCATGTCACGCCCAGGCTGAGGGGCGGTCGCTTTTACGAACGCCATCGGATCGCTAGCGCGCCAGTCGAGAGCCGCGTTCTTGTGACTGTCACGCATCCCGGTTTGCGTGACAACCCGAACAGAGCCCAGCACACCGCCTTTCTGCAGACCGACCGGGCCGTGCAGCAGGTACAGCCCGACCCGGTAGGGCCGACTTGAGCGGCGGCGGTGGCCCGCGTTTTTTGCGGGACGACGGCGGCGTGATTTAGTCGGGGCTGGTCCGGTCGCTTTTCCGGGCCAGCATCGGGCCCTCTGCGAAGCCGCACAGCGCCCGATCGGGCACGCGTCAAGGGTGTGGAGCCTCTCGGCGGGTATCATCGCCCTCCGGCCCGTTCAACGGGCCGGCGTGGGGCGTGTGAGTGCTCGAGGGGGTTCATGTTTCCAGAGTGGGCGGCGGAGCTGCGGCGGTTGTTTTGGTTCTACCGGATGGCGCGGCCGTGCAGCCGTCCGTGTCCGCGCACTTGGCGGCGGCGGATCACCGCCGAAAAAAAACGCCTGCGGGAAGCAGGCGTCGAGGTGTGGGAGCTGCACGCGGTGTGCGTTTTGCTACGCCGGCCGGAGCACAGCCCAGCGGCCAAGCGTGCCCGCAAGTACCTTGAGCGCTGCCGCTAGGGCGCGTCGAATGCGGCCCCAAAAACCGTGATAATGTGCATTATGTTAAGTTCGCGCCTTCGACGGTTGCTTCACTTGGCGCACGCTGCACTACCCGCCGCATTCGCTCGAAGGCGACTTCGCACCGTGGCCGCCTGAGCGCCCGGCACACCGCATGTAGCTGGAAAGGACAGACACCCGCCGCGATCAGGCGGGTTTTTTCTTTCTGGATGCGCCGCTGCCACGTGCGCACAGTCGGGCGCGATGCAGGCCGAGCAGCGCGCAACCGCCAGTAGAGATGCCGCAGGTTTTCAGACCAGTCCGGGAAGATCACGCTTCAAGAACAGAACGGCAGCTGTTTGGCAGCTATGACGTGATGCGCGCCGATCGGCAGTGCCGCGCTGCTGCGAGATCGGACGGTGCCATCTGAGTTTCACATGGTCTGCAAGTGGTCAGTGTGGAATGGCCCGTTCCTGCAGGACCTTCCGTCGACCGTCAGCGTCATAGCGTACCCATTCCTGGCGACCGTTCCGGCACCTCATATAGCGGTTGTCGAGGACGCCGCCCGACTCGCGCAAGCACTCTTCCTTGCCCCTGGGCTGGACGGTTTCCCACTCCGGCTGCAAGGTGAGGATAGTTTCTGCAACCCCCTTGCCGAATCGCCCGACCTCGCGCCCGGCTTCCTGAGAAACCCCTTCGGCTTGTGCGGTGCAACCTCTCGGAGTCGGATCGGCTTTACTGGCTGGAACTGGCGAACAGCGCCTGCCCGGCAGATGCATGGGAATGGTTCAAGCAGGCCCGACCGGATGAGGTGCAGTGATGGCAAAGCAGATCGAGGACAGCAAGACGCCGAACATGCTGGGCGAGCCGAAGCGCCGAGGCAGGCCGACAACCGGTCAGGCGATGAGCGCCGCCGAGCGCAAGCGGGCACAGCGAGAACGTGACCGTCACGCTTTTATGGCCATCGAGGACGAGACGGGAAAGAAAGCGCCGCAGGACATGAGCGTCACCGCGTTGATTGAAAACCTACAGTACGCAGTATCGAAGGGCTGGGCGGTCGACGCGCGAGAGCTAGCAGACGAGCTCGTCAAGCGGGCGAAGGCAAACCGGGATGCGTGACAGTCACAAGAACGCGGCTCTTTTGCCTTGTCGGCTGGCGTGCGGTAGGCGTTCGTGATGATCAGCGCCAGTCACCCCGGCTTGACCATGGATGCAGGGCGTAGAGGTGTCGGCTGCGCCGCCCCCGCTACGCCCTGCCCCTGCTGTTGCTGGGTATTCCAGGCGATGAAATAGCCGGTTGCGACAATCTGGCGGCAGAGCGCTTCCGGCGTGTCGAGCCGCGTGCCTTGCTGACTGTAGCAGATGCACCGAGTAGTACTGGCGATGCAGGCAGCAGGGTATGGAGCCGTAACGACCTTGGTCACTTCGTCATAGACCTGAGCAGTGTGCGGCAGGCCGAGGATTCGCGGTTGTTGTTCCCGCAACCATTCCTGTAACGACTTCGGGCCGCTGGGCTGACGTGAGCGGGCAGAATCAGAAGGCATGGACGTGCCGACGATGCTTTCCGCTTTCTTAGGTGCCTCCTGTGCAGAATACCAGTGCGACATATACCAAGCGGAAGCAGCCAGACCGATCGGCACCAGCAGGAGCCAGAGCATACGCACCGGAAGCTTGCGCTGATGCGTGTGGACGGTCGCGCTCTTGTAGGCATCGAAAAGTTCCTTCGGGTAAGGAACCGTTTTTTGCATCGAGTCGCCGCGCACCTTGTCGCATTGCTCTTTGACCTGCTGCCAAGTGTGCATCGTCGCCAGCTTGGCACCGAAGGCCCGCACGATGTGCGAGTGCTCGCCAGCAAGCCGCCTGATATTGGAGTCCACCAGCATGGGATGCTGGGTGATCAGGTAGATGTCGAAGCCCTGGTGCCGGTGAGTTTCGAACCGTGCCACGTAATCCGGCACGGCAGCGCCATTGCCCCGAGGCCGGTAAAGCGTCTGACACTCGTCATGAACGATGATCGCGCCATCCGGGCAATCGAACCACTTTTTCGGGTCATCGAGGACTTGCCAGCCGGGGAATTCTTCCGGCTTGAGGATCTCGATTCCCGCATAAAAGACGGGCCGGTTTTCGGTCTTTGCGCGCTCACGCACCGCGTGCAAAGTGAGCAGCGTTTTTCCGGCTCCGGGCTGGCCAGTGTGCAAGTAGATCATGACGTCACCCGAGAAACGAACATGGTTTTCGCCATCACAAGGCTATAGCGAGTCATCGTCGCCGCGCTGATCACCGAGATTGCATCCGGTATGCGAGTAGCGCGAACGATTGCGTAGACGGTGCCATCCATCGAATTCAGGTTCGAAAACACAGTATCGATGATTGCATCTAGCGTCAGATCGAGCCCCACAAACAACGCCATCTGTAGGCCCAACGCAAGAAGAACGCGACCAACCAGAAATTTCATCGACCAACCGAGGGCCGTGATAATTGCGGCTGCTAGTGCTGGCATCAGAACGCCTCCCGGATGATCTTGTACGCTTGAAGCCAAGCAATCATCATGACCGCATAGCCGAAGAACGCGAGAATGGAATTCAACTGACTGAACGGCAAAACAATTGTCTTGCCCATGATCGAGAAGGACTGATCCGCAAGGCCCGCACCACCGCCCGATATGGAGACATCAAGCTGACTGACTTCAATCTCCCGACGATCCAGCCCTTCCCCTTCCCCGGTGCCGTCGTAATCGATCATCTGCTGGAAAGCGTCTTTAACGTCGTCAGTTACAGACAATGCGCATTGCGTCTTGAAGGTGGACGCAGCTATAGCGCACTGCAGGGCATCGCCTTCGCACTTGATTTCACCTTGGCAATCACCATCGAAAAGACCGGGCTGCTCGCCACAAATGGAGCTTGTAGGATTGTCCTCGCAGAAGCCCTCAAGGCCCTGTTCGACAGACTGAGAGCTGGTCCCGGATGAGATTGTGTTCCCGGCCTGATCCTTAGTCGTCGTTTCGGTGTTGGTTGTTTTCGTGACCGTCCCGTCATCGTTCACTTTCGTTGTTGTCGTTTTATTAGTCGTCGTCGTCGTGCCGTCCGGGTTCGTTGTTGTCTGCTGCGCCTGATCCACATTATCAATCGGCGGCGGCGACTTCACGCACGAACTGATCCCGTTGACAGAGACAGTCTGAAAGCCCGCTTTGCAGGGTTCCGGCTCGGGCTCGGGTTCGGGTGGTGGCGGTTCGGGTTCGGGTGCGGGCGGTTCGGAGCCGTCGCCCTGGCCGTAGTTGTCGCAGTGCTGACCGGTCCCCGCCATCGAGCAACGGTAAGTAGCTGGGCTGTTTGCATCGGCGGAAATGTCAAGAGAAAGGCTGCAGTTAGAACCGCCGACGACAGATTCGCGGTTATACCAGCAGCCCATCATGCAAACGCCGCTTGTCGTGTTCGTAGTCGTGAAAATGGAAATGTTGCCGATAGTCTGATCGCAATAGCTCACGCATGATCCGCCATCGCCGGGAACATACGAGGCACCGCCTGTCGGCGTTTCATAACCTCGATTGCAGTAGCACAAATTATTGTTGAAGTAAGAATTCGGCCCGCATTCAGGGGGCGGAGGAGGTTCCTCACATTGTCCGGTTATAACGTTTCTTGTATAGCCATTTTCTAAATCGCAAACTTCATTAAAAGAATAAACAACATCGACATATGAGCTAAACGCATTATTAGAAGTCGCATAACTGAATCTAATCTTTGTGGTACTTTGCATTACCTTAGTTACGGGATAAGTAGCGCCACCACATGTAAAAGCAGACACAGAACCGCTCAATAAAGCTAACAACTCCGTCATTGTAGGAGCCCAATAGCCTATGAATGGTTCATGTATGGACTTTAATTGTGCATCGCAAGTGCTGTTAAAGTTCCCTTGCGAAGTAATAGGGCCAACTAAAGTAACACCCTCCGCAAAGGCCAGCATCGGCACCGCCGAAATCAACACCCAGACCGCAAACCACAGCGCCGAGCGGATCAGTCGTTGAAGATCAGCCATGCTGCCCCCAGGATAGCTACCAGCACCCACACGCCCATGATTTCCCCCTTAGGGTGACAGTCACATAAAAAGGGCGAGCCGAAGCCCGCCCCCGGCGATCACAGACCGCGCAGAATCACATGGCGCGACGGACCCACTTGAACACCTTGATGCCGACCATCACGAGCAGCACCGCAGCGCCGATGGCAGCGATCGGAGTCGCCGCGCCTTCGATTTCGGTAACAACGGCAGCCACGTCCGGGGCCGCAGCGAACGAGGCCGAGGACAGCACAGCCAGACCAAGGCCAGCACCGAGGGTTTGCAGCTTTTTCATGTCGTTTTCTCCTCAGAATCGACAGTTGAGAGCGCCCGCACGATCATGCGGAACGAGAACGCAACAGCCCAAACCAGCAGGATTGATGCACCAATTTGGGACCCTTGCTCGGGAGTCAGTGCCCACGGCGTATTCATCACGCTGTCGGCGCTGACAATGACCATCCCGCAGACGGAAACGTCAGCAGGTTGTGGGGTTACGGCATAGACGGCACCGTCCACACCGATTTCGACGCAGATCACGCCGCAGCCTTAACCGGTGCCGATTGCTGTTGCTGGCGAAGCGGCAGCACGCCGCGCACGTCAGCGGTGATCCGGCGATCTTGGTTCACGCGAATTTCGACTTCGAGCGCGTAGCTGCCCGGTTGGAAATGGGATTCACCGCGAAGGAAGGCTTCGGCATAGGCCCGCTGACCGTCGAGCAACGTAACGAGGCCGCAGACGATGGTGAAACGGTCAGAGGGGTTCTTCTTCCCGTTCAGGTGACGATAGGAAAGGACTTCAAAGGGCATCTGCATTTTGTTGCTCCTGATGGCCGCTTAATTGAGGGCCGGAATCGGGGCGGCGCTGACCCGGTTCCAGTAGTCGCGGAAAGCCTGGACGGCTGGCAGATCGGTCAAATCAACCTTCCGCCCCGCTTCGAAATCGTTTTGTTCCCCTTCCCCAGCACGCCAGATGGCACGCGGAAGCCGGTAGGCCGCGTGAAGCGTTTGGACTTCGTCAGGGGTGGCCGTATGTGCCCAGGCGGGGGCCGTGGCCTCGGTATAGGTGCGCTCCGACTCATCGAGCGCGAGGAATGCGGTAATGCACCCCTTCAGCCGCTTCGGCAGCTCGGGCACATGCAGGCGGGCGGCAGCTTCGACGAGATTGCCGCCGTTGAGCGTCAGGAGTGCATGAAGGACGCGCCCGGCTTGTTTTTTCGCGTGCTCGACCGCTTTTTCAATGTGAGCCGCTGCGGAGTGGGCCACGGTCTTAATGGGCCGCTGCTCGATGGAGAAGTCAGCAAGGCAGGGATACGCGGCGGCGAAGTACTGTTCCGGGAAGCGCAGCACGTTGATCGGAATTTCGCGGTGCCGGTTGCGCCACTCGACCTCGAGACGGAACCAAGGGCTATCCGGGTCGCCCTGCTCTTTGCCTTTCTCGTAGCCCCGGAACAGCTTGCCGGTTTCGCGTGAGCCGACGTAGTAGGTGCAGCCTGAACCGCTTCCCTCATCACCGTAGAAATGCGCCTTCGGTTTCGCGCCGCGCTCGGGATCGAACCCGCCTTCCTGGTACTGGTTGCGGCACCAGTCGATATCGTAGCCCTGACCTTCCATATCATCGGCGGCGACGTCGACGCGGGTGATTTTTCCGTCGAGGTGTTCCAGGCAGAGCGCCACTTCCTCCCAGGACTTGACCTGAACACAACCATCTCCGGTCAGCTCAATGTGCAGGGTGTCACCGTTCCCGCCGAAGGCCACAAGGCCCGCGCCTTCAATGTCAAGGCGGCACTTGTAGCCGTTCCAACCCTTGCCCGTTTCGATCAAACGGCACTCGACGCCGAGCCACTGCTTGAGGAGCTTTTCCGCAGTCTCCCGGAGCAAGTCCGGATGAGTGCGGATCGTCAGGCCGAGGTAATCGATGATTGCAGTTTTCAAGGTTAGAACCTCCCGGCTACCGTGGAACCGGCAGCGGACGCTCAAGCGCCCGGCTACCGAATTAGGCCCGTATTACTAGACGGGCCTTTAAGCCTCGTACCACCCCCGGCACCCTGCCCTGCCGGGTTATTACCCACCCCTGCGGGGGTGGTTTGTCAGATTGCGTCTGACGGCGAGAATGTAAGAGAAGGTCTGACAAATTGTCAAGTACAATCTAACAAACTATGCTCCGGGTGCCCCTTCAGGAGAACGAAAAATGAAACCGATCCGACTGTATCTAGACGAGGCTGCGGATAGGCAGATCGTCAAGAACGACAGCGACCTAGCGCGAAAACTAGGAGTCAGTCGCGCATGCGTTTCGGACTGGCGACGCGGGAACGCATCACCGAACGAGGATCAGGCCGCAGCCCTGGCCGAGCTGCTGGGGAAACCGGAGATCATGGCCGAGTGCATGGCCGCTCGAACCAAACGACCGGAAACGCGCGCCATGTGGGAGCGTGCGGCAAAAACCTTGAGCATGGCGGCGTCATTTACTGCGGCTGCCGGTGTCGTTTTGTTAACGTCACCCTCGCCCGCCAATGCCGCGCCAGTGCTGGAAACCGCCGTTGCTACGATGTGCATTATGTAAACTACATGTTTCGATGGCTGATTCGCCGGGCTCGGAATCGGAGATCGAGCCCTGGACGAGCCGGCACGCTCTTCCTCACTTGCAAAGCCTGCGCCGGCGGGGGCGATCCCTACGCACTTGCCGCCACGATCTGTCCATGCCGTGAAGCGGCCTGGTCCAGCGCCTGCTCGAGCGGCATCCCCTTGTCGACGCCATCCATGATCATCCGCTGCAGGATGGCGCCGAGCATTTCCACATTGGCAACCATGAGCGGCTGAACCTCGCGCAGGAACTCGCAGGTCGGCGGATCGTAGGCGTACGGCTGCAGGAAGTCCTCGAGCGTGCGCCCGGTGGCAAGCGCGTGGCACATGTCGTAGAGCAGGTTGAATGCGCGCGCGTGTTGCAGCGGGCCGCTCGCCCCCAGGTTGATGCGGACCTCCTCGGCCAGGTCGCGGCGAAAGTCCTCGAGCGCATAGGCCGAACGTGCCTTCACGACGTCCTCGGCAGTGAATTCCCATTCCATGGCGTTCTCTCCTCCTCTATCGGTAAACGCGCCGCGTCACCCGAAGATGGCCGCGAAGGCGTCTTCGTCGTCGCGGCAGATTGGGCAGCTTTGCTGCGGGGTCGGCGAGACGAAATGCCGATCGCAGCGGGCGCAGCGCTGCTTGACCCTGGCCAGCAACACGCGTCGAGGCTGCTCGGGCCGTGCGTCGAAGGCGGCGTCGGCGTCGAGCACGCGCGGCTGGCAGACCTCGAGGCAGACCGCGCAAGCGACGCAGCGGTCGGCGTCGAACTTGAGCTGATAGTTCGCCGGCGACTCCTCGATCTGGATCGCACCCGTCGGGCATACGCGGAAGCACGCCTCGCAGGTGGTGCATCCGGGCTGCAGCGACAAGGCCATCATGGGCAGTGCATCGTGCAGCGGCACGCGGAAGGGCTGGTCGTCCTTGCGGGTGCAGACGATCTGCAACAGCTCACGCCGCTCCGGCAGCGCGTAGGGGCCAGGGCGGATCGCCTTGTCCAGGGCCGGTGGCGCGGACGCCGGGGCCTCGAAAGACTGCGCCACCTCAGCGGCGCCTCGGCCCACCAGGCGGCGGAACCACTGCCGACGACCGGCTGCGAAGGGTGTGGCGCCCCGGCTGCCCGCCGCTGCGCCATCGGGCTCGTCGATCTGCGGTGCGATCCAGGCGGCAGGTTTGTCCGCGCTGGCGGCGGCTGTTGGCGATGGTCGAGGAAGGCCGCTTCCGGGAAGATCTCTACTACCGCATCAACGTCATCCACCTGCGCATTCCGCCGCTGCGCGAGCGCAAGGAAGACATCGTCTGGTTCATGCAACACTTCATCGAGGCCTTCAACCGCGCCCATCCGGAAGAAGCCCGTCGGATCGATCCACGCACGCAGGAGGCGCTCGCACGCTACCCCTGGCCGGGCAATGTACGCGAGCTCAAGCACGCGGTCGAGCGTGCCTGCATCCTCTCTCCGGGCCCGGTCCTG
Organism: Thauera aromatica; assembly: GCF_023093595.1. Classification (GTDB taxonomy): domain Bacteria; phylum Pseudomonadota; class Gammaproteobacteria; order Burkholderiales; family Rhodocyclaceae; genus Thauera; species Thauera aromatica_A. The sequence goes on from NZ_JALLIK010000104.1 coordinate 28,970, forward strand.
GGTGCCGACGCCTTCTTCGGCGAGGGCCAGGACGTCGGTGCCGAAGCGCCGACCTCGCGCCCGCTGGCCGATTACCTGATGGACTGCGAGCGCGATTACCTGCGCATGGTCCTCGACCAGCACGGCGGTCACATGACCCACAGCGCCGAAGCGCTCGGCATCACCCGCAAGACCCTGTGGGAGAAGATGCGGCGCCTCGGGCTACAGGCACGCGACGAGCCCTGAGGAACGGCGCGCCGCTGGGAGGCTCGCCGGCCTTTCCGGGCAATGAGGCGGGCCGCTGCGCCGGCCCCCTGCCAGCCGCCTCCTTACCCGGCCGCCCGGATCCACTCCGCGATCGTCGACGCGGTCGGGATGCGGCCCGACGACACCAGCTTCTCGTTGATCACCAGGCCGGGCGTCTTCAACACGTCGTAGGCGACGATCTGCCCCATGTCGGTGACCTTGGTGATCTCCGCCTCCACGCCGGTGGCGGCGACCGCCTCGCGCGCGACCTCTTCCAGCTTGCGGCAGTTGGCGCAGCCGGGACCGAGCACCTTGATGTCGAGCATGATCAGACTCCTTTGAGTGAAGAGGCGGTCGCGCGCCGGCTGGCGATCGACAGCAGCACCGCGAGCACCGCGATGAAGCCCGCGAGGTAGAGCACGAGCGAGAACAGGGGGGCGCCGTCGATCCAGGCACCGTAGATGAGGCCGGCAGCGGCGCTGAAGAGCGCGACCAGGCCGACGTAGGTGAAGGTCTTCTTGCGGCCGATGATCGCCGAGATGATCAGGATGCTCTGCAGCGACAGCTCGGGGTCGGACATCAGGTAAGCGAGCAGCGGGCCGCGGTGCATGCCGAGGTCGAGGAACATCTTGGCGATCGGGACCTCGACCAGGGTCGGGAAGTACATGAACACGCCGAACACCACGCCTGCCAGGTTGCCGGTGAGCGAATTGGTGCCGGCCAGCATCTCGATCCACTCCGGGCGGATCAGCACACGGATCATGCCGACCACGAACACGCCCGCCACCAGCAGCGGGAAGATCTGCTTGACGAAGCGCCACGACTCCCACAGCCAGTCGCGCAGCTCGTCCTCGCTCAGGCGGCGGCGCACGATCACGTGCAGCGCTGCGAGCGCGGCGGCGACGGCGAAGAACTTGCCGGTGAGGCCGATGCGCAGGGCGCCGTCGACCGGCTGCACCGCGAGCGCTGCCACCAGCAGGGTCGCCGCGATCAGCACCAGGCTGATCCAGGTCCATGCGTTGGCGCCGTCGACGATGTTCTCGAAGCCGCGCCAGGCGGCGTAGCCGATCGAGGCCAGCAGCGCGATCAGCACCACGCCCTGCACCGACACGCCCTCCTCGCCCTTGGCGGCGTCGTAGGGCACCAGGCGGTCGAGCGCGGCCTGCCAGCCCTGTGCGTCGCCGAGCGGCAGCTCGAAGTTCAGGTAGGTCCCGGTGAGCACGTCGAGCTTCAGCGTGCCGGCGAGCAGCAGCGCCACCCACACGAACAGGAACACCAGCGCCATCCGCCCCATCCCTGCGCCCTGCGCGCCGAAGGCGCTGTCGGTGGCGAGGTCGTGGGCGGCGTCGTCGGCACGGAAGAGCAACGCCATGATCAGGCCGATACCGATGCCGAAGGTCAGCGACAGCACGAAGCGCGCGATCGCCAGATCGGGCCCGATGATGCCGCCGGTGTACACCAGCGCCAGGATGTTGGCCGCCGGGGCGAAGAACAGGAAGGTGATCGCCGGGCCGAGGCCCGCGCCTTTCTTGTAGATCCCGGCGAAGAGCGGAACGATGGTGCACGAACACACCGCCAGCAGCGAGCCTGCGGCAGCCGCGGCGGGGTAGGACACGGTCTTGCTGGAGTTGCGCCCGAGGAAGCGGGTGATCGTTTCCTTGGGGATCAGCGCCGCCATGGCGCCGGCGATGAAGAAGGCCGGCAGCAGGCACAGCAGCACGTGGGCCGCGAGATAGGCCGCCAGATTGCCCAGCCCGCCGTGGAAGACGGGGAGAACCCAGGAAAGCAGGGTGTCCATGATGCGAACTCCGGCGAGAAAGGAAGAATCCTGCTGCCAAGCCTACACCTGGGCAAAGCTAGCGGAGAGTCTGTCCGACATCAGCTGCGCCCCATCCACCCGCGCAGGCGATCGCTCAGCGTATCGACCGCGAGCACCAGCGCCAGCATCGCGATCAGCACCGTTGCGGCCTGGGCCTGCTGGAAGATCGACAGGTGGAAGTACAGCATCTGGCCGAGACCACCGGCGCCGACGAAGCCCAGCACCGCGGCCATGCGGATGTTCATCTCCAGGCGGTAGAGTCCGTAGGCCACGGCTTGCACCCACACCAGCGGCAGCGTGCCGTAGACGAAGGCCGCCACCCCGCCGCTGCCGGCGTCGCGGAGGCTTTGCTCGGGCTGTGGCGGCGCGTTCTCGATCGCTTCGGCAAACAGCCGGCCGAGCACGCCGGTGGTGTGCAGCGCCAGCGCCAGCACGCCGGCGAAGGGGCCGAGCCCGGCGGCCAGTACCATCAACGTCGCCCACACCAGCTCGGGCACGCTGCGCAGCAGATTGAGGGCGAAGCGCGCCAGCCGGCGGGCGGCGGTGCCGTGGCGCTCTGCCGCCGGTAGCGCGAGGAGCAGGCCGGCGGCGGCGGCAAGCAGCGTGCCGACCAAGGCCACCGCGAAGGTCTGGATGGCGCCGTAGGCCGTCTTGCGCAGGAAGTCCGGTTCGAGGTCGGGCGGAAAGAACGAGGCTGCGAAGCGCCCCATGTCGGCCGCCGCGCCGGCCGAAAAGAGCGCGGCGAAGTCGATCCCGAGATAGGCGAAACTCCCCGCCACCGCGGCCACGACCAGGACCGTAGTGAGCACGCAGCTCAGGCAGAAGTCGGCTGCGCCGCGCGGCGGCGCGCAGGGCTCGCGCGTCCCGTTCATCGCCCGCCCTCGCCGCCCGGCCCCGGCCTCGCCGGGAATGCCCGGATGCCCGTGCCGCGTGCCGGCGTGCTCATGCGAGCGCCCTGCGCAGGGCCGCGCTCAGGGCGTCGGCGAACAGCACCAGGATGAGGAAGACGAGCAGGATCGTCGCCGCTTCGCCGCCGTTGAGCATCTTCATCGACTGGTCCATCAGCTGCCCGAGCCCGCCGGCGCCGACGAAACCCATGATCACCGAGGCGCGTACCGCACATTCCCAGCGATACACGGTGTACGAAGTCAGCTCCTGCGCGGCGTTGGGCAGCAGCCCGTAAGCGAGAGCGGCGAAGCGCCCGCCGCCGGCTTCGAGGATCGCGCGCGCCGGGCGGGTGTCGGTCGATTCGAGGATCTCGGTGTAGACCTTGCCGAGCATCCCGCCGTAGGTGATCGCCAGCGCGAGCACGCCGGCCGCCGGTCCGAGCCCGAGCACGCGCACGAACATCAGCGCCCAGACGATCTCGGGAACCGCGCGCAGGAAAGTCAGCACCGCCCGCCCGGCGGCACGCAGCACACGGCCGCCGAGGCGCCCCGGCCCCGGCCCGATCGCCGCCACCGCCAGCGCGCGGGTGCTCAGGATCGACAGCGGCACCGCCAGGAGCAGCGCAAGGGCGATGCCGGCAGTGGCGATCGCCATCGTCTCCAGCGTCGCCTCGAGGAGGTAGCCGAGAAATTCGGCCGAGCGTGCCGGGGGCAGGAAGCCGCCGAGAAAACGGCCCATCACCTGCAGATTGCCGGGCTCGAACAGCACCCAGGGGCGGAACTCGGCGAGCACCAGCAGCGGCCACAGCAGCACCAGCGCGACCAGCGTCCATCCCAGGCGCGCGCGTGCGTCGGGGTCGCGATCGGGCGGCGGAAGCTTCTGGGCCGGTGCGTCCATGTCAACGTCCGCGGCAGTTGTCCAGGTGCACAGGCGCCGCCTGTGCATCGGCATCGGCGGCGGCGCGGGTCGGGGCATCCCTCGCTTGCAGCGGCAGCAGCTCACCCTCGGTGGCGTAGAGTTCGTGCAGCATCGAGTCGGTGACGCGGGCGGTCGGCAGGTCGAACACCACTTCGCCACCGCGCAGGCCGATGATGCGCGGAAACCACTTCAGTGCCAGATCGACCGCGTGCAGCGAGGCGAACAGGCTGGCGCCGCTGTGCCCGGATGCGGCGACCAGCTCGCCGAGCGCGGCGTCGGCAAGCGCGGGGTCGAGCGCGGAAACCGGCTCGTCGGCGAGGATCAGGTCGGGCTGCTGATAGAGCACGCGGGCGATGCCGACGCGCTGCAGCTGGCCGCCCGAGAGCCGGTCGCAGCGCTCGAACAGGCGGTCGGCGAGGTCGACGCGCGCCAGTGCCGCCTGCGCGCCGGCGATATCGACCGGATAGAGCAGCGACAGCAGGCTTTTCCACGCCGGCCAGCGGCCGAGCCGGCCGGCGTGGATTGCGGTGACCACGCGCAGCCGCGGCGGGATCGGCGGGCTTTGGTGGATCGTGCCGATGCGTGCGCGCAGGCGCCGCAGCGCGCCGGCCGACAGCCGCCAAGGGTTGGCGCCGAGGACCTCGAGCCGCCCTTCGGAGGGGCGCAGCGCGGTGCCGAGGAGCCGGATCAGGCTGGTCTTGCCGGCGCCCGAGGGGCCGATCACCGCGACCCGCTCGCCACGGGCGGCGCGCAGCGAGATCCGCTGCAGCGCACGAAAGCCGTTGCCGTGGGTCAGGCCGACGCCCTCGAGCTCGAATCCCATGCCTGCGCTCCGCGGGCGCCTACTTGATCAGCCCGGCACTGCGCGCCGCGCGCTCGATGCCGTCGTAATTGGCGCTGGTGGTGGGCACGAACTTCGAGGCGCGCTGCAACGCCATCAGCTCCTTGTGCGCCGGGTCGGCCGGGTCGAGCTTGAGGAAGGCGTTGGCGATCTTCTCGCGCAGCGCCGGATCGAGCCCGGGGCGCACCGTCCAGTTGTAGTCGTAGTACGGCGGCGTGGTGGCGATCACCTTGACGCGGCTGGCGTTGGCGTCGCCCTTCTCGATCAGCTTGTCCATCACCGAGGCGTTGAGCACGCCGGCTTCGGCGCGGCCGGAGGCGACGAAGGCGACGGTGGCGTCGTGCGCACCGGAGAAGGCGATGCGGGCGAAATCCTTGTCGGGGTCGATGCCGTCCTCGAGGAGGAAGAAACGCGGCATCAGGTGCCCGGAGGTCGACGACGGCGAGCCGAAGGCGAAGGTCTTGCCTTTCAGCTCGGAAAGCGACTTCACCGGACTGTCGGCGGGGACGATGAACTTGCTGGTGAATACTTCGTCTTCGGCACGCTGGACGATCGGCAGTGCCTCGCCCTGGGTGCGCAGCCTGGCCTGCACGTAGGTGAAGCCGCCGAGCCAGGCGAGGTCGATCTTCTTCGCCGCCAGGCCTTCGACGACCGCGGCGTAGTCGCTGACCGGGGTGAACACCACCTCGAGACCGGTCTCCTTCTCCAGATAGTCGCCGAGCGGCTTGAACTTGCGCTGGAGCTCGGTCGGCGCCTCGTCGGGGATCGCCGACACGCGCAAGACCTGGGCGTGGGCGGTGGCGGCGCCGAGCATCAGCGAAAGCGCGAGCACGCAGCGGGAAATCAGGCGGGGGATCGGAATCATCGGGTTCTCCATTCTCGAGTTACGGCTCCGCAGACGGCAAGATGCGGTACGGAGCCGCCGGGGGCTGTTGTTATAGCAGAAGCCGAACCGGTTCGAGCGCCCCGCCGGGGGCGCGACCCCGACCCGGACTGCGCCGTTCCCGGTCTTCGTCCCTTCACGCCTGTCCCGCATGTCGCAGCAGATCGCCGACCAGCCGGTGCAGCGCGGCGCGCTCGCGCTCCGGCGCGAACAGCGGCGCACGCTGGCGGCACTGCGCGGCCAGTTGCGCCATCAGCCCGCCGCCCTCCCCTGCGACCGATTCGCGACAGCGCAGCAACAGCGCCGCCAGCGCTTCGGCATCGCCCCAGGGAAAGTAGCCGGCGTAATCGGCGCCGAGCATGCCGACATTACCGTCGATGCGCGACGCGAGCACCGGCGTGCCGCTCGCGACCGCCTCCATCACGACGTGCGCGCCGCCTTCCATGCGGCTGGCGTGGATCAGCAGATGTGCGCGCTGGATGTGGCGGCGCACCGCCTCATGCGGCCGGCCCCCGAGCCAGCGGTAGTTCGGCGCCGCTGCCATCGTCGCCCGCGCGGCCTCGCCGAGCGCCGGATCGAGTGCAGCGCCGATGTGGTCGATGAAAAGGTCGCGCCGGCCCGCGAGCAGCCGTGCGGCGGCGAACAGGGTCTGCGGCGATTTTTCCTCGCGCAGGTGGCCGACCATCACCGCCCGCAGATGGTGCGGCGACTTCGCCAGCGCCTTGCGCGCCGTGGTGGACTGGAAAATCACCCGGGCCTTGGCGCGCACCGCGTCCGGCAGCGCCAGCGGCGCGCATTCCTGCAGCACGATGAGCGCCTGGGCGAGCTCCAGCGAACGCCGCGCCGCCGCGTCGACAGCGATGTCGCGATACAGGTCGGTACCGGTGAGCACCACCGCGAGGCCCCTGCCCGGGTGCACACCGGCCCAGGCCGCGATCGCTTCGGCCGAACGCCGCGCATGGAGCGCGATCATCGCAGTATCGCCGGCAGCGAGCGCATCGGGCCAGGCCTTGACGATGCGCACGCGGCAGACGCCGGCAAGGTGGCGCTGCCAGCGCCGCGCCGTCTGCCAGTTGCCGTTGTTGGCATCGCGCAGCGCCGGACTGACGATCACCAGTTGCGGCATACTCGGGGCACCGGTCATCGCCCACCGCTCCCGCCATGAACCTCTCCCCTGCCCGCGCCGAAGCCGCCCGCCGTGGCGGCCGCCGCCTCCTCGCCGCCGCACTGGCCGACAGCCGCGCACGCACGCTGGCGCTGCTCGACGCCTATGCCGCCGCCCTCGGCGAAGGGCTGGCGATTCCGTATTCGCCGCAGCTCAACCCGCCGCGCTGGGAAGCCGGGCATGTCGGCTGGTTCCAGGACTACTGGATCGCGCGCAACCGGCAGCGCGCGCGCGGCATCGCCTGCGATCCCGACCACCGACGCGCGGCGGGGCGTCTGCCCCGGGCCGACGCCCTGTACGACTCGGGCAAGGTCGCGCACGCAACGCGCTGGCAGCTCGAGCTGCCCGATCTCGGCGCCACCCGCGCCTACCTGGCCGAGGGCCTGGCCGAAACCCTGGCCCTGCTCGGCGCCATGCCGGAGAGCGACGCAGAACTGTATTTTTTCCGCCTCGCGCTGTTTCACGAGGACATGCACGGCGAGGCCGGGATCTACATGGCCCAAGCGCTCGGCATTCCCCTGGCGGAAACCCTGCTCGAACCGGCGCGGGCCGTGCCGGAAGGGCGCGCACTGAACGTCCCGGCGCAGCGCTGGACGCTCGGCTGGCACGGCGACGGCTTCGCCTTCGACAACGAGCTCGCGGCGCATGAAGTCACGCTGGGGGCGTTCGAGATCGATGCCGAGGTGGTGAGCTGGCGCCGCTACCTGGCTTTCGTCGACCAGACCGGTGCCGCGCCGCCGCGCTATCTGCGCCGCCAGAATGGGAGCTGGCAGTGCTGCGTGTTCGGCCGCTGGGAGGCACTGGCGCTCGATCGTCCGGCCGTGCATCTGCGCTGGGACGAAGCCGACGCCTGGTGCCGCTGGGCGGGGCGCCGCCTGCCGAGCGAAGCCGAGTGGGAACTCGCCGCGCTGACCCGGCCGGAATTCCGCTGGGGCCAGGTCTGGGAATGGACCGCCAGCCGCTTCGTCCCCTACCCCGGCTTCGCCCCCCACCCCTACCGTGATTACTCGGCGCCGTGGTTCGGCGAGCGCTACGTGCTGCGCGGCGCGAGCCGGGCGACCAGCCCGCGCATGGCGCATCCGCGCTACCGCAATTACTTCACTCCCGAGCGCAACGACCTCTACAGCGGCTTTCGCAGCTGCGCGCTCTAGGGCCGGAGATCGCACCGCGGCTTCAGGCATGGGCGGCGAATACCGCGAACCAGCTGCGTGCGTCGCACCAGTGGCGCGATGCCGAAAACCCCGCCGCGGCGAGCAGCGCGGCGAAATCCTCGATACGCCACTTGTACGAGTTTTCGGTGTGGATGCGCGCGGATGCGGCAAAGCGGCGCTCGCCCCCGGTCCAGCGCACGGTCGTGTCGCGCCGCGCTTCCAGATGCATTTCGATGCGCGAGTGATGCGCGTCGAAGAAGGCGACATGGCGCCAGTCGGCGAGGTCGAAGTCGGTTCCGGCGAGCTGGTTCAGGTGGCGTAACAGGTTGCGGTTGAACGCGGCGGTGACGCCGAGTGGATCGTCGTAGGCCGCCTCGAGGATGCCGCGCGCCTTGACCAGATCGACGCCGATCAGCAAGCCTCCCCCCAGGCACGCGGCGTGCGCCTGGCGCAGGAAAGCCAGGGCCTCGTCGGGGGTGAAGTTGCCGATGCTCGAACCCGGGTAGAACAGCGTGCGCGGCCCTTCGCCGGCTTCCGGCGGCAGGCGCAGCGCGTGCGCGAAGTCGAGGCCGACACCCAGCATCGCGACCGCCGGATGAGCGCGCTGAAGGCGCTCGAGCGATGCGCGCAGGTAGTCCACCGAGATGTCGACGGCGACGTAGCGGCGCACCCCCAAGGCCGCGAACAGGCGCTCGGCCTTCTCGCAGTTGCCCGCGCCGAGGTCGACCAGGGTCGCGGCGGGGCCGAGTTCTGCGGCCATTTCCGGCAGGTGTCGAGCGAAGATCGCCGCCTCGGTGCGCGTCGGGTAGTACTCGGGCAGTTCGGTGATCGCCGCGAAGAGCCGCGCGCCGAGCGCGTCGTACAGGTATTTCGGCGCGATCGTCGCCACCGGCGCGCTCAGGCCGGCGAGCAGTTCGGCCCGGATCCGCGCCGGGGCTTCGGGTGCGAACTGGACGAAGCGGGGGGAACTCACCGCCCTGCTCCCGCCATCCCGCGCCGCGCTGGTCCGCCCATCGTGGGCGCCCGGGCTTGGTGATTGACGTCGACTTCTGGCGTGCAGCTCGCTGCATCCGTCCGGCCCTCGGCCAGGGCCCCACCGCAACTCGATCCCTGCCCGGCAGTGCAGCCGTAGCAGTGCCCGGTGACGCGGATCACCCCGCCCGCGAGCATTGCTGCGGTGGCGTCGCGAAGGTGCAGGCGTGGTTGGCCGACACTGGCGATCGGCATGTTGGCGATCGTGAACAGCCGGTTGAAGCGGTAGCCCGGATTTACCTGCAGGGTATCGATCGTCCCACGGTGGATCCTGGGAAAGTCGGTGACGGCGAGCAGCGGAAAGGTCGGGTGCATCCGGGAGCCTCGCGAGCGGTCGTTATCGTTTGGCGGTCTTTCGATCGTCGGACGAGCCGGGTAATCCTTACACGACCTGAACGGTTTTGCACCTTGCTTATCGCGCTGCGGCCCGATGACGACGCAGCCGCTGCGTCCCGGGTCGTACCCTTTCCGCCCGCGAGACGGAACATGGGAGCGGACATGGGCGAGCGCATCGCCCCCTTCGTTTCCGGGCGGAGGATGGACTACATTGAATCCGGTGCTAAGGTGGTCCGTGCGGGGGCCGGAGCTGGCGGGTTTCCTGCCCGGGCGGGAGGATCTCACTGCTCGCGCCGGATCGGCCGTCTCGGGTGGACGGTGGAATCGTTTCCATCCGTCCACGACGTCGATCTGCCCGCCGACCTGCCACGGCTGCACGGACTGCTTCCCGGCGTTTGAGCGGCGGATCGAGCTCGAGCCGCGAGGCTTCGACCTACACCGTGCTCAGCAACCATCCCGCGGCCCCGCTGCCGATCACGACCAGCCACGGCGGCAGTTTCCAGAACATCAGCGCGACCAGCGCCACCAGCGCCAGGCCGAAGTCTTGCAGTGCATGAATCGCGCTGGTCCATACCGGCTGGTAGAGCGCCGCCAGCAGCAGGCCCGCCACCGCCGCATTGATGCCCGCGAGTGCGGCCTGGGTGCGGACGTCGCGGCGCAGGCGCTCCCAGAACGGCAATGCACCCGCGACCAGCAGGAAGGATGGCGCGAAGATCGCCAGCAGGCAGATCACCCCGCCCAGCCAGCCGGAGGGGGCCTCGTTCATCGAGGCACCGAGAAACGCCGCGAAGGTAAACAGCGGCCCCGGGACGGCCTGCGCCGCCCCGTAGCCGGCCAAAAAGGACTCGTTGCCGACCCAGCCGCCCGGCACGACTTCGGCTTGCAGCAGCGGCAGCACGACATGCCCGCCACCGAACACCAGCGACCCGGCGCGGTAGAAGGCATCCACCATCGACAGCGCCCGGCCCGGGAAAAGGGCCGAGAGCAGCGGCAATCCGATCAACAGGGCAAGGAACAGCGTCAGCCAGAGCCCCCCCGCCCGGCGCCCGATCATGGTCGGCAGCGCGTCATGCGCCGAACCCTGCGGCGGCTTGAACAGCACGAGACCGACGATCGCCGCGATCGCCATCATGCCCACCTGCCCCCAGGGGGATGGCAGCAGCAGAACGACGCAGGTCGCGGCCGCCATGAGGGTGATGCGCGGCGCGTCCGGGCAGAGATTGCGGGCCATGCCCCATACCGCTTGGGCGACGACGGCCACGGCCACCACCTTCAAGCCGTGCAGCACGCCGGACGGTACCGCCTCGCCGTAACGGGCGATGCCCAGCGCGAACAGGATCAGGGCAATCGCCGACGGCAAGGTGAACCCCGCCCACGCAGCCAAGGCTCCGGCATAACCGGAGCGGCACAGCCCGAGCGCGATCCCCACCTGGCTACTGGCCGGCCCCGGTAGGAACTGGCAGAGGGCAACCAGATCCGCGTAGCTGCGCTCGCTCAGCCACTGCCGCCGGGTCACGAATTCGCCGCGGAAGTAGCCCAGGTGGGCAACCGGGCCGCCGAAAGAAGTCAGCCCGAGCCGAAGAAAGATCAGAAAGACGGCCCAGGGGCTGTGCTCGGTTCCAGCGGGATCGATCACGCTCACTCCTTGATCGGTAACGGTGGTGGAGGATGTTAGCGCCTGCAGGACGAGGTGCGCAGCGACGGGCACGGGCTATGACCATCCGGCGCAGCGTCGAGAATCACTCCACCCCCAACGCCTTGAACACCGCATCCACCGGATCCGAGTAAAAGCTCGTCTGGAACTTCGCGAACAGCTCTCCGGGCACCGATGGGATATCCGTAACGCTCGACATCGGCAGCAGGATCCGCTTGGCGCCGGCATCGAAGGCCACCTGCAGGCTCTCGGCCAGGTTGCGCACCTGGACGACCGTGCCGCCGAGGCTCATGTCGCCCATCACCACCATCTGGCTCTGAACCGGTTTGGCGAGCGCACCTGAGCACAGGGCAATGAAGCCCGCGAGGGTCAGCGCTTTCGGGGTGCCGGTGTGCTGCAGCTCCACCAGATGCAAGTGGAAGTCGTGCTCGCCCGGCTTGATCGATGCGCTCACCCGGCCCGAGTTGGCCTTGAAGTAATCGAAGGCGACCTTGACCGCCTCGCGCGGCGCAAGGCCCGAGGCCGAGACCTTGCCGCCGCCGGCGAGGGTCTGGATCTCGATGCGATAGGCGCCCGGCATCTCGGTGTCGCCCAGGCTGATGGTGTGCAGGGTGCCCGGATTGAGCCGGCCTTCCGCGATCAGCGCCCCACCGGATTGTTCGGGCACCGTGACAAAGCGCTCCTCGCCCGCTTCCAGGTCGATGTAGCTGAAATGGACGTCGTAGAATTCCATGCCGCCGATCTTCTTGAGCTGCTCCTTCACCCGGCGACGGCTCTCCAGCGCGTACTCCAGGCAGCGGCGCACGATCTCCTTGTCGTACTCGCCATGCGGGCAGATCAGCTTGAGCAGGCCGGAGACGGTCCGGCGCACGGCGATGGTGTCGCGCTGGTTGAGGTTGTTGCCCAGCTTGAACCACTTGTCGATCGCGTCGGCGAAGTTGCGCTTGCGCATCTCGCGCAGGTACTCGGCCAGGTAGTCGACGATCAAGCCGTATTGGTTGGTAAAGAACTCCGGGCGCATCTTCGGGATCTCCCAGCCCGGCACATAGGCATGGAAGCGGTCGAAGAAGGCCGAGTCGATCATGGCCTCGGGAAACGGCGCGAGCAGATGGCTGGTCTTCACCAGGGACTCGACGCTCTGGTTGATGTTGCCCACGAAGACCATCGAGGCATTGGCGTTGATCGCCTCCCTGCCCCGGCTGAAGGAGCCGGACGCCATGTAGTCCTTCATGATCTGCACGCCGTCGTGGTCCTTGAAGTTGATGCCAGCCACCTCATCAAAGGCGACCGTATCCCACAGGCCCACCAGGCCCACCTTGCGCGCGCTCATGTTGTAGAAGAGGTTGGCGACGGTGGTCTGCCCACCCGACACCAGGATGCTGTTCGGGCTGATTTCCTTGTAGATGTGGCTCTTGCCCGTGCCGCGCGGGCCCAGCTCGCAAAAGTTGTAGTTGTTCTCGACCAGCGGAATCATCCGCGCGAGCAGGTGCCACTTCACCCGCGCCTTGAAGCAGCTCGGCTCCATGCCGGTCGAGCGGATCAGCGCGTCGATCCATTCGTCCTCGGTGAAGGCCCGCCGCCCCTCGAACAGGCCCGCCATGTCCATGTTGGGCATCTGGATCGGCTTGAGGTCGGTCACCGTGAAGGGCGACCCGCGCTGGTTCTCCTCGAACTGGTAGTTCAGGGTGACGATGCACCAGATGCCGCCCACCAGCAGCTTTTCGAACTGGCGCACGAAGGCGTCCGACACCTCGGCGTTCTTCACCCCGAGGTTCGAGAGCAGCGCCTCGTAGACGTCGCGCTTCTCGTTGAGCTTCACGGTCACCTTGTCGATGACCTTGTAGCTGCCGCTCTCGCGGATCTTCGACTTGATCTTCTCCGCCTCGTCCGGCCGCACGTAGTTCTCGCCAAGGATGCGCTTGACCATCGTCATCCCGTTCTGGATCGTCGCCTCGTCGTCCGATGCGCAGTACATGCCGAGCAGGTACTCCAGCACATACACTGGGACGTTGGCCCCCTCCTTGATCAGCTTGGTCAGGTCCTTGCGGACCACCTTGCCGGCGAAGTGAGTATTGAGCAGCCCATCAAGGCGGGCGGTATCTACGGGTTCGGCCATGTGTGTTTCAGAAGTCATTCGTGAAGGCGAGATCAACCCGCAGCGGCACGCGTAGCACCTCGACCTTGGTCGTGGCATCGCGCGCGGTCAGCCAATAGTCACGCGTCTTGTCGTAGGTGCCGGCGAGCACGGTCAGGAACACCGACTTCTTGCGCTCGTCGAGCAGCTGCGAGGCGCTATCAAAGGTGAGCGTCTGCTCGTTGCTGATCGGCCGTTCGCCATCGCGTAGCGCGATCACCACCGTGCGCGGCAGCACCTTGTCGGAAACGGCCTCGGTCTGGATGAACTCGAAGCGCTGGGTGTTGGTGACGACCTTGTTCGAGGCCCCGAGCAAGCTGAACTCCACGTAGCGCGCCTTCTCCTTGTCGGACTCGCTCTCTCGCACCGTGATCACCGGCACCACGATCTCCTGCGGCATCGCACTGCCGTGCACGAAGCGCGCCCCACCGGCAAAGTGGAAGCGGCTCGCGCCCTTCGGTACCCAAAAGTCCAGGCTACCGTCCGGATCCGTGCCTGCCGTCAGCGCCGTGTTGCCGCACCATGCCTTGGGCGACGTGCCGATGCCGCGCCCGAGCAGGTAGCGCTTCTTCGCCTTCAGCGTGCCCTCCGGCTGCGCGTCGAGCGCCGACTTGTCCGCAGCCAGCAGCGGCGCCTCCTGATAGATGAAGCCGTGGTCGGCGGTAAGCAGCACCGTCGAGCCGTTCAAGCTGTTGATGATGAAGCTCACGAGCTGCGAGAGCTGGGCCAGAGCCTCGTCCACCGCGCGGAACGTCATCCCCTCGGTGGCCTGCTTGTCGCCCAGGGCATCGATGTGGTCGTGATACACATAGATCACCCGCCGATCGCGCACCAGCGCCCTGCCCTTGTCCTTGCCCAAGGCGAGCAGCTCGTCGGCCTTCATCGCCAGCCCCTCGTACTTCTCCAGGTGTGCGTGGCGCTGTTCCAGCGTGGCCACCGGCTGGCCATCGGCCACCACATCGAGATTGCTGTTGGCCTTGTAGGCCAGACTGTGATGCGGCAGCAGCGCCGCCATCCCCAGCGTGGTGTAGCTCGGCAGCACGCCCAACTGCGACGACAGCCCCGCCTTGAACCGGCTCTTGCTGTTGAGCTGCTGCACCAGCTCCTCGGCGGCCTCGTAACGGAAGGCATCCGAAATCACCACGAACACCCGCTTCGCACCGGCCGCCAGCAGAGGCGCAACCTGGATGTCGAAGAAGCGATGCTGGTTCGGCATCCCGGCGGCCGTCCAGTGACTCAACAAGCCCCCCTCGCCCTCGACGACCCTCGCCCAGGCGGTACCAAACTGCGGCAGGAACCACCCCGTGTAGGTTTCCTCGATTCGAACGCGCAGTTCATGCAGCACCGCCCAGCCCATCGGCTCGACCTTCTCCGCCGCCTCATGGAAATGCCGATACAACTGGTCGAAGCGGAACAGCTCTGCCTGATAGGCCATCAGCGCCGCCTCTGCGCTGGCAAAGCTGAAGCCCGCGTCGAAACGGGCCTTCAGCTCGAAGAAAGCCGCCCCAGCCTCGATCGCGTCGTAGCATGCAGCCAGCGCGCGGCTCTCGCTCGCGCTCTGCGCCATCAGCCGACTCGCCCAGTGCCCATCTCGCCGACGCGCGATCAGCGCCTGCATCGCCTCGTCGCTCGCCCCTGCGCCGGCCAGCACCCGATCCTTCAGGTCCTTCAGGATCCGCCGCTCGACGACCGCAAAGGTCATGGTCTCGGCCAAGGCGTCGCCCGGCAGCACGCTCAGCACCCCATCCAGGCCGATCTCGCCGGCCACCGCATCCGACAACAGGTTGTAGCTCTCGTAGGCGGCCATATCGGTCCGCCACCGCGCGGCAAACACCGACGCGTTGGCCGCCAGCGTGCGATCCGGCAGCACAAAGTGTCGCAGCGACTCAGGTGCGGCTCCGGAGAGCGAGCGGCAGAAATCCGTCACCAGGATGCGGTACAGCAGATCCCGCAAGGTGAAGGCCGGCGCCACACCATCTGCGCCATACCCCAGCGTCTGCAGCGCAAACGCCCAGAAGGCCGAGTTCAGCTCATTGGCGACGATGTCCTGCCACGCACGCGGCTCGGCCGCCAGATCTGCCTCGCCCTCATGCACCATCGAACTCAACAGGCGAAGAAGAATGGTCTGGAAATCCGCCTGCTCCGAGCGCACCAGCACCGCCAGCATCTTGCGGTCCAGCGCCTCGGCGTCATCACTCGGCGTCACGAGGCGGCGCAGCTTCTCCACACGGTCTTTGGCCCGCAGGAACTTGCTGCGCGCCTTCAGATGCGGGCGCAGGGCCTGACTCGTCAGGCCCAGGTCGTCCAGCAGCATGGAGTTCGAGTCCGCACGGAACGCCCGACCCCGCAGGCGCAAATCGAGGAGCCAGTCCTTCGCCGGATCGGGTTCGGCTGCAGGCCGGTAGAACAGCCAGCGCGTGCCAGGTGCGCGCTCGACGTCGAGCTTCACCTGCAGGGCTGGCGTGCGGTCGAGCCGCAGGACATGTACGCCTTCCAGGCTCAGGCCATCCACCCATGCGGAGAACTCGCCATCGGGGTCGTCCCAGAACAGAAGGTGCTGGGTCGCGAACTGCGCCTGCAGGGCTTCGACGATGCGTTGATGACTCAAAACGACTCCAGATTCACGAACCCGCAGGTCCGCTCAAAGGTAAACGGGACACAGCCGGTCCATCTTGGAAAGGTCATCCAGATTGCACTCCTGCCGCAGCGTTGCGAAACGATCCGCATGGTGCGTCGTCACCGGCAGTCGCGGATGTCGGTAAAGCGATGCCCCGTGTATGCGGCTCAAGAGCACCACCTGTCTGGCGAGGGTGTGGAGATCCGTTTCACCGTAACGCTTGCGCAGGCGCAACGGCCGCACTGTGACCTTGTCTCCCCAGCTCGATCCGAGTTCCTCACCGCTGTAGGTGGCGATGATCAACTCATCCAGCCCCGGCAGTTCGAATGCATCACCCACCTCAGGATTGCGGAACGCCTTCTTGTTCTCCGCAACGACCACCCGTCGATACAAAGGCGGACAACCGCTCTTCACTACTTCGAGAACATCCACCTGTACCGAGTGATCGCGCTCGAAGTTGCGAATCACGTCCAACGACTCGAATAGCCGCCCATCGCGGTGCAGCGCAATCCTGCGCGGCAGCGCGCCCAAGTGCACCTGCCGATATGCTTGCAGACTACGTTCGAGCAGATCACCCAACACGGCATCCTCGACTCGCTCGCCACGCTGCGCTTCCGCGAGTTGCCAACCCAGTTGAGCCCCCTCGCGGGTAAACAGGAAGGCAAGCCCGGGCGCCCGCTGGCTGACACCGCCCAAATCGAGACCAATGAAGAGATCGGTGTCGCCCGGCATGTCGTCGATCGCGCACAACACACCGCCACCCTTGCTGAATACCCCGGCCGCCAAGTTGTTGTAGTAGCTTGGCTGATAGGTCCTCGGGGGGTGATCCAAGCGCATGAACTGGGTCGCCAGCCCGTAGCGGTAAGCCACGTCGCGAATCTTCTTTTTGTCTGCACCACGGCCCAGACCGATCAACAGCAAGGTGTTGTCCGGCTTGCGCTGACCAAGGCGTTGGTTCAATGCTTCGGCATCACCTGCAGGGGCAGCAGTCTTCCAGGACGTCAGATCGGGATGCCACTTGCGGCAGACGCGCTCGACCTCTTGGAAGTGGCGGACAGCGGCCTCCTGCTCCAGGTCCGTGCCCCCAACGACCAACGGCACAACCAGCTTTCTCGTCATCCCCCGGTAGGCACCGTGACGCAACACTGCCTTTTCGCTATCGGCGACCGCAGCACCGCGAAAACGAAGGCGAAACTCCGGCTTCAGTGTGCGCAGATAGCGATGCGTATCCTTAAGGGGCTGCAGACAAGCGCCGAGTTCGCTGACCTGCAGGCCCTTGACCAGCCGGAATGCCGCCTTCAAGCGTTCCCCTACCGGCCATTTCAAAGAGCTGGCAATCCGCTCCAGCAAACGGCTATCTATATTGCTCAGGGTCTCGAAATCGAACATCGGCAGGAGCAAGGCGGCAAGATGCTCCATAGGTTTTGCACGTGTATCCCTCCCGTACCGCACATGAACCACCTGCGAAGCAGCTACGGCCTCGCGCTCATAGTCTGGAATATTGCCTTTGCTCTCGTGGTAGTCGAGCAAGCTAACCTCACCCTTCGGCGTCGGAAAGGTTGAGAGTGCCGTTCGATCAGCCACCATGCCAATCAAGTCAGCACTTCCATACTGCCCGTTGGATGCATACCGATGCCGGACACGACGAATACCCTCGATCCATTCTGGGCGCTTGCGGATCACCCAATCGAGGGTCACATGCGGTTGGGGCAGCAGACGGTGCCTTACATCGAAACCTACCAAGGCAGTGCCGTCGGGCAATACTTCGGGGATCAGCGTCACGCTCTGAAAGGCATCAAGATAGTCACTACCCGCCTTCACACGCTCCGAGGGCTGGCACGTGGTGAGTCTGACCAGATTCCCGGCTCCCGCCTCCGCCTCCAGATGACCATTGCTGGCATACGCGAGCTTTCTGCCGCCGTGCATGAGACATTGATTCAACAGGCGCTGAATCGCACCACGTTCTGCATGAGTCCCGCTCTGTAGCACACCCGGCGTCTCATCGCACGCGGTGCAGCACGTCCCGCCCCATTCGTGCTTCAGCACCTTCAAGGGACTAAGACTCAGCACCCGCCAAGGCCCATCGTCAGTCACCGCGCACCAGCCGTTAGCACCGCTCAACATGCGGGCGCCACGGCGAGTCAACTGGGTAGGGTCGGTGTCTTCATGATCACGATCGAAAGTCAGCCGGTAGCAGTACACCGGAAGGACATCCAGCTTGCGATCAAGCTCAAGCGCAGCAAGGGAAAGCTCCGTCAAAGCGGTCTCCAACCATATTCATCGCCAACAACAAACCGAACCCGGCGTCGCCTCATCACCCTCGCTTCACTGCACATTGCCAGCCGACAACCCGGGAAGAATAGTGCAACAACCTCTTGCACAAATTATCAAAGCATAACCGCAAGCTGATCAGGCTCTACCACGGACGGTGTTCAGCACCTCCACCATCCGCTCCCGAAATGCCCGATAACTCCCCATCTCCATCGCCGAATCGGGCTCGAAGGGATGCCCTTCCAGCCATTCGCGCAGTTCCGCGCTCGACTTCTCTTCGCCGAAAGCACGCGCCAGCTCCTTCTTCGGATGTCTTGAGGATCCCAGGTTTCCCGGCAGATCTTCGAGTGCGCTGCAGGCCTGATACGGCGAGCTCTTGGCGGCGCAGAGCAGCCAGGCTTCGGAAGTCGGCTTGGGCAGCATCGGCACACCTCGCTCGAAGCCCGCACGCCCAAAACCACGTTCAATGGAGTGCCACTTTTCGGCCCAAGCACCATCGCGTATCGAGTGGGTACCGTCGGTGTCCCGAAAGAAGACCGCTACAGCAGAGTCGTCTTCATCCGCCTCGATCTGTAAGGCAAGCTTGCCGTAGGACCAAGCCATCTTCATAAAGTAGCCAGTTTCCTGCCCCTGCTTCTTACCCGTCAGTGAAACCGCTCGCCGGTTGCCTCGCAGGTCGTCAGCTACATCACTCAGGCATTGCTTGGCGATATAGCGCAAGCGCGTGGGCACATCCTTCAGCACCGAGAACTTGAGTACATCCTGAATGATCTGGTCGACCAGCGCCGCCATCGGCCCGGCCTCGAAGGCATCACCGTCACACTGCCCGACCGGCATCGCACAGCGGCCGAGATCGCTCGGCCCTTCACCACTGAGCAACAACAGCATCAGCCCGCCTCCGCCGCTTCGCGGGCTTCGTCCTCGTCATCCAGCGTCATGCATTTCTGAGCAAGCCGGTTGAGGTCCGTATCCACGAACGCCTCGCCCGGCCCCATCACCTCCAGCTTCTCGGCGATGTGCGGCAGCTCGAAGAACGGCCGGGCGCGGGTTTCACCACGCTCGTTCTTGTAGATGAAGGTCACTGACTCTGCTGCAACGGCATCGTCCAGATAGTTCAGGATCATCGGACTGTGTGTCGTCACCAGGATCTGCTGGCGTGCCTGCACCAGCGCATCGACCAACCTCTCGATGATTTCGGGGTTCATGCCGTTCTCGATCTCGTCGAGCAGGATCAGCGAGCGGTCGGAATCCGCCTGCGCCAGCACGGCCAGCACGCGCAACAAGCCGTCATTGATGTGGCGGGCCTCGGTTTCGAGACGCTGTGCGCCGAATTGCTCGATCACCGTCAGCCTCTTCCAGCCTGCGCGCTGCGTCGACACCTTGAAGTCGACAAGCGTGGGATAAAAGCTGCGCAACAGTTCGCGTAGCCGTTCTCGTGCCGCGCCTTTGATGCTGTGTAGAAACGCTGTCAGCTTCTCGCCGCCCGCACCGATATCGGGGTCCCCGGACCGGGCCCGGCGTCGCATCAGGTTGGGCGCAAGCAGCTCAAGGGAGCGGATCTTCCGCATGCAGTCGCGAAATTCGAGCAGCGGCGCGGGCAATTCCTCGTCGCGCAGTTGCGACAGAATCGAGCCCTGATACTTGAACGTAAGCGGCGCATCCTTTCCGCCACCGATCCGATAGTGCCGCCCCTTTACATGAAGCAAGACCCCGCCCGGCCCGATAACCGTTTCGGTCGAGCATTGAAGCTCCGTCCTGTTGAAAGCCGCTACCCAGTTGAGCTGCTGGCCGTCCGAAGCACGAAAGCTTACCGCCACCGCCACGTTGCTCTCGGGTCGCAGCTTGCAGTTCAGCTCGGATGCGCTCCACTCGCGCATCTCCAGCCACTCGTCGATGCGCCCTTCCATCAACTGAGCCATGAAATCGATGGACTGCAGCACAGTGCTCTTGCCGGCGCCGTTCATCCCAACCAGGCAGTTGAACCGGTGGAGCCGCAGCTTGAACTGCGCCAGTGATTTGAAATTCCGGACGGCAATCTGCTCAATCATCGCTTGCACCTCCCGTCACCGCCTTCACCTCCGCCAGCAGATCCCCGAACTTGCCGTAGTTCGCCTTCACCCCGTCATCCAGGTCGAGCTGGATGCGCATGTCGGCGTAGTGGCGGAGCTTTTCGTCGTAGGCCAGCAGCTCGACGTGTTTCTTGCGCAGCTTCTCGAGCTGCTTGTTGAGCTTGTTGCGGGCGGCGGTGCTGGGGGCGGCGGTGGCGTCTTTTTCCAGCATGTCGATGCGGGCCTGCATCTTGCCGGTGAGGGGCACGACGTATTCGGCGCGCAATCTAGCCAGCGTGCCCTCGTGGTAGCGGTGCAGATAGACCAGCGCCTGAAACGCGCCTTGTTTGCCGCTGCTGAACAGCCAGTAAATCGGGCGTTTCTTGTAGGTCTGCAGGTGGTCCTTGAAGAACTTGTCGGCCAGGTAGCGGCGGATGGTTTCGTCCGGCGTCTCGTTGGCCTTGGCGCCCAGGCTCTCGGCGAGCCAGGCCATGTTCTCGTCCAGCGTGTCGGCGCCCCACGCGGCGCGCAGGAACTCGCGCACGCGGTGGGCAGCGTCGTCCTCGAACCAGAATTCGTCGGTGATCGGCACGATGCCGTCGGCGTCGGCCGGGAAGGTCTGGTAGCGGGTCGGATCGAAGCCGACGTTGCCGGCGTGGGCGTAGATCAGGCCGGGTTCGTCGAGACTGTAGCGGCCCATCATGCAGCCGATGGCGTAGGAGATCAGCTCCGCCATGCTGTCTTGGCGGAAGCGGGTCCGTTGCTCGTCTTCGGTGAGATTGCCGCCGTAGCGATAGGCGGGGTTCACCGTGAGGGTGATCTGATCGATGGGGACTTCTGGGCTGAGTTCATCCGCCAAACCGTAGGCATCGATGAAGAGACGGTTGTTCTCCTCTTCGAGTCCCTTCATTTCGGCGATGGTGTCCCGGTTTTTGGTGACCCAAGAGACGTAGCTGGATTCGAGGCTGGTCGCGGGGTAAGGGGACGCCGTCAAGACAGGAAGAATTTGGAAGTCCCAAGAGCCCTCGTAAGAGTATTCATCGGCCTTGGCAATATCAACGCACTTCAAGGTGTTCTTTGTTATCTCGCGCTCTCCCGATATTTCTGGCCTAAAAAATGGAAGGTTGCCGATGTCATCCTTCTGAGTCGAGAGCGTTGGATTGAGAATGTTGAGGAGGCGGGAAACAAGAACGGTATTGAGGAAACCAAGAACTACCGGGCGGTCCACCTCTTGCGGAAACATCATGGAACCTTTGTTCGAATCGAAAATTGCACCGTATTCGCAGGTGCGGAAAGTCACAGTTCCAGTAGTGAGACCACCCCACGTGAGCCCATCTTTAAAATAAAACTCCTCGTTTGCCGCTCTCCAAGGAAGCCGCCCTTCTTTCGGATAGGGTTGGCCCTTGATATCGTTTCCGTTGTCATGCCAGTTGATCACTAGCCAGCGGTTTCCGAACCACTTCTTGAACCCACCACCTTTATTGTAGGGATACCAAGTGTAATCTGAGCTGCTCGCTCTGAGGTTCGTACCGAAGCGACGCCTATCTACCTCCTGCCATTGCCGGAGAAACTTTTCGTTATTTCCTGTCTCAACTCCACGGAGGGCTTCGGCAATTTTACGCAGTGGCTGTCCACGCGGAAAGGCGTGCCGCAACCGATCCGAAACCCAATACGCAACCGGACTTCCCGGAATTTCCTTGAAATCATCTTGCGCCGTGGTATCAAAGCGATAGTGATTGCTCCGTAACGCTGCTTCTTTGTCCGCCTCCTGCCCATCCACCAAGCGGAAGAATGTGGGTTTGAATCCGAAGAAGTGCTGACCTTGCAGCACGAAGGCCGTTGTTTGTACGACTTCGCCAGAAATCTCGGCAAACGCTCTTGCGCCCAAATGGGCCATCGTCTGAATGGTGCGCTGTTCGAGCAACTTCTCCCGCGTCGCCTCATACGACGACAAGAACATCCAACTCTGCATCGTCACCATGCTGTTGAAGCCGTTGGCCTTGCACCAGCCAAAACCCCGTTCGATGAACATGGCAAACAGGTCTGACTTGCTATCGGGGAAGGTGGCCTTGGCGAACTCCTTCAGTGCGCCGTTCATCCCCTTCCCGCCCATATACGGCGGATTCGCCACCACCGCATCGAACTTCCGCCCCAGCACCTTCGCCTGCTCCACCAGTGCCATCAAATCCTGCGCCGCCGCCTGCGCATACAAGTCCCCGGTCTCGTTCGCCTTCTCCAAGGCCTCCGCCAGCGCCCGCAGTTGCGCGTTCAACGCATCCGGGATCTGGATCAGCGAGCCGAAGGTCTTTGCGTGTTCGAAGGTGTCAAGCAGCACCTTGACAGTGCCGCGCTGCACGCCAAAGGGCGCCAGATGGGTGGCGAGTTCGTCCAGGTCCAGCCCCTTGCTCTCCTGCAGGCTCAGCACATTGAGCCGGGGCGGGTCGTTGAACAGGCGGCGGTCGTCGGCGCGGGCCTTCATCAGCAGCGCGAAGCCGGCGAGCTGTGCGGCGCGGTCGTCGATGTCGAGGCCGTAGAGGTTCTTTTCCAGAATCAGGCGCGGGATGTCGCGCAGGCGGTAGCCGCGTTCCAGGTAGATGCCTTTGAGCAGCGCGTAGGCTTCGACCAGGATGTGGCCGGAGCCGCAGGCGGGGTCGAGCACGGTGATGGATTCGGGGTTGAGGCTGCCGCCGTCTTCGTCGATGCGGGTCTGGGTGATCGCGGCTAAAGCCGCTCCTACATCGGGGGTTTGTTCGGCGGGCTGGATGTAGTAGGGCCATTGGCTGGCGAGCGTGCTGGCGGGGTTGGCCATCAGCCACAGGCGGCCGACGCTGTTCTGCATCAGGTATTGCACGATCCAGTTGGGGGTGAAGAGCTGGGTGGCGGCGGGGATGTCCTCGCTCTTGACCACCTTGCCGATGACCTGGTCCTTCTTCTCGCTGATGTAGAACTGGTAGAGCCAGCCGATGATCTCGACCTCGGCCCAGTCTTCTTCCGGGATCTCGGCGACCAGCTTGGCGATGACCGCGTCGGTGCGTAGCAGGTTGTCGGGCAGCAGCAGCTCGGTTTCGTCGTCGATGCGCTCGAAGAGGAAGGGCATGGCGGCGGAGAGCGCGTTGCACTGGGCGACCAGCAGCAGGCGGTAGAGCTCGCCGTCCTTGTTGCCGGCGAGCTTGAGCTCGGCGATATGGGCGGCGTCGAGGCCGGGCAGCTCGCGGCTGGCGGCCAGATCCGCCGCGTGGGCGAGGATGTCCGGCAGGCCGCCGGCGCTGGCGCTGGAGAGCACGCGGTGGCCGTGACCGAGATAGTCGTGCAGCTCCATGAAGCGCAGCGCGGCGAAGCGGTTGAACCAGGTGTAGGCCACCGCCTCCATGGTGTAGCCAAACCCGTCGCGCTGGATGCGACGCACCAGGCGCTCGCGCTGCTGGGCGACGCGGGCCGGCCATTCGCGCCCGGCGATCAGCACCACATCGCCCCGCCGCTCGGCGGGCAGGGCTTCGAACTTGCCGGCGGAATCCGAGAGGCCGAGCAGGTTGGCACGCTGGGTGACGGCGGCGATGAAGTCCTTGCGGGCCTGGGGGGCGTAGGTTTTGAGTTTGGCTTTGTTCATGGCGTTTTTTTGGTCGCTTCAGGATGTAGCGTCGCGGCGTCGGTGAGTGTATAAACACATAAACACCGATCTCAGGAGTCGAAGATGGCAAGCACACGTTGGAACGTCGCGGTCTCCACGGAGACCGACCAGGCATTGCGGATGTTTCTGGCCAGCCAGGGCGGCGGGCGCAAGGGCGATCTGTCGCGCTTCGTCGAAGAAGCGGTGCGGGCACACATCCTCGAGCTGAGCGCGGAGGACGCCAAGGCTGCGAATGCTGGCGTCAGCGAGGCGGACCTTGCCGCGATGGTGGATGAGGCACTTGACTGGGCCAAGGCGCAGTAATGCGGGTGGTGCTCGACACCAACATCCTGTTCAGTGCGCTGATTTCGCCGCATGGGGCACCGGATGCGATCTACCGCGCCTGGCGCAGCGCGCGTTTCGAGCTGGTGACCTCCCACGCCCAGCTGGAAGAAATTCGCCGTGCCAGTCGTTACCCCAAGCTGCAGGCGGTGCTGCAGCCTGCCAAGGTGGGGGTGATGATCAACAACCTGCAGCGCGCCCTGGTGCTGGAGCAGTTGCCGCGCCATTTCGAGGCAGACGACCCGGACGACGCTTTTCTGCTGGCCATGGCCGATGCAGGCAAGGCCGACTACCTGGTGACTGGCGACCGCCGGGCCGGCCTGCTGCAGCGCGGCCATGTCGGCCGCACGCGCATCCTGACGCCAGCAGCGTTCTGTAATGAAGTCTTGAAGACCTGAGCCCGACATTTTCTCTACCGCTTACTGCAAACGAACGCGCTGGCCGGCTTGGACGGCCTTGAGCAGTTCAGCCTTCAGCTTGGCGAGGTAGGCGTCGATGTCCGCTTCGGTTTCCAGATAGGTCTTGGGGCTGAAGTCGGCCGCGCGGACCGGTTTGGTCGGCTTGGGCGCAATCACCGGGCCGCTTGTCTTGGTGGCAGTCGTCGCGCTGCCCTTTTCGGCGGCCGTGGTCGGGACCGCCTTGGGCGTGGCGGACTCGATCATGGTCATCGCCGCATCCAGCGCGTCGCCTGCCCGTTCCTGGCTGTAGAAGATCATCGGGATGCTGGTGAGGCCAGCGACCTTGGTCTTGAGCTCCTGTAGCTTGAGCAGCGCGCGGTTGCGCAGGCCGTCCGAGGCTTGTGCGGCGTCAAGCGCCTTTTCCACTTCGGCGATCTTGGCGTCGATGGAGAGCAGCGCGTGCTCGCGCTTGCTCTGGGCGAGCGCCTCGTTGACCGTGTCGGCCGTGGTGACGAGTGGCTCGATCTGGCTGACGGCACCCCAGGGGTTCGGGTTGTCGCGGATGCCTTCGAGGCTCGACAGCGCCAAGGCGGCCTTGACGTCCTTGTCGAGGGCTTCGCGGTTGGGCTCGAAGCGCTCCAGAGCCTCGAGCAACCGGCGCCAGGTGGGGATCTGTGTTTTGTAGAAGCTGATGACGTCGTGGATGTCGTCGGACAGGTCCAGCCAGTCGTCCTTGCCCTTGACGAAGGCGTCGATGAATTCGTAGCTGTCGGCCACCCCGAGCTGCTTGCCGATGGCGGCGATCGCGCTGTCGATGACGGTCTTGCCGGGGTGATGCGGCGTGGCGGCGACGTGGGCGTAGCCCTTGAGGTCGACTTGCAGCGCGGCCAGGCGCTCGCGGGTGGCGGCGACCAGGCCGTCCTCGGCCTCGGGCGGCATCTCGGCAAAGAGGTCGCGGTGCAGCTCGCGCGCGCGCTTGATGCTGACAGCATCGGCCACCTTGCGCTTGAGAATCGACACGTGCTTGAAGCGCGCCGACTTGGTGAGCGGCTCGATGGCGGCCTTGGGTTCGAGGTCGGCGCTGTCCATCATCAGCTTGATCTCGCCGGCCATGAAGAGGCGTGCGACCAGCAGGACGACCTCCCAGTCGGGCTTCCAACCCCAGGGTATGCCGGTGAAGCGGTTGACCACCTCGTCCAGGATCACCCGGGTGTTGCTCGCCTTGAGCTGGAGAAACTCGCGCAGTTCGACGAGCGCGAGCGGGTTGCCCTCCTCGCCACCGAGCGCGAGCTTGCGCTGGGCGGTGTCGTCGGCGAGCAGGACCGCCTTGATCTCGGCGATGGGGTCGGCGTTGCGGTGCTTGAGGTAGCCGAGCTTGGTGTAGGTGTTGGTGATGAGGTAGTTGCCCAGCTCGTCGAGCAGGCTGCCGGGGTTGGACGCCTTGAGTTCGACGCGCTGGCCGAGGGCGTAAAAGTCACCCTGCAGCATCATGGTGGCGAGCTGCTCGCGCAGGCGGGCGCGGCGCTCACGGTTTTCGTCCTTGCGGTTGATGAGGATGTTGCGCAGCGAAGGCGTGGCGTTGCTGGCCTTGGGGCTGTCGATGTACTTCTCGATCTGGCGGTAGAGGGTGAGTTCGATGTCGAAGCGCTCGCCTTCGGCCAGGCGGATCAGCGCCCGGCCGTTGCCTTCGCTGCTGCGCAGGACGGCGCGGGCGTCGTTGAGCGCGTCCCAGTCGTCGCCCAGCGGCGAGACGACCTCGACGGTAAGCTCGTGGCTGGCGTTCTTGTACGGGGCGCCGTCGAGCAGGCGGTTGATGTCGTAATCGCCCTTGGTGTCGCGGTGGCGGATGCGGGTACTGCCCTGCAGGATGTCGTCGAACAGCAGCTCGCACAGCAGGCGGGCCTTTTCGGACGAGGACACTTCGACGTTGCCGATCTCGCGCGCGACGTCGCGCTCTTCGTTGGTGAGGAAGAACCACAGGTCGCCGTTGCGGCTGACCAGGCGCTGCTGCTCGAGCCGGCTGAGGCTCTCCTGGATCTGGCGCTTGAGGGCGAGCTTGTCGGCGTCGATGCGATCGACGCAGAGCGTGGCGAGGTTGTCGACGTTGGGTTTGACGATATCGGCGATGTAGCGGATGAGGAACAGGGCCTTGAGCAACAACACGTCGAAGGCTTTGAGCGCCCCGTTGTTGGGCGCCTCGTCGATGGAGCGCTTGGCGACGGTGTCGATGAAGCTCTCGATCGAGGGGTAGAAGTCGTAGAGCGGGATGAGCAGGCCGACGTCCCGATCCATGTTGCGCACGGTGGCGGACTGGAAGGCGTCGAGCAGCGAGCGCTCGCCGCGCGACAGGTGCTTGCCGGTGGCACCGACCTTGCGGATGGATTCGAAGATCTTCTGCAGCAGAGTGAACTGGTAGGGGGCGTAGGGATAGACGCTGACGAACTCGGCGGCGTCCTTGTAGCCGCGCAGGTTCACCGAGTTGCCGACGAAGGCGAGCTGATTGTTGATGATGTCGCCGGACTTTTCGAAGGTGTCACGCAGCGTATCGTGCGCGCCCTCGCGCTTGGCGAGCAGGCGCTCGCCGATGACCTCGTCGGTGTTGGAGCTGGCGAGCGAAAGTCGAGTATGGAAGCGCCCCTGGATCTTGGAGAAATCCTGCGATTTGGCCTTGTTGGCCTCGCCGAGGGCGGCGTCGATGTCTTCCTGACTGGTGACGATGACCCACGCCCTACCCTGCGTCGCGGTACCGAGCTGCTCGGTGATCGTCTGCAGGTTGAGCATCAGCTTGGTGTTGTCGCCGATGAACTGACCGACCTCGTCGACCAGGAAGATGATGCGGTGGCCGGCGGGCCGGGTCTCGAGGTAGGCGTTCACCAGCTTGGCGAAGGACTCGATGTTGATGCGGTACTCGTCGCGCGAGCGGTCGAACCATTGGCCGGCGGATTCCTCGCTTTGCCCGAGTGCGACCGAGAGCGCATGCACGACGTCGTCGCGCAGGAAGTCGACCGCATCGCGCTCGGCCTCCCAGGTAGAGCCGTTGCTTTCGGCGAAGGCCGCACGGAAGGCGTCATACGCGCCCTTCTCCACCAGGTAGCGCTCCATGTGGGCGATGTGCGGCGCATCGGCGCTGAAGCCGAGTTTCTCGTTGAACACGCGCAGGAAGACCTGGAGGATGACGTCGCGCTCATCCTTGCTGTCGGCCTTGGCGTCGATATTGAAGAGCACTACGTCGGCGCTGCCGCGCACGGCGCGCTGGATGTCGGCGAGCAGCATCGAATCCTTGATCTTGTGCTCGTCGAAGAAGGCAGCGGCGCGTTTCTTCTCGCCGGTGGCGGGGTTGGTGGCTTCGAGGTTCTCGAGCAGGTAGGACAGGATCTTGATGAAGTGCGACTTGCCCGAGCCGAAGAAGCCGGACACCCAGACACCCATGCGCGCAGCGAGCACTGGGTCGTTCGGGTTGTCGGCCGCTGCCAGGTAGGCGTCGAAGAAGCGGCGAAAGTATTCGGTGAGCTGCTTGGTGACGACGTACTCGTCGAGTTCCTGCCAGACGCTCTCGGCGTCCTTCTGGTCGGCCTTGATCACCCCGTTTATAGGGCGGTTGATGGGCTTGGTAAAAAGGTCGCCGATCTTCATTTCTTGTTGTCCGTGATCAATCGAAAAGGTCAAAGCGAAAAGCTCAAGGCACGAGGCGGAAGGCGCGGTAGTAGTGATCTTCCGACAGCTTGTTGAATAACCGCAGCGAATAGCCGTCGTAACGGCCCGGGAAGAACATCAGCAGCGGCGTGTGGTTCAGGTGTGGGTGCAGGGCCGAGAGCAGCGTGTGGGTGCGCAGCATCGGAAATGCCGAGCCCACGCCGGTCAGCATCAGCAGATCAAGGGCGCCCGGGTTGTGCTGCTGCACGAGGCGCTCGGCGAGCTTGTCTTCCTTGAGCACGCGGCGCAGCGATTCCAGCGCCTTGTCGTCGCCCTGTTTGCCCTGCATGTCGATGGCCTTGTCGAGGAGTTTGCGGTCCTCGAGCAGGCCGATGACGAGCTCGAACAGGTTGATTGTGGCGAAGCGCAGCGGGGGTTGCCGTTTCTTGAGCGCAGGTTCGACAACACTGGTTAGGAACTCCCGCATCGCCAGCTCCTGCTCAGGTGGGTAGTCGAAGATCCAGAAGCCGATCTCGTTGCCGAGACCCCGGTTGTGCAGGAAGTCCTCCGACGTGACGCGCGGCAGGATCTGGTTGAGGCGTTCCTCGAAGGTCTGCGTCATGTTCATGGTCAGTGCGTGAGCTCCATCGCGCCGAGCACGGCAGCCTCGGAGCGGGACTTGAGGTAGCGCTGCACCTCGGGATGCAGCAGCGGCGGCGTGAGGCGCAGGCTGCGGGTGGATTCGAGGTAGCCGGCCTCGGCCAGGATGCGGAGGATGACCTGCAGCAACTTGGCCTTGGTGGTGGCGGACCAGCCGGCGACGGCGGGGTCGCGCTGGATGCAGTCGACGAGGAAGGCTTCCCAGTCCGACGGGACCAGGCTTTCCTCGAATCGGCGAACGTGACCGGCAACCACGTCGCGCATGAAATCGCCCAACAGGCGGCTGTGCTTGACCGAAGCGGCAAGGAGGATCTGCAGTGCGAGCTCCTGCTCGCCCTCGGCCACCAGTTGCCACGCCTGCTCGTCGAGCGTTTCGAGGCGGTTGCGGATGAGCCGCGCCTGCCGACGTGCGGTCGCAGGCGACTTCTTCTGCAGGATGTTCTCGGTTCGGAGCGTATCGAACCAGGTCGCGCGGTCGGGCTGCGTGAGCATGAAGCGGGCGACGCGCCGGCTCTCGGGCAGCATCAGCGAGCCGGCGGAGATTTCGGCGTTGTAGAGGGCTACGCTCACGCTTCGCCTCCTGAGGCGGGCCGGATGTAACCCGGCGCAAGCAATGCGCTCTCCACACCTTCCAACACGGCGCGGTTGGCCAGGCAAAGGTGATGCTGTGCGCAGTCCAGGCTGTGGTCTGCGGAGCAATCCACCGCCCAGCGCAGCAGTGCGTACCCGGCCAGTGCGGCAGAGACGTTCAGCGTCAGCGTGCCGTCCTTCATCCCATAGTCGGCAACCACGCCTTCGGGGTGCTTCAGAGCGGGATGGGGAACGAGCTGCAGCTCGATCCGCCGATTCCATTGCTCATCGGCCTCGATGCGCTCGTACGGTTCGGCACGCTCGTCGAGCGGCTTGGCCTTGGCGATCCGGGTGAGCACGAAATCGGAAAAGCGCTTGCGCTGACGGTCGTAAGCGCGGACATGCCAGCGCAGACCATTGTCGGCAAGCGCGACCGGGACGATCACCCGCTTTGCCGGCCCCGAGTTGACGGAGAGGTAGGTCACCTGCAAGGGACGATTGCCATGCATCGCCCGGGTGATCTCGCCCAACAGGCCGAAGTCGGGCCGGACCAGCTCGCCCGCGCCCTCGCACGGAAAGGTCCGCGCAACCGTCGGTGCCTGTCCATCGCCAAAGCCATGTAGCAGCCAGGACAGGATGCGCTCTGCCGAGAAGGGGAACAGCGGACGGAAATGCCCGGTGGGGATGTAGGCCTTGACGTAGCGGTCGTAGGCCAGGTTGTCGGGGGCGCACTCGCGATAGGCGTTGAGGTCGCGCGTCGCAGCCGCCGGCTTGATCGAGAAGCGTGCCTCGAGGTCTCCTCGACGCAGCTCGCCAACAAAAAAGGCCTTCAGCTCGAGGTAGGCAAGGCGTTCGCGCTGGGAGTGCGACAGCGGAAGCTGCATGAAACATTACCCGGTGAGGAATCTATCGCGAATGGTACCAGCGTAAGGACCAGGTAAGCATCATTTTGATGCGCACTATGCACGACATCGCGTGACTGAGCAGCGCCTCCACCTCGGAGATCCGAATGCAGCCCAGGGGGAATTCGTATCCTCGGCAACGAGATTGGCGATTCATGGCCACACCGTCCGAATTTGGCCGCACGGTTGCTACGCAAGATCCAAAGCAAAAAGCCAGCTCGCGAGAACTGGCTTTTTGGATGCGCTGGTGGGCGGTACTGGGATCGAACCAGTGACCCCTGCCGTGTGAAGGCAGTGCTCTACCGCTGAGCTAACCGCCCGATTACGCGGCCGTGAAGGAGCGCGATCGGCTTTGTGAGGCTTTGTGGAAGGAGGCGTCACGCGCAGGGGCGTGGTGGGCGGTACTGGGATCGAACCAGTGACCCCTGCCGTGTGAAGGCAGTGCTCTACCGCTGAGCTAACCGCCCTTCCGACAAAGAGCGCGCATTCTAGAAGGCCGTGAACCGTCCGTCAAGGTGGTGTCAAAGCACGGCAGCATCCCAGACTGGATGACCGACTTCGGCGTCTCGTTCCAGGCAGCGCTCGGCCGAGCGCAGGGTGTTCTCGATCAGCATGGTCACGGTCATCGGGCCGACGCCGCCGGGGACCGGGCTGATCCAGCTCGCCTTGTCCCTGACTCCGTCGAAGTCGACGTCGCCGACGATGCGCCCGTCGGGCAAGCGGTTGATGCCCACATCGATGACGACGGCGCCGTGCTTGACCATCTGCGCCACGATCAGCCCCGGCTTGCCCGCGGCGACGATGAGGATGTCGGCGAGGATGGTGTGCTGTGCCAGGTCGCGCGTCCTGGCGTGGCAGACGGTGACGGTGGCCTCCTTGTGCAGCAGCATCAGGGCCATCGGCTTGCCGACGATGTTCGATGCCCCGACCACGACCACGTTCTTGCCCGCGACCTCGATGCCGGTGGTCTCGAGCAGGAGCTGGACGCCATAGGGCGTGCACGGCGGAAAGATCGTGTTGCCCACGACCAGGCCGCCGACGTTGTAGAGATGGAAACCGTCCACGTCCTTCTCCACCGCAATCGCTTCGAGCACCCGGCGCATGTCGATATGGGGCGGCAGCGGCAACTGGAGCAGGATGCCATGCACGGTGTGCGCGGCGTTGAGACGGGCGATCAGCCCGAGCAGGGCGGCCTCCGTGATGTCGGCCGGACAGGCGTGGAGGAAGGAGGCGACCCCGCACTCTTCGCAGGCTTTCACCTTATTGGCCACGTAAAGCCGCGAGGCGGGGTTGTCCCCGACCAGAATGACTGCCAAGCCAGGCTGAACCCCGTGGGCCGCGAGCGCCCCCACCCTTTCCCGGAACCGGGTGCGCAGATGCCGGGACAGGGCCTTGCCATCGATGATCTGCGCGCTCATTGCAGCGCTTCGCCTTCGCAGGCCGGCTGCCCCGCCCACGCGTGCAAGGGCGTGCGCAGCGCACCGATGTCGGCGAACGGCGAGCGTTCGAGCAGCAGCGCATCGAAGGGCGCGCCGCGCTCGAGGCGCGGGTGGGGATGGCCGAAGTGGCGGCGGGCGTTTGCGGTGGCGGCCTGCAGCACTTCGGCGGTGGTGAGACCCGCCTCGAGGTAGCGCTCGATTTCCTCATGCACCGCGTGGCCGTGCTCGACTCCCATGCTGCCGGCGTCGGTGCCGAGCAGCAGGCGCACCCCCAGCTCGCGGGCGATCAGCAGGTGGCGCGCATGCTCGTCGAGGATGCGGCGCAGGTTGCCCACGGTCTGTGCCGACCAGCCCACCGCTGCGGGCTGCGCCCACTGGAAATGCACCGGGCAGAAGGTCGGCGTCCATGCGACGTCGCGCTCGGCCATCAGTGCGAGCAGGTCGCGGCGCATGAAGAAGCCGTGCTCGATCGAGCCCACCCCGGCGCGGGCGGCGATCTCCAGTCCGGCCGCGCCGCTGCAATGGACCATCGTGTCGCGCCCGCAGGCGCGCGCGGTGTCGACCACCAGACGCGCCGCGGCCAGATCGAACTGCGGCTCGTCGGTGACCGCGCCGGCGTCGAAATCGATGATCCCGGTCAGGATCAGCTTGATCTCGTCGCTGTCGCGGGCCAGCTCGCACACCGATGCGCGGATCGCGTCATCGTCGGCGACGTCGCGCGCCATGAAGGCGCCGTAGCGCTTGGGGCGCTTGACCCCGAGCCCGGCCGAGCGCACCTGGGCAAGGCCGGGGCTGTGGGCGGCTTCGTCGCGGAGGCGGTGGTTGATGCCGTGACGGTCGCCCGCGTCGCGCACCAGGGTCACGCCGCAGGCGAGCGCCTGGCGCGCGCTGGCGCGGGCGGCGTCGACCAGGTCCTCGACCGGCTTTTTGAGATGGGCGGCGCGCTGGGCGCCGTCGGTCGGGGCGCCGTCGAGGAACAGGTGCACGTGGGCATCGACCAGCCCGGGCATCAGAAAGCCGCCACGCACGACCTCCATCCCCTGGGTGGCGAGCGTCGCGCCGAAGTCGCCCGCGGCGATGTCGGCGATGCGCCCTTCCTCGATGCGGAAGGTGAACGGGCCGGCGCCGTGCAGGCGCTCGCCGTCGAACCAGCCGTCGGCGACGACGGCGAAGCGATCGGTCGGGGTCATGTTCAGGCCTTGTAGAGCTTGCGCACCGCGCGCAGCGCGTTGCTGCCGGTGGTGTCGAGGAAATTGCGGTAGGCGGTGAGCACGTAGTCGTCTTCGGCCAGCGGCGCGTAGCCGCGCCACGGGGTGCCGAGCACGGTGTCGAAGCCGTGCGGCACCGCCAGGGTGAGGAAGGCGTTCTCCAGCCCGTGCTTGAGGTCCGAGCCGTCGGCGGCCTTGGGCGGGAGCTGCTGACCGATGTTGGACAGTCCGCCCATCATGTGCAGGCCTTTGAGCTCCAGGTCGGCGCCGATCAGGCGCACCGCGTCGAGGGTGGCGCGGTTCAGGCCCTCGGTGTCGGCGATGATCGCGCTCACCGACAGGTCGACGAAGACGTGATCGAGCGCCATGCCGTACTCGTCGCGCAGGCGCAGTGCCGCGCGGCGCGCGGTGGCGGCGATGTCCGCGGCGGTCTTGTTGTTCTTCGCCACGCCGTCGATGACACGCTCGGAGGCCATCACCATGACCCGGAACGGCAGGTCGCGGTAGAGCTGCATCGCTTCCCAGCGGTGCTCGGTGATCGAGTTGACGATCGCCAGCTCGCCGCCGGTGCGGGTGCGGTCGTAGGTGGTGAGGCACAGCGCGAAGAGCTCGGCGGTGGGCACATCGAACGACAGCGGCACCGCGACCACGTCCTGGATGGCGCGGATCACGTCGACGAGGAAGCCGCGGTCGGTCATCGCCTGCGGGCCGATGTTGACGTTGAGGGCGAAGGCGCCGGCCTCGACCTGCTTGAGCGCGAGCGCCTGGATGGCGGCGAGGTCCTTGTCCTCGAACATCGCGCGCGTGCTCTTGAAGCCGGGGTTGATGCGCTCGCCGATGATGCGGATGCCGAAGCGGTTGGTTTCGCTGATGGTGCTTTCGTTCATGACGGACTCTCTTCAGTGACGGTGCTGGGGATGGCGCAGGCCGTCGTTGCGGCGGCCTCGGAGGGATCGGGGGACTCGGCAAAGCCGATGTGGCGGAGGAAGCTGCGCTGGAAATCGGCGCGCGCGTTGAGCGCGCACGCCTGCGTGGTGCGCGCCAGTTCGCGCGCGCGTTCACGCTCGGCGCACGATCGCAGCAGGCGGCGCACGCCCTGCCCGGCGGCGTTGCCGACCTGAACGAAGCGGCTGCGCGGCAGCGGCGGGAACAGGCCGATGTCGATGCCGCTGTCGATGTCGAGGTAGGCGCCGAAGGCGCCGGCGAGGATGAAGCACTCGATCGCATCCTCGGCGAGCCCGGCTTCGGCCAGCAGCAGCTCGGTCGCGCTGCGGATCGCGGCCTTGGCCAGCTGTACCGCGCGCACGTCGGCCTGGGTGAACAGCACGTCGGGGGCGAGCCGGGCGGCGCGCTGGCCGCCTTCAGCGGTGACGATGTCCGGGTGGGTGGCGCACAGCCGGCCGCGGGCATCGAGCAGGCCGCCGCGGCGCAGCGCGGCCACCGCGTCGAGCACGCCCGAGCCGCACAGCCCGACCGCCTCGCCGCCGCCGATGGTGCGCACCGCCAAACGCCCGCCGTCGACGGTGACCTTCTCGATCGCACCTTCGGCTGCGCGCATGCCGCAGCCGATATGCCCGCCTTCGAGCGCCGGCCCCGAGGGCGAGGACGCCGACCACAGGCGGCCGTGGTGGATGAGGCTGATCTCGGTGTTGGTGCCGATGTCCATCACCAGCGCACAGCCATGTCCGCGCCAGCGCGATTCGGTAGCGAGCAGCGCGCTGACGTGGTCGCCGCCGATGAAGCCGCCGATGTTGGGGGCGAGATGGACCCAGGCGCCGGGAGCGACGGCGAGCCCGAGCTCGCGCGCGCTCAGGTCGACGCTGTCGCGCAGCGCGGCGACGAAGGGCGCGCGCCCGAGCTGACGCACCGGCAGGCCGAGCAGCAGGTGGTGCATGGCGGTGTTGCCGCACACGGCGACATCGACGATGTCCTGCGGGCGCTGGCCGATGCTGGCGCACAGGTCGTGGGCGAGCGCATCGATCGCCTCGCACGCCGCGGCGCGCAGGGCTTCGGCGACCTTCGGATCGCTGCCCGCATGGTCGATGCGGCTCACCAGGTCGGCGCCCCAGGCGGTCTGCGGGTTCTCCACGCCGAGGCGGGCGAGTGTGCGGCCGTCGTCGAGGTCGACGAGGAAGGCGGCGAGGTTGGTGGTGCCCAGATCGACCGCCAGCCCCAGGCTGCGCCGCCCGCTCGGGGCGAACGCGATCAGCGCCCCGCCCCGTTGCCAGGCGCGCAGGCGGCAGCGGGGGCTGCTGCCGGCGCGCAGCACCGCGGCGAGTTCGGCGGTGGCGGCGGGGGCGACGGTGAGCGCGCGCGGGGGCGCTGCGGGGGTGGCGGCATCTTGCGCAGCCGGAATCGTCCGCTGCCCGGCTTCGTGCGCTTCGCGCTCGCGGCAGGCGTCGAGCACGCGGTCGGCATCGGCGCGATCGTCGGCGAGGCTGGGCGCGGGGACGTCGAGCTCGTGCGCCCGGACGGCGGGGTCGAGGGCGAGGGTAAAACCGGCGTCTTCGTCGGCGAGCGCGCTGGGTTCCTCGGCGCGCACCACCGGCGCCAGCGAGCGCGCGCCGATCTCGACGGTGCAGTCGCTGCGCGCGCCGATGCGGCAGGCGCGCATCCAGCGCCGCGGGTTGAGCGGGTGTCCGGCTTCGTCGAGCTCGATTTCGAACGCTCGCGCGCCGCGCCCTTCGAGCGGGCGCAGCGCCCCTGCGCTGACCCGCACCATGCAGCTCGCGCAGGTGCCGCGCCCGCCGCAGGCGCCGACGATGCGCACGCCGTGGCGGCGGGCGGCGTGAAACAGGCTCTCGCCCGCTGCGCAGGGAATCTCGCGTTCGAGCTGGGGGAAATACAGGCGGTAGGACGCGTCGGGGGCGCCGGAGTCGGCGGGACGGCCGGACCCGGGCGCCGCATCCGCGGGGAGATTTGACTCGGGCGCCGCGTCCGCGGCGGGGGCGCGCTCCTGGCTGCGGTTCATGCGGGGGTCTCCTTGCGCCGGCGCGCGATCGTGCACCGCGGCGCCGAGGGGCAGGCGTCGCAGCGCGACCAGGCGCTGGCGGGGAGCGCGATGCCGACCCCGTGCACGCTGGTGCACGACTTGAGTGGATGAAGCGCGCCCGCGGCACTGGCGTGCATGCCGATCGCGGCGCCGTCGGCGAGCTGGAGCACGGCGGACTGGGCGTCGAGCGCGAGTCCGGGGTCGCCCGCGGCGAGCTCGCCGGCCACGCGCAGGCCGCGACGGGCGGCCTGCGCGACCAGGCGGTCCTGGGCGTGGCGCATGAGCGCGAACAGCAGCGCGGTGCCGAGTTCGTCGAGGGCGAGCGCGGCGGCCGGACGGCGGGCGGCGAAATGGGCCCGCACGCGCTCTTCCAGGCGCGGCCCGAGCGTGCATGCGACCGCGCCGAGGGCGGTGAGCCGGCCCGCGGCCGGCACCAGGCGCGGGGCATGCAGGCACTGGCCGCCGGCACGCAGGGTCGCCCCCGGCGGAGCGTCGAGGGCGACGATGCGCACACTGTAGGCAGGCTCGACGAGGGCGTCGGCGCACACTTCGGCGAGCGCAGCCGCGCGCCGGCGCTGCGCTCCGGGACGCTCGTCGGGCGCCGGCGGGGGCAGCTGGCGCAGCAGGCTCGCGCAGCTCGGTGCGGACATGGTCGCGGGCTCCAGGCGCACGTCAGCCGGCGTACTTGCGCGCGGCGGCGTACATCGCACGCACGTTGTCGACCGGAGTCTCGTCGGGAATGCCGAAGGCGGCGTCGAGGATCAGCTTGCCCCCCTTGTTCCAGACGTTGTCGACCAGATGCTTGACCGCGGCATCGACTTCTTCGGGGCGGCCGGTGGTGAGCAGCGACGGCGACAGGTTGCCGCGCAGCGCGACGACGTCGCCGAGCACCTCGAAGGCCTTGACCATGTCGGTGCGCTCGAACCAGTAGATGCACTTGCCCGCGGGCACGTCGCGGATCGTCTCCAGGCGCTTGGTGCAGTCGGCTTCCCACAGCGGCATCGGGATCAGGCCGGCGTCGATCAGGCCGATCAGCATTTTGCGGAACGGTGGCCACCAGAAGGTCTGG
Organism: Thauera aromatica; assembly: GCF_023093595.1. Classification (GTDB taxonomy): domain Bacteria; phylum Pseudomonadota; class Gammaproteobacteria; order Burkholderiales; family Rhodocyclaceae; genus Thauera; species Thauera aromatica_A. The sequence continues at coordinate 65,772 of NZ_JALLIK010000104.1, forward strand.
AACTGCTTGTCGGACATGAAGGCGTCCGGTGCCCAGTGGATCGGGATCATCACGATCGGGTGGCCGGAGGCCTGGGCGGTGGCGATGGTCTGCCGGGTGAGGAAGATCGAGGCCTTGTCGAGCAGCGCGAGGAGCTTGTCCTTGTTGCGGTAGAGGTCCTTCATCATGCCGGTGGCGCCGCGGAAGTAGTCGGCGATGAAGTCGTAGGGCGAGACCGCATTGACGCCGTTGATCAGCGGGAAGCCGTGAGCCTTGATGCGGGCGTTGAAGTCGGCGCCGTGGGCGGCGAAGGTCTCCACCTCCTCGGCGGCGCGGATGATGCGCTCGAGGCTGGCGCGCAGCTCGGGCTTGGCGAACGGGCGGATGCCGTTGATGAGGCGGAAGTAATGCAGGCCGGGGAAGATCGGCAGCTGGTCGATGCCTTCGAAGGCGCTCGCCACCCGCGGCAGGTATTTGTGCAGATAGAAGCCGGTGGGATCGAAGAGGAACTCGTCGTACTCGTCGGCCAGCATGTACTCGCGGTCGAGGTACTGGAACGGCTGGTTTTCGTCGACGCCGTGGCCGGGCCACTGCAGCTGCTTGAAGCCGATCGCTTCGAGCGAGCGCCCCGAGGCCACCGCGGCGACGATCGGCGCGCAGGCGTCGGGCTCGAATTCGAGCACCGCGCGCTCGGCCAGCGCCTTCGTCTGTTCGTAGTCGTACATCAGCTCCTTGCAGCTGATGCCGCCGTATTTCTTGGCAAGCCAGAAGGTGGCGTAGAACGCGGTCGGCATGCGGTCGGGCTGCTTCAGGGCGACGCAGTCGAGGATGCGCTGCCAGCGTTCGTCGTAGGCCACCTGGGCGGCGGCGCTCGCTTCGATCGGCGCGTTCATGCCGCCACCCCGAGCCAGCGGTTGCACAGGTTGACCGCCTCCACCGCATTGACGCCGAAGCCGTCGGCGCCGGTGTAGGCGCGCACGGTCTCGTCGATCTGGCCGCCGCCGACCATGATCTTGAACTGGTCGCGCAGGCCTTCCTTCTCGAACGCTTCGACCGTCTCCTTCATCGAGTCGAACGCCAGGGTCAGGAAGCCGGACAGCGCCACCACGTCGGGCTTGAAGCTGCGCACCTCATCGACGAAGGTGGCGACCGGCACGTCGATGCCGATGTCCTTGACCTCGTAGCCGTTGATGTCGAGCATGAAGCTGACGATGTTCTTGCCGATGTCGTGGAGATCGCCGTGCACGGTGCCCACCAGGACGCGGCCGAGCTTCTTCGCCCCTTCGCCCTCGCCGTCGACCAGCAGCGGCTTGGCGATGGCGCCGACCTGCTCGAGCATCTCGCCGGCGAGCACCAGCTCGGGGAGGAAGTATTCCCCTTCCTCGAAGCGCTTGCCGACGATGTCCATCGCCATCCGGCACAGTTCGAGCACGCGCAGCGGGCTCTTCTTGTCTTCGAGCAGCATGCGCCTGGCCAGCGCCAGGGCGTCGTCCTCGTTCATGTCGGCCAGCCACTCGACCAGCTCGCGCTCTTCGCCTTCCAGGGCGTTCAAAATGTCTTGTTCACTCATGGTGTCTCCTCCTTCGGTTTGTCGGTGATTCAAGTGTCACGCTGCGGCCAGCCGCGACGTCGCCGGGGCGGCGGCAGGATCGGCCTCATCCATGGTGGGCGGCGGCGCGCGCAGGCCGGCGTCGACGATGATGCGGGCGAGCACCGCTTCGTTGCGGTGGCCCATCAGATGGACCCCGGCCACGCCCTCGATCGCGGTCACCGCGCGGATGATCTCGATGCACACCTGCTTCGCTTCGGCCTTCTGGTCGGGCGCGGACTCGATGCGGGCGAGCAAGGCTTCCGGGATGCACACCCCGGGGACGTTGTTCGCCATCCAGCGCAAGGCCTTTGCCGAGCCGAGCGTGCCCACGCCGACGAGGATGTGCGCCTGGCGATGCAGGCCGCGGCGGCGGACCTCGGTCATGAAGTCGGCAAAACGCTCGACGTCGAAGCAGAACTGGGTCTGGATGAAGCGCGCCCCGGCGCGGATCTTCTTTTCGAGATTGGCAACCCGGTCCACATAAGGGGGGACGAAGGGATTGACGGTGGCGCCGATGAAGAGGTCGGGCGCCTGTTCGAGCTTGCGCCCGGAGGCAAATTCACCGCGGTCGCACATGCCGCGCGCCACATGCAGCAGCGACACGGCGTCGAGGTCGAACACCGGCTTGGCCTGCGGATGGTCGCCGCGGCTGACGTCGTCGCCGGTCAGGCACAGGATGTTCTTCACTCCGAGCGCGGCGGCGCCGAGCAGATCGCCCTGGATCGCGATCCGGTTACGGTCGCGGCAGGCGATCTGATAGACCGGTTCGAAACCGTGGGTGGCGAGGATCGCCGAGGCCGCCACGCTCGACATGTGGCAGTTGCCGCCGGCGCCGTCGGTGATGTTCATCGCATCGACGAGGCCGCGGAACAGTTCGGCGCGCGCCAGCAGCGCAGCCGGATCGGCCGAATCCGGCGGGGCGATCTCGACCGTGACCACGGGGCGCCCGGCGGTGCAGCTGCGTTCGAACAGGCTCTGCTCGCTCTCGGGCGTGATGCGTTCGCCCACCGGGGGCTGGAACACCGGCGCCGGACGCCCATGGACGACCTCGATCCAGGTCGAACGTCCGCGGCGGCGCTGGTCGATCGCCGGCAGCAGCGGCGTCGGATGGGCGAGGTGGTCCGCGGCGATGCGCTTCGTGCCTTCGGTCGCCTCCACCCAAACGCAGCGCATCCCGGGCTCGACTTCGCACTGGCCGTCGGCGCGCACCCCGCCGCACGGGCCGTTGCGCATCTGCTTGGCGCAGTTCATCGGGCAGGCCATGCCGGTCGAGGACAGCACGCACTGGCCGCACATCCGGCAGTCGAACAGGACGTTTTTCGCGCTCCGCTCGAGCGGCCGCAGCAGGACTTCCGCCCGTCGCTCTCCTACCCGGCGCACCAGCGGCGCCAACCGCGGCGCCAGCCGCGAGAAGAAGGTGTACAGCCGATGCAGGACACGGGCATTGCGAACCGACCAGAGGCGCACCGAGTACATCGTATACAGACTCCCGCTGAAAGTGATTGCGCCCGGAAAACCGTCTCCACGGCGTTTCAACCGTCGGGCACTGACCGGCTCCGACGGAAAGATGTATACAACTCGATGAGGTGGCGGTCAATCAAGGGCGCACGCAGTTTTAATAATCTTCACAACAGCTTGATATTTATCAACAGAACAGCATGAAAAGAGCGAAAAATCGTTCTACACCAAACAATTCGTAAAATTTATTTAGCTATCTGTATACAAATAAACAAGATTGATTGATTTCCAACTATATTTTTCAGGCGCGCCGGTAAAAACGGACGTTGCCAGCCGAATTCAGTCCGAATAGACAGGAAATTCGGTATGAATGAGCTTCTCCGGTGTTGTTATTTATTTTTTTCTTGATCGTTATATAAAAAAATTACTAATACCTTCATTGACACCCCATATCTAATGAACGAGCATTCAACTTCCGAATGAGGCGGTATTCGTTTCCGTGATACCCCGCCTTGGCCACATCTCGAAAACAGAACCCGGAGTTCGCATGAGAGCTGTTGACGTCAACAAAATCATCGATGAAGCAAGATTCAACCGATTCCACTGGACCGTGCTGTTCTGGTGTGCGTTGATCATCATCTTCGACGGCTACGATCTGGTGATCTATGGCGTCGTCCTGCCCAAGCTGATGCAGGAATGGCAGCTGCCGCCGCTGCAGGCCGGGGCCCTGGGCAGCTACGCGCTGTTCGGCATGATGTTCGGAGCGCTGATCTTCGGCCCGCTGTCCGACCGCATCGGGCGCAAGAAGGCGATCGCGATCTGCGTGGTCCTGTTCAGCGGCTTCACCTTCATCAACGGCTTCGCGCGCAACCCGTTCGAATTCGGCGTATGCCGCTTCCTCGCCGGGCTCGGCATCGGCGGGGTGATGCCCAACGTCGTCGCGCTGATGAGCGAGTACGCGCCGCGCAAGATGCGCAGCACGCTGGTGGCGATCATGTTCAGCGGCTACGCGGTCGGCGGCATGCTGTCGGCGGGGCTCGGCATCTACATGCTGCCGAATTTCGGCTGGCAGTCGCTGTTCTTCGTCGCCATCGTTCCGCTCTTGCTGCTGCCGGTGATCCTGCGCTTCCTGCCCGAGTCGATCGGCTTCCTGGTTCGTGACCAGCGTGAAGCGGAAGCCGGCCGGATGCTGGCCCGGGTCGAGCCGTCGTTCCGCGCCCAGACAGGCGACCGTTTCGTGATCGAGGCCGCGAAGGGACAGAAAGGCTCGGTCGGGCAGTTGTTTACCGAGGGCCGGCTGCTGAGCACGGTGAGCTTCTGGGTGGCCTTCTTCTGCTGCCTGCTGATGGTGTACGCGCTCGGCTCCTGGCTGCCGAAACTGATGAACTCGGCCGGCTACGCGCTGGGCTCGAGCCTGGGCTTCCTGCTGGTGCTCAACTTCGGCGCGATCTTCGGCGCCATCGGCGGCGGCTGGATCGCCGACCGCCTGCACCTGCGCCGCGTGCTGACGGTGTTCTTCGCCATCGCTGCGGTCTCGATCAGCCTGCTCGGCTTCAAGAACCCGACCGTGGTGCTGTATGGCGTGGTCGCCATCGCCGGTGCGACCACGATCGGTACGCAGATCCTGCTGTACGCCTATGTCGCCCAGTACTACCCCATGCACATCCGCTCCACCGGCCTGGGCTGGGCCTCGGGCGTCGGGCGCATGGGCGCGATCCTCGGCCCGATCCTGGGCGGCATGCTGATGGCGGCGGAACTGCCGCTGCAGATGAACTTCCTCGCCTTCGCGGTTCCCGGGGTGATTGCCGGGCTGGCGATCTCGCTGGTCGGGCGCAGCGCACGGCATGCCCCGATCGAGAAGAAGAACCTGGCGTTCGCCGCCGAAAGCGGCAAGATGGAAGTGGACTGACGCCCCCTGCCCGCCTTTCCAGGTTGCGAGGCGGGTTTCGGGCAGAAGCACGGCGGGCCGGGCAAGGCCGGAAAGCATCGGACGGAAACCGGGAACGCTCCTCGGGCGGGATGGGCGGACGTATAGTCCACCCTTTACCCGACCGCGGAGCGTTCGATGCTTTCAGCCGTGGAAATCAGGATTCCGAAGTATCCCGAATGCTGGAGCAGCTGCGGCAATTGCGCCAACGGCGACATCATCGTCCAGAGCGTGCTGATCGCGGTGGGCGACCGGGTCGCGCGCGACGACACCCTGATCGTGCTCGAAACCGGCAAAGTGGCACTCGACATCCCCAGCCCTTACGAGGGCGTGATCACCGAAGTGCGGGTCGGCGAGTACCAGTCCGTCGACGAAGGCGATGTCATCGCCCTGATCGAGCGCGACTGACTCGCGCACGTCCCCGGCGCAGGGGCTGCGGATTCAAAGTGCGGCCCCCCGCAGCCCGACCCAGACCATGCCGCTGCCCAGGCCCAGGGCCACGGCCCCCATCCCGGCGGCCGCCTTCAGTCCCAGGGCCCGGCCACCGATCGCGACCGCCATGCCGAGCTTGAAGCCGAGGTTGCCGATCATCGCGATCCCGATCGCGATCACGGTCGGCACCAGTTCGAGGCGCTCGAGCGAGAACAGCCGCAGGCTCGACAAGGTGATCGCATCGACATTGGTCAGGCCCGACACCAAGGCAAGCACGTACAGACCGCGGTTGCCGGCGAAATCCGACAGCCAGGCCGCGCACAGCAGGACGAGCGCGTAGAGCGCGCCGAAGCCCAGCGCCGTCTTGAGCTCGGTCGGGTTGTTCGTCGCCGGCAGCACCGCTTCTCCACGCTCGAGCAGCTGCCGCCAATGCCATACCGCCCCCAGCAGCCCGAAGACAAGGCCGGGGAGCACGACCGGCAGCAGCGAACGCACGACTCCGGGTGCGACCACGGCGGCGATCACGCCGACCCGCAGCACCATCACCAGGTTCGCCACGACGATCACCAATGCCGCGGTCGCCGTCAGTGACGGAGATTCATTGGCCTGGCGGGCATACACCATCGTCGTCGCGGTACTCGAAGCCAGGCCGCCGAACACACCGACGAAAACCGACCCGTAACGGACGCCGACAAGTTGCAAGGCCGCGTAGCCGGCCAGGCCCACGCCCGAGATCAGGACCACCATCCACCAGATCTGGTGTGGATTGAGCGCGCCGTAGGGGCCGAACTCCTCGTTCGGCAGGATCGGCAGGATGACCAGCGAGAGCACGCCGAACTGCAGGATCGAGATCCAGTCGCGGCCGTCGAGCCGGCTCGCGATCCCGCGCAGCTGGGCCTTGAAGTACAGCAGCACGGTCGTCGCCACCGCCAGCATCACCGCCAGCTGGGCATGGCCGAACCAGGTCGCAGCGCCGAAGCAGTAGCACACCACCAGGGCGGCGACCGAAGTCGTGCCCGGATCGGAAGGATCAGGATGGCGCAGATAGGCAGTGATGATCATCAGCGCGACGATCAGCAACCCGGCCACGAAAGGGGCGAAGCTGTCCAGTTGCTGGCCGAGCATCGCGGTCAATGCGCCGAACATGCCCACCAGGGCGAAAGTGCGCAGCCCGGCGCGCGCGGACGGCACACGTTCGCGCTCGAGGCCGATCAGCAGGCCGATTCCGGTCGCGATCAAAAAAGCTTCGATCTGGCCGGCATCGAGTGGAATGTCGAGCGGGATGTCGTGCGGCATGCAGTTGGCCGGGCGTCCCCCGGACGGGCGTGGAGGCTGGATGATCATACCCTTTCCGACCTTTTCCGGAACGTGGGGAGGCCCCCGGCCGGCGCTACGCCCCATCCCCGCGCCGGGAAACCGCGTCGCCGGTATCCGCCTGCCGCGGGGCGCGCTACGATTGCGGCTGCGCGGCTGCCGGAACGGCGAATCGCCGGCGCCCTCCCCCGGAACCGATGAGGACATCATGCACATCCTGCTGGTCGAGGACGATCCTGTGCTCGCTGCCGGAATTACCGAATTCCTGCGCGGCCAGGGCGACGACGTGACACTGGAGAACGACGGCATGCAGGCCGACCGGCTGCTGCAGGAGCGGAGCTTCGATTTCGCCCTGGTCGACGTTGGCCTTCCCGGCCTCGGAGGCTACGAGGTGGTACGCCGCATCCGCGACCGCGGCCAGGCGCTGCCGGTGATCCTGATCACCGCGCGCGATGCGCTCGACGACCGCATCTACGGGCTCGACCTCGGCGCCGACGACTATCTGCTCAAGCCTTTCGAGCTGGCCGAGCTCACTGCGCGCATGCGCGCCGTTCAGCGCCGCAGCGGTGGAGGCGGCGCCAGCGCGTCGCGGTCGAGCTTCGGTCCCCTGGCGCTCGATGCCGAAGGCCGCCTGGCGACGCTCGCCGGCGAGCCCCTGATGCTCACCGGGCGCGAATGGGAACTGCTCGAAGCCCTGGTGCGCGCCGACGGCCGCACGGTCGCCCGCGAACGGCTGCAGGGCGAAGGTAGCGGCAACGCGCTCGAAGTCTATGTCTCGCGCCTGCGTCCACGGCTGGAGTCGGCCGGGGTGCTGATTCGCACCGTGCGCGGCTTCGGCTACCGCCTCGAGCACGCCAGAGGGCAGCGTGACGGCACAGCCTAGCCTCCGCCACAACCTGCTCCACACCCTGGCCGGACCGACCGCGCTGCTGCTGCTGGCGGCCGGCGCAATCGCCTACGGCACGGCCAAGACCGTCGTCAACCGCGCTTACGACCAGAACCTGCTGAATCTTGCGCACGGGGTCGCGACCCACGTCCGCCCGGTGCCGGACGGCCTTGCGCTGGGCCTGTCGTCGGAGGCGGTGGTGATGCTGCGCACCGATACCGAGGACGAGATCTTCTTTCGCGTGCGCGACGAGCAGGGGCGCTACCTCGGAGGGGATGCCGACCTGCCGCTGCTCGATGAAATCGACGAGCTTTCCGCCCTGCCCGTTCCTTACCAGCCGCTGGGCGAAGAAGCGGGAACGACGGCCGTGCGCCTGCCTTCGACGAAACCGATTTTCCGCGACCTCCTGCACCACGGGCAGGCCCTGCGCGCGGTGCGGCTGTACCGCAAGCTGGAACGGAAAGGCGTCTACGTCACCGTTGGTGAAACCCTCGACAAGCGGCGCGAAGCGATGGACCGGCTGCTGCTGGGTTTCGTTTCGGCCGGAGCGCTGCTCCTGCTGGCCGCGGCGGTCGCCGCCCGCTTCGGCATCCCATCGGGGCTGGCGCCGCTCGAGCGTCTGGCCGGCTCGCTGCGCAAGCGTTCGGGTTCCGACCTGTCGCCGATCGACCCTGCCACGGTGCCGGACGAAATCGGTGAACTCGTCGCCGCCCTCAACGTCCTTTTCGGTCGCCTGCGCGAGTTCAGCGCGCAACAGCGCGAGTTCCTGCAGGATGCCGCCCATCAGCTGCGCACGCCGCTGGCCGGACTGCAGATGGAACTCGAACTACTGGAGTCGAAGCCGCTCGACGACGAAGCGAGGAGCCGGCTGCGGCAATCGGTCGGCCGTGTTACCCGGCTCGCCAACCAGTTGCTGGCGCTGGCGCGAGCCGAAGCCGGTGGCCGCGTGGTCGAGACTTCGACTCCGGTGGCGGTGGACGGCCTGATCGACGACATGGTCGAAGGCTGGCTGCGCATCGCCGACCAGCGCGACATCGACCTGGGGATCCACCGCCGGCCGGCGGTCGTCGCCGGAGACCCCACCCTGCTGCAGGAGCTGATCGCCAACCTGATGGACAACGCGCTCAAATACACTGCGCCGGGCGGGCGCGTCACCCTGCGCTGCGCGGGCAGCGAGAACGAAGTCGAACTCAGCGTCACCGACGACGGTCCGGGCATTCCGGAGGCGGTCCGTGAACGGGTGTTCGAGCGCTTCTACCGCCACCCCGGGGTGCGGGCGAGCGGCAGCGGCCTGGGGCTGTCGATCGCGCGCGAAATCGTCCGCAGCCATGGCGGCAGCATCGTCATCGAAACGCCTGCGGACGGCCGCGGCACCCAGATCCGGGTCAGGCTGCCACGCGTGAACGACGCGGGGCGGTGAGCATTCGCCCACCGCCCCGCGAGCCGAGCCGGCGCCCGGTGCGGGCGCCGGGTGCAGTACTCAGTGGCTGGATGCGGCGGCCGCACCGATGCCGGTTTCCGAGCGCACTTTCTGCGCCAGGTAGCCGGCGCGGTCCTCGGCGCCGCGAACGCCGCGGTCGAGAACCGAGAACAGCCAGATGCCGACGAAGCCCGCGGCCATCGAGAACAGCGCCGGCGAAGCGTAGGGGAACAGCGCCGACCCCTTCGGATTGCCGAGCGTGGCTTCCCACACCGACGGCGAGACGACGGTCAGGACCACCGCGGTGGCAAGGCCGATGAAACCGCCGATGGTCGCGCCGCGGGTGGTGCAATCCTTCCACAGCACCGACATGAACAGCACCGGGAAGTTGGCCGAAGCGGCGATGGCGAAGGCCAGCGACACCATGAACGCGATGTTCTGCTTCTCGAACGCGATTCCCAGTACCACGGCGATGATGCCGAGCGCCACGGTAGTGATGCGCGACACCCGCAGCTCCGAAGCGGAGTCGGCGTTGCCGTTCTTGAACACCGTGGCGTAGAGGTCGTGCGACACCGCCGAAGCACCCGACAGGGTCAGCCCGGCGACCACCGCGAGGATGGTGGCGAACGCGACCGCGGAGATGAAGCCGAGGAAGACGTTGCCCCCGACCGCGTTGGCGAGGTGGATCGCCGCCATGTTGCCGCCGCCGATCAGCCCGCCCTTGGCATCGAGGAAGTCCGGGTTGGTCGACACCAGCACGATCGCGCCGAAGCCGATGATGAAGGTCAGGATGTAGAAGTAGCCGATCCAGGTCGTCGCCCAGAACACCGACTTGCGCGCTTCCTTGGCGTCGGGCACGGTGAAGAAACGCATCAGCACGTGCGGCAGGCCGGCAGTGCCGAACATCAGCGCCATGCCGAAGGAGATCGCCGAGATCGGATCCTTGATGAAGGAGCCCGGACCCATGATCGCCTGGCCGATGGTCGCAGCGTCCTCCGCACCCTTGCCCCCGGCGATCGCGGTCTCGACCTTGACTCGCACCGCGTCGGCGAACATCGCCTCGGGCGAGAAACCGTAGGCGAGCAGCACCATGAAGGCCATGAAGGAGGCTCCGGCGAGCAGCAGGCAGGCCTTGATGATCTGCACCCAGGTGGTCGCGGTCATGCCGCCGAAGAGGACGTAGACCATCATCAGCGCGCCGACGATGACCACCGCCATCCAGTACTCGAGACCGAACAAGAGCTTGATCAGCTGGCCGGCACCGACCATCTGCGCGATCAGGTAGAAGGCCACCACGACCAGCGTGCCCGAAGCGGCGAAGGCGCGGATCGGGGTCTGCCTGAAGCGATAGGCGGCGACGTCGGCGAAGGTGAACTTGCCCAGGTTGCGCAGGCGTTCGGCCATCAGGAAGGTGATCACCGGCCAGCCGACCAGGAAGCCGATCGAGTAGATCAACCCGTCGTAGCCGTTCATCATCACCGCGGCGGAAATGCCGAGGAAGGACGCCGCCGACATGTAGTCGCCGGCGATCGCCAGGCCGTTCTGGAAACCGGTGATGCCGCCGCCGGCGGTGTAGAAATCGGCCGCCGACTTGGTCTTCGCCGCCGCCCACTTGGTGATGAACAGGGTGAACACGACGAACACGCCGAACATCAGGATTGCCGTCCAGTTGGTGGCCTGTTTTTCCGCCTGGCCGAGATCGCCACCGGCAGCCAGCGCCGCCGAGGACAGCAGGCCGAGGGTCGCAGCGAGTGCTGCGGCACGCAGCGCGGCGCCTGCCGCAAGGGGATGTCGGGCACTCATTTGGCGCTCTCCTGGACGATTTCGCGGGTCAGGCGGTCGAACTCGGAGTTCGCCCGGCGCACGTAGAAGCCGGTGATCAGGATAGTGAAGAAGATCACTCCGAGGCCGACGGGGATGCCGACCGTCGTCACCCCTTCTCCGAGTCGAACGGCAAACAGCTCCTTGTCGAAGGCGATGATGGCGATGTAGCCGTAATAGACGAGCATCATCACTGCGGTGAGCGCCCAGCCGAAACGCGACCGCGTCCTGACCAGCGCCTGATACTTGGGGTTGGCGGCAATCTTTTCCGCCAGGTCGTTTTTCATGTCTCCCTCCTGCGTCCACGAACGGGCCGGGCACGGGCCCGGTGTGCCGCAAGTTAGGCGGGAAGGCTTACAAGGCGCTTACGCCAGAATAAATTTCCCCTTTATATACATATACTTAATGAAATGTTAACGACATCTTAATGAACTACAGCTCGGTTTCCTCGATCCATTCCCGCCATACCGCCATCAGCACCGCGAGGACGACGGGGCCGAGGAACAGACCGACCAGGCCGAAGGCGGCGAGCCCGCCGAGGACGCCGAACATCACGAGCAGGAACGGTATCCGGGTCGCATTGCTGATGACGAGCGGACGGACCAGGTTGTCCACCCAGCTCACCACCAGCCCCCCCCACAGCATCAGTCCGATCCCGCCCAGCATGTCGCCCTCCGCCAGCAGCCAGAGACTGGCCGATCCCCAGACGAAGGGCGCCCCGAACGGCACCATCGCGATCAGCGCGGTGATCGCCCCGAGCAGCACCGGCGCCTGCAGCCCGGCCCACCAATAGCCGAGGCCGGCGACCAGCCCCTGCGCCAGCGCCGTGATCACCAGTCCCCACACCACCGCCTTCGTCATCCCGCCGACGGCAACCAGGTAGGCATCGACGCGCGCCCCCAGGAAGCGGTGCAGCACACGGTGGACCTGCGCCAGGACCCGGTCGCCGTCCCGATAGAGGAAAAACACGGTGATCAGGGCAAAGCCGAACTTGGCCGCGTTGCGCCCGACATCACCGATCAGGGCTACCGCCCGATCGGCCCCCTGCCGGACCCACTCGCTCACCTGCCCGCGGAAGGCTTCGGGATCGCCCGCGATCTGCCCGATCAAGCCCTGGAGGAAATCGCCCAGCCACGGCAGCGTGCGGATGAAATCCGGCAACGGGGGCGCATCCTGCTTGAGGAGCTCGGTTGCCGCCGCGATCACCACCCCCACCTCGCTGCGCATCAGCATCACCAGCCACAGGGCGGGCAGGACGAAGGCCGCAGTCAGCAGCAGGGTCATGATCAGCGCGGCCAGCCCCGGGCTTAGCGGCAGACGGGAGCGCAACTGACGATAAGGGGGCCAGGTGGCGAAGGCGATGATCACCGCCCAGGCCACCGGGACGATGAAAAGATGCAGCACCGCGTAGCCCAGGGCCAGCAGCCCCCCCAGCAAGAGGCCGAGAATTACCCGGCGGGCGATCCTTTCCGCGACCTGATCGATCATGCTCTGCCCTCCCCCGGCAGCGTGAGGACGCAGCGGCGAGCCTGCCCAATACCTCCGCCACCTTGCCCGCCGACAGCGCCGGCATCGCCCGGATCATGCCCAACGCCGACCACATTGTCATCCACGGCCGAGCCTCCAGCCCGCACCGGGCGGGTGCGGGTTAGCGCCGGCCGCTGCGCCAGATCGACAGCAACACCCACAACCCGCCGAACACGGTGCCGAGAAAGCCCAGCAGGCCGAAAGTGCGCAGCCCGGCCAAGGCCGGGTCGCGCACCACCGTCATCAGAATCGCGGTGCCGATGATCAGCGCCGCGGTGACGATACCGATGGTCATGCGGCTGATCGCGCGGTCGAGCTGATCGACCGCCTGCTTGAGCGACACCACGTCGATCTGCAGCCGCAGCCTGCCGCGCCGCCCGGCGCGCAGCAGGCCGCCCAGATCCTGCGGCAAGCCGGCGAGCAGTTCGAGCGCATCGCCCAGGCTGTGCCAGCCGCGGCGGGCGGCGGCGGCCGGCGAACGGTGCGCGAGCAGGACCTGCTGCAGCACCGGTTGCGCTTCGGCGGCGATGTCGAAATCCGGGTCGAGCTGGCGCCCCATGCCTTCGAGGGTGATGAAGGCCTTGATCAGCAGCGACAACTCCGGCGGCAGGGCGAGGCCGTGTTCGCGCAGCAGGGCCATCAGGTCGGAGAGCATCGCGCCGAGATCGAGGCGCTTGAGCGGCACCCCCTTGTACTGATCGACGAAGGCGTCGATGTCCCGCCGCAGGCGCTCGGGGTCGGCGGCGCTGTCGCCTTCGTCGCCGCTGCGCCATTCGAGGAGCACGTCGGCGACCGCTTCCGAGTCGCCGCTCACCAGCCCGAACAGCATCACCGCGACTTCGTGCCGGCGCCTTTCGGTGAGGCGCCCGACCATGCCGAAGTCGATGAAGGCGATGCGGTTTCCCGCCAGGTAGAAGACGTTGCCCTGGTGCGGGTCGGCATGAAACAGGCCGTCCTCGAGCATCATCTTGAGCACCGCCGCAGCGCCGCGGCGGGCGAGCAGCTTGCGGTCGAGGCCGGCGGCATCGACCGCGGCAAGATTGCGCCCGGCAATGCCTTCGACATAATCCTGGACGTTCAGGCGCTCGCCGCACCAGCTCCAGTGGATCGCCGGAATGACGACTTCGGGGTGATCGGCGAAATTCGCCGCGATGCGCTCGGCGTTGCGGCATTCGGCGGCGAAGTCCAGCTCGCGGCGTAACGACAGGGTGAACTCGCGCACCACTTCGCGCGGCCGGTAGCGGCGCAACTCGGAAGCTTCGGCTTCGAGAAGCTCGGCCAGGCGGGCGAGGAGGTGGAGGTCGGCCTCGACCCGCGGGCGGATGCCGGGGCGGCGTACCTTGAGCACGACCGTGCGCCCGTCGGCGAGCCGCGCCCGATGGACCTGGGCGAGCGAGGCTGCCGCCAGGGGCTCGATTTCGAGCTCGGCGAACACGGCTTCCGGCGCCTGGCCGAGATCTTCCGCAAGCTGCGCACGGATGCGGTCGAACGATGCCGCCGGAGCGGCGTCCTGCAGCTTGCCGAACTCGGCGATCCATTCCGGCGGGAAGAGATCGACCCGGGTGGCGAGCACCTGGCCGAGCTTGATGAAGGTGGGGCCGAGCTCTTCGAGCGCGCGCCGGACCCGCTCCGGCGGATCGATGTGGGCGAACTCCTCGGGCGTGCGCCAGTGCAACACCCGGCCTGCACGCTCAAGGACCTTGCCCAAGCCGACCCGCCGCACCAGATCGCTGAATCCGTAATGGATCAGGACGGAGGCGATTTCGTGGGCACGGGAAAGGTCGCGCGCCGCGCCGATGGCTTGCCAGAGCATCAGCCGGCGCGCTCCTGCGCCGCATCGGTCCGGCCCGCGAGCGAGCTGCTGCCACAAGTCATCTTCGAGCTCCTGGTTCCACGCCGCGATCCGGCTCCGGGGGGACGCCTTCACAGCCTCCGCTCAATGATACTCGACCACCCGCGCCGCCACGACCGCGGTCTCGCCAACACCGCTGCCCCGCCCTTGAAGTTCCGCCCCCGCGCTCGCCCCATGCCGGCAAAGTCATTCGAACGTCGTAGCTTCGGGCGCGCCGCCGGGGCGGTGCCGATGGTACTGTTAGACTTTCCCGGTTGATCAGGCGTGGCGCATCGAGAATGAAGGCAACACAGGTTTTTCCGAAGGGGGCGCCCGCGCTCGTCGTGATCCTCGTCGGCATCGGTGCCGCGCTGCATGTCGGCAAGCTGCCGCCGGCGATTCCGGTGTTACGCGAGGCGCTCGGCGTCACCTTGCTGCAGGCCGGCTTCCTGCTGTCGCTGGTGCAGTTCGCCGGGATGGCGCTGGGGCTGCTCGCCGGCATCGCCGTTGAAGGGCTCGGCCTGCGGCGCAGCATGCTGATCGGGCTGAGCGTGCTGGCACTTGCGAGCGCGGCCGGAGCCGTGGCGCCGGATGCGCCGATGCTGCTCGGGCTGCGGGCAGTGGAAGGCTTCGGCTTTCTGCTGACGGTGCTGCCCGCGCCGGCGCTGCTGCGCGCGCTGGTGCCGCCGCAGCGGCTGGCGCTGTATCTGGGCATGTGGGGCGGCTACATGGGGATCGGCACCGCGCTCGCCCTGTTCTGCGGTCCGTGGGTGATGGCCGTGGTGGGCTGGCAGGGCTGGTGGTGGCTGCTCGCCGCCATATCGCTCGGCATGGCGCTGTGGCTGTGGCGGAGCGTGCCTTCGGACGACTCGCGCCGAACCGCTCGCGCGGCGGACGCCCCCGCCGAGGCAGCCGCTTCCGCGACCGACGACTGGCGCCAGCGCCTGCGCCTGACCCTGGGCAGCAGCGGTCCCTGGCTGGTCGCCCTATGCTTTGCGATGTATTCCAGCCAGTGGCTGGGGGTGGTCGGCTTTCTCCCCTCGATCTACGACCAGGCCGGGCTCGGCAGCGGACTCGGCGGCGCGCTGACCGCGCTCGTCTGCCTGGTGAACGTGATCGGCAACGTCGCCGCCGGTCGCCTGCTCCACCGTGGCATCGAGGCCCGCCAGATCCTTCACGGCGCATTCGTCTCCATGGCGCTGGGGACGGTGGTCGCATTCGGAAGCGCATTCGACGGGCTGTTCGTCGTGCGCTACGTGGCCGTGCTGCTGTTCTCGGCGATCGGCGGCCTGATTCCTGGCGCGCTGTTCTCGCTCGCCGTCCAGGTGGCGCCGAGCGAGCGCACGGTCTCGGCAACGGTAGGCTGGATGCAGCAGTGGTCTTCCACCGGCCAGTTCTTCGGGCCGCCGCTGATCGCCTGGGTGGCGGCGCTGAGCGGTGGCTGGCACTGGACCTGGGCCGTCACCGGGGCCGCTTCGCTCTGCGGCCTGGTGCTGGCCTCGCTCATCGCCCGGCGGATCCGCAAACCTGGCGCTGCGACGGACCCGGCCAAGCCGATTCTGTCGACGCCCCCGCGATCATGACCGACGCCGAACTCGAACCGATTCTCGCCGCCAACCACCACGACCCGCGGCAGCTGCTGCAGATCCTGCGCCAGGCGCAGGAGCGGGCCGGCCACCTGCCGACTGCCCTGCTCGAACGGATCGCCTCCGCCCTCGGCCTGCCGCTGGCCCGGGTCCTGGCCAGCGCGAGCTTCTACAGCCTGTTGCGCACCGGCCCGGCGCTGGCCTACGACATCCTGTTCGCGGACAACGTCACCGACCGCATGCAGGGCGGCCCGGCGCTGGCTGCGGCGCTGTGCCGGGCGCTGGAGCTGGCCCCCGGTCTGCCCGCCGGAAATGGCCGGGTCCGCGTCGGCACCACGTCGTGCACCGGCCTGTGCGACCAGGGCCCGGCACTGCTCGTCAACCAGCGCCCGCTGACGCGGATGGGCGCCGAGCGCGTGGTGCCGATGGCCGATCTGATCCGACGCGGGGTTGCGGTCGATGACTGGCCGGCAGAGTGGTTCCGCATCGAGCCCAACCTCCGCCGCCGCGATGCGCTGCTGTCTGCTTCGTTCACCCCCGGCGAGGCGCTGGCCGCTGCCCTCGCCCGCTCCCCCGAGGGCCTGCTGGCCGAGATCGAAGCTTCGCGCCTGCGCGGGCGCGGCGGCGCCGGTTATCCGACGGCGGCGAAGTGGCGGGCCTGTCGTGCCGCACCCGGCGAAGCACATTACGTGGTGTGCAACGCCGACGAGGGCGAGCCGGGCACGTTCAAGGACCGCGTGCTGCTGAGCGATTTTCCGCAGCTCGTGATCGACGGCATGGGCATCGCCGCCCACGCCGTCGGTGCGTGCCGCGGCTTCATCTATCTGCGCGGCGAGTACCGCCACCTGCTCGACCCGCTCGAAGCGCTGCTCGCCGAGCGCCGCCGCCAGGGCCTGCTCGGCGCGGACATCCTTGGCCGCGGCTTCGACTTCGACATCGAGATCCATCTCGGCGCCGGCGCCTATGTCTGCGGCGAGGAATCGGCGCTGCTCGAGTCGCTCGAAGGCCGCCCCGGCCGGCCGCGCATCCGCCCGCCCTTTCCGGTGAGCCGCGGCTATCGCGACCAGCCAACCACGGTGAACAACGTCGAAACGCTCGCCCTCGCTGCTCTCGTCGCGGTGCACGGCAGCGAGGCCTTCCGTGCCGTCGGCACCG
Source organism: Thauera aromatica (assembly GCF_023093595.1). GTDB lineage: Bacteria > Pseudomonadota > Gammaproteobacteria > Burkholderiales > Rhodocyclaceae > Thauera > Thauera aromatica_A. Next base: position 82,699 of record NZ_JALLIK010000104.1, read on the forward strand.
CACAGTCGAGCGGCACCAAGCTGCTGTCGGTGTCGGGCGACGTTGACCGGCCGGGGATCTACGAATATCCGTTCGGCGTCACCGTCGCCGAAGTCCTGGCCGATTGCGGTGCGCGGGCGACGCAGGCGGTGCAGATCGCCGGCGCCGCCGGCCATTGCCTGACACCGGCCGAGTTCGGCCGCCGCATCGCCTTCGAGGACGTGCCCACCGGCGGCTCCTTCATGGTCTTCGACCAGGGCCGCGACCTGTTCGAAGTCGCGCACGCCTTCGTCGATTTCTTTGCCCACGAAAGCTGCGGCTTCTGCACTCCGTGCCGTGTCGGCACCGCGGTGAACCGCCGCCGGATGGACCGGATCGCTGCCGGCCGGGGCACCACCGACGACCTCGACGAGCTCGCGGCGATGCACCGCCTGATGCGCAGCACCAGCCATTGCGGCCTGGGCAGCACGGCGGCGCTGGCGCTCACCGACATCCTCGACAAGTTCCGTCCGGCCTTCACCCGCCGGCTGCACGCGGGGGATTTCGCTCCCGCCTTCGACCTCGAGGCCGCGCTCGCCCCCGCCCGCCAGGCCGTCGGCCGCGACGGCTGCGAGCCCCCCTTCCCACCCGATCCCGACTCCATCCCCGGCGAAGCGCTGCGATGAGCGACACTTTCTTCCTCGACGGCGAGGCGATCCCGTTCTCGCCCGGCCAGACCCTGATCCAGGCCGCCAGCGCGGCGGGCAAGTACATTCCCCACCTGTGCTGGCACCCCGACTTCAGCGCGCACGGCTCGTGCCGGCTGTGCATCGTGCGCTGCGGCGGGCGCGAAGTGGCGGCCTGCACCACGCCCGCGGCCGCCGGCCTCGAGGTGGAAAACGCCAGCGCCGAGCTGGACGCTGCCCGGCGCACGCTGCTCCAGCTGCTGTTCGTCGAAGGTAACCATTTCTGCCCCGCCTGCGAAAAAAGCGGCGACTGCCTACTCCAGGCCACCGCCTACCAGTTGGGGATGCTCGATCCGCATTTCGAGCACTTCTACCCCGTGCGCCCGGTCGACGCGTCCCACCCCGAGGTCCTGCTCGACTTCAACCGTTGCATCCTGTGCGAGCTGTGCGTGCGCGCGAGTCGCGACGTCGACGGCAAAAACGTGTTCGCCATCGCCGGCCGCGGGGCGCAGGCCCACCTGGTGGTGAATGCCGGCTCGGGGCGTCTCGCCGATACCGGTTTCGCCCTCTCCGACCGCGCTGCCAGCGTCTGTCCGGTGGGCGTGATCCTGAAGAAGGGAGCCGGCTTCGCCACCCCGATCGGCGCCCGCACCTACGACCGCCATCCGCTCGGCGCCCGCGCGGATGGCGCGAAAACCGCCCCCGGGCGCAGCGAGGTGCGCCGATGAGCCCCCGCCTGCGCGTCGCCACCGTGTCCCTGGCGGGCTGCTTCGGCTGCCACATGTCCTTCCTCGACCTCGACGAGGATCTGCTCGGACTGCTCGAGCGGATCGAATTCGACCGCTCGCCGCTGACCGACATCAAGCACTGCGGTCCCTGCGACCTCGGCCTCATCGAAGGCGGGCTGTGCAACGCGGAAAACGTCCACGTACTGCGTGAATTCCGCCGCCAGTGCAAGGTGCTGGTCGCGGTCGGCGCCTGCGCGATCAACGGCGGCCTGCCCGCGCAGCGCAACCACCTGCCGCTGGGCGCGATCCTGCGCCAGGTCTACTGCAACGGCACCGGCCTCGCCGCGGGCAGCACGATTCCCGACGACCCCGAGCTGCCGCTGCTGCTCGACAAGGTCCGGCCAGTGCACGAGCTCGTCCATGTCGACCACTTCCTGCCCGGCTGCCCGCCCTCGGCCGACGCCTTCCGCCAGTTCCTCGGCGCGCTGATCGCCGGCCGCCCTCCCCGGCTCGACGGTCCGCTGCTGCGTTACGACTGAGGATCGCAGCCGCCGGCCCGTGGCCGGCGCTCTCCCGAATCCAGCCTGCCCCATCTGCGCTCCCACCTGCAACCGGACCCCTCGCCCTTCATGCGTCCCGACCTCGAAACTGCTGCCGTCCCGCCCGAAACCCTGCGCCGCGTCGCCATCGATCCGGTGTCGCGGGTCGAAGGCCATGGCAAGGTCACCCTGCTTCTCGACGAGCAGGGCCGCGTCCATCAGGCGCGCCTGCACATCGTCGAGTTCCGCGGCTTCGAAGCCTTCATCGAGGGCCGGCCGTACTGGGAAGTGCCGGTGCTGGTGCAGCGCCTGTGCGGGATCTGTCCGGTCTCGCACCACCTCGCGGCGAGCAAGGCGCTCGACCGCGTGCTCGGTGTCGAGCGCCTCACGCCCACCGCCGAGGCCATGCGCCGGCTGATGCACTACGGCCAGATCCTGCAGTCGCACGCCCTGCACTTCTTCCACCTGTCCTCGCCCGACCTGCTGTTCGGCTTCGACGCCGACGCCGGACGGCGCAACCTCGTCGGCGTGCTCGAGCGTTATCCGGACATCGCCCGCAAAGGCATCCTGCTGCGCAAGTACGGCCAGGAAGTCATCCGCCTCACCGCCGGCAAGCGCGTGCACGGCACGGGCTCGGTGCCGGGCGGAGTCAACCGCGCGCTCAGTGCGGACGAGCGCGCCGAGCTGCGCCGCGACCTCGGCCAGGTCATCGCCTGGAGCCGCGAAGCGGTGGCGCTGGTGAAGCGCCTGCACCGCAGCGACCCCGTCCTCTACGATCGCTTCGGCCACTTCCGTTCCGGTTTCATGGGCCAGGTCGCCGCCGACGGCAGCCTAGATCTCTACGACGGTGCGCTGCGCGTGCGCGACGCCGATGGCGCGACGCTGTACGACCAGGTCGATGTCCAGGACTACGCCGGCCTGATTACCGAGGCGGTCAAGCCCTGGACCTACATGAAGTTTCCCTACCTCGGCGCGCTCGGCCCCGAGCACGGCTGGTACAAGGTCGGCCCGCTCGCCCGGCTGCAGGTCTGCGACCGCATCCCGACCCCGCTCGCCGAAGCCGAGCGCGGCGAATTCCTCGCCCACGGCGACGGCGCGCCGATCCACGCCCCGCTCGCCTACCACTGGGCGCGGATGATCGAAATGCTGTTTGCCGCCGAGACGATCGAAACCCTGCTCCAGGACGATGCCCTCGAAGGCAACGAGCTGGTCACGACCGGCGCGCGCCGGCGCAGCGGCGTCGGCGTCATCGAGGCGCCGCGCGGCACCCTCATCCATCACTACGAAGTCGGTGACGACGATCTTGTCAGCATGGCCAACCTGATCGTCTCCACCACCCACAACAACCAGGCGATGAACACCGCGGTGCGTGAAGTGGCCCGCCAGTACTTCGACGGCCGCGCGCTCACCGAGGGCCTGCTCAATCGCATCGAGGTGGCGATCCGTGCCTTCGACCCCTGCCTGTCGTGCGCCACCCACGCGCTCGGCAAGATGCCGCTCGAAGTGGTGCTGGTCGATGCCGGCGGCGCCGAGCTCGAACGCAGGCTGCGCGCCCCGGCATGAGCGCACCCGCACGGCCGCCCGCAGGGAAACGCCCACCGCCCCCGGGAAGGCGCGCGCGTAGCGGCCAGAGGGCAGTCCGGTGAACGCGCCCACGCTGGTCTTCGCCTGGGGCAACCCGAGCCGCGGCGACGATGCGCTTGGGCCGCTGTTCGCCGAAGCAGTCGAGGCAATGGGGCTGAAGGGAGTCGAATGTGTGACCGACTTTCAGCTTCAGGTGGAGCATGTGCTCGACCTGCGCAACCGCAGCCGCGTGCTTTTCGTCGACGCCACGGTCGACGCCGTTGCGCCTTTTGCCGTATCGCCGCTGGCGCCGGCGGCTGTGGCCGGCTTCGGCTTCACTTCGCACGCGCTGTCGCCCGCGACGCTGCTTGCGGTGTTCCGCGAGGTTGAAGGCGACCCGCCGCCCGCCTGGCTGCTGGCGATTGCCGGCGAGCAATGGGAACTCGGCCAGCCGGCGGGAGCACGCGCCCTCGCCCATCTCGACGCGGCCCTGGACTGGGCGCGGCGCTGGCTCGAACAGCCGGCCTGAAACGCGCGCCCGGGAAGATTCCCGCGGCGCCCCCGCACACATCCGCTCAGCGTCGCAGCACCGCCGGCAGCGGGCCGCGCAGCGCGTTGCAGAGCACGATCCGCTGCGCGCGCTCGAGGTCGGCCACCCGCAGCACCGCTTCCCGCGCCTGCCAGCGGGGGTCGGCGAGCAGGCGCGCGCGCGTCACGCCCGGCAGCACACCGGCCTGCAGCGGCGGCGTCAGCCACTCGCCGTCGATGCGCAAGAAGACGTTGCTGCGCCCGCCTTCGGTGAGTTCGCCGTGGTCGTTCTGGAACAGCACGTCGAACGCCCCCTGCGCCACCGCCTGTGCCACTGCGGCGTCGTAGCGCGCGCGCAGGCTGGTCTTGTGGCGCAGGAAGAAATCGCGCCCGTCGATCGGCACATCGCCGAGCAGCACTCCGACCGGCCCCGGCGGCAGGTCTTCGAGCGGGGCGAGCACGATCTCGCTGCGTCCGTCCTTGAACAGCGCCAGGCGCAGGCGCATGACGCGCCCGGCCGGGCCGGGACCGCTGCGGGCGGCGAGCGCCTGGAGGATCGCATCGCGGTCGAAAGCAAAGCCGAACACCGCGGCGCTCGCCTCCAGCCGGGCGAGGTGCGGATCGAGGTGGGCGATCTCGCCCGCGGGCGAAACCCGCATCGTCTCGAACAAGCAAAAGCCGGGGTCGAGCCCGGAGAGGAAGCGCGCCTTCAGCCGGCACTCGTCGAACTCGGCGGCGGCGCGGCTGTCGATGACGATTCCGGCCCCCACGCCGAGAACGCCCGGGCGCAGGCCATCGGCCTGTGGCGCCTCCAGGCACAACGTGCGGATCGCCACGGAGAGGCAGAAGTCGCCGCAGGCACGGCCCGGCGGCGGGGCGTCGATCCAGCCGATGCTGCCGGTGTACAGCCCGCGCGGGCCCGTTTCCAGCGCTTCGATCAGCTCCATCGTGCGCCGCTTGGGCGCACCGGTGATCGAGCCGCAGGGAAACAGCGCGCGCAGCACGGCCGGAAAGCCGGTGTCGGCAGGCAGCGCGGCCTCGATGGACGACGTCATCTGCCACACCGTCGCGTAGCGCTCGACTTCGAACAGGGCGGGCACACGCACCGAGCCGGTGCGCGCGATCCGCCCGATATCGTTGCGCAGCAGATCGACGATCATCAGGTTTTCGGCGCGGTTCTTGGGATCGGCGGCAAGGCTGCGGGCCGCCCGCGCGTCGGCTTCCGGATCGTCGTCGCGCGCCGCCGTGCCCTTCATCGGCCGGGCCTGCAGGCGCCCGCCGGCATGGCGCACGAAAAGCTCGGGGGAGCACGACAGGATGTGGCGCAGCCTGCCGGCGGATGCCGGCGGCGCAGCCCCGGCGGCGTCGGCCCCGGGGGGCGGAAGTGGCGCCTCGTCAGGAAGGGCGATCCACGCTCCATACGCGACCGGCTGGCGGCGGCGCTGGCGGCGGTACAGGCTGGCCGGAGCGCCGAAGGCACGGACTCCGAACGGGTAGGTGTAGTTGAGCTGGTAAGTCTCGCCGGCCTCGATCGCGCGGTGGATGCGGGCGATCGCCGCGTCGAACGCCGCCCGGTCGATGCCGGGCTGCAGCGCCAGCGTCCCCGCCGCGGCCGGCTCGGTCTGGGCACCGGCACCGGTCGCAAGCGCTTCCTGAGCGGCGAGCCAGGCCTCGACCTCGGCGCTTGCGAGCAGCGCGCGCTCGGCGAACAGCAGGACGCGCAGGACACCGGCGGACACGGCGGGCGCCCGAGGGTCGGCGTGCGCTCGCGCCCCGGTGGATGTTCCCTCCGGCGGTGGCGACGAGGGCGGAGCCGAGGCGGCATCCCCCTGGCGCACCAGCGCACGGCCCCAGTCGTAGTCGACGACGAGCACCGCGTGCAGGCCGGCGGCGAGGTCGCCGGCGACCTCGGCCCAGACCGCTTCGAGTGCGGCCGGGTCGGCGCAGCACCGCTCGCGGATGAAGCCGGTATACAGGCGGCTGCTCGGCTGTGCCGGGCTGGCGTGGCAGTCATCGAGAAGGGCGAAACAGCCGGAGGTGGGCGCGGGCACTGACATGCGAAACGATGCCGATCGACGGGGCGGCGAGTCTAAGGTCTTGCGCGCGGGCGCACAATACGCCGCCGTCGCGCACCGCCAGGCGGCGCGGCCCGAGTACCCGCAGGCAGCGCTCAGTCGAGCGCGCGCAGCTCCTCGAGCGCCTCTTCGACACGTTCCACGGCGATCACGCGGAGGCCTTCGATCGCCTGCTTGGGGGCGTTGGCGCGCGGCACGATGGCGGTATCGAAGCCGAGCTTGGCGGCCTCCCGCAGGCGGTCCTGGCCGCGCGGCGCGGGGCGGATTTCGCCGGCGAGGCCGACTTCGCCGAACACCGCCAGGCCGCGGCGCAGCGGGCGGTCGCGCAGCGAAGACTGGATCGCGAACAGGATCGCCAGATCGGCTGCCGGTTCGGCGATCTTGACGCCGCCGACGGCGTTGACGAACACGTCCTGGTCGAAGCAGACGATGCCCGCATGGCGGTGCATGACCGCGAGCAGCATCGCCAGCCGGGTCGGCTCGAGGCCGACCGACAGGCGGCGCGGGTTGGGGCTTTGTGCGCTGTCGACGAGGGCCTGGATCTCGACCAGCAGCGGACGCGTGCCTTCCTGCGTCACCAGCACGCAGCTGCCGGCGACCTGCTGCGAGTGCTGCGACAGGAAGAGCGCCGAAGGGTTGGAGACGCCGCGCAGGCCGCGCTCGGTCATCGCGAACACGCCCAGCTCGTTGACCGCGCCGAAGCGGTTCTTGAATGCGCGGATCAGGCGGAAGCTCGAATGGGAGTCGCCTTCGAAATACAACACGGTGTCGACGATGTGTTCGAGCACGCGCGGCCCGGCGAGCGTGCCGTCCTTGGTGACGTGGCCGACCAGGATCAGGCTGGTGCCGCTTTGCTTGGCGAAGCGGGTGAGCTGGGCCGCGCATTCGCGCACCTGGGCGACGGAACCGGGGGCCGATTGCAGAGCTTCGGAATAAACGGTTTGAATGGAATCGATGACCGCAACCCGGGGGCGGACTTCGCGCAGAGTGTGCAGGATGCGTTCGAGGTTGATCTCGGCCAGCATCTGCAGCGTCGATGGCGGCAGTTGCAGGCGCTGGGCGCGCAGCGCGACCTGCTCGCCCGATTCCTCGCCGCTGACATACACCACGGCGCCGTCCGCCGGGCTGCCGCCGTCGGTAGCGGGCAGGCCGGCGAGGTTGGAAAGTGCCTGCAGCAGCAGCGTGGACTTGCCGATCCCGGGGTCGCCGCCGATCAGCACGACCCCACCGCCGACCAGGCCGCCGCCGAGCACGCGGTCGAACTCGTCCAGCCCGGTGGGCTGGCGCGGTTCTTCGCGCGGCGCCAGCGCGGCAAGGGGCTGCAGGCGGGCGGAGACCCCGGCGAGTGCAGCAAAACGGCTGCCGGAGACAGGCGCAGCGGGCTCCAGCAGCGTCTCCACCATCGTGTTCCAGGCCTGGCACTGCGGACACTGGCCCTGCCAGCGCAGGGCTTGCGCACCGCACTCGGTGCACACGAAGGCGCTCTTGGGTTTGGCCATGGGCAGCCTTACCGCTCGCGCTCTTCCTGCTCGGCGATGTGGGTGAACTGTTCGCAGGCGTAGTCGGCGAAGGCGGTGATCAGGCGCGAGCGGAACTTGTCGCGGGGGACGATCACTTCGAGCGGCGTATACGTACGCGGCTCAAGCGGCACCGCGGCCAGGCGTCCTTCCTCGACGTCGCGCCGGATCGCGCGCCGGGATGCGATCGCAAATCCCAGCCCGGCTGCGGCCAGCTGCTTGATCGCGGCCAGGCTGCCCAGTTCGGCGCACAGCGTGATTTCGCTGCCGGCGATCCCGGCCGCCTCGAAGAACTCGTCGGCGATCTGGCGAATGCCGTTGCCGGGATCGCGGTCGATGAAGGGATATCCGACCAGATCCTTCGCGCTCAGGCGCTCGAAGCGCGCCAGCGGATGGTCGGGGCGGCAGATCACCAGGAGTTCGTCACGCGCCGCACTGTGGCGTTCGATCGAATGCTGCTCGGTGGCGATCTCGATCAGGCCGATGTCGAGTTCCCGCGCCGCGACGCGGTCTTCGGTGAGTTTTGAAGTCCCCACCAGCACCCGCGGCAGCACGCGCGGGTAGCGCCGCTTGAAGCCTTCCAGGATCTGCGGCAGCCAGTAGGCGGCGATGGTCGTGCTGGTGCCGATCTTGATCTGGCCGGCGAGCTCGTCGGTCAGTTCGGACACGCGCGAATCGAGCTCGGCCGACAACCCGAGGATCCGCTCGGCGTAGGCCAGGACGAGCTCGCCGGCCGTAGTCAGGGTGATCTTGCCGTGGCCGCGGTCGAGCAGGCGGGTGTCGAAATGCTCTTCGAGCTGCTTGATCTGGAACGTGACCGCTGGCTGGGTCATGTGGAGGTGCTCGGCGGCGCGGGTGAATGACCCGTGCTTGGCCACCGCGTGGAACACCTGAAGTCTACGATCTGCCATTTGGTGTGGATAAGTATGATTTATTGGCAATTAAAGCACAAAACTTACGTTTTGCGCGATCCCGTCAACTTGGACGCTGGGATACCCCTTCGGGGTAAGAAGGCGGAGGCACCGGATCTCTGCGCAGCGGGCTTGCGCGGAGTCAATCACCGTAAGCACGGCTTCGTGATATAAACCGCCCTCCGAACTTGAGTTGCATCGAGTCGCCCTACTCCGGATCCTGGACGATGCCGCTAGGCTTTTACATCATCATGGCTGCGCAGTTTTTTTCCGCGCTCGCCGACAATGCCTTGCTGATCGTCGCCATCGCCTTGCTGCGCGACATGGCCGCGCCCTCCGAGTACGAGCCGCTGCTCAAGCTTTTTTTCACTCTCTCCTACGTCGGCCTGGCCGCCTTCGTCGGCGCCTTCGCCGACTCGATGCCGAAATGGCGCGTGATGCTGATCAGCAACACGATCAAGATCGGCGGCTGTCTGATGCTCTTTCTCGGCACCCACCCCCTGTTTGCCTACGCGATCATCGGCCTCGGCGCAGCCGCCTATTCGCCGGCCAAGTACGGCATCCTGACCGAGTACCTGCCGCACCGCCTGCTGGTGCTGGCCAACGGCTGGATCGAAGGCCTGACCGTGGCGGCGATCATCATCGGCACGATGATGGGGGGGGCGATGATCGACAACGACATCGGCGATGCCCTGATGGCGCTGAGCCTTCCCTTTGCCGACACGCCGTTCGAAGCCGCGGTGCTGGTCATCGGCACGCTGTATCTGATCGCCGCCGCCTTCAACGCCTACATCCCGGACACCGGGGTCGATCACAAGCCGCTCAAGAGCAACCCGCTGTACCTGATCCACGACTTCAACCACTGTCTGCGCCTGCTGTGGCGCGACAAGCTCGGCCAGATCTCGCTCGCGGTGACCACCCTGTTCTGGGGGGCGGGCGCCACGCTCCAGTTCATCGTGATCAAGTGGGCGGAGCACAGCCTGGGCATGAGTCTGTCGCAGGCGTCGATGCTGCAGGGAGTGGTCGCGCTGGGCGTCGCCGCCGGCTCGGTACTCGCGGCGCGCTACATCTCGCTGCGCCGCGCGGTGCGGGTGATCCCGCTCGGCATCGCGATGGGCGTGGGCGTGATCGCGATGGTGGGGATCACCGAAGCATGGATGGCGATGGCGCTGATGGTGCTGGTCGGCGGACTGGCGGGTTTCTTCGTGGTGCCGATGAACGCCCTGCTGCAGCATCGCGGTCACATCCTGATGGGGGCGGGCCATTCGATCGCAGTGCAAAACTTCAACGAGAACCTGTCCATCCTGGTGATGACCGGCACCTACGCGCTGCTGCTCATGGCGGGCCTGTCGATCGACATCGTCATCGTCCTGTTCGGTCTCTTCGTGGCCGGTACGATGCTGGCGATCAAGCGCCGCCACGAAGCCAACCAGCGCGAATTCGACGACGTCGCCCTGCTCGACGAACACAGCACGCATTGAGCGCCCCCCGGCAACGGCTTTGCCGTTCCCTCCCCCCGGGGGGAACAGGAAGGCCTGAGGCGGCCCTGTGTTTTCTTGGGGAGGCCGGTAGAAGAGAATCCGCCGCGGCGAATCAGCCGTTCGCTGCCGTACGCGCCATGAATCGGCGTGCGAAGCACAGGTCTTCCCAGGCCTTGGCCTTGTCGCGCGGGTTGCGCAGCAGGTAAGCGGGATGATAAGTGACTACCACCGGCACGCCGGCATGTTCGAAGAGCTTGCCGCGCGCAGCCGAAATGGCGATTTCCCGATCGAGCAGAGCCTGCGCCGCCGGGCGCCCGAGCGCTACAAGGAGGCGTGGCTGGATCAGAGCGATCTGGCGCTCCAGGTAAGGCCGGCAGGCGGCCAGTTCGGCCCGCTCCGGGGTGCGGTTGTGCGGCGGGCGGCACTTCACCGCATTGCCGATATAGACATCCTCTCCCCGCCGCAGGCCGATCGCCGCCAGCATGTTGTCGAGCAGGCGGCCGGCCTGGCCGACAAAAGGCTCGCCGCGCTGATCCTCTTCGGCTCCCGGTCCCTCTCCGACCAGCATCCAGCGCGCCTGTCGATCACCGACGCCGGGCACGGCCTGCCGGCGCCGCTCGCACAGCACGCAAGCACGGCACTGGCGGATGTCCTCTTCGAGTTCGTCCCATCCCAGCGTGGCGATGCGCGCACTGCGCGCTGAATCGGCGTGCGGAGCGATGTCGCCGGCAGCGGCCTCTGCACTCCGGCGCCCGGTGGGGTGCTGTTCCGGGAATCCGTGCGCAGTGAGCGCCGGGGACGAAACGGCGGCGGAAGGCGGCTGCGGGGCGACCGCCATGAGCGGACGGGGGACGCCATGAGCCGCCTCCACCCCCTCCAGGACACCGCCGGGCGGTGCTTCAGCGCTCCTCTCGCCGGCCTCCTCGTCGACCCGCTGCGTGCCCTGCGTGCGCAACCGCCATAGCGGCCCCAGCCCCATCTCGCGCAGCACCGCGGCACGGCGCGAAGGCGCCCGCCCGGCCATCACAGCGCCAGCCTCATTACCAGGGCGTCCTCGCGCCCTTGCGCAGCGGGGTAATAGCCGCGCCGGCGGCCGACCGTCTCGAAGCCGGCGCTCCGATACAGGGCAAGCGCGGCGACATTCGACGGCCGCACTTCGAGAAAGAACTGGGTCGCGCCGTGTTCGCGCGCATGATCGATCAGGCGCGCAAGCAGCGCGCGCCCCACTCCCCGGCGCTGAGCGTGATGCGCCACGCTGATGTCGAGCAGCTCGGCTTCGTCGGCGACACGCTGCACCACCGCATAACCGAGCCGCGCTGCATCCGGGCCATTTTCCGTCTCCCAGACCCACAGCTCGTGGCCGGCCGCCAGTGAATCGTTGAAATTGCCCCGCGTCCACGGGAAAGCGTGGAGTTCGGCTTCGCATGCGCAGACCCAGTCGAGATCCTCGCCCCGCATCGGGCGCAACACCGCCTGCGACAGCACCATCAGGCGCGGCCTCCACGGGCAAGCCGCTCGGCGGTAGTCAGGGCGACCTTGTCACGCACGTAAAGAGGCGCGGCATGCTCGGGCGCGAGCAAGGCGCCTTGCTCCACCCTGCGCACGGCGAGGCGGGCCACTTCGGCGGCATCGGGCAGCAACGATGGCAGACAGGCGTCGAGGCGGTCGTCGAGACGCTGGCGCAAGGCTTCCGGCCACGCCGCGAACGCCGATCCGGCGGCACTCCAGCGCCCGGGGGGGAGCACGACCTCCCCGGGGGCACAGCAGCCGATCCCGGTTACCGCTTGAGGCTCGTTTTCGGTGTCGTGCACGAAGGCCGCGTGATAGACCTCGCCCATGCGGGCATCGGTGGCCACGAACACCCTCGGGGCCTCGGCGCGCAGCGCGAGCGCCTGCAGGCTGCAGATCGCCGCGACGCCCAGATCGGCTCCCAGTGCGAGCCCCTGGGCGATGCCGCACGCCAGGCGCAGGCCGGTAAACGCCCCCGGCCCGGCACCGAAGGCAACCGCGTCGAGTTGCGCCGGAACCAGCCCGGCCTCGCCCAGAAGATCGCGGATATCGCGCAGCACGGCTTCGGAATGGTTTTTCGCCCCTTCGATGCGACGCGACAGCAGCTCCCCTTCGTAGAGCAAGGCTACGCTTCCCTGTTCGCAGGCGGTTTCGATCGCGAGTACTTTCATGGTGCCGGTATTCTACCGGCTCGGCGAGGCTTCGCAGCGCGTTCAGCGCCGGCCGCGCGCGCGCGGCGGTTCGCCATAAACGTCCTGCATGGCGCTGCGCAGATCGCGATGCAGCGCTTCGCGCTCGTCCTTGCTCGGGCGCCGGCTCCGCGGAGCTCCTTCAATGTCCCTGCCCGAATTCAGTACATGGCGCAAATCGCCGGCCCGCGACGGGTGGGCCGAGGTTTCGATCTCCGCCCGCGGGTTCTCCCGCTCCGATGGCTCGGCGTGTGCTGGCGCGATCGCGATGAGCATGACGAACGCTGCGGCGAACATTCCTCCCAAGAGGGGCGCGGCAGGGGCGCGGGCAGAGGCGGCAGGGACACGGGCAGGCATGGCGGCGAAGGAAACGTCAGATGAGGGAATGCTCGAGGAGATGGGGCAGGCCGGGCAAGGTGGAATGGGCAGGATGCGGATGATAGGTACACGGGCCGCGGAAGTTCTCCGAAGCTGTTGCCGAACATACGGCAATACGGATTTCATGGGTAGCCCCCGGCGGCCCGCACACCTCCGCTTTGTAAGTCGATATTGCCCCCCGCCGGGGCTCTTACGAAGCGTTACCCACTGCCCCTGTCCTCTTTGTCGCGGAGCGCTGGAAAGGCTGCGGGAGCAAGGGTAGGATTCCCGCCATGAATCAGAAAACACGCTATCGGATCCTCGTCGTCGATGACGACGCGCGTTTGCGCGAGTTGCTGTCGCGCTACCTTCAGGAACAAGGGTTCAGCGTCAAGGCGGTCGGCGAAGCGCCGTTGATGGATCGCGCCCTGCACCGCGAACATTTCGACCTGATCGTGCTCGATCTGATGCTGCCGGGCGAAGACGGGCTGACCATCTGCCGCAGGTTGCGGGCGGCGGACAATCCCATCCCGATCATCATGCTCACGGCCAAGGGCGACGATGTCGACCGCATCGTCGGCCTCGAAATGGGGGCGGACGATTACATCGCCAAGCCGTTCAACCCGCGCGAACTCGTCGCCCGCATCCAGGCGGTGATGCGGCGCCAGCCGCAGACCCTGCCCGGGGCGCCGACGCCGGAAGACGAGATCGTCCGCTTCGGCCAGGTCGCGGTGAACCTGGGGACGCGCACGCTGACCCGCAGTGGCGAGGAAATCCAGCTCACCACCGGAGAGTTCTCCCTGCTCAAGGTGCTGCTCACCCACCCGCGCCAGCCGCTGTCGCGCGACAAGCTGATGGAACTGGCGCGCGGACGCGAGTACGGCGTGTTCGATCGCGCCATCGACGTGCAGGTTTCACGTCTGCGCAAGCTGGTGGAAGACGACCCCGCCAAGCCGCGCTACATCCAGACCGTGTGGGGCTTCGGCTACGTGTTCGTGCCTGAAGACCCACGCGCGGCGAACGGTGGCCAGGAGCCGGCGGCGACCGGAGACTGAAGCTGCGATGTCCGGGGGCCAGACCCTTTCCCGCCGGCCCGCGCCGGGCCGCCTGCTCGCGCGTGTGCTGCCCGGCACGCTGCTGTGGCAGACCTTCCTGCTCGTTGCACTGCTGCTGACCCTGGCTCTCGGAGCGTGGTCGCAGATCTTCCGCTACATGCAGGAGCCGGCGCGGGCGCGGGATGTGGCGCAGATGGTGGTCTCAGTGGTCAATCTGACCCGCACCGCGCTGATCAACGCCGACATCGAGCGCCGGACCGACCTGCTGATCGAACTCGCCGCGCTCGAGGGGATCCGCATCTATCCCGCCGAGGCCAGCGACGAACTCCGCGCCCTCGACGACACCCGACCCCTGCGCCTGCTGATGGCCGACGTCCGCCGCCAGCTTGGCGAGCACACCCGCTTCGCATCGAAGTGGAAGACGCTCGAAGGCTTCTGGGTCAGTTTCCGCCTTCATCCCGAAGACGAGGAGGACGAGTACTGGGTGATGCTGCCGCCCGAACGTATCGACAACCCCGACACCTTCGGCTGGCTGGGCTGGGCGGGCGGCGCGCTGATGGCTGCGCTGTTCGGCGCCTACCTGATCGTGTCGCGGGTCAGCGCCCCGCTGCGCCAGCTCGCGCGTGCCGCCAACATGATCGGCAGCGGACGCACGCCACCGCTGATCGAGGAGTCCGGCGCCCAGGAGATCGCCGTCGTCGCCCGCGCCTTCAACCGCATGACGGGAGACCTCGCGCGCAACGATGCCGACCGCGCGCTGATTCTCGCCGGCGTGTCCCACGACCTGCGCACACCGCTCGCCCGCCTGCGCCTGGGGATCGAGATGTCCGGCGCGCCGACGAGCGAAGTCTCGGCGATGGTCGCCGACATCGAGGAGATGGACCGGATCATCGGCCAGTTCCTCGATTTCGGCCGGGGCGAGCCGCAGCAGGCGCTGCAGCGGCTCGACCTGGTGCGCCTCGTGCATGAGGTCACCGAACCCTACCGCCTGCGCGGAATCGATATCCGCATCCACGGCGCGGAGCGGCTCGAAGCGGCCGTCCACGTGCTGCCGCTGCGTCGCGCCCTCGCCAACCTGATCGACAACGCGCTGCGCTACGCCGGCGATGATAGCCCGCTCGACATCGACATCGGCAGGCGCGAAAGCTTTGCCTGCATCGAAGTCGCCGACCGCGGCCCGGGCATTCCCGAAGACCAGGTCGAGCGCATGCGCCACCCCTTTACCCGGCTCGAGGCAGCGCGCAGCAACACCAAAGGTGCGGGGCTCGGCCTGGCCATCGTCGATCGAGTGATGCGAGCCCACCACGGCCGGCTCGACCTCCTACCGCGCCCGGGCGGCGGCCTGCGCGCCATCCTCAATCTACCGGACTCCGCCGGAACCGACACCCGCTATAATTCTGCCGCATGAAATTCCTTTTCGACCTTCTGCCGGTCATCCTCTTCTTCGCCGCCTACAAGCTCGGCGGGGCCCACCCGGAAGCAGCCCACGCGCTGCTCAGCGGCTGGCTCGGCGACGGGATCGCTGTCAACCAGGCGCCGATCCTGATCGCCACCGTCGTCGCCATCGCCGCAACCGCGCTGCAGATCGCGCTGGTCTGGCTGCGCCATCGCAAGGTCGACACCATGCTGTGGGTGAGCCTGGCGATCATCACCGTGTTCGGCGGCGCTACCCTGTTCTTTCATAACCCCACGTTCATCAAGTGGAAGCCCACCGCGCTGTACTGGCTGTTCGGATGTGTGCTGCTCGGCTCGGCCGCCCTGCTGCACCGCAACCTGATCCGCAACATGCTCGAGGCGCAGATCCGCCTTCCCGATCCGGTCTGGGAGCGGCTGAACCTGGCATGGGCGAGCTTCTTCATCGCCATGGGCCTGCTCAATCTGTACGTGGCCTACAACTTCAGCGAAGAAACCTGGGTCGATTTCAAACTGTTCGGCGGCATCGGCCTGATGCTGGCGTTCGTGCTGGGCCAGGGGTTCTACCTGTCCCGCCATCTCGAAGAGGAGAGCAACTGATGTTTTACGCCCTGATCGGCGAGGACGCGCCGGGGACGCTGGAAACCCGCCTCGCGGTGCGCGCCGAGCACCTCGCCCGCCTCGAGGCGCTGCGCGACGAAGGCCGCCTGCTGCTGGCCGGACCGATGCCGGCGATCGACGCCCCCGACCCCGGCCCGGCCGGTTTTGCCGGCAGCCTGGTGGTCGCCGAATTCGACTCGCTCGCCAGCGCCGAACGCTGGCTCGCCGAAGACCCTTACGCCAGGCAAGGCGTGTTCGCCCGCACCACCGTCCGTCCATTCCGGAAGGTCCTGCCGTGAGCGCCGAAGTGGCCGAACGCATCCGCGCGACGCTCTGCTCCGCCTTTCCGGTCGAGCTGATCGAGGTCGGCGACGACAGCGCGCTGCATGCCGGCCATGCCGGCGCCCGCGACGGTGGCGGGCACTACCGCCTGACGCTGGTGTCCGCCGCGTTCGAAGGGCACGGCACGGTGGCCCGTCACCGCATGATTTACCAGGCACTGGGCGGGATGATGAAAAAAGACATCCACGCCCTGGCCATTCGCGCCTTTTCGGCCACCGAGGCCGCAAAGCACTCCACTCCCTGAGGAATACCCGATGAAACTGTTTCCGAGCCGTCTCGCCGTCACCCTGCTTGCCGGCTTTCTCGCCTGGCCTGCGCTCGCCGCCGACCCGGTCGCCAAAGTCAATGGCGTCGCCATTCCGGCCTCGCGCGCCGAAACCATGCTTGCCGAACAGCGCGCCCAAGGCACGCCGGACAGCCAGGAGCTGAACGAAGCGGTCCGGGAAGAGCTGATCCGCCGTGAAGTCCTGGGCCAGGCCGCGACCGGCAAGGGTCTGGACAAGAAGGCCGAAGTCCAGGCCCAGATGGACATGGCCCGCCAGGCGATCCTGATCCGCGCCTACCTGCAGGAATATGTGCGCGCCAACCCGGTTTCCGATGCCGAACTCAAGGCCGAATACGAAACCATCAAGGCACGCCTGGGCAGCAAGGAATACAAGCCGCGCCACGTCCTGGTCGAAACCGAAACCGCGGCGAAGGCGATCATCGCCCGCTTGCAGAACGGTACGCCGTTCGAAGAAGTCGCCAAGGAGTCGCTCGATCCCGGCTCCAAGGATCGCGGCGGAGAACTGGGCTGGAGCAACCCGGGCATGTTTGTGAAGCCTTTCTCCGATGCCATGGTGAAGCTGGAAAAAGGCAAATACACCGCCACTCCGGTGAAGAGCGACTTCGGCTACCACGTCATCCAGCTCGACGATATGCGCGATGTGCAGCCGCCCCCGCTCGACGAAGTCAAACCGCAGTTGCAACAGCGCCTGCAGCAGCAGAAGGTGGAAAAACACATCCAGGCGCTGCGCGAGAAGGCCAAGGTCGAATAAGCCCGGCCGCGCTTTTAGCGCCAGGACGGGAAGCATCGGCGCCGGGATCCCGCATCGGGACCGGCGCCGTTGTCGTTTTCGGTGCAGCCGGGGACGGCTGTCGGGAGTGGAAAGGGCGCCGCGCCCGCGGCAGGCGCGATGTTGCGCCCGGCCCGATGCCGGTGGCAGCGCCAGATCCTCGCTCGCCGCCTCGGCGGTTCAGAACTGCGTATCGTCCAGTTCCAGCGCGCCCGCCGCCCCATTCACCACCGTATAGGCCAGGCCGGGCGCCTGCGCCATGACGTGGTCGGCATAGAAGCGCGCGCTGACGATCTTCGCCCGGTAGAAATCCGCCTCGCCCTCGCCGGCCTCGAGCCTGCGCCGGGCCGCCAGCGCCGCACGGGCCAGTTGCCAGCCGCCGGCGACGATGCCGAGCAGCCGGAGGAAGGGAACGGCTCCGACCGAGGCGGCCTTGATGTCCTGGTCGTAGGTGGCGAGAAGATAGGCCACCGCTTCCTCGAGTGCGGCGATCCCGCTGCCCAGCGCACGGCGGATGGGGGCGAAGGATTCGTCGCCGAGTGCAGCAAGTTCGGCTTCGACCGCACCCATCTGCCGCACCACGGCGCCGATCGCGGCCCCGCCATCACGGGCGATCTTGCGCCCGATCAGGTCGTTGGCCTGGATGGCTGTCGTACCTTCATAAATCGAGGTGATGCGGGCGTCGCGCAGATGCTGCGCCGCGCCGGTCTCCTCGATGAAGCCCATGCCGCCGTGCACCTGGACACCGGTCGAGGCGATCTCGAACGCGTTCTCCGTCAGCCAGCCTTTCACCACCGGAATCATCAGATCGACGAAGGCCCGGCTGCACGCGCGTTGCTGGGCGTCGGCGTGACGATGGGCCTTGTCGGTCTCGGCGGCGACGACGTAGGCCAGCGCGCGCATCGCCTCGGTCTGGCTTTTCATCGACATCAGCATCCGGCGCACGTCGGGGTGGCGGATGATGCTGACCTTGGGGCCGCCACGGACTCCCGCCTCGGTGCCCTGGACGCGCTCCCTGGCATACTGCAGGGCATGCTGGTAGGCGCGCTCGGACAGGGCCAGGCCTTCCATGCCGACCGCGAAGCGGGCCTCGTTCATCATGATGAACATGTACTCGAGGCCGCGGTTCGGTTCGCCCACCAGGGTGCCGACCGCGCCGCCCTGGTCGCCGAAGGCGAGCACACAGGTCGGGCTGGCGTGGATCCCGAGCTTGTGCTCGATCGACACGCAGCGCACGTCGTTGCGCGCCCCCAGGCTGCCGTCGGCCTCGACCAGGTACTTCGGCACGACGAAGAGCGAGATCCCCTTCACCCCTTCGGGCGCATCCGGCAGGCGGGCGAGCACGAGATGGACGATGTTGCCGGTGAGGTCGTGCTCGCCGTAGGTGATGAAGATCTTCTGCCCGAAAAGCCGGTAGCTGCCGTCGGCCTGCGGCTCGGCGCGGGTACGGACCGCAGCGAGATCGGATCCCGCCTGGGGTTCGGTCAGGTTCATCGTCCCGGTCCATTCGCCCGACACCATCTTCGGCAGATACATCGCCTTCTGCGCCTCGGAGCCGCGCAGCATCAGGGCTTCGATCGCGCCGGTGGTGAGCATCGGGCACAGCGAGAAGGCCATGTTGGCCGACTTCCACATTTCCATGACCGCGGTCGACACCAGCTTCGGCAAGCCCTGACCGCCATGCTGCGGATCGCAGGCGATGGCCGTCCAGCCCGATTCGGCGAACTGGCGGTAGGCCTCCTTCCAGCCCGGCGCAGTGCTGACTTCACCGTCATGCCACCTGGCGCCATGCTGGTCGCCGCTGCGGTTCAATGGCGCCAGGACGCCAGCGGCGAACTTGTCGGCCTCTTCGAGAATGGCATCGACCAGGTCGGGAGTGACATCCTCGTTGCCCGGCAGCCGGGTGATCTCGTCGAGGCCGGCGAGATCACGCATCACGAACTGCATGTCACGGAGAGGCGCGCTGTAGTTGCTCATGAGTGGATCACTCCAGGATGGTGGTGGGTCGGATTTCCGGAGCAGGCGGCAGGAGCCATGCGCCGAACCGGATTCGTACCGGACGGCGGGAGATCGGTACGGCTGTACACGGTAGCGCATGGAGAAAGAATCACCCATACTATACCGTATGGAAAACTTAGCCAAAAAACCGCGTGTGCAGCTCGATCGCGATGCCTGGATCGCGGGTGCCACCGAAGTCCTCGCCGAGGAAGGCATCGCCGGACTGCGCGTCGAAGTGCTCGCCAAGCGCCTCAAGGTCACCAAAGGCAGCTTCTACTGGCACTTCAGCGATCGCCGCGATTTGCTGATGGGCGTACTGCACCACTGGAAAGAGGGCCGCATCCGCGACATCCGCAAGCAGACCCGGGCCCAGCCGGGACGGGCGCTCGAACAGATCTACCACGTCATCGACGTGTACGGCGCCAGCCGCAGCCGGCGCGGGATGATGATCGAACTCGCGGTGCGCGACTGGGCGCGCCGTGATGCCCAGGCCGCCGCGATCGTCGCCGAAGTCGACGACGTCCGCCTACGCTGTGGCCGCGAGCTGTTTCTCGCCTGCGGGGTACCGATGGAGGAAGCGTCCAGCCGCTGCATGCTGCTCTACGCTTACGTGTTCGGTGTGTCGCTGATGATCTACGACCGTTTCGACAGCGACATCGCCCGGCTCAAGCGCGATATCGCAGACCTGATCGCACGTTCGGGGAGCGCCAGAACGCCTGCCCCGGACTGAGCCAGGAAGTCAGCGCGGCCTCCAGCCGCCGAGCGCGGCGCTGGCGTTGCGCCCGGTGGCGGCGACGATTTCCTCCACGGGGAGGGCGCGCAGCTCGGCGAGCAGCTCGGCATAGGCCCGCAGATTCGCGGGCGTATTGCGCTGCCCTTGCCCCCAGGCCGGCGGGATGTCGGGCGCATCGGTTTCCAGCACGATCGCCTCCAGCGGCAGGCTGGCGGCGAGCGCGCGGATCCGCGTCGAGCCGGAAAACGTCATCGATCCGCCGAAGCCGAGCTTGAAGCCGAGGGCGATGAACATCTCGGCCTGCTGCCGGCTGCCGTTGAAGGCGTGGGCGATGCCGCCGGGAACGGTAATGCGGCGCAGCTGCCCGAGGATCGGGTCGATCGCGCGACGCACGTGCAGGATCACCGGCAGGCCGTGCTTGCGCGCGAGGCCGAGTTGGGCGGCAAAAAAATCGAGCTGACGCGCCGGATCGACATCGCGCACGAAATGGTCGAGGCCGATCTCGCCCACCGCCAGCGCGAGTCCCTCGCCCAAACGCTGGTCGAGCACATCGAGATCTTCCGCGCGGGCCCGCATCACGTACAGGGGATGAACGCCGAGCGCACACGCGGTATCGCTGCGGGCCGCGGCCAGCGCCGCCACCGCATCGAAGTTTTCCGCCCCGACTGCGGGCACGACGAAGCCGTCCACGCCGGCGGCGCGGGCCGCGGCGATCACCGTCTCGCGGTCGTCATCGAACTCGGCCGCATCGAGATGGACGTGGGTGTCGATCAGCATCGGGGGCTCGGTTTCAGCTGCCCTTGAACATCGGCGGGCGCCCGGCGAGGAAGGCATCGATGCCTTCGGCGGCATCGTCGTACATCATGTCGTGCGCCATGGTTTCCGCCGCAAGCTGATAGGCGGCATCCACCCCCATCTCGAGCTGCCTGTAGAACAGCTGCTTGCCGGAACGGATCGCCGCTGCGGACCGGGCGACGATGGCGGCGGCGAGCGCCGCGACTTCGGCATCGAGCGCGGCCTCGGCAACCACCCGGTTGAGCAGGCCGCAGCGCCTGGCCTCGTGCGCGTCGATGAAGCGCCCGGTCACCAGCATCTCGAACGCCTGCTTGCGCCCGACATTGCGCGACAGCGCCACGCCCGGGGCGGCGCAGAACAGGCCGACATCGATCCCGGACACCGCGAAGCGGGCGCTGTCGGCGGCGACTGCGAGGTCGCACATCGCCACCAGTTGGCAGCCGGCCGCCGTGGCGATGCCATGCACGCGCGCGATGACCGGCTGCGGAAGCTCGGCGAGCTTCATCATGAGGCGGTTGCACGAGCGAAAGAGCTGCTGCTGGAACCCCAGGGCAGGCGTCGCGCGCATTTCCTTCAGGTCGTGGCCGGCGCAAAATGCCTTGCCCGCACCGGCGAGCACCACCACCCGCACCTGCGGGTCCCGGGCAATGGCATCGAAGGCCTCGAGCAGGGCTTCGAGCATCGCCAGCGACAAGGGATTGAAGCGCGCGGGACGGTTGAGCGTCAGCGTCGCGACGCCGGCATCGTCGCGGCGCAGCAGCAAGGGTTCAGCGGTCGTGTCGGGCGGCATCGCCATCGGTCGGGGCTCCAGGTCATCAGCGCGGGCGCGGCGCCATGGTACCTCCTCGCCCGCTCCCGGCCCAACTCCGTGCCCCCGCCGCGCAGTGGGACACCCTACCCGGATGCTGCCGCCGACTGCGCCCGTTCGCGCAGCATGAACTTCTGGATCTTGCCGGTCGAGGTCTTGGGCAAGGCGCCGAAGACGATCTTCTTCGGCATCTTGAACCCGGCCAGGTGTGCGCGGCAATGGGCGAGCAGCGCCGCGGCGTCCGCTTCGGCCCCCTCGCGCAGTTCGACGAAGGCGCAGGGCACTTCGCCCCACTTCTCGTCGGCGAGCGCGACCACCGCCGCGGCCATCACCGCGGGATGGCGATAGAGCACGTCCTCGATTTCGATCGACGATACGTTCTCTCCGCCCGAGATGATGATGTCCTTGGCGCGGTCCTTGATCTTGACGTAGCCGTCGGGCTGCAGCACCCCCAGATCGCCGGTGTGATACCAGCCGCCGCGGAACGACTCGGCGGTCGCCCGCGGATTCTTCAGGTAGCCCTTCATCACCAGATTGCCGCGGAACATGACTTCGCCCATGGTCC
Organism: Thauera aromatica; assembly: GCF_023093595.1. GTDB lineage: Bacteria > Pseudomonadota > Gammaproteobacteria > Burkholderiales > Rhodocyclaceae > Thauera > Thauera aromatica_A. Next base: position 104,604 of record NZ_JALLIK010000104.1, read on the forward strand.
GGCCGTCGCGCGGTACCTGCTCCATGGTGTCGGGGTCGATCACCGTGATGGCTTCCTGGGCGTGGTAGCGCACGCCTTGACGGCCGTTGAGGGCGACCTGCTCGGACAGCGCCAGATCGGCCCATTCGTCGTGCTTGGCGCACACCGCCGCCGGGCCGTAGGTTTCGGTCAGGCCATAGACGTGGGTGAGATCGAAGCCGATCTTCGCCATGCCCTCGATCACCGCGGCCGGCGGTGGCGCGGCGGCGACCAGGCCATGCACGGTATGGTCGATCCCTTCACGCCAGGCCGCGGGCGCGCTCGCCAGCATCGAATGCACGATCGGTGCGCCGCAGTAGTGGGTGACCCGATGCGCGCGGATGGCATCGAAGATCAGACGCGGATCGACCCGGCGCAGGCAGACGTTGGTGCCCGCGTTGGCGGCCATCGACCACGCGAAGCACCAGCCGTTGCAGTGGAACATCGGCAGCGTCCACAGGTAGACCGCATGCGGCGGCATGCCCCACGAGACGATGTTCGACAAGGCGTTGAGATAGGCGCCGCGATGGTGGTATACGACCCCCTTCGGGTCTCCGGTGGTGCCCGAAGTGTAGTTCAGCGAGATCGCATCCCATTCGTCGGCCGGCGGCTCGAAGACGAAGCCCTCGCTGCCGCTCGCGAGCAGCGCCTCGTAGTCCATCCGCCCCAGCCGTTCGCCCGGGCCGACGTACTCGGTGTCGTCGACATCGATCACGACGAGGCCGCTGCGCCCGGCGAGCGCGAGCGCTTTCTTCGCCACCGCGGCGTATTCGCGATCGACCAGCAGCACTTTCGCCTCGGCGTGCGCCAGGATGAAGGCGACGGCCTCGGGGTCGAGGCGGGTGTTGATGGTGTTGAGCACCGCGCCACAGGCGGGAACGCCGAAATGGCATTCGAACATCTCGGGCGTGTTGTTGAGAATCACCGCCACGGTATCGTTGCGGCCGATGCCGAGCTGCTTCAGCGCCGAAGCCAGGCGGCGCGAGCGGGCGAAGCTCTCGGCCCAGGTATACCACCGGCGCCCGTGGATCACGGCGAGCCGCTGCGGATAGACGGCGGCGCTGCGCTCGATGAAGGTCAGCGGTGTCAGCGCCGCGTAATTGGCGGCATTGCGCTCCAGCCCCGTATCGTAGGGCGAATTTCCGGTCCCGCTCATCCTCGGCTCCTTTCCTCTCGCATGCGCGGCCATCGGGTCCGCTTCAGCCCCGGCAGCGCGTCCCCGCGTCCAAGGGCGGCCCCGCACGGTGAAGGGTGGCGATCCAGTCGGCCAGTTCCCCCGCGAGCCGATCCGCCGCGGCCCGGAATGCGCCCACGCCACCGACCGCATCGCCGCTCGGTGCCGGCACGTCGGCGCGGAATTCGCGCTGCGCCAGAGCCTCGTCACTGCGCGGCGGCACCAGCCCGGCGCGCAGCACCACCTCTACCCGGCTGCGCTCGACGTCGTCGAACACTTGCACGAGCTCGTCCACCTCGATCCGCAAACGGCAGCGGTTGCCGCTGCCATCCGGTTTCAGCGCCCGTTCCAAGGCCAGCGCCAGCATGTCGGCAGGCTGGGCGACCCAGCGGCTTTCGGTGTAGCTGCGCCGACGCAGGGGATCGTCCCATTGGAGGCGGTACTGCAGCGCGCTGCTCGCCAGCCAGGGCGGCGCCGCGACCTCGATCCGCAGGGGCGCGAAACGGGGCTCGAGCCCGGCCGGCGCGCCCAGGCCCAGATCGTAGAAGGCCATCGGCGGGGGTTTCAGGTTCAGGCCGCTGCAGCCGGCCAGCGCGGCGGCCACCCCAAGACCGATCACGATGCCGCGCAGGCGGGGAAATTCTGGAAATAGGCCGGAGATCATGGTTGTTGTCGTCCGTATCGAAAGTGGGCGCTCACTGCGCGAGCGCCCCGAAGCCTGGCTCTCCCGGCCCCGGTTCGCGCGCCGCCCGGCCGGTCAGGAGGACCTGCGGCGTGCTCTCCACCTCCTCGACCAGGCGCCCGACCCGGCGCGAAGTCGCGGTCAGTTCGCGCAGCAGTTCGTTGAGCTGCGGCAGGGTGCCGTCGATGAGGCCGCTGCTGGTCGCCGTCGCGGCCTCGTCCAGGCGCACCGTCATGTGCTCGATGCGGACCAGCAGCCCACGCAACTCGGCCACCGCCGGCGTGGCCTCGGCGCTGGCCTGCTCGAGATTGCCCAGGGTCGCCTGCAGGCTGGCGAGGTTGGCCGGGCTCAGCACTGCACGCAGCGCCCGAAGCGTTTCCGGCACATCGGCGAAGCTGCGATCCATGCCTTCGGCGGCCGATTCCAGCCGCTGCAAGGTCGCGCGCAGGCGGGCGACGTTTTCGGCGTCGAACATTCGCGCGACCTGGGTGCCGACCATATCGAAGCGGTCCACCGCCGCGAGCGCCCGCTCCGCGATCCGGTCGAGCAGGCCGGGCTCGAGCGGAATCCGCGGCGGGGCGTCGGCGGTTCCGGCGAGCGGGGTCGGGTCTTCCCCGCGATCGTCGAGCTGGACGTAGGCCAGCCCGGTCACTCCCATCGTGCCGAGGGTGGCGCGCGTTCCCCGGGTCAGCGGCAGATTCTGGACGACGCGGACATGGACCAGGATGTCGTGCGGTGGTTGCGGGTCGATGCGCACCGCGCTGACCGTCCCGACTGCCAGCCCGCGGTAACGCACCCGGGCCTGGGGGCCGAGGCCGTTGATGTCGCCGCGGGCGACCAGGACGAGATCGCGCATCGGCTCGCGCTCGTTCGAGAACCACCACAGGGCGCCCAGCAACGCGGCTCCGAGGATGAGTGCGAACAGGCCTGCGGCGAGGGCGTGGGCTCGGTTTTCCATGATCAGCGCTCTCCCTGTGCCCGGGCCAGGGCCCGGCGGCCATGCTCGCCGTGAAAGAAGCGCTCGATGAAAGGATGATCGACCTTCAGCGTGTCTTCCAGCGTGGCATAGCTCAGGATGTGTTTGTCGGCCAGCACCGCCACCCGGGTGGCCATCGCCGCCAGGGTATCGAGGTCGTGCGTGACCAGCACCACGGTCAGCCCCAGTTCGCCGCGCAGCGCCAGGATCAGGCGCACGAAAGCGGCGCTGCGGTCGGGGTCCAGGCCAGCGGTCGGTTCGTCGAGCAGCAACAGCTCGGGCTCGAGTGCCAGCGCACGGGCGAGGGCCGCACGCTTGACCATCCCGCCGGAGAGCTCGGCCGGCATCAGCCGCGCGTGCTCGGGCTCCATTTCGACCATCGCCAGCTTCAGGGCGACGAGATCGCGGATTTCTTCCTCGTGCACGATGCCGAGCTCGCGCAGCGGAAAGGCGATGTTTTCACCCACGGTAAAGGCGGAAAACAGCGCCCCCTGCTGGAACAGCACGCCGAAGCGGCGCTGGCGCGCGATGCGCTCGTGCACCGTGCCGGCGTGCAGCGCTTCGCCGAACAGCCGCACCTCGCCCTCGGCCGGCCGGGTGAGGCCGATGACGTGGCGCAGCAAGGTCGTCTTGCCGCTGCCCGAGCCGCCCACCAGGGCCACGATCTCCCCGGCCTCGACGTCCAGGTCGAGCCCCTGGTGCACCACGTTGGCGCCGAAGCGCGTGGCCACGCCGCGCAGCGAAACCACCGGAGCGCCCTGCGGCCGGCCGGCGCTCATCCCGGAATCCCGATCGAGCGGGTGGCGATCGCGAAGATCGCATCCACCAGGATCACTACCGTGATCGCCGACACCACCGACGCCGTGGTGTTGGTCGACAGGCTCTCGGTGTTGGGGCGCACGCGCAGGCCGAAATGGCAGGCGATGAGGGCGATCAGCAAGCCGAACACCGCTCCCTTGGAAAGGCCGATGAACAGGTTCGCCACCGGCACCGCATCGGGCAAGGCATCGATGAAGTAGCGGAACGACAGATCGAGCTCGATCCAGGCCGACAGCCAGCCCCCGAGCAGCGCGACCGCCGAGGTCCACAGCACCAGCAGCGGCATCGCCAGCGTCAGTGCGATCACTTTGGGCAGCACCAGGCGCAGCGAGCGCGAAATACCCATCGCCGCGAGCGCATCGATTTCCTCGGTGACGCGCATCACGCCGAGCTGGGCCGTCATCGCCGACCCCGAGCGTCCCGCCACCAGCACCGACACCAGCACCGGCCCGAGTTCACGGATGATGCCCAGACCGAGGATATTGACGATGAAGGTGTCGGCGCCGAACATCTTCAGCTGCAGGGCCGACAGATAGGACAGCACGACGCCGATCAGAAAACCCACCAGGGCGGTCACCGCCATCGCCTTGACCGCAACCTTGTGGAAATTGGCCGAAATTTCCAGCATCGGCCATTCGCGCGGATGGCGGGCAAGATGCAGCAGATCGAGCAGGAGCTGGCCGAGCAGGGCGACGAAATCGCGCAGATGGACGCCCAGGCCGAGGATCGCCGCGCCCAGCATCGCGACCGCGTCCGCGGCCGTAAACGAAGGGGCCAGCACGAGCGGCCGCGCCGCCGCGCGGGCGACGCGCTCGATGGTGGCGCGGTGGGCGTCGCTCAGTTCGACCTGCGCCGGCCATCGCCCCCCCCAGGCACGCCACAGCAAGAGCGCACCGAAGCTGTCGAGGCGATCGATGGCGGACAGCGACCAGTGCGCACAGCCCTGCGCTGCCGCCAGCTCACGCCGCCGCGCCGCGACCCGCGCGGCCAACGCCCTCAGCGTCCACTCTCCGGCCAGGCACACCGTCCCCGCCGCACGATCGATGACGATTCCGCGATCGATACCCGCAGCCATGGCGATCGTCGCCGCTCAGGCCGCCGCGCTGCGCGCACCGAGCGCGCGCACGTACAGTCCGCGCCCGAGCGCGACCCACTGGCGGCGCTCTTCCTCGAGCGCCGCGGCAGTCAGCGGTCGCTTCTGCAGCCAGCTCGCCGGAGTGTTCACCGAAAACCCCCTGCCCTCGCGGCGCATTTCGATCGGCGGGATGCCGCGCGCGTCGCGGGCGCGATGCACCACCACCGCCAGCCGCAGGCAGGCGACCAGCAGCCAGTCCACGCTGTCGGCGTCGATCGAAGAGACCCGCTCGAGCTTGCCGCGGTGGGACAGCACGAGGCGCGCCAGGCGGGCCTGGTCCATCCGTGAAAAGCCCGGCATGTCGGCGTTGGCGACGATGTAGGCGCTGTGCTTGTGATAGCTCGAATGCGCCACCGAAATGCCGATTTCGTGGAGCATGGCGGCCCAGCGCAGGAAACGCCGGTCGAGATGCTCGGGGTCGACCATCTCCGGGGCGAGTTGCTCGAGCAGATGGCAGGCGGTGTCGGCGACCTGCTGCGCCTGGCGGGTATCGACCCCGTAACGGCGCACGAAAGCCGCCACCGTGGCGTCGCGCAGGTCGTGATGGTGATAGCGTCCGAGCAGGTCGTAGAGCACACCCAGGCGCAGCGCGCCTTCGGAGAAGACCATGCGCTCGATGCCGAACTCCTTGAACACCGCGCTCATGATCGCGAACCCGCCCAGGATCACCGGCAGGCGGTCGCCCTTGAGCCCGGCCAGATCGAGCGCGTCGAGCCGCCCCGCGCGCAGCAGCACGGCCTTCAGCCGCTCGAGCCCGTCACGGGTGATGCCGCCGCTGGAAAAACCGTTCTGTTCGAGAATCTCGAGCAAGGCCTTGGCCGTTCCGCTGGAGCCCACCGCCTCTTCCCAGCCGGCCTCGCGGTAAGCCTGGACGATGGTCTGCAACTCGCGCCGCGCGGCGAGTTCGGCGTCCCTCAGGCTGCGCTTGTCGATCCGCCCGTCGGGGAAAAAGCGCAGGCTGAAGCCGACGCAGCCCATGTAGCGCGACTCCAGCAGCACCGGCTCGAAGCTCTTGCCGATGATGAACTCGGTCGAGCCGCCGCCGATGTCGACGATCAGCTGCTGGCGGTGCGGATCGGGCAGGGTATGCGCTACGCCGACGTAGATCAGCCGCGCTTCCTCGCGCCCGGCGATGACCTCGATCGGGAAGCCCAGCGCCGCCTCGGCGCGGATCAGGAACTCGGCACTGTTCTTCGCCACCCGCAAGGTGTTGGTCGCCACCGCGCGCACCCGTTGCGGAGCGAAATCGTGCAGGCGCTCGTGGAAACGCTGCAGCGCCGCGACCCCGCGCTGCTGCGCGGCGAGGTCGAGCATCTTGTCCGGCGACAGGCCGGCCGCCAGCCGGACCGCTTCTTTGAGGCCGTCGAGCGGATAGATCTGGTCGTTGACGATACGACCGACCTGCAGGCGGAAACTGTTCGAGCCCAGGTCGATGGCCGCAATTAGATCTCGCATCATCACACTTCGGAGGACGCCGCCGGCGCCGGAGGGGGCGATTTTAGCATCATCGGCGATGCCCTCCCCCGGCGCGTCCATCCGGCCGCGGCGCATCCGCCGCAGCGTTGCGGCACCGGCGTGCGCGGCACGGATCCGCCGCGATACGTTTTGTCGCTCTTCATACCCGGCACCTGTCATGAACGCGAAGTAAAACTGTCACATAATCATCGATGCCGACTCGCGCCCACCCCAGCCGGAACCTCCATGAGAAACGACCACCACTATCCCGCCGACCACTTCATCAACCGCGAACTATCCCTGCTCCAGTTCCAGCGCCGCGTCCTCGCCCAGGCCGCCGATTCGACCGTGCCCTTGCTCGAGCGCCTGCGCTTCCTGTGCATCGTTTCGAGCAATCTCGACGAGTTTTTCGAGATCCGTGTCTCCGGCCTCAAGGAGCAGATCCGCGTCGGCAGCCGTAAATCGGGCGAGGACGGCATTTCTCCGAGCGAGCTGCTCGAGCGCGTCAGCCGCGAAGTGCATGCCATCATCGCCCGCCAGTACCAGTTGCTCAATGAAGACATCCTGCCCGCGCTGGGGCAGGAAGGCATCGTGTTCCTGCGCCGCAACCAGTGGACGGAAGCGCAGCGGGCCTGGATCCGCACCTTCTTCCTCAACGAGGTGATGCCGGTGCTGACGCCGATCGGCCTCGACCCGGCCCACCCTTTTCCGCGTGTGCTCAACAAGAGCCTGAACTTCGCCGTCGAACTCGAAGGGCGCGACGCCTTCGGCCGCGACTCGGGTGCGGCCATCGTGCAGGCGCCGCGGGCATTGCCGCGCGTGATCCGGCTGCCGCACGAAATCTGCGGGCTCGAATATGGTTTCGTGTTCCTGTCCTCGGTGCTCCACGCCCATGTCGGCGAACTGTTCAGCGGCATGCACGTGCTCGGCTGCTATCAGTTCCGGGTCACGCGCAACTCCGATCTGTTCGTCGACGAAGAAGAAGTCAAGGACCTGCGCGCCTCGCTCAAGGGCGAACTGCAGCAGCGCCAGTTCGGCGGCGCGGTGCGGCTCGAAGTCGCCGACAACTGCTCGGTGGACATGGCTTCATTCCTGCTGCAGCACTTCCACCTCGACAACGACGATCTTTATCGCACCCCGGGCATCGTCAACCTCGTGCGCCTGATGCAGATCCCGGACTGGGTCGAGCGCCCCGACCTCAAATACCCCCCGTTCGTCCCCGGCCTGCCCAAGGCCTTGGAAAAGCGCCGGCCGATCTTCGCCGCCATCCGCAGCCAGGACATCCTGCTCCATCACCCCTTCCAGAGCTTCGCCCCGGTGATCGAGATGTTGCGCGCGGCGGCTGACGACCCCCAGGTGCTGGCGATCAAGATGACCGTGTACCGCACCGGCACCGACTCGGTGCTGATGGAGCATCTCGCCCGCGCGGCGCAAAAAGGCAAGGAAGTCACCGTCGTCCTCGAGCTGATGGCACGCTTCGACGAAGAAGCCAACATCGCCCTCGCCAGCCGCCTCGAGGACGTCGGCGCCCATGTCGTCTATGGCGTGTTCGGCTACAAGACCCACGCCAAGCTGCTGATGGTGGTGCGCCGCGAGGAGGACGGCCTGCGCCATTACGTGCACATGGGCACCGGCAACTACCATCCGCGCACCACGCGCTTCTATTCCGATTTCGGCCTGCTTACCTGCAACAAGGAGATCGGCGAGGACGTCGCCGAAGTGTTCAAGCAGCTCACCGGCCTGGGCAAGGCGACCGAGCTGCGCCACTTGTGGCAGTCGCCGTTCACGCTGCAGCCCAAGGTCGTGGCCGCGATCGGACGCGAGGCCGAGATCGCCCGCGCGGGCCGGCGCGGGCGCATCCTGGCAAAGATGAACGCCCTGCTCGAGCCGGAAACCATCGAGGCGCTCTACGCCGCCTCGCAGGCCGGGGTGGAGATCGACCTGATCATCCGCGGCCCCTGCGCGCTGCGCCCGGGCGTGCCCGGGCTGTCGGACAACATCCGGGTGCGCTCGGTGGTGGGGCGCTTTCTCGAACATCACCGCATCTTCCATTTCCACGCCGACGGCGAAGACCAGATGTACCTGTCGAGCGCGGACTGGATGGACCGCAACTTCTTCCGCCGCATCGAGATCGCCTTCCCGGTGCTCGACCCCCGCCTCAAGCGCCGGGTGATGAAGGAAGGGCTGCGCCCCTATCTGGGCGACAACTGCCAGGCCTGGGACATGCAGCCCGACGGCAGCTATCGCCGCAAGCACCCGCGCAGCATCCGCCGCGTGGCGCAGCTGATCCTGCTGAAGGAACTGGCGGCGAGCAGCTGAAGGTTTCACCCGCGCAGCGAAAGGGGCAGCGCCGTCTTTTGCTGTGCGGCAGCGGTGCCCCCCGTTCAGCGGCGCTGGGCGTCGATCACTCCGGGCACCTCGCGGATCAGCGTGATCGCCCGCTGCGCCTGCTTGATCCCGCGCACTTCCATGGTGAAGCGCATGTAGGCCGTGCCCTTCTTCGTCAGCGAATTGACCGCGATGACATTGAGCTTCTCGCGCGAGAGCACGTCGGAAATGTCGCGCAGCAGCCCCTGACGGTCGCCGGCCTGGACGTTGATGTCGACCTGATAGAGCGCGTCGCGGCTGTCCGCGCCCTGCTCGCCCCACTCGGCCGCGATCACGCGCTCGGGGTGGGCCCGGGCGAGCTGCTGGAAATCGCCACAGTCGATGCGATGGATCGAGATCCCGCGCCCGCGGGTGACGAAACCTTCGATCGCATCGGGTGGCGCAGGCTTGCAGCAGCGCGACAGCGACGTCATCAGCTTGCCGACACCGACGATCAGGATCTTGTCCGAGTTGTCTCCCGAGCGGCTGCGGCCGACGACGAAACCGGTTTCCGCCACCGGCTCTGCGGGCGGCGCATCGCCTTCGCGCAGGGCTACCTGCAGCGCACGGGGGCCGACTTCACCACGGCCGGCGGCGAGAAACAGCGTTTCGGCGTTGCGAAAACCCAGGCGCTCGGCGAGCCCGTCGATGTTGGCCTGGGCGTGGCCGTCGCGCTGCATTTCCCGGGTGACGAAGCTGCGCCCGCGCGACAACAGCTCTTCCTCGTCGAGTTGGGCGAAATACTGCCTGATCTTGGAGCGTGCGCGCGAAGTCGCCACGTAGGCCTGGCGCGGGTCGAGCCAGTCGCGCGACGGCCCGCCTTCCTTGGCGGCGACGATCTCGACCGTCTGCCCGTTTTCCAGCGGCGTGTTGAGCGGCACCAGGTGACCGTCGATCTTGGCCCCGCGGCAGTGATGGCCGAGATCGGTGTGCAGGCGGTAGGCGAAGTCCACCGGCGTCGCTCCGCGCGGCAGGTCGACAACCCGGCCCTGCGGGGTCAGCACGTAGAGCGTGTCGTCGAGCGAAGCGCGCTTGTACTGCTCCGTCCAGTGCGCGGCATCGGCGACTTCGTCGCGCCACGACAGCAGCTTGCGCAGCAGCGCGATCTTCTCGTCGTAGTCGCTGCCGCTCCTGGCGCCTTCCTTGTAGCGCCAGTGCGCCGCGACGCCGAGTTCGGCGTGCTTGTGCATGGCCTGAGTGCGGATCTGCACTTCGAGCGCACGGCCGTCGCCGGCGAGCACCGCGGTATGCAGCGACTGGTAGTTGTTGCCCTTGGGCTTGGTGATGTAGTCGTCGAATTCTTTCGGGATCGGCTGCCAGATCTGGTGCACGACACCGAGCACCGTGTAGCAGTCCTTGATCTCGTCGACGAGCACGCGCAGCGCGCGGATGTCGAACACTTGCGAGAAGTCGAGCCGCTTCTTGCGCATCTTGTTGTAGATGCTGTAGATGTGCTTCGGCCGCCCGCTGATTTCAGCCTTGACTCCGGCCGCGGCAAGCTCGTTGGTGAGGCGCTCGATGGCGTCGTGGATGAACTTTTCGCGCTCGACCCGGCGCTCGTCGAGCATCTTGGCGATGCGCTTGTAGGTCTCGGGCTCGATGAAGCGGAAGGACAGGTCCTCCAGTTCCCACTTGATCTGCCACACGCCGAGCCGGTTGGCGAGCGGGGCGTAGATGTCGAGGCTCTCGCGCGCGATTTCGATGCAGCCTGCGGCAGGCTGACCGGCGGGCTGGTCGGCGTAGTAGCGCAAGGTCTGGGTGCGCGAGGCCAGGCGCACCAGCACCACGCGGATATCCTCGACCATGGCGAGCAGCATCTTGCGCAGCACTTCGTTCTGGGCGCGGATCTCGGGCGCGCTCGCCATTGCCGTCATGCGCGTGATCACGCGCAGGCCATTGAGCCGGTGCAGCCCGCGGACCAACCCGGCCACCGCCGGCCCGAAGCGTTTGCCGAGCTCTTCGTCCGGATGCTCGAGCATCTCCCAGACGGCGAACAGCAGCGCCGCCAGCCGTGTTTCGACGTCCAGGCGCAGCGAGGCGCTGATCAGCGCGGCCCCGATCGCATGGGTCCAGGTCGACTCGCCGGTGCCGAGGACCTTGCCTTCGTAGAGCGTCGCGATCCAGTCGAGCGCGGCCTCGATGCGGCCGCGCTCGACTTCGTCCAGGCCGGCGGCGAGCAGTTCGATCGGGGGCGCGGTATCGCCCTGAGAAATCGCATGAGTGACGGAAACCATGGCGGCGGATTATCCCATATCGGGCCGCCGCCCGCCCGCGCCCGCAACCGGCGCGTTCTCCCACGGCCTGCTGTGCGATCATCCAGGGCCAGATCCCCCTGCACAACGCTCCCCTCGCCCTCCTCCATGCTGAAACGGATCCGACGCTGGCTGGGGCTGGAACGCAATCCGGCCGAAGTTCCCGCTGCACAGTGGGACAGGGTCGAGCGCGGTCTGCCCTTTCTCGATTTTCTGACCCCGCCCGAGCGCATCCGCCTGCGCGCCCTGGCGCTCGAGTTCCTTGCGTCGAAGGAATTTCATGGCGCGCGCGGCCTGCACCTGGACGACGACATCCTGTTGTCGATCGCGCTCCAGGCCTGCCTGCTGGTGCTCGACATCGGCCTCGAGGCATACGCTGGCTGGGTCGGCATCGTCGTCTACCCTGGCGATTTCGTCATCCCGCGGCGCGAGTTCGACGAAGCCGGCGTGGTCCACGAATACGAGGACGAGGTGCTGGGCGAAGCCTGGGAGGGCGGACCGGTATTGGTGGCCTGGTTCGACGAGGGCGCCCACCCGCCCGGAGTGAACGTCGTCATCCACGAGTTCGCCCACAAGCTCGACATGGAAAACGGCGGCGTCGACGGGCTCCCCCGCCTGCGCGCCGGCATGTCGCGCAGCGCCTGGGCGGCGGCGTTCAGCGAGGCCTTCGATGCCTTCCGCGCCGAAGTCGACCGCGGTGCGCAGACCGTGATCGATCCCTATGCGGCCGAAGATCCGGGCGAATTCTTCGCCGTGGTCACGGAAACCTTCTTCGAATCCCCGCACCACCTGCGCGCGCGCTTTCCCGCCATCTACGAGCAATTACGCCGGTTCTACGGGCTCGATCCGGCCGCCGCGGCACGATCCCCGCCCGAAGACCGGACATGAACCCGCGCGAAGTGCCTGCCGACGAGAATGTTCTGATTTTTCCGTCGATTGCATTCCCGACCAGCAAAAACCGATCCCACCATGCGGCAACAATTGCAATTGGCAGAGTGCAGGCGAATGGCTAAGCTGAAAGTGCTGCGACTTCCGGCACACCACCGCCACATTGTCGTGGTGATGCGTTTTTTCTAGCAATGGAGGGTGTCACATGGCCATAACCTGGATTTTGGTTGCCAACGCCAGCCTGGCGAAACTCTATGCGAACCTCGGCCCCAACAAGGGGCTGACGCTGGTGAAGGAACTGATCCATCCCGAGAGCAGACAGAAAAACGCCGACCTCGTCACCGACCGTTCCGGCGCCATGGCAGCGAATGGTTCGGGTGGCGGATCGATGCAGCCGCAGACCCTGCCCAAGCAGCACGAAGCCAAGGTATTCGCCCAACAGATCGCCCAGGAGCTGTACCAGGGACGCGCGGCCAACGCGTTCCGGCGCGCGATCCTGGTCGCTCCGCCGGCCTTCATGGGCATGCTGAATACGGTCATCGACGGTCCAACCGCGCAGTTGATCACCGACCGTTTCGAAAAGGACTACACCAAGACCCCCGAGAGCGAGCTCGGCGATCGGCTCGGTTCGGCGATCCTGCTCTGAGCCATGCGACGATTCAGGGCCTCGCGGCCCGTTTTGCAGGAGGAAGCGTTTGACCCTATCGATCAGGATGCACTCTTCGCGCTGACTGAAGCACTTTCATGACCATGATGTCTCCACCCAGGAGACCGGGCTGTTCGCAGAACAAGTCCAGAACAGGCGGGGCGCTGTGCGCCCCGTTTTCCTTTTGGTGCGTCCTTTGACACGTCCCGCTGGCGCGGTCTTTCATTTTCGGGCCAGGACTGTGGGAATTCTTCATTTCCCGGCCAACGGCCAGGACCCCAGCACGCGATAAGTCGCCACACCCACGCCGCGCACCGACTCCAGCAAGGCGAAAGCGGAGACGGGCCAGCGCACGGCGGCAGGCCCGGTCGCCGGCGGCGCGCTGCGCGCATTGCGCAGCAGGGTGACATGGGGCGAAAAGGGGCGTGCTTCGAGTGCGAAGCCTTCCGCCTCGAGCTCCGCATCGAGATCCCCGGCCAGCGCCGACAGCGCCGCCGGCACCTCTTGCGGCGCCAGCCACACGATGCGCTGGCCGTGCCAGCTTCCCACCCGGTCCAGTTCCAGGACGAAGGGCGAACCTTCGATCCGTGCGGCCGCACGCGACAGCCGGTCGAGCGCCGCGTTCGGGACTTCCCCCAGAAAGGCGAGTGTCAGGTGCAAGGTGTCGCGCCGCATCAAACGCCCGCCACAGGCCGACCATAGCCCGCGGGCGGTTTCGTGGAGAGCGGCCGCGATCGTGTGATCGGGCCACAGCGCGAAGAACACCCGCCGACGGGGCGGGGCGGAGGCGAGCAAGAGCGGCCCGGCCATCGTCCGTCCGTTCAGGCCGCGCCCGTGCGTGCGAGCAGAGCGACCACCTGGGCCGCGATGCCTTCCCCACGGCCGGTGAAGCCGAGCTTTTCGGTCGTCTTGCCCTTGATGTTGATGGCCGCGGCATCGATTCCAAGGTCGGCCGCGATGTTGGCCACCATCTCCGGCGCGTGCGGCAGGATGCGCGGCGCCTTGCAGATCACCGTGGCGTCGATATTGACGACCGCCCAACCGGCCGCGCGCACGCGGGCGAACGCTTCGCGCAGCAGCACCCGGCTGTCGGCCCCGGCATGGGCCGGATCGGTGTCGGGAAAGAGGCGGCCGATATCACCCAGGCCGGCTGCGCCGAGCAGGGCATCGGTGAGCGCATGCAACAGCACGTCGGCGTCGGAATGCCCCAGCAGACCGTAGGCGAAAGGAATCGTCACCCCGCCGATGATCAGCGGGCGCCCCGGAACCAGGGCATGGACATCGAAGCCCTGGCCGATACGGAAAGGAAAATTCATCGCGTCACCCCCGACGGTGCTGGAGGATCCATTCGGCCAGATGAAGGTCGAGCGGATAGGTTACTTTCAGGTTGGTCGCATCGCCCTGCACCAGGCGCGGACGCAGCCCGGCCATCTCGATCGCGCTCGCTTCGTCGGTGACTTCGCTGGCCATCTCCAAGGCGCGGCGCAGCATCACGTAACGGAACATCTGCGGCGTCTGCGCCTGCCACAGGCTGTCGCGCGGCACGGTTTGGGCGACATGCCGATGCTCGTCGGCGCGCTTGAGAGTGTCGGCGACCGGCACCGCCAGCAATCCGCCGACCTCATCCTGGGCCAGTTCGCGCACCAGCTTGTCGATGTGCCAAGGGGCCAGGCAAGGGCGCGCCGCATCATGGACCAGCACCCAGTCGCTCTGCGCCGCTTCGCCGGCGATCGCCCGCAGACCGCCGAGCACGCTGTCGGCGCGCGTCGCCCCACCGCAGAACAGCGGCACCAGCTTGGAGCCCAGCGCGCTCCAGTCGTGCCGTGCCCACTCGGCGTCATCGACCGAGAGCACGACGAACACCCGCTCGATCGCCGGCGCGGCGCACAGCGTGGCAAGGGCATGGTGGATCAATGGCCGACCGAGCAGAGGCAGATATTGCTTGGGGCGCGCCGCGCCCATGCGCGAACCGCTGCCGGCCGCCGGGACGATGGCGAAGTGACGGGGATGGAAGGTCTGCATGGCCCGATTCTAGCCGGGCAGCGCGCACCGCGGCAGTTCCCCGCGCCGCCTTCCCATGCCACCTCTCCCGGCGCACGCAGCGCTCCGCCCGGTCGCACCACGTACAATGGCGCTGGGGTGCCGGCTCCCGACGCGGAACCTGCATCCCGCAAGCACCATCCTATAATTGCATCGTCGTTTCCCCCGAAGACTTGAAGGCAGGGACTTCACATATGGCTGCCGCTTCGATTCGCCCGGCCGCGGTCGCCGGGCTGTTTTATCCGCGCGACGAGCGCGTGTTGCGCACCCAGCTCGCCGAACTGCTGGCCACCGCAGTGCCGCTCGAAGCCGCGCCCATCCCCAAGGCGCTCATCGTCCCCCATGCCGGCTACATCTATTCGGGAGCGGTGGCGGCGAGCGCCTACACCTCGCTCGCTCCGCTGCGCGAGCGCATCCGGCGCGTGGTCCTGCTCGGCCCCACGCATCGCATGGCGGTACGCGGCTTCGCCCTCCCCGCAGCCCAGGTTTTCGCCACCCCGCTGGGCGAAGCGCCCCTGTCCCAAGCGGACTGGCTGGCGCTGCAGGCCAGAGCGGACGTGCATGTCGATGACCGCCCCCATGCCCTCGAGCACTGCCTCGAAGTACAGCTCCCCTTCCTCCAGGTGATGCTCGAGCGCTTCGAGATCGTCCCCCTGCTGGTCGGCGACGCCCCCGCCGCGGCGGTCGCGGAACTGCTCGAGGCCCTGTGGGGCGGGCCGGAAACCCTGATCGTCGTCAGCTCGGACCTGTCTCATTACCACCCGTACCGCGAGGCCCAGTGGACCGACCGGGCCACCGTCGAAGCGGTCCTCACCCTGCGCGACGGCATCGATCACGAGCAGGCGTGCGGCGCCACCCCGATCAACGGCCTGCTGCTTGCCGCCCGCCGTCATCACCTCCATCCACAGCTGCTCGACCTGCGCAATTCCGGCGACACTGCCGGCGACCGTGCGCGGGTCGTCGGCTACACCAGCATCGCTTTTTCCGACACGGAGTTCCCCGACCATGCCCGACACTGACCTCGGCCCCCTCCTGCTCAAGCTCGCCCGCGCGGCGATCGCCCATCATCTGGGCCTCGCTCCGGCGCCCGAGGTGCCGCAAGACGCCCGCCTGCACGAGCGCGGCGCGTCCTTCATCACCTTGCTGCAGGACGGCCGGCTGCGCGGCTGCATCGGCAGCCTGCGTCGCTCGCACCCGCTGGGGGAGGATGTCATGACCAACGCCGTCGCCGCCGCCAGCAAGGATTCACGTTTTCCGCCGCTCACCGGCGAGGAGCTGGGCGGGATTTCGATCGAAGTCTCGGTGCTGTCCGAGCCCGAATTCATCGACTTTTTCGGCGAGGAAGAGCTGCTCGCCCAGTTGCGTCCTTTCGAAGACGGCCTGATCCTGTTCTCGGGCTGCAGCAGCGCCACCTTCCTGCCCCAGGTGTGGGAGCAGCTTCCCGAGCCGCGCGCCTTCCTCAACGCGCTCAAGCACAAGGCCGGCCTGCCCACCAACCGCGAGGTGGTCGAACTGATGGCCGCCCGCTACCACGTGCAGAAATGGAAGGAGAGCGAGCAGGCCCACTCCTGACCTTGCACCACGCCTGACCGCCCTCGCCAGTCCCCACCCGAGCTGGAGCGCCCACCATGAACACCGCCCCGTCACCGGCCACCGCGGCCGACAGCCGCCATCCCGCCCGCTACTGGCATGCGCTCGACGACGGGCGCTACCAGTGCGACCTGTGCCCGCGCTTCTGCAAGCTGCATCCCGGTCAGCGTGGCGCCTGCTTCGTGCGCATGCGCGAAGGCGACGACATGCTGCTGACCACCTACGGACGCAGCTCGGGTTTCTGCATCGACCCGATCGAGAAGAAACCGCTGAATCACTTCTACCCGGGCAGCAGCGTGTTCTCCTTCGGTACCGCCGGCTGCAACCTGGCGTGCAAGTTCTGCCAGAACTGGGACATTTCCAAGTCGCGCGACATGGACACGCTGATGGACGCTGCCTCGCCGCAGGAAATCGTCGCCACCGCGCAGCACTGGGGCTGTCACAGCGTCGCCTTCACCTACAACGACCCGGTGGTTTTCGCCGAGTACGCGATCGATGTCGCCGACGCCTGCCACCGCGCGGGGCTGAAGACGGTGGCGGTCACCGCCGGCTACATCACCGAGCTCGCGCGCCACGACTTCTTTTCACGGATGGACGCGGCCAACGTCGACCTGAAAGGCTTCACCGAAGACTTCTACGTGAAACTGTGCGGCGCCCACCTCCAGCCGGTACTCGACACCCTGCTCTGGCTGCGGCACGAAACCGAGGTCTGGGTCGAGCTCACCACCTTGCTGATTCCCGGCCACAACGACTCGGACGAAGAACTCACCGCCTTGTCGAACTGGGTACGCAAGGAACTCGGCGCCGACGTACCGCTGCACTTCAGCGCCTTCCATCCCGATTTCAAGATGGACGACCTGCCGCCCACGCCGCCCGCCACCTTGCGCCGCGCGCGGCGCATCGCGCTCGATAGCGGCCTGCAGCACGTCTATACCGGTAACGTGCACGACATTGACGGCGACACCACGCGCTGCACCGGCTGCGGCGAAGCGCTGATCGTGCGCGACTGGTACGAGATCCGCAGCTACCACCTCGACGCCCGGGGCGCCTGCCCGCACTGCGGCACCGTGCTCGCGGGGCGCTTCGGTCCAAGCGGCGCCGCAATCGGCAAGGCCTTCGGCGCGCGGCGGATTCCGGTCGCGATTCACCGCCATGCCTGAGCCGCGCCCGCTGCCGGCAGCGCGCGGCCCCGGCGCCCGGCGCTGACCGCGCCCCCTCCACGCACCCTCCTCCACGCACCCTCCTCCGCGCGGCCGCACCGGGTGCGGCAACCCGGCAAGCCCGGTGCGGCCGGGCGCACGGGCACGGTTTGCGGGATAATCGCCCCCTCGCCAAGGCCGCGCGCCGCCGGCGAGCGCTTCTTCCGCCGCAGATACACGCTCCCAATGCCAAGTCCGCTCGACACCCTGCTCACCCATCTCGCCACCCTGCCCCTACCCAGAGCCGGCGCCCGCCTGGCGTTGCCGCCACTGGCCGGCTCCGCCGACGCGCTCGCGATCGCCCAGCTCGCCGGCCGCGGCCGCATGCTGCTGGTGATCACCGCCAATCCGCTCGACGCCCAGCGCCTGGTGGATGAAATCGCCTGGATCGCACCGGCCTTGCGCCTGCACCTGCTGCCGGACTGGGAAACCCTGCCTTACGACAGCTTCTCGCCGCATCAGGATCTCATCTCCGAACGCCTCGCCACCTTGTATGCGCTCAGCCGCGGCGAAGCCGATATCGTGCTCGTGCCCGCGTCCACCGCGCTCTACCGGATGGCGCCACCGAGCTATCTTGCCGCCTACACTTTCTTCCTCAAGCAGGGCGAGCGCCTCGACGCGGAGCGGTTCAAGACCCAGATGGCACTGGCCGGCTACGCCCACGTCACCCAGGTGGTCAGCCCCGGTGAATTCTCGGTGCGCGGCGGGCTCGTTGACCTGTTCCCGATGGGCTCTCCACTGCCTTTCCGCATCGACCTCTTCGACGACGAAGTCGAGAGCATCAAGACCTTCGACCCCGACACCCAGCGCACCGTCTATCCGACGAAGGAAATCCGCCTGCTGCCGGCGCGCGAATTCCCCCTCGACGATGCCGGGCGCACCCGCTTTCGCAGCCGCTTCCGCGAGACCTTCGAGGGCGACCCGACGCGCGCCTCGATCTACAAGGATATTTCCGGCGGCATCGCTCCCGCCGGCATCGAGTACTACCTGCCGCTGTTCTTCGACGATACCGCGACCCTGCTCGACTACCTGCCCGCCGACACCCCGGTGCTGCTGCACCGCGACGTCCCCACGGCGATCGCCGAATTCTGGCGCGACACCCGCTCGCGCCACGACCTGCTCAAAGGCGACCGCAGCCGCCCGGTGCTGCCGCCCGAGCAGCTTTTTCTCAGCGACGAAGCCTTCTTCACCGCGCTCAAGCGCCGCCCGCGCCTGGACATCGGCGCCGAGCCCGACCCCGCTCGCAACGCCGGAGCAGGCGGCGGCACACCCGCGGGCGAAGCGGCGGGCAAGGTGGACAGCGCCGGTCGCGATGCCGCCGCGCTCGCCCTGCCCGCACCCGAAGTCGCCGTCGAGCGCAAGTCCTCCGACCCGCTGCACAGGCTCAAGGCCTTCATCGACGGTTTCATCGACGACGCCGGCGGCCGCATCCTGCTCCTCGCCGACTCGCCCGGCCGGCGCGAAACGATGGCCGAGTTCTTCGCCGAATACGGCGTGAAGCCCGAGCCGACGGTCGATTTCGCGGCCTTCCTCGCCGCCGCCAGCCCGGTGGCGCTCGGCGTCGCCCCGCTCGCCCGCGGCTTCGTGCTGCCGGCGGCCAGGCTGGCGGTGCTGACCGAGGCCGAACTCTACGCTGCCACCGCCCGCAGCCGCAGCCGCCGCGACAGCCGCAAGGCGGCGACCATGGAAGGCTGGCTGCGCGATCTGTCCGAGCTGAAGATCGGCGACCCGGTGGTGCACGTGTCGCACGGCATCGGCCGCTACCTCGGGCTGATCCACATGAACCTCGGCGAAGGCCGGGTTGAGCAAACGAGCGAGTTCCTCCATCTGGAATACAACGGCGGCGACAAGCTCTACGTGCCGGTGGCGCAACTGCACGTGATCACCCGCTACGCCGGCGCCGACCCGGAAGGCGTGGAACTGCACCGCCTCGGCTCGGGCCAGTGGGAAAAGGCGAAGAAAAAAGCCGCGATGCAGGTGCGCGACACCGCCGCCGAGCTGCTCGCGCTCTACGCCCAGCGCGCCGCGCGCCCCGGGCACCGCTTCGATTTCACCCAGCACGACCTGGAAGCCTTCGCCGAAGGCTTCGGCTTCGAGACCACGCCCGACCAGCAGGCGGCGATCGACGCCGTGGTCACCGACATGAAATCAGGCCGGCCGATGGACCGCCTGGTATGCGGCGACGTCGGCTTCGGCAAGACCGAAGTGGCGCTGCGCGCAGCCTTCATCGCGGTAGCCGACGGCCGCCAGGTGGTGGTGCTGTGCCCGACCACCCTGCTCGCCGAACAGCACTACCAGACCTTCGCCGACCGCTTCGCCGACTGGCCGATCAAGATCGCCGAACTGTCGCGCTTCAAGTCCGCCAAGGAGCAGGCCGAGTCGCTCCGGCTGCTCGGCGAAGGCAAGGTGGACATCGTCATCGGCACCCACCGCCTGATCCAGAAGGACGTCAAGTTCAAGCGCCTCGGGCTGGTGATCATCGACGAGGAACACCGTTTCGGCGTGCGCCAGAAGGAAGCGCTGAAAGCGCTGCGTTCCGAAGTCGACGTCCTGACCCTCACCGCCACCCCGATCCCGCGCACGCTCGGCCTGGCGATGGAAGGCCTGCGCGAGTTCTCGGTGATCGCCACCGCGCCGCAAAAGCGCCTGGCGATCAAGACCTTCGTCCAGCCTTCGAGCCGCGGCGCGATCCGCGAGGCGGTGCTGCGCGAATTCAAGCGCGGCGGCCAGGTGTATTTCCTGCACAACGAGGTCGACACCATCGACAACATGCGCGACGACCTCGAAGAGCTGCTGCCCGAGGCGCGCATCGTCGTCGGTCACGGCCAGCTGCCCGAGCGCGAACTCGAGCGCGTGATGCGCGAATTCACCCAGCAGCGCGCCAACCTGCTGCTGTGCACCACCATCATCGAGACCGGCATCAACATCCCCACCGCCAACACTATCATCATCAACCGCGCCGACCGCTTCGGCCTCGCCCAGTTGCACCAGCTGCGCGGCCGCGTCGGCCGCAGTCACCACCAGGCCTACGCCTACCTGCTGACCCAGCCCGGCGCCAAACCGACGCCGCAGGCGCAAAAGCGCCTGGAGGCGATCGCGCTGATGGACGAGCTCGGCTCGGGCTTTTACCTTGCCATGCACGACCTCGAGATCCGCGGCGCCGGCGAAGTCCTGGGCGAGAACCAGTCGGGCGAAATCCAGCAGGTCGGCTTCAGCCTGTACACCGAGATGCTCAAGCGCGCGGTCCGGGACCTGCAGGCCGGCCGCGAGCCCGACCTGTCCCAGCCGCTGGAGGTCGTCTCCGAGATCAACCTGCACACGCCCGCGCTGCTGCCCACCGACTACTGCCCCGACGTCCAGGAGCGGCTCACGCTCTACAAGCGCCTGGCCAACTGCGAGACGGAAGAGGATCTGCGCGCGCTGCAGGAAGAGCTGATCGACCGCTTCGGCGAACTGCCGGCGCAAACCGTCGCCCTGATCGAGACCCACCGCCTGCGGATGATGGTCAAGGCGTTCGGCGTGCATAAGCTCGATGCTTCCGAGGCCCAGATCAGCGTGCAGTTCGCCCCGGATGCGCCGATCGACCCGGTGAAGGTGATCTTCCTGATCCAGAAGGACCGCGACACCAGGATGGCCGGCCCGGAAAAACTCGTCCGCCGCACCAACCTGCCCGACCTGAAAGAGCGGGTCAAAGCGGTGCGCAACCTGCTCGAAGCCGTCCGAACTTGATGAATTCACGTTCACCGAATCCCTGCAGCCCCGTATCATTGCGAAAACCCGCGAGTAACCGCCCATGATGTCCGTTTATCGAAAACCTCCGCAGGCCTTCCCCGCCGAAAGCGCATTCTTCAGGCTGCCGGGCGCCTTGCTGATGGTTCTCGACGAGAACTGGGTGATCCAGATGATGAGCGAATCATGGCGGGAAGTGCTCGGCCTCGGCCAGGACGAATTGCGCTGGCGTCCGTTCATCGAGGTCGTGCACGAACTCGACCGCGAGGACATGATCGACCGCCTGTGCCGCATCGGCGACGAATTGTCGACGGTGCGCTTTTCGTGCCGCTGCCGCAGAAGCGACGGCACCTATGTCGGCCTGGCGTGGAGCGTCAGCTTCGACCCCGACCACATGCTGTTCTACGCTTCGGCGCACGAGACCGGGGTGAACCTGTCGGAGCACGAAGCCCGGCTGCCGGAAGTCTTCATCGACGGCCTGACCGGCCTGCCCAACCGCGGCCTGTTCCTCGACCGCGTCAATCACGCGATGCAGCGCGCCCAGCGCAACAATCAGCTCCAGTTCGCCGTCATCCACTGCGGCATCGACCGCTTCAGCGTCATCAACCACAGCCTCGGCAACCGCATCGGCGATCTGCTGCTGATCGAGATCGCCAACCTGCTGCGCCGCTCCACCCGGCCGACCGACATGATCGCGCGCCTCGGCGGCGACGAGTTCGGCATCCTGCTCGAAGACATCAAGGACCCCACCTCCCCGGTGCGGGTCATCAAGCGCCTGCAGGAAAGCTGCGTCCTGCCTTTCCATCTGCACGAACATGAAGTGTTCGCCAGCATGTCAGCGGGAATGACGATGAACAATTCCCACTACGACCATCCTGACGTCATGCTCCGCGACGCCAGCCTGGCGATGAACCGGGCCAAGACCCAGGGCGGCGGCGGTTATGCGATGTTCGACCGCGGGATGCACGAAGAAGCCTTGCGCCGGCTCGACCTCGAACTCGATCTGCGCCGCGCGCTCGAGCGCAATCAATTCGAAGCCTATTACCAGCCGATCGTGCGTCTGCGCGACACCCGGCTGGTCGGCTTCGAAGCGCTGGTGCGCTGGAACCACCCCGAGCGCGGCCTCATCCCCCCCGCCGAATTCATCCCCCTGGCCGAAGACAGCGGCCTGATCGTCCCCATCGGGCGCTGGATGCTCGACACCGCGTGCGCCCAGATGCGCCGCTGGCAGCTCGCCTTCCCGCGCCGCCCGGCGTTGACCGTCAGCGTCAACCTGTCCGCACGCCAGCTCACCCACCCCGAGCTGCTGCCGGAGATCCGCCGCACCCTGCGCGAGAGCGGACTTTCCCCGCGCCACCTGAAGCTCGAAATCACCGAAAGCGCGGCAATGGAAGACGGCGAGCGCGCGATCGAGCTGATGAGCGCCCTCAAGCGCACCCGACTCAAACTGATGCTGGACGACTTCGGCACCGGTTACTCCTCGCTGTCCTACCTGCACCGCCTGCCGATCGACACCCTGAAGGTCGACCGCTCGTTCATCCGCCACGTTCACGACCGGGCGGCCGACCGCAGCTTCGTCGAAACCATCCTCAACCTCGCCCACAAGCTGGGCCGCGAGGTCGTCTGCGAGGGCGTCGAGCTCCCCGCCCAGGAAGCGCTGCTGCGCGGGCTGGGGGCCGAATTCGCCCAGGGTTTCCTGTACTCGCGTCCGGTCACCGCCGCCCAGGCCGAAATGCTGATCATCGACGACCTGGAAAACCCCGGCCGCCTGCTGCGCGACATCGCCCCCGCGCCCGGCCCGCAAACGGCGGACACCCCGACCCGCGCCCACTGACGGCGTCCCTGCCGAGCCTGCGCGCCATGCTCATCAACTGCACCGCCTACCAGCACGGACGCAAGCTCGCAGACATCCCGGTCGCGGCGATCAGCGACTACCTGCAGCGCGCCGACACCTTCATCTGGGTCGCGCTCAAGGACCCGACGGCCGAGGAACTCGCGCAGATGAAAGCGGAGTTCGCCCTCCACGAACTCGCCGTCGAGGACGCCCATCACGGCCATCAGCGCCCGAAGGTCGAGGAATACGAGAACGAGCTGTTCGCGGTGATGCACCTCATCGAGGACAAGGACAACGTCCTCGACGTCGGCGAAGTGCACGTGTTCGTCGGCGCCAACTACATCCTGTCGGTGCGCAACCGCAGCGAGCGCGGCTTTCTCGACGTGCGCCGCCGTTGCGAGCGCGAGCCGAAAATGCTCGCGAAAGGCGCGGGCTACGTGTTCTACGCCTTGATGGACGCCGTCGTCGATCGCTACTTTCCGGTCATCGAAGGCCTCGAATCTGAGCTCGAAGCGCTCGAAGAACGCATTTTCACCAGGGGCGCGGCGCACTCCAGCATCCGCCGACTGTACCGCCTGAAACGCAAGGTCACCCTCCTCAAGCACGCGGTGACGCCGCTGATGGAAGCCGCCGGCAAGCTGCACAGCGGCCGCGTGCCCGAAGTCTGCGCCAACAGCCGGCACTACTTCCGCGACGTGTACGACCACCTGACCCGGCTCAACGCCTCGCTCGACAGCATCCGCGACACCATCGTCACCGCGATCCAGGTCAACCTGTCGATGGTCGCCATCGACCAGACCGAGATCGCCAAGCGGCTCGCCGCCTGGGCCGGGATCTTCGCCGTCGCCACCGCCTTCGCCGGCATCTGGGGCATGAATTTCGCCCACATGCCCGAGCTCGAGTGGCAGTACGGCTACCCCTTCGGCATCGCCGTGATCGCAGGCACGAGCGCCTTCCTGTGGTGGCGCTTCAGGAAAGCGAAATGGCTGTGATGTTTCCGGCGAGGCCGACGGCCGAGTGCCGCCGGCGGCGGACACGGTAGAAGTCGGCCATTATGCATAGCCGCAGTGTCATGAACAGCGGTGCAAACGGCCGGAAGCGATCGGTCGACGCCCGATCCAGATAGCGGCCATCCGGGCGAAACGATGTGCTATATGCCTACGTTCCACATGAATCAGATTACCCCGCCGTGCCGCCGCCTGCTGTTTTTTCTGTCTTGTTATTTTGCCTTGAGCGCAGTTCCTGCATATAAACAGTAACTTGCAGAACAAGCTATCCGGTATTCCGACGTTATGCGGCAGAACTGTCGCCCTAAAACAAAGTTAGGCAATTCAAAATGTCGTTCGCCAAAGAACTAGCGCAATCAGCCCGGTCACATACAGTGTAAGCGCTCCACGAACCCCATTCTTACGTAGCTCCGTGTGAGCCCGCATGCTTCGGCTTCCGTTTCTCAGGGAGCACGAGCATGTCGGAGCGCAGCAAGTTCTGGTTGTCGCACCTGTCGGCGATCGAGGCCGAGGGCATCACGACGAAGGCCTACGCTGAGCGTGAGGGGTTGTCGCCGCAGGCGCTTTACCAGTGGCGCAAGCGCCTGGTGGCCGGCGGTCGTCCCAGCCGCGCCAAGCTTGGCGGATTCATCCCGATCCAGATCGAGCCTTCGGTGACGGCCCGCACGGGCTGCACGGTGCTCATCGACGCACAACTGCGACTCGAATGCGCGACGCTACCCAGCGCCGACTGGCTGGCCGCACTATCGGCAGCGCTTTCCGAGCGAGGGCGCTGATGCATCCGGGGCACTCGATTGGTGCAGTGTATCTGTACCGGCCTGCGATCGACTTCCGCAAATCCATCGGTGGCCTGTCGGCGCTGGTCGAGCAGGAACTGGGACTGAACCTGTTCGGTGACGCGCTGTACCTGTTCATCAACCGCCGCCGCGACAAGCTCAAGGCGCTGTACTGGCACCGCAACGGCTTCTGCCTCTGGTACAAGCGACTCGAAGCCGAGCGCTTCGCCTGGCCGGCGGCCGAGGCGAGCCAGCCCACCTGCACGCTCACGATGAAGGAGCTCGAGTGGCTGCTCGAGGGCTTCGATCTGTGGGCGTCGAAACCGCATAAAACGCTTCATTACCAATCAGTTACGTAGCTTGATCGAGTATAATCACGGCATGCCGCAACGTACCGCCGCCCCTCGTTCGAACCCCGCCGTCGGCGTGCGCGCATCCGTCCTCCCCGCGCAGTTGCCCGACGATCCAGCGACGCTCAAAGCTTTGCTGCTGGCCCAGCAGCGTGCCTTCGAGACGCAACTCGCCGCCCAAACTGCAGCCCAGTTCGAGATGCTTCGGCTCGAGCAGGAAGCCGCCATCAAGACGCGCGAGGCCGAACTCCAGAAAGCCTTCTATACCCGCGAAGTCGAACTTCAGAAAGCGTTCGATGCCCGCGAGGCCGAACTGCAAAAAGGCTTCGAGGCACGCATCCTCGAGCTCTACGAGCAGCTGCGCCTGGCGCGTCGGCGCATGTTCGGGCCCAGCAGCGAATCGCACGCGGGCCAGGGCTGGCTCTTCGACGAGGCCGAAGCGCTGGCCGCATCCGCAACCGAGGCG
>NZ_JALLIK010000032.1:0-1593 GCF_023093595.1 Thauera aromatica
TTGTGCTGGGACTGGCATGCTCCGAGACATGAACGAGACCGAACGTCATAACGGATCGCCGGCCAGCCTGTTCGATGAGCTGCCGGCTGTCGAGGAACAACAGGTGATCGCGGCGAAGCAGGCGCGGGCGGCTTCACGCCGGCAAGGCCCGCCGCGGTTGCTGCAGCCCAACCGCGGGCAGATCGAACTGCGCGCCTCGGACCTGGAGTCGCTGCTGGGTGAGGATCACCGGGCTCGGCTGGTGTGGGGCTACGTCGAGCGGCAGGACCTGAGCCGGTTGATCGAATCGATCAAGGCCCGTGGCAGCAACGCCGGACGGTCGGCGATCGACCCGCGGATCCTGTTCGCGCTGTGGCTGTACGCCACGCTCGATGCGGTGGGCAGCGGCCGGGAGATTGCCCGTCTCACGCGCGAGAGCGACGCCTACCGCTGGATCTGCGGTGGCGTGTCGGTGAATTACCACGCGCTCAACGACTTTCGCTCAGGCAACGAGAGCTTGATGGACGAAGTGCTCACGGCCAATGTCGCTGCGCTGGCCTCGGCTGGGGCGATCAGCCTGGAGCGCGTGGCGCAGGACGGCATGCGCGTGCGTGCCGATGCGGGCGCAGCGTCGTTTCGGCGGCAGGCCAGCCTCGAGCAGCACTTGGCCGAGGCCGGCGAGTTGGTCGATGACATCAAGAAACGCGCCGCGGCCGATCCGGCAGCGGCCAGCCGCCGGGCGCAGGCTGCGCGCGAGCGTGCCGCGCAGCAGCGCGAGGAGTGCATCCGCGCCGCGCTGGAGCAACTGCCGCAGGTGCAGGCGGCCAAGCGGCGCAACGGTGAAAAGCCCGAGCAGGCACGAGCCAGCACCACGGATGCCGACGCGCGGGTGATGAAGATGGGCGACGGCGGCTACCGGCCAGCGTTCAACGTACAGCTGGCCACAACGTGCGAGGACCAGGTCATCGTCGGGGTGGAGGTGAGCAACACCGGCAGCGACATGGCGCAGATGGCGCCGATGCTCGAGCAGGTCATCGAGCGCACGGGCACAGTACCCGGGCAATGGCTGGTCGATGGGGGCTTTCCCGCGCACGAGCAGATTGAGGCGGTGCATGCGCACACGAAAGGCCAGACCGAGGTCATCGCCCCGGTGCCCGAGCCCAGGCGCAAGGCAGACAAGCGCGACGACGACGCCCGCCCGCCGCCGGACAAGTACCGGCGCAAGGAAGGGGACTCCGAGCCGGTGGCGCAGTGGCGTGCGCGCATGGCCGGCGACGAGATCAAGGATGTGTACAAGCAACGCGCGGCCACGGCCGAGTGCGTCAACGCACTGGCGCGCAACCGCGGACTGCAGCGCATGCCTGTGCGCGGGCTGCGCAAGGTTCGAGCGGTGGCTTACCTGTACGCGCTGGCGCACAACTTGATGCGCATGGCCAAGATCGCGCCGCAGATGCTCGGTCGAGGTAGCGGTGCGTCCAAAATCGCCGCAGCGCTGGCATAAGAGGTGCCTGAAATGAAAACCCGCCTCCTGAAAACCCCGGATCTGCCCTCGCAGTCGCTTGGCTGGGCCTCGAACACCCCACAGCACCTGCGCATCGCAGGCCACTGGGTCTC
>NZ_JALLIK010000031.1:0-1538 GCF_023093595.1 Thauera aromatica
GATCACCTCTGATCCTCTGCCTCAAAATGAGGCAGAGAGGTTAAACACCCTGGTCAGTTTTCAGCCGGAATTCACCCCTCTACATGGTCAGTTTTCGGCCGGCGCCAACACTTTCGCACCAACAGAGAGTAGAGAGCCCTCTCTGCCTCATTTTTGAGCACTTTATGACGAATGTGGTGTTTCAGATGCGCCCGCAGCTTTCGCACGAATCGCTGAAACCCGCGCCAGCACTGGCGTTTCGGGCAGACGTAAAAAAGGCCAGAGCGTAGTCTGGCCTTTTTTGAATTGGTGGTGCTGGGGCGACCAGTAACTAACCCCGTATGAAACTGCAATCGTAGTCGCGGGTGGCCTTAAGTACAAGTGCAGTTCGCACTATTGACGCGGCATCGGAGATGCATCACGCCTACCCCACTCCCGACAGTGGCCGCGGGAGGCGAGCGCGGCCATGAGCGGTGCTGTACTGCGTTCCGACCAGTAGTCGAACACGTTCACAATGAGCGCCGACGAGGAATGGAGCGCCTTCAACTCATGGTTCAGCGTACCCAGCGACGGGCATCCTTCAGGAGCAACAGCAGTTGCTGCTCACGCAGCGGCGAGGCGATGAACCCGAACCGGGTGTAGAACCGCGCCGCGTCTTCATCGATGGGGTGGGTCAGCATCGCCCGGATGCCGGCTTGCTCGGCAATCAGCATCGTGCGTCGGATCGCATCCTGCAGCAGACCGAAGCCTATGCCTCGCCCCTGATCTTGCGCCGAGACCGCCAGCCGCGCCAGGATCACCACCGGCAACGGGTACTGCCCCATCCCTTTTCGGATGCGCTCCGGCGCGTCCAGCGTATCGATCTGACCGACGGTTAAACTGAAATAGCCTGCTACCCGGTCATCATCGGCCACGACGAAGGTCTTGGCTGAGCCACTGCCCTGGGCCTGCCGGGCGTGACGCAGCAGCCAGTCGTTCAAGGCCAGTTTGCCACAGTCGAATCCATCCAGCCGATGTTGGATGCTCAGGGGTTCAGGTCCGCGCAATGTCACTTCGCATCCCATGGCGCCTTGCGCGAAAACAGATCACGCAAGCCTTCATTGGGCTGCTCCGGTTGTTCCAGCAAATCCATCAGGGCTTGGTACTGACTACCGGAGACCATGAACAGGCGCTGGTCCAGCAAAGTCTGCTCGGCGGCCAAGCAGGCGCTGTCCAGGATGAAGTCGGTCAGGGATTTATGCGCCACCTCGGCGGCGCGGCGCAACACCGCTTCCTGTTCGTGAGTGGCGCGTAGCCCCAAGCGGGCAGAGCGGGCGGAAGGAGAGGATGCGCTAGCAGCCATCACGGCACCTCGCTTGTCAGATCAACTGCCGCAATGTTAGTACAAACGACGCACACCGTCTAGTTCCGGCGGGCGACCGGTTGCCTTGGTTGACGATGAACCGGGCGTGAGCTGCCCCACGAATTTCGTCTTCCAACGTAGTCGTCGTACGATCGACGCAACGAGAGGAAGAACGACGTGAAACGCATCCCGAAGCAGGAGTACACGGCCGAGTTCA
>NZ_JALLIK010000030.1:0-1483 GCF_023093595.1 Thauera aromatica
CATCTCGTTATACACAACTCTGCCCCACCAGAGCGCCGGCTGAAATAATCGTTGACCTTCAATGACTTACGCGAAGCGCTTGTAAACCTTGCAAAAAACGCGTCTACTCTTGCAATTTGGGTGACCTGTTGGCGACGAAGAGCTGGGTGGCGAAGGAGTTTGCGGGGATGGCGCTGGGCGACGAGAGACTGAACAAGCGGGCGAAGGTGCTGATGGAACGGTTGTCGGCCAAGCCAACGGCGAGCATTCCGATGGCGTGCCGGGGCTGGGGCGAGACGGTCGCTGCATACCGCTTTCTGGGCAACGACGAGGTCGACTGGCAAGAGATCCTGGCCCCGCATTGGGAGCGTACCCGCGAGCGCATGCGTGCCCATCCTGTGGTGCTGTGCCTGCAGGATACGACCGAACTGGACTTCAACGGGCAAGGCATCGCGGGTCTGGGGCGACTGAACTACGAGGCGCGCCGCGGCATGTACCTGCACCCGACCTATGCCGTGACGGTCGAGCGCGAACCGCTGGGGGTGCTCGATGCGTGGATGTGGGCGCGCGAGGAGGTCGATGCCCCTGACGAGCACACCCGCATCAAGGAGAGCGCGCGCTGGACCGAAGGCTACGAGCGGGTGGCAGAGCTGGCCGCGTCGATGCCGACGACGCGCCTGGTGTACGTCGCCGACCGCGAAGCGGATCTGATGGAGATGATGCTGCGCGCCCAGACGCTGGCCACGCCGGCCGACTGGCTGGTGCGGGCCAAGCACAACCGCTGCCTGCCCGAGGGCGCGAAGCTGTGGTCGCACACCTGCGCGGGCGAGCCGGTGGGCGAGATCGTGTTCACGATGGGTTCGCGCCACGGCCAGAAGGCGCGCGAGGTGCGTCAGCAGCTGTGGGCCCGGCGGGTCAGTCTGCCGGCAGGCAAGGCGGGCACCGTTTCGGTCACCTGCATCGTGGCGCGCGAGATCGGTGCTCCGGCCGGCACCAAGCCCGTCGAGTGGCGACTGCTCACCAACCGGGAGGCCCAAACGGTGGCCGAGGTGGTCGAGTTGATCGACTGGTATCGCGCGCGCTGGGAGATCGAGACTTTCTTTCATGTGGTCAAGAACGGTTGCCGTATCGAAGCCCTGCAACTATCGGCCGTCGAGCGCCTGGAGCGCGCGATTGCCTTGTTCATGGTCGTCGCCTGGCGCATCGCGCACCTGATGCGCACCGGTCGAACCTGTCCCGACCTGGACGCCACGCTCTTCTTCGACCCCGACGAGATCCGCGGCGCGTACGTGCTCACGAAAAAGAAACCGCCTGCGACGCCGCCCACCCTCAACCAAGTGCTGCGCCTGATCGCCACCCTGGGCGGCTTCCTGGCGCGCAAGGGCGACGGCGAGCCGGGCGTCAAGACCATCTGGCTCGGCTTGCAGCGCGTCATGGATGCCGCCGCCACCATACAGGCGCTACGCGAGGAGGCCGAGTGACGGGAGTTGTGTATAACGACATG
>NZ_JALLIK010000029.1:0-1433 GCF_023093595.1 Thauera aromatica
TGTGCAGGCCGCCCGCGCCGCCGGGCTGGCCGGTGGTGTGCTGTGCATCGACACCCTGGCCGCATCCGCGCCCGGCATGGACGAGAACACCAGCGCCGACATGGGCGAAGTCATCGCCGGCCTGAAGGCTCTGCAGGCCGAGCTTGGCGGGCTGGTGCTGGCCGTGCATCACACCGGCAAGGACGCCACGAAGGGGCTTCGAGGGCATTCCTCCCTGCTTGGCGCGCTCGACGCCGCCATCGAGGTAACGCGCACCGACGACCGGCGCGAGTGGCGCACCGCGAAGAGCAAGGACGGGAGCGACGGAGACGCGCACCCCTTCCGCCTGGAGGTGGTGGAGCTGGAGACCGACGAGGACGGCGAGCCGGTTACATCCTGCGTGGTCGCACCAGAGGAGCGCACCGCCGACGCACTGCGCCGGGTGAAGCTGCCGCAGGGAGGGAACCAGCGCATCGTCTATGACGCCCTGCGTGACCTGCTGCGCGAGGCACGCCGCTTCGGCATGGCTGGCGCGCCGCCGACTCGCCCATGCATCGAGCTGGAAGAGGCTATCGAAAAGGCCCGCGACCGGCTGGCCTGCGCATCCGACAGGAAGACCGAACGCACCAGGCAAGCAATCACCGGGCTTGTGAATAGCGGCGCGCTGGCACTGCGGGAGGGCTGGATATGGCTTGCCTGACCCGCCCGCCCCCGTTCCCCCGTTTTTCCCCTCCCTCTTAAAGAGGGAGCGGGGAATTTCGGGCCCGGCCGAAACCGTTTCGGGGAATTTCGGGGATTTTCGGGGCGATGAAACGCCCTGCGGAAACGACCAGTTCACGCGAACGGGAGAAGCGCCATACACCCGCAAGGACGGCACGAAAACGATGCTTGCCACATGGCAAGGGCTGTGCCGGGTGTGCGGCAAGCCGTTCGAGGTGACAACCCCGCTACCTGGAACGGAAGGATTCACCAGAACCAAAGCATTCGGCCGTGTGATGTGCGACGCACACAAGCAGCAGAGGCGAAAACCATGAGCGCATCTATCGGCTCCTGCCGCTGGTGCGCCCACTTCGCCCGGCCCGGCCGCGCCTCTGGCTATTGCGCCAGCGCTGACCGGCCCGACCTGCCGCCGGCCTATGGCCTGCATCACCCGCTGCGCCGACTGCCCGCCGACCAGGGCGAGAGCTGCGCCGCTTTTCGCCTTCACCCGGCACATGCGCCGTGAGCACGTCGACCGAACACCCGAGACCGAGACCGCAAGACCGAGCCGAACCCTTCACCCTTTGGAGATTGCCGCCATGGCACTGACCATCACCGCTTCCGACTCGACCGAGTTTGAACTCCCCCCCGCTGGCGCGACCGCTGCCCGCTGCTGCGCCGTCATCGACCTGGGCACGCAGGAATCGACCTACCAGGGCGAGACCAAGACGCAGCCGAAAATCCTGCTGACCTTC
>NZ_JALLIK010000028.1:0-1387 GCF_023093595.1 Thauera aromatica
CAGGGTGTTGAAAATTGCGTCATCACCTTCGGCTTCCAGCTTGGCTGGAAAAAATCGACTCTGAAGAACCCCGGCGTGGTTTGGCATGAAGCGCTTTCCTGCCGTCTTTCGAGCCGATTCCGCTACCGCAATTCAGCAGCGCTCCCGTCGCTGCAAAGACATCGTTTCGGATCCCATGCCGCACTTCGAATGGCGCGCGAGCGCCAACGAATTACGGCGCCAGCAAATTGCCCAATCGCGTCAGGTTGTACGCGGCGAAATTGAGCAGCGCATGCGCGCGAATCTTGTCCAGGCCGCGCGCCATCAGTCGGCGCAGCGTGCCGATATCCTTCACCCAGCCAAAGGCTTCCTCGATCATCTTTCGACGACGCAGACTGACCCGGTAGCCTTCGGTGGTCTTGACGTGCTCGGGCACGGCGCTGCTTTGGCTCTTGGCCGCCACGTGCGGGGCAATCCCCAGTGCCGTCAGGGCGTCCACGAAGTCGGCGGTGTCGTAACCTCGATCTGCAGCCACGGTGGGTTTGCGGCCCCCGCTCGCCGGCTTGATGCTGCGCTTGACCATCACCAGCGCGGCCTCACGTTCGGCGGTCCCGGTCGCTGCGGTCGTGTGCACATCGACGATCAGCCCGTGCCGGTTCTCGGCCAGGGCGTGCGTGGTGTAGCTCAGAAACGCCATACCGCCGCCCTTGCTCGCGAGCCGCGAATCAGGGTCGGTGCGCGAAACGTGCGTTGCGTTCGAGCGTTTCTTGCCCCGGAAATCGACCTCGGGGTTGCGCCCCTGACCGGGTCCGGGTGGCTCATCCGAGCCGTCGCGCGCGGCCATGCTCTTGTGCGAGGCCCACGCCCGCAGCAACGAGCCGTCGACGCTGAAATGCTCATCGGACACCAGCTCGGCCCATTCGGCAATCGCCACAACGCCGCCGAAGAACTCGCGCATCACGCTCTCCTTGAGCAGGCGCTCGCGGTTGGCCGAGAACGTCGAGTGATCCCAGATCGCCTCGTCCAGCGTCAGCCCGACGAACCAGCGGTACATCATGTTGAAGTCGATATGTTCGACCAGCGCCCGTTCCGAGCGGATCGAAAACAGACATTGCAGCAGCGAGGCCCGCAGCAATCGTTCCGGCGCAATCGAGGGGCGTCCGCCTTCGGCATAGAGCGCATCGAAATGCGCAGACATCGAACGCAAAACCAGATCGGCGAGCACTTTCACGCGACGCAGCGGGTGATCTCGGGGAATTCGATCCTCGAGATTGACGTAGCTGAACAGGGGGCTTTGTTTATGGTCGGTGCCGCGCATCGGAACAATTGGAGTGGTAATGCAGATCGTATTATAACGTCCGGGAAAGCCTCGCCGTTGCTCGGATCTGGCTAAATCAACAGCCTGCTA
>NZ_JALLIK010000027.1:0-1376 GCF_023093595.1 Thauera aromatica
GACAGGAAGCTACACAAAACAACAGCTTGTGAACAGGGGTGCGGCAAGTATTTGATCGTGAACGTCATTTTTTGATGCTCAACGACAAATGGGTAGCTGCGGTAGCCCTGGACGGTGCTGCCGGATGTCACCATCGCCCCGAATGGCGGCCAATACATCGAATTGCGCATTCCGCGCGCCATGGCCGTTGCGTCCACCACGGACGGCCGCTACTTCCTGCGCGTGGCCGATCAAAGCAAGCCCGTGACGGGTGATGACGTTATGCGCCTCGCCAGCGAGCGTTCCGCATTGCCATGGGAAACGCAAACCACCTTGCACGTTTCACGTACCGAGATTGATGTCGCCAAACGCGACAAGCTGCTTGCAGGCTTGCGCGCATCGGATCGCGTCAAGCCTTCCGTGAAAGAGAAGTCTGACGACGAGTTGCTCGATCACTATCAGCTCGCACAAGGGCCGAACCTCACCAATCTGGGCGTGCTCAGTCTCGGTCGCCAGCATCATCGCGCTCAACTGACCACCGCTCCGGTCATCCAGTTCATCAAGTACGACGAGCAAGGACAGAAGGTCAACAAGCTGGTCTGGGACGACCACACGCAAAGCCCGATGGAATTGATCGAAGCGGTCTGGCAGGAGATACCTGACTTTCGCGAGCGCTACGAACTACCCGATGGCCTGTACCGCCAGAACGTGCCCGCCTTCGATGAAATCGTGGTGCGCGAATTGTTGGTCAACGCGTTGGTACACCGTCCTTACACCCAGCGCGGTGACATCTTCTTGAACCTGCATCCAGACCGGCTGGAAGTGGTCAACCCTGGACCGCTACCGCTGGGCGTCTCGCCGCAGAACGTGCTCCACACTACGGTACGCCGCAACGAACACCTGGCACGCCTGTTCCATGACTTGAAGCTGATGGAGCGGGAAGGCAGCGGCTTCGACAAGATCTTCGAAGTGCTGCTCTCGCAAGGCCGCCCGGCTCCCGAGTTGATCGAGACCCACGACCGCGTGCAGGTGACAGTGCGCCGCCGCATTCTCAAGCCCGAGATCATCGACTTCATTGCGAAAGCGGACCAGACCTATCAGCTCACGCAGCGCGAGCGGATCGCATTGGGCCTGTTGGCGCAGCACGATGCCCTGACGGCACGCGAGCTGGCAACGTCGCTTGAGCTGCCATCGGTTGAAGCATTGCAGCCCTGGCTCAAACGCCTGCTGGATTGGCAGTTGGTGCAAAGCGCCGGGCGTACCCAGGCAACACGCTACTTTGTTGACTGTTGGCGCCGGCCGAAAACTGACCATGTAGAGGGGTGAATTCCGGCTGAAAACTGACCAGGGTGTTTAACCTCTCTGCCTCATTTTGAGGCAGAGGATCAGAGGTGATC
>NZ_JALLIK010000026.1:0-1363 GCF_023093595.1 Thauera aromatica
TGGCGGCGACGTCCGATGAGTTTCGCGCTGCGCTGCTCGGTTTCGAGGCGCCGGACGAGGACGACGAGGATGGTGACGATTAATGATGAACGCGTAGCT
Organism: Thauera aromatica; assembly: GCF_023093595.1. GTDB lineage: Bacteria > Pseudomonadota > Gammaproteobacteria > Burkholderiales > Rhodocyclaceae > Thauera > Thauera aromatica_A. Next base: position 100 of record NZ_JALLIK010000026.1, read on the forward strand.
GCGGGAGCCCTGGGCTGGAAGGCGGCAGCCTGCTCACTCGCGATCTGGCGACGGGACACGGCAAGCCACTTCTACTGTGCGATTTGCATGCCCCTACAGAAGAGCTGTTGGCGGCATGGCAAGACTGGTTGGTTAGTCATCCCATCGCTATTCTCAACATTGCTGGCCCGAGTGAAGCACGCAACCCCGGTATTTACCTGCAGGCGAGCGCACTACTGGAGCTTTTCTGGAGCACGGAACATGAACCGATCTGATGCCCGCTGCGCGACACCTTATATCTACTCGGGTGAGTTGCAGATCCGTCCCGAAGTGGATGCCGCGCTGGCTGCGCTGAAAGACAAACCCTACACCGCCATCCCTAGCTGGAAAAATGACGGAACCTGGGAGCTGTGGACGGTGGAAGGCGACGGCGAAACCGAGCCCTGCATCATCAGTGGCCCATCGACAACCTATGCCAGCGAGGCTGATGCACTGGCCGCCGGTGCGGCCGGGATCGCCAACCTCAATTCCATCCCTCACATACAAAGCCAACGCCACGGCGGCTGATCTCGACCAGCGGCCTGATGTCTTGCACCTGGACGACTCCCCGGCCATCACGAGCTGCCGAACCCAAGGCCCGCTGCAGAACCAGACGCACACTGCGCGGTGGCAAGGCTTGCAGACGGGACAGGACATCATTGTCCAGTCGCTCGGCAAAGGCAGCGCCCCAACTCGCTTCGTCTCTCATGCGGTTGTAGATTGACTGCGCAATGCTTCTGACCTGCTCCGGCCTGGGCGGTTGAATGTGCAACACCGTCAGCCGTGAGCGCAGCGGCCCCGGAATCGCCTCCAGCTCATTCGCGGTCGCCATCCAATTCACATGACTGGCGTCAATGGCAAAGTCGCGGATCGACAAGTCGATGAAATCCCGCGCACTGCGTGGTTCCAGAAGCGTATAGAGCGCCGCCAGCGGATCGTATTGCGGTCGGCCGTTGCTGGCCTTATCCAGTTCATCGAGCACCACCACCGGGTTGGCTAGTGGTTGGTAGGCCAACAGCTCAAAGAGCTGGCCTGGCTCGGAATTGCTCCAGAACGATTCGGAACCTGCGAGCGGCGAACTCGATTGCGTACTCGCCATATCGAATACACGAAAGGGCAAATACAACTGATCGGCCGTAACCGGTCACTGAGCGGCGTCCTTCTCGCTGCGTAGCCATCGTTGGACAATTCACGCCATGTTCAACGACGACGGGATTGGCAGTGACGGCATCGGCGGAGAGGCGCA
>NZ_JALLIK010000025.1:0-1284 GCF_023093595.1 Thauera aromatica
GCTGAGAGTCTGTGAAAATATGATCATCATGCCTTTGGTATAATTGGCGCTCCAGCCGCCGCCTGATCCCGACATGAATACTCGCGCCCGCGTGGTTCTACCCAACCGCACCCAGATGGAGTTCCGGGCCAGCGACCTCGAGTCGCTGTTGCCGGAAGGGCATCGGGCGCGGTTGGTGTGGTCGTATGTTGTGGCCCAGGATCTGGGTCGCTTCTATGAGCGGATCCGGGTGGTCGAAGGCGGGGTGGGTCGGGCGGCGATCGCGCCGGAGATCCTGCTGTCACTGTGGCTGTACGCCACGCTTGACGGGGTGGGCAGTGCGCGCGAGGTGGCGCGTCTGACCGATGCGCACGATGCGTACCGCTGGCTGTGCGGCGGGGTGCAGGTCAATTACCACACGCTGTCGGACTTTCGGAAGGATCACGGCGAGGCGCTCGACGAGTTGCTCAGCGTCAACGTGGCAACGCTGATCGACGCCGGGGTGGTGAAGCTGCACCAGGTGGCGCAAGACGGCATGCGGGTGCGGGCCAGTGCGGGGGCGGGGTCGTTCCGGCGCGAGGACAAGCTCGCGGGCTACCTGGAGGCGGCCCGCGAGCGGGTTGCGCAGCTCAAGGCCGAACTCGAAGCCGACCCGGGCAAGGCCGATCGGGTCCGTCAGGCGGCACGGCTGCGCGCGGCGCGCGAGCGCGAGGCCCGGGTGGCCGAGGCGCTGGCGCGCCTGCCCGAACTCGCAGCGATCAAGCGCCGCCAAGGCAAGGCCGCCGATCAGGCGCGCGCCTCGACGACCGATGCCGAGGCGACGGTCATGAAGATGGGCGACGGCGGGTTTCGGCCCGCGTACAACCCGCAGTTGGCCAGCGACGTCGACTCGCTGGTGATCGTGGGCGTCGAGGTGGCCACGGCTGGAAGTGACCAGGGTCAGATGGTGCCGATGATTGAGCAGGTGCGTGAGCGTTGCGGTCAGGCGCCCGAGGCCTGGTTGGTCGATGGCGGCTTTGTGGGTCACCAGCAGCTCGAACAAGCCAGCGCGCACACCACGGTGTACGGCCCGGTGCCGGCGTCCAAGGACAAGGCGGTCGATCCGCACCAGCCCAAGCCGAAGGACAGTCCTGGCGTGGCGGCGTGGCGCGCGCGCATGGGGACCGACGAGGCCAAGGCGATCTATAAGAACCGTGCCGCAACCGCCGAGTGCGTCAATGCCCAAAGCCGCAATCGGGGACTGCAGCAGTTCCGTGTGCGCGGCTTGGCCAAGGTCAAGTGTGTGGTCCTGTTCTTTGCCTTGGC
>NZ_JALLIK010000024.1:0-1195 GCF_023093595.1 Thauera aromatica
ACAAACGTGCCACCACAGCACTTTTGCGATCATGGCCTTCAAACCCGCGCCGGAACTGGAGTCACTTTCCGAAAAGGCGCGAAAATCGGGGTTAAGTGTCGAACCCCGGTGCCCCGCTTCCGCAAGATGCCCGCGCTGGCAAAAATTCCTTTCGTCATGCTCACCGGCAAGAGCGACAAGCACACCGTCCACGCCAGCCTCAAGGCCGGGGCCAACGATTTCATCGCCAAACCGTTCGATCGCGCCACCTTGCTGACCAAGCTCGACAAGCTCCTCGGTTAGCCTTCCGCGGCCGCGGGGCCGGCCGCTGGCGATGGTCTCATTCCACCTGGCAGGCCAGCCCCTTCAGATATTCGCCTTCCGGCACCGCCAGCCCGACCGGATGATCGGGCGCGGCCGCCAGGCGGTAGAGGATGCGCGCATCGGCACCGGCGTCGATCGCGGCACCGGCGACGATCTTCTGGAACAGCTCCTGGCCGATGCCGCCCGAGCAGGAATAGGTCATCAGGATGCCGCCCGGGCGCAGCAGGCGAAAGCCGAACAGATTGATGTCCTTGTAGGCACGCGCCGCGCGCTCGGCATGCGCCGCCGAAGGGGCGAACTTGGGCGGATCGAGCACGATCAGATCGAAGCGCCGGCCCGCCTCCTTCAACGCACGCAAGGCCTTGAACACATCGGCCTCGCACCACTCGGCGCGGCCGGCGTCGAGCTGCGGGTTGAGCGCGAGATTGCGCCGCGCCGACGCCAAGGCCGGGGCGGAGGAATCGATCGAGAGTACCGACTTCGCCCCACCGGCGAGCGCCTGCAGCGAGAAACCCCCGGTGTAGCAGAAGCAGTTGAGCACCTCACGTCCGGCAGCGAGCTGGCCGGTGAGCAGGCGGTTGGCACGCTGGTCGAGGTAAAAGCCGGTCTTGTGCCCGCCTTCGACGTCCACCTCCATGCGCACACCGTGTTCGACGATCGAGAGCCCGCCCTCAGGCAGCACGCCATGCACGCAGCCGGTGCGCGGCTCGAGCCCTTCGAGTGCGCGCACCTCGGAATCGGAACGCTCGTACACCGCCGCGCAGCCGGTGGCCTGCACCAGCCCCCCGAGTTCGACAGTTACGCTCGCAAGTGCTTGTTTTTGCTAGATCGCACTTTCAAAAATGCCACTACAACAGCGCCAACTGCTCCGGCGCCGCTGGTTTTTCTATCC
>NZ_JALLIK010000023.1:0-1087 GCF_023093595.1 Thauera aromatica
GGTGTCGGCCAGATGGACCGCCCACTGCGTGGTGAAGGCGCAGTCGGCGAGCGAGTTCGGCGCCACCACCAGGTGCGGGGCGTCGCCGTGCAGGCCGTAGAGGGCGATGTTGAGGTCGCTCTGCTCGGACTTTACCGGGATGCCGGTGGACGGGCCGCCGCGCATCACGTTGACGATCGTGATCGGGGTTTCGGAGGCCACCGCGAGGCCGATCGATTCGGTCATCAGCGCCAGGCCGGGGCCGGAGGTGGCGGTCAGCGAAGTGGTGCCGCCGTAGGAGGCGCCGATGATCTGGTTGACCGAGGCGAGCTCGTCTTCGGCCTGCACCAGCGCGCCGCCGAGCTTGGCGAGGTTGGGCGCGAGCCATTCGAGCACTTCGGTGCCCGGGGTGATCGGGTAGGCGGCGACAAAGCGCACGCCGCCGCGCACCGCGCCGAGGCCGGCGGCTTCGTTGCCGGTGATGCTCCACAGGCGCTGGCGTTCGCCGCCGGCGGCCGCGGCCAGGCGCTTGCTCGACGGCAGCGAGGCGGCAAAGGCCGCGCCCGCGCGCACCGAGGCTTCGCTCGCGGCGAGCGCGGCAGGGCCTTTCTTCGCCAGCGAGTCATTGACCACCTTGAGCACCGCCTCTTCGGGCAGGCCGATCAGGGCCGCGACCGCGCCCAGCGCGATCATGTTCGGACGCCCGCCGTCGATCTCCTTGGCGATCTTCTTGAACGGAATGTCGGCCCGGCGCGTGCCCTTGGCCAGGATCTGCTCGGGGAATTCGCCCCCGTCCGGGTCGCCCAGCACCAGGCCGTCGGCGGTCATCGGCACTTCGGCGGCGAAGCGGCCGACGTTTTGCCAGTCGATCGCCACCAGCATGTCGAAGTGGTCGTCGTGCGACTGCACCGGCGCGGTGGACAGGCGCAGCATCGCCGCCGCCTCGCCGCCGCGGATCTGCGCTCCCGACGAGCGCGTCATGTAGGCATACCAGCCGGCGTGGCCGGCGGCATCGAGCAGCATGCTGCCTGCCGTCATCACCCCGGCTCCGCCGCTGCCGGCGAAGGTTATCGAAACCGATCGGGCTGTCATCCTCATTCTCCAAGTT
>NZ_JALLIK010000103.1:0-116322 GCF_023093595.1 Thauera aromatica
CCGAACGCTTCAATTTCGACTCACCCATCGGGTGACTTCCTTGATCAACGCCAAACCCTTAGCCTGCCAGTATTACGGGCAAACTGCACCTCACCAACTGAGGTTTCTAGGTTCATGCCAAAAAAAATCCGTACCGAGGCATTTCAGCCCATCGTCGACGTGACCGCCCGACACCCGGAAGGCATCGGCGGCAGCGTGTATCTCCCGGTCGCGCTGCCACAGCGCCTCGCAGAGCTGTTCGGCATCGTGCTCCAGATCGCCGGTGAAATCGACGACCCCTTCGAGCAGGCCTTCTTCCTGATGGTGCACCTGCCTTACCTGCAACCCTTCGAAGACGTGAATAAACGTGTTTCGCGCCTCGCCGCCAACATTCCGCTGGTCCGCCACAATCTCTGCCCGCTGTCCTTCATCGACCTGCCGGCACAGGCTTACGTCGATGCGATGCTGGGGGTGTATGAACTCAACGACGTCGCCCTGCTGCGCGACGTATTCGTCTGGGCCTACGAGCGTTCGTGCCAGCAATACGTCGCCGTGCAGCAGCAGCTCGTGCCGCCCGATACGTTCCGCCTGCGCTACCGCAACGAACTCGCCGAAGCCGTCGCTGCCATCGTGTGCGGCGGGCAAGCCGCCGACGAAGCAGCGATCCGCGCCGTGTTGCCGGTAACGGTGGCGGAGGAGGACCGGGTACGTTTCGTGACATTGACGCTGGCCGAATTCAAGACGCTTCACCCCGGCAATGCGATCCGCTTCGGGCTCAGGCCGCTGGAGTTTTCGACGTGGTTGGAGCGGGAGGCTGGGCGTGATTGAGGCTGGAAAAATGCCAATGCCAATGCGAAGGCATGGATCCAGGAGAGCGGGGTTGTCCTATGGCATCGGGGTTGGAAATTGGGGCCTGTCCCCTATTCCCCCTGCTTGCCGCCGCCCGCGCGGCGCTCCAGACGCCGGCACCGCAAGCCGCGGTGATCGAGGCGGCCGAAGACTTCCTCGCCCGCGTGAGCGGGGAGGACCCGCGATCCTGCCGCGCGCCATCCAATGTGGATGGCCTGCGCGTAGAATCCCGCCCGAGCTTCCGGGTACTGCCCGACGAGTACTCCTTGGGCGTGAGCCCGAACCAGCTCGCAAAATGACGGGCATCCTTGAAGTGCGTCATGTCGCCGCCGGTGGCCGCCACCATCGCCGTCGCGGTCAACAGGCCAATGCCCGGCACCGACATCCGTTGTGTGCACGCGGCACTATGCCGCGCCACTTCGGTGAATTCGCGCTCCAGCTGCGCGACGCGTTGTTCGAGCAGGCGGATCTCTTCGATGAGCCGCCGCATCGTTTCGCGGATCAGCGTCGGCACGGGCGAGCGCGGGCCGGCCAGCACGCGGCTGATCGTCTCGGCGCCGGTGCGTGCTGCTACAGGGCGGTCATCCGCGCGCCTGCGAGCAGGCCGACATAGCAGGCGAGTTCCGCCGCCTGCTGCAGCGCGCCGAGCAGGTCGCCGGTGTAGCCGCCGAGGCGGCGCACGAACATGCGCGCGGCCCAGGCGGTGACGCCGGCTACCGCGGCCAGTACGGCGAGGGCTTGGGCCGGCGCCAGCCAGGCCAGCGGGAGCAGGCCGAAGACGGCGGCGATGGCGAGTTCGGTCGGAGTCAGGCGCTTGGCGAGCGGCTTCGACTTGGCGGTTTCGTCCTCGCGCACGTAGGGCAGCAGGTGGATCAGGCTGGTCGAGGCGAGGCGCGACAGCGGGTGGGCGACGAAGAGTGCGAGCGCCACCGCAGGTCCGCCACCGGCCGCCGCCAGTTCGAGCAGCGCCGCGGCCTTGGCGAGCAGCATCAGCACGATGCCGACGGTGCCGTAGCTGCCGATGCGCGAGTCCTTCATGATCGTCAGCACCTGCGCTTTGTCCCAGCCGCCGCCGAGGCCGTCGCAGGCGTCGGCGAAGCCGTCCTCGTGGAAGGCGCCGGTGGCGCGGATGGTCACCGCCATCGACAGGATCACGGCGAGCGCGGGCGGCAGCGCCAGGGCGAAGACAAGGTAGCTGACCGCGCCGAGCGCGCCCACCACCCAGCCCACGAGCGGGAAATAGCGCGCGGCGTGGTTCAGGCGTTCGGACGACCACGGCACCCAGGCCGGCACCGGCAGGCGGGTGAAGAAGCCGAGCGCGGTGAAGAAGAGTTCGAGCTGGTAGCGCATCGCCGCGGGCCTGTTCCTATGCCTCAGCCCTTCTCGCTGACGCCGGCCGATTCGAAGCTCGCCATCTCGTTGAGGAAGTTCACCGCCGCCTGGACGAGGGGGTAGGCGAGTGCGGCGCCGGTGCCTTCGCCCAGGCGCAGGTCGAGCTCCATCAGCGGTTCGGCGCCGAGGAAGGCGAGCTGCACGCGGTGGCCGGGCTCCTGCGAGCGGTGGGCGAACACGCAGTAGGGCAGGATGGTGGGGGCGAGGGCGTGGGCGACGAGCAGGGCCGAGGTGACGATGAAGCCGTCGATCAGCAGCACCATGCGCTTTTCCGCGGCGCCGAGCATGGCGCCGGCCATCATCGCGATCTCCAGCCCGCCGTATTCGGCGAGCGCTTCGAGGGCGTCGGTCGGGTAGCCGCCGCGGGCCAGCGCCTGGCGCAGCAGGGCGCGCTTGCGCGTCAGGCCGGCGTCGTCCAGGCCGGTGCCGCGGCCGGTGACGGTGTCGAGGTCGGCGTCGCGCTCGGCGCCGATCAGGCAGTGGGTCAGCAGCGAGGCGGCGGCGGTGTTGCCGATCCCCATCTCGCCGAAGCCGATGCAGTTGCAGCCGTTGTCCGCCAGCGCATGGGCGAGGCGGCGCCCGCGCGCGAGCGCGGCGTCGCGCTGTTCGGCGCTCATCGCCGGGCGTTCGAGGTAGTTGGCCGTGCCGGCGGCGATCTTGGCGTCGATCAGCGCGGGGCGGGGGGCGAACGCATGATTGACGCCGGCATCGACGACGCTGAGGTCGAGGCCGAGCTGGCGGCTGAAGACGTTGATCGCGGCGCCGCCGGCGAGGAAGTTCTCCACCATCTGCCAGGTCACGTCCTGGGGGAAGGCCGACACGCCGGCGCGTGCCGCGCCGTGGTCGGCGGCGAAGACGGCGAGGTGGGGCTGGCGCAGTTCGGGGGTGAGGCTCTGCTGGATCAGGCCGATCTGCAGCGCGAGCGCTTCCAGCCGGCCGAGTGCGCCGGGGGGCTTGGTCTTCTGGTCGATCTTGTGCTGGAGGGCGGGGGCGAGGGCGGCGTCGGGCGCGGCGATGTCGAAGTTCATGTGGGCGTGTCGGTGGTGGCGGAATCGTCGGGGTAGAACAGGCTGTCGTCCGCGGCCAGGCGCAGGCGCACGTTGGTCATGAACACGCTGCGGCGGGTGCCGCGCAGCGCGTTGCGCAAGGCGATGTAAGTGTTGCCGGTGATGGTGTTGGGCACGTCGGTGCCGCCGGCCATGACGAAGGCTTCGCCGTCGACGAATTCCCAGCGCTCGGGCTGTTGCCCCTCCCAGGCGAGGAATGCGTCCAGGTTCATGGCGCGCTTTGCGGCGGGCAGGCTCAAGTCGTGCTCCTCGGTTGGCGTCCAGGGCGCAGTTTAGCCCTGCTTGAGCACCAGCGGCAGACCGGCGGCGACGAACACCACGTGGGCGCAGCACGCCGCCACCGCCTGGTTGAGCCGCCCGGCCTCGTCGCGGAACAGGCGCCCGAGCGGGGTTTCCGGCACCAGGCCGAGGCCGACCTCGTTCGCCACCAGGATCACCCGGCCGGGCAGGGTGGGGAGGACGGCAAGGAGCGCGCCGCGCTCGTCGCGAAAGCGCGGCAGGGCTTCGGCTTCGGCGCCGGGGGGCAGGGCCTCGGCACCGGCGAGGAGGTTGGCGAGCCACAGCGTCAGGCAGTCGACGACCAGGCAGCGTCCGGGTGCGGCTTCGCGGCGCAGCGTGGCGGCGAGCGCCAGCGGCGCTTCGACGGTGCGCCAGGCGGCGGGACGGTCGGCGCGGTGGCGGCGGATGCGCGCCGCCATCTCGTCGTCGAGCGCCTCGGCGGTGGCGATGACGGTGACGGCGAGGCCGGAGGCGGCGGCGCGGCGCTCGGCCTCGCCGCTCTTGCCCGAGCGCGCGCCGCCCAGGATCAGTTCAGCGCTCATCGGATCAAGGGCCTGGGTTGTGCTTGAGGTGTGGCCGTAGGGCCTCGTTCGGTGGCATGTGCGGGTGGGCAGGTTCGATGGCACTGCAGGATTGCGTCCGGGACGGTATCATCCATGCCCATTGCCCCGGAAGGGGCAACGCGTCATCGGTGCCCGCGGGCGGTTCTCGCCCCGGGTTAAACGGGAAACAGGTGCGCGGCCCATCGCTGGAACGATGGCCGCAATGCCTGTGCTGCCCCCGCAACGGTAAGTGCGCGCAAGGCGGATCACGCAGCCACTGGGACACCCTCCCGGGAAGGCGATCCGCTGCGACCGGCCCATCGGCCGGTACAGCGCCCGAGCCCGGAGACCGGCCGAACGCGATTTGGCGGATGTGCCGCGGGGTGGTGGCGACGGGCGCGGGTTTTCCTGCTCGGTTCGGTGCGCTCCTGCTTCCGGCATGTCCATGTGCAGCTGCCATGACGTGCGGGGACGCGCGCCCTGGCGAATGGAGTCCCCCGTTCAAATGAAAATCCGCCTTTCCGCGCTCGTCTCCGCGTGCGCGCTCGCTTACCCGTTCGTCCCGGCCCAGGCCGGCGATCCCCAGCTCGACCACGTCGTGGTCACCGCGACCCGCCAGGAAAGCAAGGTCGACGACTTGCTCGCCGACGTCACCGTGGTCACCCGTGAGCAGATCGAGCGCCTGGGCGACACCACCTTGGCGCAAGTGCTGTCCCGCACCGCCGGGGTGTTCGTCACCGACGGCGGCCTGCCGGGCAAATCCGCCTCGGTGCTGATTCGCGGTACCGACAGCGGGCACGCGCTGCTCCTCGTCGATGGCATGCCGGTCACCTCGGCCACGCTCGGGCAGGCGCCGTTCGAGACCCTGAACGCGGCCGAAATCGAGCGCATCGAGATCCTGCGCGGCCCGGCTTCGTCGCTGTACGGTTCGGAGGCGATCGGCGGCGTGGTCCAGGTCTTCACCCGCCGCGGCCAGGGCCCGGCGAAGCCGCGGCTGGCGCTGCGCTACGGCAGCCACGACACGCGCGACCTGCAGGCCGGCGTGTCGGGTGGAACGGAGCAATGGTCCTATGCGCTGTCGGCCAGCCGGCTCCAGACCGACGGCATCTCGGCGACGCGCGGCCCGAGCGCCAATCCCGACCGCGACGGCTACGACAACAGCGCCGCTTCGGGCAGCCTGCAGTGGCGCCCGGCCGAGGGCCATGAGCTCGGCGTGCACGTGCTGCGCTCCGCGGACGAGAACCACACCGACGGCGACTTCGATTTCGACAACCACACCGACAACGACATCCTGAGCTGGAATGCCTACACGCGAAACCGGCTGAGCGAGCGGTGGACGTCCACGCTGCGGGTGGGGGCGATGGAATACGCTTCCGACAACTTCCGTCCCGGGGCCAAGGACCGCTTCGTCACCGATACCGGGCTCGTCTCCTGGCAGAACGACATTCGCACGGTGTGGGGCACCTGGCTCGCCGGCATCGAGCAGCAGCGCCAGGAGGTCGATACCAGCGGTGCCCTGGTGGTCGATTCGCGGACCACCGATTCCGCCTTCCTCGGCTGGACCGCAGCGTTCGGCGCGCACGGCGTGCAGGTCAACCTCCGCCACGACGACATCGAACGCTTCGGCAGCGAGAAGACCTGGTCGGCCGCCTACGGCTACCAGCTCACCGAGGCGCTGCGCGCCTTCGCTTCATTGGGGACGGCGTTCAAGGCGCCCAGTTTCAACGACCTGTACTATCCGGTGAACTGCTTTTCCTTCGGCTGCTTCGGCGGTAATCCGGACCTCGCGCCGGAGTCGGCGCGCAACCGTGAGGCCGGCCTCGCCTGGGAGCACGCCGGCCAGGAAGTGCGCGTGGTCTACTTCGACAACCGGATCTCGGACCTCATCGACTGGGGCTTCACCCCGGAGAACATCGGCAAGGCCAGGATCCGCGGCCTGACCGCCAGCTACCGCGGCCGCGCGCAGGCCTGGCAGTGGAACGTGGTGGCCGATTTCCTCGATCCGCGCGACGAGCAGACCGACAACGTGCTGCGCCGGCGCGCCCGCCAGCGCCTGCTCGCCGGAGTCGATTACAGCGTCGGTGCGTGGACCGTCGGCGGCCAGTGGACCGCGGTCGGTGCGCGCTACGAGGATTCCGCCAACGATCAACGGATGGGCGGCTATGGCCTGGTCGATCTGTTCGCCCGTTACCGATTCGACAAGGCGTGGACGCTGGAAGCGCAGCTCAAGAACGCGGGCGACAAGGACTACGTGCTCGAGCGCGGCTACCAGAACACGGTGTTCGCGACCGAAGGGCGCACCGCCTTCGTCGGCCTGCGCTACACCCCGCGCTGAGCCCCGGTGGCCGTGTTCCGCCCGCCTTCGGCCCACGGCTCCGCGCTTGCCGGACGGCGGGCGCGGATCGTCCTCGCCGGGCTTGCGCTGTCGGCGGTGCTGGCCCTGCTGTGGGCCTTGTCGGCGGGTGAGCTCGACATTCCGGCGGGCACCGTGTTCGGCGCCCTGTTCGGCAGCGAGCAGGGCATGTCCGCCGCGATCGTGCGCGAACTGCGCCTGCCGCGCGCGGTTGCCGCCTTCGCCTGTGGCGGCCTGCTCGCCACCGCCGGCGCGCTGATGCAGGTGCTGCTGCGCAATCCGCTCGCCGACCCCTACATCCTGGGCATTTCCGGCGGTGCAGCGGTGGGGGCGCTGGGCGCGATCACGCTCGGCGCGGCGAGCTTCTGGATCGATGCCTCGGCCTTCGTTGGCGCACTCACCGCGATGCTGCTGGTGTTCGGGCTGGCGCACGGCGACGGCAGCTGGACGCAGACCCGGCTGCTGCTGACCGGGGTCATCGTCGCCGCCGGCTGCGGCGCGGCGGTGTCGCTGATGCTTGCGCTGGCATCGGATACGCGGGTGAAATCGATGCTGTTCTGGCTGATGGGGGACGCCAGCGCGGCGGTGCGGCCGTGGCCGGCGCTGGTGGTGCTGGTGGGGGCGCTGGCGCTGGTGGCGCCCTGTGCGCGCGACCTCAACGTGCTCGCGCGCGGCGAACTCGGCGCGCGCGCGCTCGGGGTGGCGGTGTCCCGCCTGCGCGTCGGCCTGTACGTGCTCGCTTCGCTGCTGACCGCGACCGCGGTGACGCTGGTGGGCTCGGTCGGCTTCGTCGGCCTGATCGTGCCTCACCTGGTGCGGCTGGCGCTGGGCAACGACCAGCGCGTGCTGATTCCGGCCGCGGCGCTCGCCGGCGGCACCCTGCTGACCCTGGCCGACACCGCGGCGCGCACGGTGATCGCGCCCCAGCAGCTGCCGGTGGGGGTGCTGACCGCGCTGATCGGCGTGCCGGTCTTTCTGTTCCTGCTCTCGCGCAGCCCGCGATGAACGCCGTCCGCCGCCCCGCCACCGACGCTCCCCTGCTCGAGGCCGAGCGCCTCGCGCTGCAGGTGGGCGGGCGCTGGCTGTGCTGCGAGTTCAGCCTGCGCCTGGCGGCGGGGGAGTGCCTGGTGCTGCTCGGCCCCAATGGCGCCGGCAAGACCACCTTGCTGCACACCCTGGCCGGGCTGCGCGCGCCCACGGCGGGCGCGGTGCGGCTCGGGGGGCGGCCCTACGCGGCGTGGCCGACGCTGGAGGCGGCGCGCTTCCGCGGCCTGCTGGTGCAGCAGCAGCCGGACCATTTCGCCGCGAGCGTGCTCGAGACGGTGCTGATCGGCCGCCATCCCCACCTCGGCCGCTGGGGTTGGGAGGGCGCCGAGGATGTCGCCATCGCCCGCCGGGCGCTGGCCGACGCCGGCCTCGCCGGGTTCGAGGGGCGCGACGTCCTGACCCTGTCCGGCGGCGAGCGCCAGCGCGTGGCGATCGCCGCCCTGCTCGCGCAGGCGCCGCGCCTGTTCCTGCTCGACGAGCCGCTGAACCACCTCGACCTGCACCACCAGATCGCCACCCTGGAGCTGTTCCGCCGCATCGCCCGCACCGATCCGGCGGGCCGCGGCGTGGTCATGGTGATGCACGACCTCAACCTGGCCGCGCGCTTCGCCGACCAGGTGATCCTGCTCGACGGCCGTGGCGGGGTGATTGCCGGCGCGCGCGACCGGGTGCTGCGCGAAGACGTCCTGAGCCAGGCTTTCGGCCATCCGCTGCGGCGCTGCGAACTCGACGGCCGGGCGATTTTCGTGCCGGACTGAACGCGCGCAGGCAGATCGGGGACAATGTGCACCGTGCGCGTTGGGGCGCGCGATGCAGCTAATCGAGGAAAGGACAGCATGACCGAAAGCGAGGAACGCGACGCCCGCCACAACGCGCGCATGGCGCACAAGAAGGCGGTGATCGACGACCGGATCGCGCACGCACAGGCCGAGCGCGGTGTGCTGCTGGTCAACACCGGCAACGGCAAGGGCAAGTCGAGCGCCGGCTTCGGCCTGGTGGCGCGCGCCCTCGGCCATGGCCTGCAGGTGGGCGTGGTGCAGTTCATCAAGGGCCGCGCCGACACCGGCGAGGAGGCCTTCTTCCGCGCCCAGCCCGGCGTGCGCTGGCTCGTGATGGGCGAAGGCTTCACCTGGGATACCCAGGACCGCGCGCGCGACGTCGCCCGCGCGCAGGCGGCCTGGGCGCTGGCACGCGAGATGCTTCAGGATCCGGGCATCGGCCTGGTGGTGCTCGACGAGCTCAACATCGCGCTCAAGCACCGTTACCTGGAGGTGGACGCGGTGCTCGCCGATCTGCGCGCGCGGCCGCCGCGCCAACACGTGGTGGTCACCGGCCGCGGCGCGCCGTCCGCGCTGCTCGAGGCCGCCGACACCGTCACCGACATGACGCCGGTCAAGCACGCCTTCGCCGCCGGGGTGAAGGCGATGCCCGGCATGGAGTGGTAAAGATGGCACTGCCCGATCTCGCGGTCTATCGCCCCGGCCCGCTGCCGGGGCATGTGTACCTGGTGGGCGCCGGCCCCGGCGACCCGGAACTGTTCACCCTGCGCGGCGCCCGCCTGGTGGCGGGGGCGGATGTGGTCGTCCATGACAACCTCGTCAGCCCGGCGATCGTCGACCTCGCCCCGGCGGCGGCCGAGCGCATCTACGTCGGCAAGAAGGCCGCCGACCACACCCTGCCGCAGGACGAGATCAACCGCCTGCTGCTGCGCCTGGCGCAGGCCGGCAAGCGGGTGGTGCGGCTCAAGGGCGGCGACCCCTTCATCTTCGGCCGCGGCGGCGAGGAGATGGAAGTGCTGGTCGAGGCCGGGATCACCGTCGAAGTCGTTCCCGGCGTCACCGCCGCGGCCGGCGTCGCCGCCTATGCCGGCATTCCGCTGACCCACCGCGACCATGCGCAATCGGTGGTGTTCACCACCGGTTTCCTCAAGAACGGCGCGCTCGATCTGGACTGGGCGATGCTTGCCCGCCCGCAGCAGACGGTGGTGATCTACATGGGCATTTCGCGCCTGGCCGAGATCTGCCGCCAGTTCATCGCCCACGGCCTGCCGCCGGACACGCCGGCCGGGGTCATCGAGCGCGGCACCACCCATGCGCAGCGGGTGGTGGTGGCGGATCTGGCGACCCTGGCCGAGCGCGTCCACCAGGAAGGGGTGCGCCCGCCCTCGCTCACCGTGATCGGCAGCGTGGTCGGCCTCTACCCGAAGCTGTCGTGGTTCGAGCCCGCCGCCCAGCCCCAGGCTTCGCCGCTGCCGCACGCCGGCTGTGCGGTGGTGCATGGGGAGGGCCGGAAGTGAGCACTGTCGTGGTGCGCCAGGCCGCGGCGGCGGCCCCGCAAACGGCCGCGGCGCGCTGCCCGGCGCTGTTCGTCGCCGCACCGGCTTCGGGCCAGGGCAAGACCACGATCACCGCCGCGCTCGCCCGCCTCCACACCCGGCTCGGGCGCCGCGTGCGGGTGTTCAAGTGCGGGCCCGACTTCCTCGACCCGCAGATCCACGCGGTGGCCAGCGGCGCGCCGGTGGATAACGTCGATCTCGGCATGTGCGGCGAGGCCGACATCGCCTGGCGCCTGTACCGGGCGGCGGGCGAGGCCGATCTGATCCTGATCGAAGGGGTGATGGGGCTGTACGACGGCGCCCCTTCGGCGGCCGACATCGCCCGCCGCTTCGGCATTCCGGTGATGGCGGTGATCGACGCGCGGGCGATGGCGCAGACCTTCGGCGCCGTCGCCCATGGCCTCGCCCACTACCGGCCCGGGCTGCCGTTTGCCGGCGTCCTCGCCAACCACGTCGGCAGCGCGCACCACGCCGAGCTGCTGCGCGCATCGCTGCCCGCCGGCATGCGCTGGTTCGGCGCGGTGATGCGCGATGCGGCCGCGGCGCTGCCCGAACGCCATCTCGGCCTGTTGCAGGCGGCCGAGATCGAAGACCTCGATGCGCGGCTGGACCGCCTCGCCGACCATCTGCAGCACACCGGTGCGGTGGCGTTGCCGCCGGCGGTCGAATTTCCCGCAGTGCCGGCGCCGGTGATTCCGCCCCTGCTCGCCGGGCGGCGGGTGGCGGTGGCGCGCGATGCGGCCTACGGCTTCCTCTACCCGGCCAACCTCGACACCCTGCGCGCGCTCGGCGCCGAGCTGGTGTTCTTCTCCCCCCTCGCCGGCGAGCCCCTGCCGCCCGCCAGCGACGCGGTGTGGCTGCCCGGCGGCTACCCGGAACTCCATGCCGCCGCGCTCGCCGCCAACACCGGCCTGTGGTCGGCGCTGCGCGCCCACGTCGCCGCCGGCAAGCCGCTGCTGGCCGAATGCGGGGGGCTGATGAGCCTGCTCGAAACGGTGGTGGACCGCGACGGCGCGGCCCACGCCTTCGCCGGCCTGCTGCCCGGGCGCGCCGTGATGCAAAAGCGCCTGGCGGCGCTCGGCATGCAGGAAGTGACACTGCCCGAAGGCCGGCTCAGCGGCCATACCTTCCACTATTCGAAGACCGAAACCGCGCTCGTGCCGGCGCTGCGCGCGCGCCGCCCCGACGGCGGCGAGGGCGAGGCGATCTACCGCTGCGGCGCGCTCACCGCGTCCTACGTGCATTTCTGGTTTCCGTCGAACCCGGCAGCGGTCGCGGCCCTGTTCGGCGCCGCGGCGAGTGTGGCGGTGCAGGCGCTCAGCGCCGGCTGCCGTTGTGGCGCACCAGGCTGACCGCCAGGGTGATCACGGTGAGCGGCATCACGTAGCCGAGCATGACGCTGGAGAAGGCGGGCAGGCTGGCGTGCTGCTGAGCCTGGAGGGCCAGCCAGGCGGTGTAGGCGGCGTAGTAGCCGAGGAAGATGCCGCCTTCCCAGCGTGCGATTTCGCGCCCGGTGATCATGATCGGCAGGCAGGCGAAGGCGACTGCGAGCATCACCCACAGGTCGAAGTTGCGCGCCGCCTCCGAGACCGGCAGGCCGGCGCCCGAGGCGATGCCGGCGGCGCCGAGCACGGCGAGGATGTTGAAGACGTTGCTGCCGACGACGTTGCCCACGGCGATGTCGCGCTGGCCGCGCAGCGCGGCGACGATCGAGGTGGCGATTTCGGGCATCGACGTGCCGACGGCGACGATGGTGAGGCCGATCACCAGGTCGCTGACGCCGAAGGCGCGGGCGAAGGCGACCGCGGCGTCGACCAGCCAGTCGGCGCCCACCACCAGCATCGCGAGGCCGATCGCGATCAGCGCCAGCTGCGCGCTCCAGTGGCGGTCCCAGGTCGAGGTCGGGAGTTCGGTTTCGAACTCGTCCTGGACCTCTTTCGAGGCGCGCCGCGACTGCACCACCAGGAACACGGTGTAGGCGAGCACGAGGCCGAAGAGAATCGCGGATTCGAGCAGGCTCAGGCTGCCGTCGAGGGCCATCACCACGAGCAGCGCCGAGACCCCGATCATGATCGGGATTTCCTGGCGGATGATCTGCTCGTCCACCAGCAGCGGTGTGATCAGCGCCGAGATGCCCAGGATCAGCAGGATGTTGGCGATATTGCTGCCGACCACGTTGCCGATCGCCAGGTCGGGGCTGCCGGCCAGCGCCGAGCCGACCGACACCGCCATTTCCGGTGCGCTGGTGCCGAACGCGACCACGGTCAGGCCCACCACCAGCGGCGACACGCCGAAGGATGTGGCCAGCCGCGAGGCGCCGCGCACCAGCAGTTCCGCGCCGGCGACGAGGACGACGAGACCGAGGACGAACATCAGGACTTGCTGGAGCATGGGCGGTACGAAAAGTCGTTGATGGAGGTCTGAATGCCGGCGGCGGCAGGCGATGTCCGATCCCGCCTGCCGCCGCCGCGATGAAAAAGAGCCGCTTACAGCCCGGCGTCGGCGCGCAGCGCGGCGGCCTTGTCGGTCTGCTCCCAGGTGAACTCCGGCTCGTCGCGGCCGAAGTGGCCGTAGGCGGCGGTCTTGGAGTAGATCGGGCGCAGCAGGTCGAGGGTCTGGATGATCGCTTTCGGGCGCAGGTCGAAGTGCTTGCCGATCAGGGCGGCGATGCGGTCGTCGGCGATCCGGCCGGTACCGAAGGTGTTGACCATCAGCGACACCGGGCGCGCCACGCCGATCGCGTAGGCGACCTGCACTTCGCACTTGCCCGCCAGGCCCGCAGCGACGACGTTCTTGGCGACGTAGCGGCCGGCGTAGGCGGCCGAGCGGTCGACCTTCGACGGGTCCTTGCCCGAGAACGCGCCGCCGCCGTGGTGGGCGGCGCCGCCGTAGGTGTCGACGATGATCTTGCGCCCGGTGAGGCCGCAGTCGCCGTGCGGGCCGCCGATGACGAAGCGCCCGGTGGGGTTGATCAGGTAGCGCACCTCGCCCTGCATCAGCTCCTTCGGCAGCACCGGCTTGATGATCTCCTCGATCACCGCTTCGGAGATCTGTGCATGCGACACGTCGGGGTGGTGCTGGGTGGACACCACCACGGTGTCGATCGCCACCGGCTTGCCGTCGACGTACTTCACCGTAATCTGGCTCTTCGCGTCCGGGCGCAGCCACGGCAGGCGGCCGTCCTTACGCACTTCGGCCTGGCGCTGCATGATGCGGTGGGCGTAGTAGATCGGCAGCGGCATCAGGCTCGGAGTTTCATCGGTGGCGTAGCCGAACATCAGCCCCTGGTCGCCGGCGCCCTGGTCGAGATCGAGGCCTTCGCCTTCGTTCACCCCCTGGGCGATGTCGGGCGACTGGCGGTTGATCGCCGCCAGCACCGCGCAGCTCTTGTAGTCGAAGCCGATGTCGGAGTTGTCGTAGCCGATGCGGCGGATGACTTCCTGGGCGATCTCGCGGTAGTTGGGGTGGGCGGTGGTGGTGATTTCGCCCGAGATCACGACGAGGCCGGTCGACACCAGGGTCTCGCAGGCTACGCGCGCTTTCGGGTCGTCGGCGAGGATGGCGTCGAGGACGCCGTCGGAGACCTGGTCGGCGACCTTGTCGGGATGGCCTTCGGAAACCGATTCGGAAGTGAAGAGAAATTCAGCCATGGTGCCACTCCTTGAAAAACGAAAATCCCCGTGCTGTCGGCCTTGCGTCTGCGGCCAGCTCCGGGGATTTCGTCGAGCAGCCGACGCTTTAGCAGTATTTTTGCCGGTGGCCTGCGCCTGCCGTACCGCCCTGCAAGTTGTCGAGTTAACTCGGCGGTGGGGACGGATTATAGACCGGGATCGCCGGCTGTGTAAGCATTCGGGTCCTGCAACTCCCCATGCCAGTCGCCGACGTGCTGCTCGACCTCTTCTTCCGCCTGCTCTCGCGCCTGCCCTTGTCCTGGCTGCACCGCCTCGGCGGCTGGATGGGCTGGCTCGCCTACTGGGCTTCGCCGTCCTACGCCCGCCGCCTGCGCGCCAACCTGGCCAACGCCCTCGGCCGCGAGGACGACGCGGTGCGCCGGGCAGCGATCGCCGAAGCCGGCCGCCAGGCCCTCGAGCTGCCCTTCATCTGGTTGCGCCCGGCGCCCGAGGTGGTGGCCGCCGCGGTGCGCACCGAAGGCTGGGAGCTGGTCGAGCAGGCGCGCGCCGAAGGCGCCGGAATCCTCTTCATCACCCCGCATCTGGGCTGCTTCGAGATCACCGCGCAGTGCATCGCGGCGCGGATTCCGATCACCGTGCTCTACCGTCCGCCGCGCAAGGCCGCGCTGCAGCCGCTGATGGAGGCCGGGCGCGCGCGTGGCCGGATGCGCACCGCGCCGGCCGACGTGTCGGGGGTGCGCAGGCTGGTCAAGACCCTGCGCAGCCACGAGGCGGTGGGGATGCTGCCCGACCAGGTCCCGGGGGCCGGCGAAGGCGTGTGGGCGCCGTTTTTCGGCAAACCGGCGTGGACGATGACGCTCGCCGCGCGCCTGGCTGCGGTCAAGGGCGTGCGGGTGATCTACACCTGGGCCGAGCGCCTGCCGCGCGGCGCCGGCTACGTGTTCCGCCTGCAGGCGCCGGCCGAGGCCTTGTCGGGCGAGCTGGAGGCCGACGTGGCGGCCATCAACCGCGAAGTCGAACGCCTCATCCTGCAGTGCCCGCAGCAGTATCTGTGGGGCTACAACCGCTACAAGCAGCCGCGCAAGGGGCGCGAGGATGAAGCCGCCGGGGCTTCGGCGGGGCAGGAGCCGCAGCGATGAGCCGGCTCGCGATCGCCCTGTTCTGGCTGCTGCACTGGCTGCCGCTGGCCGTGCTCGCGCCGCTCGGCCAGGCCTTCGGCCTGCTGCTCTACGTGCTCGTGGCGCCGCGGCGCAAGGTGGTGCTGACCAACCTGCGGCTGTGCTTCCCGGAGCTGTCCGAGGGCGAGCGCCGCGCCCTCGCCCGGCGCAACTTCGCCGTCACCGGGCGCAGCATGCTCGAACGTGGCCTGGCGTGGTGGGCGAGCCCGGCGCGCCTGCGGGCGACGGTGCGCATCGAGGGGCTGGAGCGGCTGGACGCGCTGAAGGCGGCCGGCCGCCCGGTGATCCTGCTCGCGCCGCATTTCGTCGGCCTCGACATGGCCGGCACCCGGCTGTCGCTGGAGGGCGACTTCGTCAGCGTCTATGCGCGACAGAAGGACCAGGTCTTCGACCGCTGGCTGTACCACGGCCGCAGCCGCTTCAACGACCAGCTGCTGCTGTCGCGCCACGACGGCGTGCGGGCGACGGTGAAGGCGATGAAGGCCGGGCGCCCGTTCTACTACCTGCCCGACCTCGACTATGGACGCAAGGAATCGATTTTCGTGCCTTTCTTCGGCGTGCCCGCGGCCACCATCACCGGCCTGCCGCGCCTGGCGCGCCTGGCGGGGGCGGCGGTGGTGCCGTGCGTCACCCGCATCCTGCCCGGCGGTGCGGGTTACCTGCTGGAGCTGGGGGCGCCGTGGGCGGACTACCCGTCGGATGACGTCGAAGCCGATACCCGGCGCATGAATACCTGGCTCGAAGGGGTGATCCGCACCATGCCGGAGCAGTATTATTGGGTCCATCGACGCTTCAAGACGCGGCCTGCGGGCGAACCGCGCTTTTATTGACCGAGCACATGGACCGTCCCGGTCCGGGAACGAACCGATGAAACTGCGCTTTACCAAGATGCACGGCCTCGGCAACGACTTCGTCGTCATCGACGCCACCCGCGCCCCGGTCGACCTCGATCCGGCGCGGGTGCGGGCGATCGCCGACCGCCATTTCGGCGTCGGCTGCGACCAGCTGCTGGTGGTCGAGCCGGCGAGCCGGGCGGATGTCGACTTCCGCTATCGCATCTTCAACGCCGACGGCGGCGAGGTCGAGCAGTGCGGCAACGGCGCGCGCTGCTTCGCCCGCTTCGTCCACGACCGGGGCCTCACCGCAAAGCGCGAGATCCGCGTCGAGACCCGCTCCGGCATCATCGCGCCGCGCCTGCGCGAGGACGGTCTGGTCACGGTGGACATGGGCGTGCCCGAGCTGGCGCCGGCGAAGATTCCCTTCCGCTCCGACTCCGACGCCGTGGTGCAGCCGCTGCAGGTGGGCGAGGCCACGCTGGCGATCACCGCGGTGTCGATGGGCAACCCGCACGCGGTGCAGGTGGTGGCCGATGTCGATGCCGCGCCGGTGGCCGCGCAGGGGGCGCTGATCGAGCGCCATGAGCGTTTTCCGGCGCGGGTCAATGCCGGCTTCCTGCAGGTGGTCGATCCCCATCGTGCGCGCCTGCGCGTGTTCGAGCGCGGCGCCGGGGAGACCCTGGCCTGCGGCACCGGCGCCTGCGCGGCGGCGGTGGCCGGCATCCTGCGCGGCTTGCTGGAGTCGCCGGTGCGGATCGAGACCCGCGGCGGCGAGCTCGAAATCGCCTGGGACGGCCCCGCTACCAACGTGTGGATGACCGGACCGGCGGTCACCGTGTTCGAAGGCGAGATGACGCTCGACTGAGGGGGGCGGCGGCCCCGTTGCGGGCGCGGCCCTCCGATTGCAAACCGGACGGAGGAGGATCGGCGGGAGCCTGCGCCGCCGGCGCACGCTGCGGTTCACGTCGCGGGAATGCCGCGACCGGCACAACGGAACGAACTTCGGGCCGCCCGGCGGCCCTCAGGAGTGGAAGCGATGAATGCCGAAGATCTCGCGCGCTACCTGCGCGAACACCCCGACTTCCTCTGTGAGCACGGCGAAGTATTTGCCGGGTTGACCGTGCCGCATCCGCAGCACGGCGGGCAGGCGATTTCGCTCGCCGAGCGCCAGCTGCACACCCTGCGCGAGCGGATTCGCCAGCTCGAACTCGATCTCGCCGAGCTGATCCGGTTCGGCGCCGACAACGACGACATCAGCGCCAAAGTGCATCGCCTGTCGTTGGCGCTGCTCGAAGCCGGCAGCGCCGAAGGCGTGCGCCAGGCGCTGACCGACAGCCTGCAGGACGACTTCGCCGTGCCCTATGTCGCGCTCAAGCTGTGGGCTGCAGATCCCGTGACGGGGGCGGGCGAAGTCGGGGAGGCGGCGCGGCGCCAGCTCGACGGCCTGCGCCAGCCCTACTGCGGCGTGCCGGAGCATGCCGAAATGGCGGGCTGGTTCGGCGAATCCGGCGCTCACATCCGCTCCCTCGCGCTGATGCCGCTGCGCCGCCAGGGAGTCTGCTTCGGCCTGCTCGGGCTCGGCAGTGGCGAACCCGAGCGCTTCTACCCCGGAATGGGCACGCTCTACCTGGGACGCATCGGCGAGCTGGTGGCGGCGGCGCTGGCGCGGAGCCCGGCCTGAGTCCGCGGCCCGGCTCCGGCCTGCCGGCGGCGGCTCGCGGACCCTTCCGGCAGGGTAAAGAGGCGCGGCGATGAAGGGCGCGGAACGGCCGGAGGCGATGCTGCCGGCGGAAATCGAAGCCTGGCTGGAGTGGCTGGCGACCCAGCGCCGCGCCGCGGCGCCGACGCTGAAAGCCTACCGCGCCTGCGTGCACGCGCTGCTGCGCCTGGCCGACGGGCGGGCCTTGCCCGCGCTCGAAGTGCAGGACATCCGCCGCTTCGTCGCCCGCCTCCACGGCGAAGGCCTGGCCGGGCGCTCGATCGCGCTCCACCTCGCGGCCTGGCGCGGGCTGTACCGCTGGCTGATCCGCCACCGCGGGGTGCGCGTCAATCCGGCGCTCGGGGTGCGCCCGCCGAAATCGCCTGCGCTGCTGCCGCGTGCGCTGTCGCCCGACCAAGCCGCGGCGCTGCTCGATCCGGAGGCGGAAAGCGCGCTCGAAGTGCGCGATGTGGCGCTGTTCGAGCTGGTCTATTCGTCCGGGCTGCGGGTCGCCGAAGTCGCGGCGCTCGATGTGGAGCGGGGGGTCGATCTCGTCGAGGGTGTGGTGACCGTCAGCGGCAAGCGCAATCGCATCCGCAGCGTGCCGGTCGGGGCGCGGGCGCGGGCCGCGCTCTGGGACTGGCTGGCGGTGCGCGCGCAGTTCGTGCGGGGCGGCGAGCGGGCGCTGTTCGTCACCCGCCACGGCACCCGCCTGTCGCCGAGCGGCATCGCCAGCCGCCTGGCACGGCGGGCACAGGCGCTGGGGCTGGGCGTCCATGTCCATCCGCACATGCTGCGCCACAGTTTCGCCAGCCACCTGCTGCAATCGAGCGGCGACCTGCGCGCGGTGCAGGAACTGCTCGGCCACGCCAGCATCCGCAGCACCCAGGTCTACACCCACCTTGATTTCCAGCACCTGGCCAAAGTCTATGACCGCGCCCATCCGCGCGCGCGCAAGGCCGACCCGGCGGGAAAAGGTTTTCCGGCGGAAAAAGACCTCCCGGTGGGAAAAGGCTCCCCTGCGGGGAAGGCCCCCCCGGCGGCGGGCGGGGGCGGGGAGAGCGACGGCGACGGCTGAAGCCGGCGGGCGCCGGGCCGGTGCTCCGGAACGCGGCGCGGCGCCCGTGCCGCCCCGTGCGGGACCGCCCTGGCGCTCCGAATTAGGCGCCGAACAGGTCTCCGCCCTGCCCGCTGCGCGGCGGGGCGAGGTCGAAGTGCTGCCAGATCGAAGGTGTCGCCATGCGCCCGCGCGGAGTGCGCTGCAGGTAGCCCTGCTGGATCAGGTAGGGCTCGATGACGTCCTCGATGGTGTCGGTCGATTCGCCGATCGCGGCGGCGAGGTTGTCGAGCCCGACCGGGCCGCCGCCGAACTTCTCCAGCATCGCGCCGAGCAGCTTGCGGTCCATCAGGTCGAGACCGAGATGGTCGACGTCGAGCATCTTCAGCGCCGCGTCCGCCACCGCGCTGCCGATGTTGCCGCCGGCCTTCACTTCGGCGTAGTCGCGCACGCGGCGCAGCAGGCGGTTGGCGATGCGCGGGGTGCCGCGCGCGCGGCGGGCGATCTCGAGCGCACCGGCGTCGTCGATGGCGACGTTCAACAGCCGCGCCGAGCGGCCGACAATGAAGGCGAGCTCGTCCGCGGTGTAGAACTCGAGCCGCGAGACGATGCCGAAGCGGTCGCGCAGCGGATTGGTGAGCATGCCGGCGCGGGTGGTGGCGCCGACGAGCGTAAACGGCGGCAGGTCGAGCTTCACCGAGCGCGCCGCCGGGCCTTCGCCGATCATGATGTCGATCTGGAAGTCTTCGAGGGCCGGGTAGAGGATTTCCTCCACCACCGGCGACAGGCGGTGGATTTCGTCGATGAAGAGGACGTCGTGCGGTTCGAGGTTGGTGAGCAGTGCGGCGAGATCCCCGGCGCGTTCGAGCACCGGCCCCGAGGTCTGGCGCAGGTTCACCCCCATCTCGGCGGCGACGATGTGGGCGAGGGTGGTCTTGCCCAGGCCGGGAGGGCCGAACAGCAGCACGTGGTCGAGCGCTTCGCTGCGGTTGCGGGCGGCAGTGATGAAGATCTCGAGCTGCTCGCGGATCTTCGCCTGGCCGACGTATTCGGCCAGGCGCTTGGGGCGCAGCGCGCGCTCGACGGCGTCTTCCTGGCGGTCGGCGGGGCGCGGCGAGATCAGCCGTTCGGCGGGGGCGGCCTGCAGCTTGTCGGTTTCGATCATGGCGTGAGTGTAGCCGTTCCGGTACGGCCCGGTGCGGTCCGGACGGTGGATTCGTTCAGGCCCTGGACAGCGCCTTCAGCGCCTGGCGGATGCCTTCGGACACGCCCGCGTCCGCGGCCAGCCCCTTCATCGCACCGAGCGCCTCGCGTTCGTTGTAGCCGAGCGCGAGGAGCGCGTTGAGGATGTCGCTCTTGGCATCGGGCGGTGTGCCGGGGGCGGCGGCGAGTTTGGCGCCAGCCAGGTTCGGCAAGGCTTTGCCGAGCTTGTCGCGCAGCTCGAGCAGCAAGCGCTCGGCGGTCTTCTTGCCGATGCCGGGAATCTTCACCAGGCGGCCGGCTTCCTGCAGCGCGACCGCCTGGGCGAGGTCGTTCACCGACAGTCCGGACAGCACCGCGAGCGCCATGCGCGCGCCGACGCCGGATACCTTCAGCAGCTGGCGGAATGTGGTGCGCTCTTCCGAGGTGGCGAAACCGAACAGGAAGTGGCCGTCCTCGCGCACGACGAAGTGGGTGTGGAGGCTGACCTGGGTGCCGGCTGGCGGCAGGCCGTAGAACGTGCTCATCGGCACGTCGACTTCGTAGCCGACGCCGTGGACGTCGATGAGGATCTGGGGAGGGGTTTTTTCCAGCAAGGTGCCGGTGAGGCGGCCGATCATCGGAAGGCGTCCGGGAGGTGAGACGCCGAGTGTACCAGTCCGGCCGCAGCAGGGCGGCATCGCCCCGGTCAGAACAGCGCCAGCGCGGCGGTGAGGAGCAGGCCGTGGACCAGGGTGGCGGCGATGGTGCGCCGGATCGCGGGGGCGAGTTCGGCCGGGGTGGCGGCGTATTCGAGCAGGTCGCGGGCGGCGGGGAAGGAAATCGCCACCGTCAGCGCGGCGGCGGCGGTTTTTTGCGGCAGCTGGTGGGCGGTGACCATGGCGATGAGCCAGGCGTAGGCGGTGATCGCGATCAGCAGGTAGCCCCATTTCGCGACCTGCGGGCCGAGGCGCACGACCAGGGTGCGCTTGCCGGCGGCGGCATCGCCGTCGTGGTCGGGGAACTGGTTGATGAACAGCAGGTTGGCCACCAGCAGGGCGTAGGACAGGCCGGCGGCGGCCGGCAGCATGGCGAAGGCGCCGCGCTGGACGTAGTCGGCGCCGACCACGACCAGCAGCCAGCAGGCGGTGATCACCAGTTCGCCGCAGCCGCGATGGACCAGTTGCAGGGGCGGGGCGGAGTAGGCCCAGCCGAGGACGAGTCCGGCGGCGCCGACCAGCACCAGGCCGGGGCCGGCCTGGGCGGCGAGCCACAGTCCCGCGGGGACCACCGCGGCGAGCAGTCCGTAGCCGAAGCGGGCGGTGTGGCGGGCACCGAGGACGCCGTTCTGGATGAAGCGGCTGCCCCCGGTGAACGGAAACAGGCGCCCGCGGTTGGCGTCGTCGGCCCCGCTGACGGCATCGTGGTAGTCGTTGATGACGTTGCCGCCGGCATGGGCGGCGAGGGCGGCGAGCAGGGTCGGCAGGGCCGTCCAGGCGTCGATGGCGACGCCGTCGGCGTGCGCGCTGGCGAGGCCGATCAGGCAGGCGACCAGGGTGACGGCGAGGAAGGCCGGGCGGGTGGCGGCGAAATGGCGGGCGAGTGCGCTGCGGTAGCGTTCCGGGCGGGGTTCGGCAGGATGGGGGGCGGCAGGAGGGGGCGAGGCGGTGTTCACGGGGCTGCAGGCGGGCGTTTCGCGCCGGGCGGAGCCGGCGCGTGGGCGATCAGAACCGGCAGGGTATCAGCGCCGCCCCGTACATGCACGAAAACGCAGGGCCGTCCGCTGCCGCCCGCAGGGCACGGCCGGCGGGCGGGGCGCGCCGGTGCCGATTCCGACAATCACCGTTTCGTGTAGGCGCCCACTCCGACCAGATGACGGCCCACGCGCTTCACGTAGGAAACCTTCTTCTCCGTCTTGCGGGTGACGGGATTCATCCACAGATAATCGACCTCGGCGACATCCTGCTCCGCGCTCAGCCGGATCATTTCCTGGATGAACGGTTTCCCGTCCGGGTCGCGCAGATCGCCGACGTCCTTTCCGATCTGACGCGGTTGCGCGCCGTGGGCACGCGTCCGCTGGTCGTCCAGATCGATCACGAAGACGTAGAGATCGTCCTGGACAAAGCCGCCGTTGAGATCGTTGAAGGTCCGGATGGCCGCTTCCGGCTCCTGCTTCATCTCATGAACCGCCCGCCAGAGCATCGACCGGGCCTGATCCGCCGAGGAATGCGGGATGTAGTAGCCGACCGCGATGATGACGTCGCCTACGGCCTGGTAATGGACGACTTTCGGGACCGACTTGCCGTACTGAGGATTGAGCCAGCGGTATTTGACCGTACCCGCGCCGCGGCTCCGGGCGCCGTCGAGCATTTCACGGATGAAGGGCTTGCCGTCGGCATCCTTCAGGTCGCTGATATTGCGGTCGATCAGGGTGATGGAGGGGCCGCCGCTGGCCTTCATGGTGCCGTCGACGCCGAGCGCATAGACGTACAGGTCGCCGGACAGGAATTCACCGGCACGGCTGAAGGCGGCGAAGGCGGCATCACCGTCGGCCTTGTAGCGAGCAACGGCGCGCTCCAGGAGGGCCTTGGCGGCGGCGCTGTCGGAGGCCGGGGCCACGGCGATGCGCTCCGCCGTTTCGGCGGCCGGAGCGGAGACGGGCATCGCCAGAAGAATGGAAGCGGCAATCAGGGCGCGTGTCGATTTCATGATGGGAAGTCACTCAAAAAGGTAGGACGGCCGGTCGACGAAGATATAACTGTATGCTCGCAAGCGATTGATTGCACAAATCGTTCTTTGCTGGTCAACGGCAAGTGGGTCGCTGCGGCAACCCTGGGTTCGGCAGGATGAGGTGAGCCGGCAGGGTATCCCGTGCCGGCCCGCACATGCACGAAAACGCAGGGCTGTCCGCTGCCGCCCGCAGGGCTCAGCCGGCGGACAGGGCGCGCCGGTGCGGCAGGGGCGCGGCATGCTGTGGGGCCGCGTCCGGGAACGGCAGCAGGGTTTCGGGGGCGGACATCGCAGTCTGCCCGTTCGCGGCATCACCGAGGACGAAGGCGCGGATCAGGTCGTTCAGGTGCTCGGCATGGGCGCGCATGGTGCTGGCGGTGGCGGAGTTCTGCTCGACCATGGCGGCGTTCTGCTGGGTCATGGTGTCCATCTGGGTGACCGCGGTGTTGACTTCGCCGATGCCCACGCTCTGCTCGCGTGAGCCGGCGCTGATTTCGGCGATGGCGCTGGTCACTTCGGTGACGCGCTGCACGATCAGCTGCATCGTCCTGCCGGCCTGTTGCACGATCTCGGCGCCGCTCCGGGAGTGCTCGACGGACTCCCCGATCAGGGTCTTGATCTGCTTTGCCGCATCGGCCGAGCGCTGCGCCAGCATGCGGACTTCCTGGGCGACGACGGCGAAGCCGCGGCCGTGATCGCCGGCGCGGGCCGCCTCCACCGAGGCGTTGAGGGCGAGGATGTTGGTCTGGAAGGCGATCGCGTCGATCATCGAGACGATGTCGCCGATCTGCGTCGACGAACGGCTGATGTCGGCCATGGTCTTCTCCACCTTCTCCATCGCCTCCCTGCCCTGGTGTGCCACCTGGGCGGCGGACTGGACGAGACGGTCGGCCTCCTGGGCGTGCTCAGCGTTGTTGCCGACGGTGGAGGTGATCTGCTCCATCGCCGAGGAGGTCTGCTGCAGGCTGGCGGCGGCCTGGTCGGTGCGCGAGGCGAGTTCCTCGCTGCTCTGGGCGATCTCGGTGGAGGCCTGGTAGACGTCGGACGCGCTCTGGCGGACTTCGATCAGGGTCGCCTGGATGCGGGCCAGGAAACCGTTGAATTGGGTGGCGAGCTCGCCGATCTCGTCGCCGCTGGTGATGCGGAGGCGGCGGGTGAGGTCGCCCCTGCCTTCGGCCACCTCGTGGGCGATCTTTTCCATGGCGGTCGCGGTGTCGCGGACCTGGCGGGCGATCCGGCGGGTGACGAGGACGGTGATCGCCGTGATGGTGAGCAGCAGGGCCGAGGCAATGAAGAAGAAGCGGATCAGCGTGGCGCGCAGATTTTCCTGCGCGGCCTGTTCGATGGTGGCCATCGCGGCGTCGATCTCGGTGACGTAGACACCGGCGCCGATCACCCAGCCCCATTCGGGCAGGTTGGCGACGTAGGAGTATTTCGGCTCCTGCTTGCCGGTGCCCGGATGAGGCCAGGCGTACTGGTAGTGGCCGCCGCCGTTGCGGGCGATGTCGATCATGTCGCGGATCAGCGGCTTGCCGTTGGGGTCGGTGGCGTCGATCATCCGGGTGCCTTCCTGGCGGGGCACGGCAGGCTGGACGAGCATGGTGCCCGCATGATCGAAAACGAACACGTAGTTGTTGTCGTCGAAGCGCATGTTGCGCAGCAGGGCCTTGGCGGTTTCCTTGGCGACTTCGGGGTCGGCCGTTCCGGCGGCCACCTGCTTCACCATCGATCCGGCCAGGGCGACGACGTCTTCGACGCCCTGCTGGCGGGACTCGATGAGCAGCTTGCGCTGCTGCGCGAGCTGGGTGCGCGTGTCTTCGATCCGTGCCATGTTTTCCATGATCACCAGGCTGGTGGAGGAGATCACGAGCGGGATCAGCACCAGCAGCAGGATCTTGTTCTGGAGGTTGAGCGAAAGGAAGTTTCTCAGCGAGCGGGAAGCGCCTGCGGGCAGACTGCGTTTTTGCATGGATGCCTGTCTCCTGGATGGCCGGTCCGGTCGTGGCCGGTTGTCGTTGCCGCGGGGCGCGGTCGTGCGGGGAAGCACGGAAGCGATGCCGGCTCGACGGCTTCGGCATCTTCTAACGCTACGGCATCCAGAGCTTACCTCGGCCGGATATCCACAAGCTGGGCGCGCTATGCTGTTGTTGTTATCCTTTGATCTGGGTCAATGTTTGGGGTGGGCGGAGAACGGCAGAACCGGGCCGGCCCGCTCGGCGGGGTTCACAGCAGGACGATGTCGAACTGCTCCTGGGTGTAGCTGCCCTCGGCGTGGAGCGAGACCTTCTTGTCGATGAAGTCCGACAGCATCGCCAGCGACTGGCTTTCCTCGTCGAGGAAGAGGTCGATGACGTTGGGCGCGGCGAGGACGCGGAACTCCCTGGCGTTGAACTGGCGCGCCTCGCGCAGCAGCTCGCGCAGGATCTCGTAGGCTACCGTGCGCGCGGTCTTGACTTCGCCGCGGCCGCTGCAGGTGGGGCAGGGCTCGCACAGCAGGTGGGCGAGCGACTCGCGGGTGCGCTTCCGCGTCATCTCCACCAGGCCGAGCGCGGTGAAGCCGTTGATGCTCATCTTGGTGTGGTCGCGCGCCAGCGCCTTGCGGAATTCCTCCAGCACCATTTCGCGGTGCTCGACGTTCTCCATGTCGATGAAGTCGATGATGATGATGCCGCCGAGGTTGCGCAGGCGCAGCTGGCGGGCGATCGCCTGGCTGGCTTCGAGGTTGGTCTTGAAGATGGTGTCGTCGAAGTTGCGCGCGCCGACGAAGCCGCCGGTATTGACGTCCACCGTGGTCATCGCCTCGGTCTGGTCGATGATCAGGTAGCCGCCCGACTTCAGGTCCACACGGCGGGCGAGCGCCTTCTGGATTTCCTCTTCGACGTTGTAGAGCTCGAACAGCGGGCGTTCGCCGCTGTAGTGCTCGAGCAGGGGCAGGACCTTGGGAGTGTATTCGGCGGCGAAGGCGGAAAGCTTCTGGAAGTTTTCCCGCGAATCGATGCGGATGCGGGTGGTCTCGTCGTTGGCGAGGTCGCGCAGGGTGCGCTGGCCCAGGCCGAGGTCCTCGTGCACCAGCTTGGGCGGGAACGCGCCGCGGGTGCTGCCGGAGACCTCGCCCCACAGCTTGCGCAGGTAGGCGATGTCGGCGCCGAGCTCGGCGTCGGAGGCGGATTCGGCCATCGTCCGGACGATGAAGCCGCCCGGTTCGTCCTCCGGCACCAGCGCGGTGAGGCGGCCGCGCAGGGCTTCGCGCTCGGCCTCGTCCTCGATCCGCTGCGAAATGCCGATGTGTTTTTCCTGGGGGAGGTAGACGAGCAGGCGCCCGGCGAGGCTGATCTGGGTGGACAGGCGCGCGCCCTTGGTGCCGATCGGATCCTTGAGCACCTGCACCATCAGGCTCTGGCCTTCGGCGAGGATGCGCTCGATCGGCCGCGCCGGCTCGCCATGGGGGCGGTCGGTCCAGATGTCGGCGACGTGGAGGAAGGCGGTGCGCTCGAGGCCGATGTCGATGAAGGCCGACTGCATGCCGGGCAGCACGCGGACCACCTTGCCGAGGTAGATGTTGCCGACGATGCCGCGGCAGGTGGTGCGCTCGATGTGCAGTTCCTGCACGACGCCCTGCTCGACGATCGCCACCCGGGTTTCCTGCGGGGTGCAGTTGATGAGGAATTCGATGCTCATGATGTCGTTTCGAATGGGATCAGGTCTTGCTTCTGCGCTTCCGCGAACGGGGGCGGGGAGGCGCGAATTCAAGAGCTGATCCCACTGCCGATGACGCCGCAGCCGAAGGCATCGAGCAGCTGCGCGGTCTCGAACAGCGGCAGCCCCATGATGCCCGAGTAGCTGCCGCGGATCTCCTCGACGAACACCGCGGCGCGCCCCTGGATGCCGTAGGCGCCGGCCTTGTCCATCGGTTCGCCGCAGGCGATGTAGTGGCGGATGTCGTCTTCGCCGAGGGGGCGGAAGCGCACTTCGCTGACCGACAGCCGGCTGCGGATGCGCCGGCCGTCGCCGACCGCGATCGCGGTCAGCACCCGGTGGCTGCGCCCGGACAGGCGGGACAGGATGGCGCGGGCGTCGGCGGCGTCGACCGGCTTGCCGATGATGTCGCCGTCGACTTCGAGCGCGGTGTCGGCGGCGAGCACCGGGCGCTGCGGCAGCTTGCGCCACAGCACGCGGCGCACGCCGGCTTCGGCCTTGGCGAGGGCGAGGCGTTCGACGTAGCGCTCGACCGCCTCGCCGGGCAGCGGCGTCTCATCGACGTCGGCGTCCTCGCCGCGCTCGCCGCTACGGAAGGCGAGCACGTCGAAGCCCACGCCGATCTGGCGCAGCAGTTCGCGGCGGCGCGGGCTGGTGGAGGCGAGATAGATGCGCGGACTGATGGGCATGGGCGAGGCCTCATTCGCGGTGATAGGGGTGCTTGCGCAGTACCGTCCAGGCGCGGTACAGCGCTTCGGCGAGCAGCGGACGCACCAGCGCGTGCGGCAGGGTCAGGCTGGAGAGGCGGAGCGCCTCGTCGGCGCTGGCCTTGAGCGCCGGAGCGAGGCCGTCGGGGCCGCCGATGATCAGGGCGATGTCGGTGCCGCCGGCCTGCCAGGCTTCGAGCCGGCGGGCGAGGGCCGGCGTCGTCAGGTCGGCGCCGTGCTCGTCGAGGATCACCCGCCGGCAGCGCGGCGGCAGCGCGGCTTCGATGCGGGCGGCTTCGGCGGCCATCAGCGCGTCGACGGTCTTGCCGCTGGTGCGCGGTTCGGCCTTCACTTCGACGAGCTGCAGCGGCAGCTCGCGCGGCATGCGGCGGGCGAACTCGTCGAAGCCGGCCTGCACCCAGCCGGGCATGCGGTGGCCGACGGCGACGACGGTGAGCTTCACGTCACCGGCCGGCGGCGGGGCGGGGCGAAGCCGGCGCGTGGCCCCACAGTTCCTCGAGCTTGTAATAGCTGCGCACCGCGGGCTGCATGATGTGCACGACGATGCTGCCGAGGTCGACCAGCACCCACTCGCCGCTTTCTTCGCCTTCGGTGCTGAGCACTTCGCCGCCGGCGGATTTGACCTTGTCCTGGACGTTGTGGGCGAGGGCGCGGGTCTGGCGCCCGGAGTCGGCGCTGGCGATGACGATGCGGTCGAACAGCGGGGTGTGGCGGGCGGTGTCGATGACTTCGATGTCGCGCGCCTTGATGTCCTCGAGCGCTTGGACGACGATTTTCTGCAGGGCGGGGATGTCCATTCAGGTCCTGGTGAGGGTGGGCGGGGTTCGGTAGGGCGCGGCCCGATCAACGCGGCCTGGCCGGCGCCGCGGGGCCTTTGCCCGCACATGCCGGGAGCGCCGCCCGGCGGGGGGCGTCAGCGGTACAGGCGGTGCGCGGCAATATAGTCGAGAACCGGATCGGGCAGCAAATAGCGCACGCTGTGGCCGTTGTTCACCAGATCGCGGATCAGCGAGGCGGAAATGGCGAGCGGGGTCATGTCGAACGGGATGACCCGGCCGGCCGGGGCGGTGCGCAGGTCGGCCGGGTCGGCGCTGTGGCGGGCGCGGCAGGCGGCGTCGAGCGCCGGCGACAGGGTGGCGGGCCAGCGCCGGCCGTGGGGCGCGTAGCCGGGGCGGTTGGCGACGGCGATGTGGGCGAGCTCGAACAACGCTTCCCAGCGATGCCAGCCCGGCAGGCCGGCGAAGGCGTCGGCGCCGAGGATCAGCACCAGCGGTCGCTGGGCGCCGAGTTCGGCGCGCAGGCGCTGGAGGGTGAGCACGGTGTAGCTCTTCTGGGCCGAGCGCACTTCGCCGTCATCCACTTCGAGGGCGGGGTTGCCGGCCGCAGCGAGTTGCGCCATCGCCAGGCGGTCTTCCGCGATGCTGTGCGGCGTGCCGCGGTGCGGCGGCTGGCCGGCGGGAATCAGGCGCACGCCGGCGAGGGCGAGCGCTTCGCGGGCTTCTTCGGCGAGGCGCAGGTGGCCGAGGTGGATCGGGTCGAAGGTGCCGCCGAGGATGCCGAGCGGGCCGCCCGCCGGAGCCGCTGCGGCTTCGGTGTCAACCGCCATCGCCGTCGTCCGCGGCGGCGTCGATCGCCGGCAGGGTGCTGCCGTCGGGCAGTCCGAAGACGTCGCGCGCGCAGGTATAGAAGCTGGCGAAGATCACCGGCACGATCAGCAGCGGGATCGGCAGCGAGGCCAGAGTGCCGAGCGCGGGCGAGATCAGGCCGAGCACGCCGATGACGATGCCCGGCAGGATCGCGCCGAAGATCGCCAGGCCGATGGCGTAGGCGAGGAAGGGGCGCCAGTTGCGCAGGCAGGCATGGAAGCTGAAGAACAGCGCCTTCGGCGCGGACACCCTCCACCATGCCGCGAGCATCGGGGCGAACCAGTAGGCCATCATCACCGGGGTCGACAGCGCGACGGCGACGATCAGGGTGAAGCCGAGGGTCGAGTCGCCCGCCGTCTGTGCGTCGACTTCGCCGCCGCGCAGGATCTCGAACAGGGTGCCGTCGTCGATCGCGGTGAGGATCAGCAGCACCACCATGGTGGCGATCAGGTAGAGGCCACCGATCGCCACCAGCGCCTGCAGGTTGATCCTGAACCCGGAAAACAGCACGTCGGGGCCGGCCTTGCGGCGGGCGTCGATGGCGCGGCAGGCGTTGAGCACGCCCACCGACAGCGCCGGCATGATCAGCGAAGCGGCGAGCTGGCCGATCAGCGGCACCACGCTCAGCACCACCAGGGTCAGCAGGTAGCCGAAAGTGGCGAACGTGATCAGCGCCGGGTTGCGGCGCCACAGCTGCACGCCGTCGCGTAGCCAGGCCCAGCCGCGCTGCATCGGGAGTTGGTTTGCTTGCATGAGTCTTTTCAGGGTCGAGGAGGTTCGGACGGCGTGTCCGGGGCGGGGTGGGGGGCGCTCACGGCCGCGGCCGCCGGCGGCTCGAGCAGGGGAGAGAAGGTTTCCTTCCACGCCGCGTACAGCGCGCCGGCGATCACCGGGATCAGGATCAGCATGCCGAGCCCGGCGGGCAGCATCGCCACCCACAGCAGGACGTACAGCAGCGCGGCCAGCACGATGAAGGCGAGCAGGTTGTGGACGCAGGCGCGCGCCGACAGCGTCATCGCGTCGAGCGGGGCCACGCCGTGCAGCATCACCAGCGCGGGGGCGAACCAGAGCGCCATCATCAGCAGCGCCCACAGCACGGTGAACACCAGCATCCCGAGCATCATTCCGCCAGCGGCCATGCCCATTCCGGCGAAGGCGCCGATCGCCGCGCCGGTAAGCATCGCGCTGCCGCCGCTGGCCGCCGCCACCGTCGCTGCCAGCAGCAGGCCGAGCAGATGGAAGACGCCCACCAGCAGCAGGTTGCCGGGGTGGCGGCGGAGGCCCTCGAACAGATGGTCGACGCGCAGCGCCTGGCCGCGGTCGAGCGCCTGCGCGCCCGCCAGCATGCCGGCCACCAGCACCGGCAGCGCGATCGGCGCCGCCGCCCAGCCGAGGATGGGGAGGAAGCCGAGGGCGGTGATGACGATGATGAAGATCAGCGCCTGCACCGCCCAGGTGCCCGGCGCCTGCATGAACAGGCGCCAGCCGGCGCTGATCCACTGCAGGGCGTGGCTGGGGGCGACATCGCCCGGTGCGGGCGGAGGCGGAAGGGGGCGGGGGGCGTTCATCGTGGCAGGGAGGGCACGTTGGCGATGCGCAGGCGCAGGATGTCGCGGTACTCGTCCGGGTTCTTCACCAGCACCAGCTCGCCGCTGCGCGGCAGGTGGAAGTCGGCGGCGCGCGACAGCCAGAAGCGCAGCGCGGCGGCGCGCAGCATTGCCGGCCAGGCGTCGATTTCCTCCGCGGTGAATGGGCGCTCGGCGTGGTAGGCGGCGAGCAGGGCGGCGCTGCGGGTGGGGTCGAGGCGGCCGTCGGGGGTGGAGCACCAGTCGTTGACGGTGACGGCGACGTCGAACAGCAGGGCGTCGAAGCCGGCGAAGTAGAAGTCGATGACGCCGCCGATGTGCACTTCGCCGTCGTCACCCGCCTCCCACAGCACGTTGTCGCGGAAGAGGTCGGCGTGGATCGCGCCGGCAGGCAGGCGGGCGAGATCCACCGTGGCCTGGAAGGCGAGTTCGGCATCGAGCAGGCGGCGTTCGTCGGCGGGCAGGAAGTCGTGCACCGCGCGTGCGGTTTCGACGCGCCAGGCCGGGCCGCGCGGATTGTCCTGGCGGCGGCCGTAGGACTGACCGGCGAGGTGCAGGCCGGCGAGCATGGCGCCGACTTTCGCGCAGTGGTCCGGGCCGGGGGCCATCTCGGAGGCGCCCGACAGGCGCATCACCAGCGCCGCGGGGCGCTCCTGCAAGGTGCCGAGGTATTCGTTGTGGCGGTTGGCGATCGGCCCCGGCACCGGCAGGCCGTGGCGCGACAGGTGGGCCATCAGGTGCAGGTAATAGGGCAGTTCGGCGCGGGTCATGCCTTCGAACAGCGTCAGCACGTAGCGCCCGAGGGTGGTGGTGACGAAGAAATTGCTGTTCTGGACCCCGGCGGAAATGCCTTTCAGGACGATCAGGCGGCCGATGGCGTAATCCTTCAGCCATTCGGCGAGCACGGATTCGGGAACGGGGGTGAAGACGGACATGCGGGCTCCGGGGGTGGGCGGCGGTCGGCTCAGGCGGCGAGGGCGCGCGCGGCTGCGGGCAACGTGTCGGGCGAAGGGCCGCGGCGGGTCGGTGCCGGGCCGTCGCCGGCGGCGGCGCGCAGCGCCTGCCAGGCTTCGAGCTTGGCTTCGAAGCGGCGCGCGGCGTGGGCCGGGCTGGTCGACGGCAGGCGGACAAGGCGCAGGGGCGGGCTGCCGGCGGCGCGCTGGACGTGGCGGCGAAAAGCGGTTTCGGCGGCGGCGCCGTTGAAAAAGACCGTGCTGAGCTGCGGGCAGGCTGCGAACAGGGCGGCGAAATCGTTGGGCACGACGCTGTCGGGCTCGATTGCGCTGTCGAGGCTGCCGGCACGCGCGCAACTGCCGATCACATCCCACAGGGCGACGCCCGCGGCGACCAGCCGGTCGAGACGGTCGGCGTAAGGCAGCTGCGGCCCGGCGCCGAACAGGGCGCCCATGATCGGCCAGAAGGCATTGCGCGGGTGGGCGTAGTACTGCGCCGCCGCCAGCGAGGCCGCACCCGGCATGCTGCCGAGGACCAGGACCCGGGCGTCGGCGCCGAACACCGGCGGGAAGCTGCGCACCCGCCCCGCATCCCCGCGGGGCGCGGCGGCGGTGCGGGGGGACGTGCTCACCAGGACTTGACCACCCACATCGGCACCGCCAGCGTCGGCGCGCTGTCGTCGCGCACCATCTGGCCGTTGCCTTCCTTGTCGATCAGGTAGTAGGGCACGCCGTGCGGCGGCGTGACCTTGACCATGTAGAGCTTGCTGCGGATGCGGTATTCGGTGACGGTGTCCTCGCCGCGCTTGACGATGGTGACTTCGGGCTCGTCGACGGCTTCGCTGTCGGCCGGCATCGGCGGCGGTTCGGGAATCGGCTCGAGGGCCGGGGGCTGCTGGGCGAACGCGGGCAGTGCAGCGGCGAGCAGCAGGGCGGTCAGGGTGCGGCGCATGATGTTCTCCTGAATATGGCTGGATTCTAGCCGTTTCGCAGGCGCTTTCGGCGCCCGGGGCAGCGTATCGCCCGATTCGCCGGCAGCGCGCCGGTGCCGTGCCGCTCAAAGGTTCAGCATCATCTCGTGTTCCGCCGGCAGGGGCTGGAAGCCGCGGCGCTCGTAATGCTTGAAGATCGCCTCGACCACCTCTTCGGGCTTGTCGATGACCTGCACCAGGTCGAGGTCCTCGCGGTTGATCATGCCTTCGGCGACGAGGCGGTCGCGCAGCCAGTCGAGCAGGCCTTTCCAGAACGGGCCGTGGACCAGGATGATCGGGATGCGCCGGCTCTTTTTGGTCTGGATCAGCGTCATCGCTTCGAGCAGCTCGTCGAGCGTGCCGAAACCGCCCGGCATCACCACGTAGGCCGCGGCGAACTTGACGAACATGAACTTGCGCGCGAAGAAGTGCTGGAAGGTCTGCGAGATGTCCTGGTAGGGGTTTGCGCCCTGCTCGAGCGGGAGCTGGATGTTGAGCCCTACCGACGGGCTCTTGCCGAAGAAGGCGCCCTTGTTCGCCGCTTCCATGATGCCCGGGCCGCCGCCCGAGATCACCGAGAAGCCCGAGTCCGACAGCAGGCGGGCGATCTTCTCGGTGAGCATGTAGTACATGTGGTCCGGCGGCGTGCGCGCGCTGCCGAAGATCGACACCGCCGGGCGGATCGCCGACAGGCGTTCGGTGGCCTCGACGAACTCTGCCATAATTCCGAAGATTCGCCAGGATTCACGCGCGTTGTAGCGCGGCGCCGTGCCATCCGGCACGCTGCGGGGGAGTTTTTCTTTCGCGGTCATGTTGTTCTCGTAGGGTGGGGACAGGCTCTTTGCACGTGCCCGCCGGATTCGCTGTCGGTGCGCGGACAAGGTCGGGGGCGCGGACCGGGGCGGTACGCTCGCTGCTCCGTGGCGCCTTACCCTGTTGCCCCGGCTTCGATCGCCCGGTTTTCCCGCAAGGATTTTTCCAGCATGCCCACTTTGCTTCTCGTCGACGGCTCCAGCTACCTGTATCGCGCCTTCCACGCCCTGCCCGACCTGCGCAATTCGCGGGGCGAGCCGACGGGGGCGATCCGGGGCGTGCTGTCGATGCTACGTCGCCTCGAAAGCGACTACAAGGCCGAATTCCGCGCCTGCGTGTTCGATGCCAAGGGGAAGACCTTCCGTGACGACTGGTATCCCGACTACAAGGCGCACCGTCCGCCGATGCCCGACGACCTGCGCGCCCAGATCGAGCCGTTGCACGCGGCGGTGCGGGCCGAAGGCTGGCCGCTGCTGGCGGTCGATGGGGTCGAGGCCGACGACGTCATCGGCACCCTGACCCGCCAGGCGCTCGAGCGCGGCTGGGAAGTGGTGATCTCGACCGGCGACAAGGACCTCACCCAACTCGTGCGCCCGGGCGTGCGCTGGGTCAACACGATGAGCGAGGAAGTGCTCGACGCGGCCGGTGTCACCGCCAAGTTCGGCGTCCCGCCCGAGCGCATCGTCGACTATCTGGCGCTGGTCGGCGACACCGTCGACAACGTGCCCGGAGTGGAGAAGTGCGGACCGAAGACGGCGGTGAAGTGGCTCACCGAGTACGGCAGCCTCGACGCCCTGGTGGCCAACGCCGGCAAGGTCGGCGGCAAGGTCGGCGAGAACCTGCGCCGGCACCTGGATTTCCTGCCCCTGGGGCGGCGCCTGGTGACGGTGGCGACCGACCTCGCCCTGCCGGTGACGCTCGATGAGCTGCCCGCGCGCGACGACGACAAGGCGGCGCTGCGCGCGCTGTACGAGCGCTTCGAGTTCCGTGGCTGGCTGAAGGACCTCGATGGCGCAGCGGCGGGTGCGGCGAGCGTCGCCGACGCCAAGGCGGCGACCGAGGCGCGCCGCTTCGCCGCTGAACCCGCTGACGCGGCGGACGACCCGCCGTGCGCCCCCGGCGCCCACCGCAGCGGCTACGTCGCGATCCTCGACTGGCCCACGTTCGACGCCTGGCTGGCGAAGATCTGCGCCGCCGGGCTTACCGCCTTCGACACCGAGACCACCAGCCTCGACCCGATGGCGGCAAAGCTGGTCGGGATGTCGTTCGCGATCGCCCCGGGCGAGGCTGCCTACCTGCCGCTGGCGCATCGTGGCCAGGATCTACCCGCGCAGCTGGCGCTCGCCGACGTGCTGGACAAGCTCAGGCCCTGGCTGGAGTCCGATGCGCACCCCAAGCTCGGCCAGAACCTGAAGTACGACGCCCACGTGCTTGCCAACCACGGCATCACGCTGCGCGGCATCGCCCACGACACCCTGCTCGAATCCTACGTGCTCGAAAGCGACAAGACCCACGACCTGGATTCGCTCGCCCGCCGCCACCTCGGCCTGACGACCATCCCCTACACCGAGGTCTGCGGCAAGGGCGCCAAACAGATCGGCTTCGACGAGGTCGCGATCGGGCGCGCCACTGAGTACGCCGCCGAAGACGCCGACCTCACCCTGCGCCTGCACCGCACGCTGTGGCCGCAGCTCGAGGCCGCGCCGCGGCTGGCCGCGCTGTATCGCGACCTCGAGCTGCCGGTACTCGAAGTGCTGCTCGAAATGGAGCGCACCGGGGTGCTGATCGACCCCTTCCTGCTCGCCCAGCACGGCGAGGAGCTCGGCCGCCGCCTGCATGGGCTCGAACGCGAGGCCCACGCCCTCGCCGGCCAGCCCTTCAACCTCGGCTCGCCCAAGCAGCTCGGCGAGATCCTGTTCGCCAAGCTCGGCCTGCCGGTGGTGAAGAAGACCGCCACCGGCCAGCCGTCCACCGACGAGGACGTGCTCACCCAGCTCGCCGAAGACTACCCGCTGCCGAAGCTGCTGCTCGAACACCGCAGCTTGTCGAAACTCAAGAGCACCTACGCCGACAAGCTGCCGCGCATGGTCAACCCGCACACCGGCCGCGTGCACACCAGCTTCTCCCAGGCCACCGCCGTCACCGGGCGGTTGTCGAGTTCCGAGCCGAACCTGCAGAACATCCCGATCCGCACGCCCGAGGGCCGCCGCATTCGCGCCGCCTTCATCGCCCCGCGCGAGCACCTCATCGTCTCCGCCGACTATTCGCAGATCGAGCTGCGGATCATGGCCCACCTGTCGGGCGACGCCCGCCTGCTCGAAGCCTTCGCCCACGGCGAGGACGTGCACCGCGCCACCGCCGCCGAGGTCTTCGGCTGCACTCCGGCCGAAGTCACGAGCGAGCAGCGCCGCTACGCCAAGGTGATCAACTTCGGCCTCATCTACGGCATGAGCGCGCACGGCCTGGCGAAGAACCTCGGCATCGAGCGCGCCGCCGCGCAGGGCTGGATCGACCGCTACTTCGCGCGCTACCCCGGGGTGGCCGACTACATGGAGCGGATCAAGGCCGAGGCCAAGGCGGCGGGCTACGTCGAGACCGTGTTCGGCCGCCGCCTCTACCTGCCCGAGATCCGCGCCCAGCAGGCCGGCCGCCGCCAGGCCGCCGAGCGCGCGGCGATCAACGCGCCGATGCAAGGCACCGCGGCCGACCTGATCAAGAAGGCGATGATCGCGGTCAGCGACTGGCTGGCCGCGTCGGGACTGAAGTCGAAGCTGATCCTCCAGGTCCACGACGAGCTGGTGCTGGAAGTGCCGAAGGCCGAGCTGGAAGCGGTCCGTGCCGAGCTGCCGCGGTTGATGGGGGCGGTTGCGGCGCTGGAGGTGCCGCTGCTGGTGGAGGTCGGTGCGGGGGAGAACTGGGACGAGGCGCATTGAGCCTGCCCCGGGCGGGAGAGGGGCAGGCGCTGCTTGGTCCGTGTGCGAGTGGTTGGCCGGTGCTGCGGGCGGCGTGGATGTTGGTCGATACGGGGATCACGACCCCTGATCGAGCAGGTCGTTGACCGCGGCCTGGATGCGGCGGATCACCTGCGCGTGGTCAATCCCGGGATTGCGGATGCTGCGCAGCAGCAGGCCTTCGAACAGCGTCGCCAGGACCTCGACCATGCTCGCGATCGCGGCCTCGTCGTCGGCGTGGCCGGCGGCGCGACGGATGTCGCGGATGGTGTCGGCGAGCCCGCGCCGGCAGGCGATGTCGGCATCGCGCACGATTTCGGCCACCCGCGGGTTGCGTGCCGCTTCGGCGACGATTTCCAGCTTCAGCCCGGCGCGCAGCGGATCGAGCTGATCGAGCACACCCTCGGCCACGCGTTCGATCATCGCCGCGCGCACGTTGCTGGCCGAACGAAGTTCTGCCGTCAGGGTCAGCAGATCTTCCAGATCCTGCGCCACGATCGCGGCGATGATCGCTTCCTTGTTCTCGAAGTAGTGATAGATGTGGCCCGCGCTCATGCCCGCGGTCTTGGAAATCTGCGCGATGCTGGCGCCGTGGAAGCCGTGCTCGCGAAAGCACTGGGCGGCGGCGCACAGGATCTGCTGGCGGCGCGCTTCGGCGCGTGGCTGCTCGGTGGCGGAAGGGGGCGGGACGGACATCGCGGCGTTCTCCTGGGGGCGCGTCGGGCGCACTTGTATCTTGCGTCGCAGCAAAGCCTAACATAGAATGAGCATTCAATCTAGAACAGGCATTCGATCGATCGCGGTGGCGGTGGCGGCCATGAGCCGGCAATGTCGCCCGATCCTCGTCCGGAGACGCCCTTCATGCAAACCCCTCGCAACCCGCTGCTCGATTCCCTTGCCGTCGCCGCGCTGAGCGCGACCCTGCTCGCCGCCTGCAGCGGCGGCGAACCCGGGGCCGCCGCCCGCTCGGCGCCGCCGCCGGCGCCGGTGGTCACCGTCGTCACGGTGCAGGCCGAGGCCGTTCCGATGGTGGCGGAGCTTCCCGGCCGTACCGCGCCTTACCTGATCGCCGAACTGCGTCCCCAGGTCACCGGCATCGTCAAGGAGCGCCCATTCACCGAGGGCAGCGAGGTCAAGGCCGGGCAGGTCCTGTACCAGATCGATCCCGCCCCCTACCAGGCCGCGCATGACAGCGCCGAGGCCGACCTCGCCCGCGCCGAGGCCAACCTCCATGCCGCGCGCCTGAAGAGCGAACGCTACGCCGAGCTGGTCAGGATCGAAGCCGTCAGCCGCCAGGCCAACGACGATGCCGCTGCCGCGCTCGGCCAGGCGCGCGCCGAAGTCGCGGCGGCGAAGGCGGCGCTGGAGAAGGCGAAGATCGATCTCGACTACACCCGGGTGAAGTCGCCGATCACGGGGCGCATCGGCCGCTCGGCGGTGACGCCGGGCGCGCTCGTCACCGCCAACCAGGACGCCGTGCTCGCCACCGTGCAGCAACTCGACCCGATCTACGTCGACCTCACCCAGTCGAGCGTCGAGCTGCTGCGCCTGCGCCGCGAAATCGCCGCCGGCCGCCTGCAGGCGGGGGCGAAGGGAGAGGTGCCGGTGAAGCTCATGCTCGAAGACGGCAGCGAGTACGCCGCCGAAGGCCGCCTCGCGGTGGCCGAAGTCACCGTCGACGAGGGTACCGGCAGCGTCACCTTGCGGGCGCGCTTTCCCAATCCGAAGGGCGAGCTGCTGCCCGGCATGTACGTGCGCGCACGCCTGCCGCAGGGCGTGCGCAGCGACGCGATCCTGGTGCCGCACGCGGCGCTGTCGCGCGATGCGCGCGGCACCGCGCTAGTGATGGTGGTCGATGGCGAAGGCAAGGTCGAGGCGCGACCGGTGACGGTCGCGCAGTCGTTCGGCGAACGCTGGGTGATCACCGGCGGCCTCGCCGGCGGCGAGCGCGTCGTCGTCGAAGGCCTGCAGAAGATCCGCCCCGGTGCGCCGGTGCAGGCCCAGGAAGCGGGGGCGGCGCCGGCCGCCCCGGCGCAGTGAGGTCGGCGCCATGGCCCGTTTCTTCATCGACCGACCCATCTTCGCCTGGG
Organism: Thauera aromatica; assembly: GCF_023093595.1. Taxonomy (GTDB): domain Bacteria; phylum Pseudomonadota; class Gammaproteobacteria; order Burkholderiales; family Rhodocyclaceae; genus Thauera; species Thauera aromatica_A. The sequence continues at coordinate 37,589 of NZ_JALLIK010000103.1, forward strand.
TCATCGCGATCGTCATCATGCTGGCGGGAGCGCTCTCGATCCAGCAGCTGCCGGTGTCCCAGTACCCGTCGATCGCGCCCCCGGCGATCGTCATCAACGCCAAGTACCCGGGCGCTTCGGCGAAGGCGGTGGAAGACTCGGTGACGCAGATCATCGAGCAGAAGCTGACTGGCCTCGACGGCCTGCTGTACATGAAGTCGACCAGCGACGCCTATGGCAACGCCTCGACCACGCTGACCTTCTCCGCCGACACCGACCCGGACATCGCCCAGGTCCAGGTGCAGAACAAGATCCAGACCGCGCTGCCGCTGCTGCCGCAGGCGGTGCAACAGCAGGGGGTGACGGTCGCCAAGTCGGCGATGAACTTCCTCATGGTGGTCGGCTTCGTGTCGGAGGACAACACCCTGTCGGGCACCGACCTGTCGGACTTCCTCGTGTCCGCGGTGCAGGATCCGCTGTCGCGCGTCGACGGCGTCGGCGAAGTGACCGTGTTCGGCGCCCAGTACGCGATGCGGGTGTGGGTCGATCCGGCGAAGCTGACTAACTACCGCCTCACTCCGGGGGATGTGCGCAGCGCGCTGCTGGCGCAGAACACCCAGGTGTCGGCGGGCCAGCTCGGCGGCACGCCGGCGCTTCCGGGACAGGGCTTCACTGCCACGATCACCGCGCAGAGCCGGCTGCAGACCGCGGCCGAGTTCGAGGACATCCTGCTGCGCAGCAGCACGCAGGGCGGCGAAGTGCGCCTGAAGGACGTCGCCCGCGTCGAGATCGGCGCCGAGAACTACGGCACCGTGGCACGCTTCAACGGCCAGCCCGCCGCCGGCGTCGGCATCCGCCTCGCGTCGGGGGCCAACGCGCTCGATACCGCGACCGCGGTGCGCACCCGCCTCGACGAGATGCAGCGCTACTTCCCTGCCGGGGTGAAGTACGTCGTGCCCTACGACACCACGCCCTTCGTCAAGATCTCGATCGAATCGGTGGTGATGACGCTGATCGAGGCGGTGGCGCTGGTGTTCCTGGTGATGTACCTGTTCCTGCAGAACTTCCGCGCCACGCTGATTCCGACCATGGCGATCCCGGTGGTGCTGCTCGGCACGTTCGGCCTGATGGCGGCGTTCGGTTTCTCGATCAACACCCTGACCATGTTCGGCATGGTGCTGGCGATCGGCCTGCTGGTGGACGACGCCATCGTCGTGGTCGAGAACGTCGAGCGGGTGATGAGCGAGGAGGGGCTGCCGCCCCGGGAAGCGACCAAGCGCTCGATGGACCAGATCACCAGCGCGCTGATCGGCATCGGCCTGGTGCTCTCCGCGGTGTTCGTGCCGATGGCCTTCTTCGGCGGCTCGACCGGCGTCATCTACCGCCAGTTCTCGATCACCATCGTCTCGGCGATGGCGCTGTCGGTGCTGGTGGCGATCGTGTTCACGCCGGCGCTGTGCGCGACCATGCTGAAGGCGGTGGAAAAGGGCCACGAGCATGGTGAAGGCGGCCTCTTCGGCCGCTTCTTCCACTGGTTCAACGTCAAGTTCGAGCGCAGCACGCGGCGCTACGAATCCGCCGTCGGCGGCATCGTCAAGCGCAGCGTGCGCTTCCTCGCGATCTACGTTGCCATCGTCGCTGTGCTCGGCCTGCTGTTCGCCCGCATGCCGACCTCCTTCCTGCCCGAGGAAGACCAGGGGGTGATGTTCACCCAGGTGGTGCTGCCCGCCGGGGCGACCCAGGAGCGCACGCTGGACGTGCTGAAGAAGGTCGAACACCACTTCCTCGACAACGAGAAGGACACCGTGCGCGCGCTGTTCACCGTCGCCGGCTTTTCCTTCGGCGGCAGCGGCCAGCACATGGGCATCGGCTTCGTGAACCTCAAGCACTGGGACGAGCGCCAGGCGCCGGGGCTCGACGTGAAGTCGGTCGCCGGGCGGGCGATGGGCGCGTTCGCGCAGATCCGCGAGGCGATGGTGTTCGCCTTCGTGCCGCCGGCGGTGATCGAGCTCGGCACCTCGGGCGGCTTTACCGTGCAGATGCAGGACCGCTCCGGCCTCGGCCACGACGCCCTGCTCGGCGCGCGCAACCAGTTCCTCGGCATGGCAGCGCAGGACCCGCGCCTGGTCGGGGTGCGCCCCAACGGCCAGGAGGACATGCCCGAGCTCAAGCTCGACATCGACCACGCCAAGGCCGGCGCGCTCGGGCTGTCGATCGCCGACATCAACGACACCTTGTCGACCGCCTGGGGCGGCAGCTACATCAACGACTTCCTCGACCGCGGCCGGATCAAGAAGGTCTATCTGCAGGGCGACGCACCGGCGCGGATGACGCCGGAGGACCTCGGCAAGTGGTACGTGCGCAACAAGGCCGGCGAAATGGTGCCGTTCTCGGCCTTCGCCACTTCGCACTGGACCTACGGCTCGCCGCGCCTGGAGCGCTTCAACGGCCAGCCGTCGATGGAGATCCTCGGCCAGGCCGCGCCCGGACTGTCCTCGGGCGAGGCGATGGCGGCGGTGGAGGAGATCATGGCGAAGCTGCCCGCCGGCATCGGCTACGACTGGTCGGGCACGTCCTACGAGGAGCGCCGCTCCGGCTCGCAGGCGCCGGCGCTGTACGCGCTGTCGTTGCTGGTGGTGTTCCTGTGCCTGGCGGCGCTGTACGAGAGCTGGTCGGTGCCGTTCGCGGTGATGCTGGTGGTGCCGCTCGGCGTGCTCGGCGCGCTGCTCGCCGCCACCGGGCGCGGGCTGTCGAACGACATCTACTTCCAGGTCGGCCTGCTCGCCACCATCGGCCTGTCGTCGAAGAACGCGATCCTGATCGTGGAGTTCGCCAAGGCGCAGATGGAAGAAGGCAAGGACCTGGTCGCCGCCACCCTGGCCGCGGTGCGCATGCGCCTGCGCCCGATCCTGATGACTTCGCTCGCCTTCGGCTTCGGCGTGCTGCCGCTCGCCATCGCCACCGGCGCCGGCGCCGGCAGCCAGAACGCGATCGGCACCGGCGTGCTCGGCGGCACCATCGCCGCGACCGCGCTCGGGATCTTCTTCGTGCCGCTGTTCTACGTCGTGATCAAGCGCGTTTTCCCGGACAAACCCAGGAAAGAGGCCGTCGTGCCGGCCGCCCAGGAGGGACGTTGAAATGAATGACTTTGCTGCACAGTCCGCGCTGCAGGCGGAGGTGGTGTCCGCAGGGCGGGGACGCGCGCGCCGGGCGTTGCGCGGCGTGGCGCTGGCGCTCGCCGCTGCCACGCTCGGCGCCTGCGCGCTGATTCCCGCCTACGAGCGCCCGGCGGCGCCGGTGGCGGCGAGCTTCCCGCAGGCGCCGGCAGCCGCTTCTGCCGCGCCTGCGGCCGATGCCATCGCCTGGCGCGACTACTTCGCCGATCCACGCCTGCGCGAGCTGATCGCGCTCGCGCTGGAGAACAACCGCGACCTGCGCGTCGCCGCGCTCGCCATCGAACGCGCCCGCGCCCAGTACGGCATCCAGCGCGCCGAGCTGTTCCCCTCGATCGCGCTGAGCGGCGGCCAGAACGCGCAGCGCGCGCCGGGCGCGTTCAACGCCGGCGGCGAATCGACCGTGAGCCGCCAGTACAGCGCCAACCTCGGCTTCGCCGCCTACGAGCTCGACTTCTTCGGCCGCGTGCGCAGCCTCGAGGAGCAGGCCCTGCAGACCTACCTCGGCACCGAGGAGGCGCGCCGCAGCGCGCACATCAGCCTCGTCGCCGAGGTCGCCGGCGCCTGGCTGCGCCTGGGTGCCGACCGCGAGCGCCTGGCGCTGGCGCGCAACACCTTCGAGACCCGGCAGAAGTCCTACGAGCTGACCCGGCGCAGCTTCGAGCTCGGTGCGGTGTCCGCGCTCGACCTGCAGCAGGCCGAGACCCTGCTCGAGGGTGCACGCGCCGACGCCGCGCGCTACACGGCGCAGGTCGCGCAGGACGAGAACGCGCTCGCCCTCGTGGTCGGCGCCGCGGTGCCGGCCGCACTGCTGCCGCAGGCGCTCGGCGGGGATGTCGCCGCGGTCGCCGAACTGCCCGCCGGGCTGCCGTCCGAAGTGCTGGCCCGCCGTCCCGACATCCTGCAGGCCGAACGTGCGCTGCGGGCGGCCAATGCCAGCATCGGTGCGGCGCGCGCGGCCTTCTTCCCGCGCATCAGCCTCACCGCCAGCGCCGGCAGCGCCAGCACCGCGCTCGACGGCCTGTTCGAGAGCGGCTCGCGGGCGTGGAGCTTCGTGCCCCAGATCCGCCTGCCGATCTTCGAGGCCGGCCGCCTGCAGGCCAGCCTGGACGTGGCCGAAATCCAGCGCGACATCCAGGTCGCCGAATACGAAAAGGCGATCCAGTCCGCCTTCCGCGAGGTCGCCGACGCCCTCGCCGAGCGTGCCACCCTGGCCGAGCAGCTCGGCGCCCGGCGCCGGCTGGCGGCGGCGGCGGGGCGCAGCTTCGAGCTGTCCGAGGCGCGTTACCGGGGCGGGGTGGACAGTTACCTGAGCCTGCTCGATGCCCAGCGCAGCCTGTACGCCGCCGAGCTGGAGCTGATCGCCACCCGCCTGGCGGACGCCACCAACCGCGTCGCACTGTACAAGGCGCTCGGCGGCGGCTGGCAGTAGAACCGTCGCCATGGGCAGGCGCCGAATTCGGCGCGGATCGTAGTCGGTCGGTATAAAATGCGAAGCATTCTCATTGCTGGAGGTGCCCATGCATCCGCGACTGCCTGCCCAGGCGCTGCTCGAACTGATCGAGCAGCGCCGTTTCGGTGTCGAGTACCAGCCTGTCCTTGCGCTCGCCGACGGGGCGATCATCGGCTACGAGGCGCTGGCGCGCTTTTATGACGCGCGCGGGCGCGCGCTCGCCCCGCAACAGGTGTTCGATTCGCTGCACAGCAGCCCGCTGAGCCTGTTCCAGGTTGAGTACGAAATGAAGCGCCTGCAGCTCGCCCACGCGCCGCGGGAGGCGGGGCGCGTGTTCGTCAATCTCGACCCCGACGCCTTCCAGGTGGCCGCCGCCGACGAGCACCACCCGCTGGTGGCGCTGCTCGCCGCCCGCCCCGGCGTGGTGGTCGAGATCATCGAGAACAGCAGCATCAACGATGCCGACCTCAGCGATGCGATGGTCGCGGCCTTCGCCGGCACCCCGGTCGAGCTCGCCCTCGACGACATCGGCGCGCCGCGCACGATGCTGTCGCTGCCGATCCTGCTCGCGGTCGATTTCATGAAGTTCGACCGCTCGTGGATCGGCCACCTCGACGATCCGGTGCGCGTCGCCGCACTGCGCCATCTGGTCGCCTTCGCCCGCGAGTGCGGCAAGCAGACGGTGCTGGAAGGCATCGAGCACGAATGGCAGCGCGCGTTCGCCGCCGCGATCGGCTTCGACCACGTCCAGGGCTTCCTCTACCGTCACTTGTTCCGTAGCACCGCTTGCCTGGCCGGCGTGGCGGGGGACGGCGCAGCCGCGCTGCCGGCCGCAGCCTGATACCCTGGCGCTCGCCGGCGCATCGCCCGGAGTGTGAAAATAGCCCTGCGCCCCGCCGGGCCGCCCATCCGGCCTTTGCGCGCGCTACCAGGACACCGGACATGAACGACACTGCCCCCCGCCCCGACGACCGCCGCCTTCCCGTCACCGTGCTCACCGGCTTTCTCGGCGCGGGCAAGACCACGCTGCTCAACCACCTGTTGCGCCAGCCGCGGATGGAGGGCTGTGCGGTGCTGATCAACGAGTTCGGCGAAGTCGCGGTCGATCACCATCTGGTGGAAAAGGTCGACGAGACCCTGGTCGTGCTCGATTCGGGCTGCCTCTGCTGCAGCGTCCGGGGCGATCTGGTGCGGGCGCTGAAAGGGCTGTTCATGCGCGCGCTGCGGCGCGAGCTGAAAGGCTTGCGCCGGGTGCTGATCGAGACTACCGGGCTGGCCGACCCGGCGCCGCTGATCCATACCCTGATGGCCGAACCCTTCCTCGCCGAGCGCTACCGTATCGATGGCGTGGTCGCCGCGGTGGATGCGACCCATGCACTGGCCCAGCTCGCCACCCATGGCGAAGCGGTGCGCCAGGTGGCGATGGCCGACCGCCTGCTGCTGACCAAGTGCGACCTCGCCGATGCGGCGGCGCGGGCGGCGGTGGCCGCTCGCCTTGCGCAGCTCAATCCGGGTGCGCGCCAAGTGGAGACCTGCAACGGCAAGGTCGAGGCAGGCGTGCTGTTCGACTGCGGCTTGTACGATGCGTCCGGCAAGGCGCAGGACGTGGCCGCCTGGCTGGGGGAGGCGGCGGTGCGCGGCGCGCCCCCGGCGTCGGGCGGCGGGGCCGCGTCGCGCCACGGCGCCGGGGTGCACAGCTTCGTCCTGCGCTTCGACGCGCCGCTGCCATGGTACGAATTTTCCGACGCCCTGGCGCTGCTCCTTCAGGTCCATGGCGGGCGCATCCTGCGCATCAAGGGCCTGCTCGACGTCGCCGGCGACCCCCTGCCGCGGGTGCTGCAGTGCGTGCAGCACAGCGTCTATCCTGCCGCCAGCCTGGCGGCGTGGCCGTCGCAGCCGCCCTACGACGAGCGCTGCAGCCGCCTGGTGTTCATCGTCCGCGACCTGGCGCGGGACGACGTCGCTGCCATGCTGGCCTCTTTCATCGGGCAGCCGCCGGTCGCGCCGGGCTGAGCCGGCTCCGGCGGGGAGGGGAGAAGGCGCGCCCGCCCGCGGCGGCGCTCATTCGCAGCTCGCGCGGCAGGCTTCCGTGCTGCAGTCCGCGGCCTGCACGGTGCAGACCGCCTTGCTGCGGTGCTCCAGGCGGTGGTCGTTGTCGTAGTCGCAGATCAGCCGGGTCAGGCTCTTGTTGCGCTCCACTTTCATGCGTAGCGCCTGCGAGGCGCGGATCTGCGCCGGCGGCACCTCGCACGACAGATAGCCGTTGAAGCCACCGTCGGCCGACTCCCACAGTGCGGTGTTCTTCACCGCGCGGTAATTCTCGAAACTGGCGCAGGTCAGCACGTCGCGGCCGTACAGGCGGGCGTTGTCGGCGCAATACCCCATGAAGGTGTAGCGCAGCTCGGCGTCGGTCGGGCAGGCGGCGACCTGCACCGCCTCCTGCAGGTCGGGGCAGGGCAGCTCCGTGGCGTGGGCGCTCGCCCCCAGGGCGGCGAACAGCACTGGAAGGAGGGTCGTTTTCAGTCGGGTTCGCATGGCGTCTCGGCAATGGGCGGAGGTGAGGACAAGGCGTCCGAATCCGGGAGACTAGCCTTTGCCGCCGACCGAAGAATGATCTCGATCAAGTTCTCTGCAGGCGCCGGCGGTCGTTGCCCGAGCGCGGGTTTCCTGCGCCCCCGCAGCCGGCATCCGGGGTTCGATCATCGGCTCGAATTCTGATAGCGTAGTACCCCATCCATCGATTTCTCCGTCGCCCGCCTATGAGCCGTCCTTATCCAGACAGGGGTCAGAACGAGGACGAAATCCTCCGTCTGCGCAAGGCGCTCGACAATGTCGGTGCATATGTCTTCATCAAGGATCGCGACGGCCGTTACACCTATGTGAATCGGATGGTGTCCGAACTGTTCGGCACCGCCCCGGAAGACATCCTCGGCAGCACCGACGAGCGCTTTTTCGATCTTTCGGTCTCCACCGACCTGCGCGACCACGACCGCCGGGTGGTCGAGGAGGCGGTCCGGGTCGAAGGCGAGGAGCGCAACGTCGTCGCCTGCAGCGGCGAAACCCGCTACTACGACACCGTCAAGCAGCCCCTGTTCGATGACGACGGCGCCGTCACCGGCGTCCTCGGCGTATCCACCGACATCACTGCGCGCAAGCGTGTCGAGATCGCGCTCCGGGAGCGCGAATCGCTGCTGAGCGACATCCTCGACACCGCCAGTGTCGCGATCTTCCTCGTCGATCGGGACGGCGTCATCACCCATGCCAACCGCCGGATGGCGGAAATGTTCGGCCATCCGCTGGCGCAGCTGATCGGCAGCGAGTACGTAGACCATATCCATCTGGCCGAGCGCGACACCGGGCGCGAACGGATGCGGGCGCTGCTCGCGAGCAAGATCGCCGCGGTGGATCTCGAGCGGCTCTACCTGCGCGCCGACGGCAGTGAATTCTGGGGGCACCTGACCGGGCGCCGCTTCCAGGATGCGCAGGGGGCGGAGCGCGGCCTCGTCGGCGTGATCGCCGACATCTCGGCGGCCAAGCGTGCCATCGAGCGCCATGCAAGCGTGATCAATCTGGCGATGGATGGTTTTCTCGCCGTCGGTGCGGACGGGCGGGTGCGCGAATGCAATGCCGCTTTGTGCGCGCTGACCGGCTACCTCCGCGAGGAAATCCTCGGCAGCAGCCTGAGCCGCTTCGAGGCGCAGGAGTCCGCGGATGAAGCCGCCGCTCACACCCGGCGCATCTTCGCCACCGGCAACGACCGCTTCGAGACGCACTGGCGGCGCAAGGACGGCAGCGTCGTCGAAGTCGAGGTGACGGCGACCTGCCTGCGCCGCGACGAGGAAATCGGCGTCTTCGTGCGCGACATCACCCAGCGCAAGGCGCATCAGGACGAACTGCGCTACATCGCCAGCCACGACCTGCTCACCGGCCTGCCCAACCGCGCGCTGCTCTTCGACCGCATGCCGCAGGCCGTGGCCCAGGCCGACCGCGCCGGCACCCTGCTCGCGGTCTGCTATCTGGATCTGGACGGCTTCAAGCCGGTCAACGACCGCTTCGGCCACCAGGAAGGGGATGGCGTGCTGATCGAAGTCGCCCGCCGCCTGAAGGGCTGTGTGCGCGGTGACGACACCGTGGCCCGCATCGGCGGCGACGAGTTCGTGCTGCTGCTGCAGGGGCTGGGCGACACCGGCGCGGTCGACACCGCGCTGCGGCGGGTCCTCGCCGCCGTGGCCCAGCCGCTGCGGGTGGGCGGCAGCGAAGTCGCGGTTTCGGCCAGCCTGGGCGCCGCACTGTACCCGCGCGACGATGCCGATACCGACACCCTGCTGCGCCATGCCGACCAGGCGATGTACCTGGCCAAGCAGGGCGGGCGCAACCGCTTCCACGTCTTCGACACCGAGCAGGACCGCTGCGTACGGGAACGCACCGAGCGCCAGGCGCGGATTGCCCAGGCCCTGCGCGACCAGGAGCTCGTCCTCCACTACCAGCCCCAGGTCGACATGCGCTCCGGGCGCGTGCTCGGCGCCGAAGCGCTGGTGCGCTGGCTGCATCCGCAGCGCGGCCTGCTCGCGCCGGCCGAGTTCCTGCCCGCAATCGAAGACAGCGACCTGATCGTCGAACTCGGCGACTGGGTGATCGCGACCGCGCTCGTCCAGCTCGAGGCCTGGCGGCGCGAGGGGCTCGAGCTGCAGGTCAGCGTCAACATCGCCGCCCGCCACCTGCTGCGCACCGACTTCGTTTCCCGGCTGTGCGCGCATCTGGACGCCTGCCCGCAGCTGCCCCGCCATGCGCTCAAGCTCGAAGTCGTCGAGACCGCGGCGCTGGAAGATCTGGAACACGTCTCGGCGCTCATCCGCGAGTGCCGCGAGCTGGGAGTGGCGTTCGCGGTCGACGACTTCGGCACCGGCTACTCCTCGCTGTCCTATCTCAAGGCGCTGCCGGCGCAGGTGCTCAAGATCGACCAGAGTTTCGTGCGCGACATGCTGGCCGACGCCGAGGACCGCGCCATCGTCGAGGGCGTCATCGGCCTGGCGCGGGTGTTCGGGCGCACGGTGATCGCCGAGGGGGTCGAAACCGCCGAGCACGGCGCGATGCTGCTGGCCCTGGGGTGCGAGCGGGCGCAGGGGTACGGCATCGCCCGCCCGATGCCGGCCGCCGATCTGCCGGCCTGGGTCGGCAGCTGGCGCCCGGATGCGTCATGGCAGTAAGCGCGGCGGGAGCCTGCCCCGCCCGTGGTGAAGGGGCCCGGCGCCCGGCGGCGGGCATTGTTATCCTATTGTCCTCGTCCTTGCGCTGTGCCGTACCGTCTTGACCGCTCCTGTTTCCCTTTCCCCGTTCGAAGCGCGCTGGCTGGCCGAAATCGTCCGCCGTCATGAAGAACATCACGGCCTGCTCGAAGATGCGGCCGAGCCGGCGGCGGCGCCCGCTGCGGCGCCCGACTTCGAAGGCCAGATCCTGTGCCGCGCAGACCGGCTCGGTGCACGCCAGGGCTGGCGCGCTGCCGTGCTCGCCTGGCGGCGGCGCGCCCGGACGCTGCTGCTGGTCGCGCTGGCGCTGGCGCTGGTGCTGGGCTTTGGCGCCGCGGCAGGCGTGCTCGGCGACGGCTCGCGGCCGGTCAACGTGGTGTGGACGCTGGGCGGCTTGCTCGGGGTGCACGCCCTGAGCCTGTTGCTGTGGCTGGCCGCCATGGCTTTGCAGGGCCGGGGCGGCGGGCGCATCCGCGGCGGTGGCAGCGCTGGATGGATGTGGCTGCGCCTGGTCGCCCTCTTCGACCGCAGCCGGACGGCGGCGGACCTGCCGCTGGCGCTCGGCGGCCTGCTCGGACGCGGCCGGCTGGCCGGCTGGGGCATCGGCGCCGCCAGCCATGCGCTGTGGCTGGCGGCGCTGCTCGGCGCAACGGCGGGCGTGCTGCTGCTGCTGGCGACGCGGCGCTACGGTTTCGTGTGGGAAACGACGATCCTGCCGGCGCGCAGCTTCGTCGACCTGAGCGCCGCGGTGGGCGCCCTGCCCGCGCTGCTCGGCTTTCCGGTGCCGGATGCGGCGATGGTGACGGCCAGCGGCGCGGCGCCGCTGGCCGACGAGGTGGGCCGGCGGGCCTGGGCGGGCTGGCTGGTGGGGGCGATGGTGGTGTATGGCGTGCTGCCGCGGCTGCTGCTCGCCCTCGCCTGCGCCGGGCTCTGGCGCCGCGGCCTGGGCCGGCTGCGGCTGGACCTGTCGCGCCCCGGCTATGCCCGCCTGCGTGCGGTGCTGATGCCCGGCAGTGCGCGCATCGGGGTCAGCGACCCCGCGCCCGCGGTCCTGCCCTGTCCGCATCGCCCGGCGCCGCCGGCCGGCCGCGGGGGTGCTGCGGTGGCGGTGGCGATCGAGCTCGGTGACGACCTCGCCTGGCCGCCGGCTGCCGCCGCTGCAGCGGAGACAGGGGCCGGGCGCACGCGCTGCAGCGGCGCTTGGGAGGATGGCGGGCGGCTCGACAGCCGCGAGCAGCGCCGCGCCGCCCTCGGCCGGCTGGCGGCGCGACCGCCGGCGCGCCTGCTGGTTGCGGTCGATGCGCGCCAGACCCCCGATCGCGGCACGCTCGGCCTGGTCGCGGAGCTCGCCGAGCGTGCGGTGGCGACGCGGGTGTGGCTGTGCGCCGGCGCGCGCGCGCCGGCCGGGCGTGCCGCGCAGTGGCGCGCGGGGCTCGGCCGCATCGGGCTGGATGCGGCGGCGCTGTTCGAGGATGCGGCCTGCGCGCAAGCCTGGCTGGAGCATCCGGAGGCGGACGGCGCATGAGCGAAATCCTGCGCGTGGCCGTGGTCGGCCACACCAATACCGGCAAGACTTCGCTGCTGCGCACCCTGGCGCGCGACGTCGGCTTCGGCGAAGTGTCCGATGCCGCCGGCACCACCCGCCATGTCGAGGGCCTGCAGCTGATCGCCGACGGGGTGCCGGCGCTCGCCCTGTTCGACACCCCGGGCATGGAGGACGCGATCGCCCTGCTCGAATTCATCGACGGCCTGGCGGCGCCCGGCGAGCGCGTCGACGGCCCCGAGCGCATCGCCCGCTTCCTCGCCACAGCGCAGGCCGGCACCCGCTTCGAGCAGGAAGCCAAGGTGCTGCGCCAGTTGCTGGCGAGCGACGCCGCGCTCTACGTGGCCGATGCGCGCGACCCGGTGCTGCCCAAGCACCGCGATGAACTGGCGCTGCTCGCCGCCTGTGCCCGGCCCTTGCTGCCGGTGCTCAACTTCGTCGCCGCCCCCGCCACCCGGGCCGCCGACTGGCGCGCCGCGCTCGCCCGCCTCGGCCTGCACGCGGTGCTCGGCTTCGACACCGTGGCGCCGCCGCTCGATGGCGAGCGCGAGCTGTTCGACACCCTCGCCACCCTGATCCACGGCCACCGTGACGCGCTGCAGCGCCTGATCGAGGCCCGGGCGCGCGAGGCCGACGAACGCCTCGCCGCCGCCCAGCGGCTGGTGGCCGGCCTGCTGGTCGGGCTGGCCGCGAGGCGCGAGCGGGTCGCCGGCAGCGACGAAGCCGCCCTGCACGATGCCGTTGCCGCGCTGCGCGACGAGGTCCGCGCGCGCGAGCAGGCCTGTGTCGATGCGCTGCTGCGCCTGTACCGCTTCCGCCCCGGCGATGCGCGCGCCGGCGAGCTGCCGCTCACCGACGGGCGCTGGGACGACGACCTGTTCAACCCTGAGACCCTGCGCCAGATGGGCATCCGCCTGGGCACCGGGGCGGCGGCGGGCGCGGCCGCAGGGATCGGCATCGACCTGATGACCGGCGGCCTGACCCTGGGGGCCGCTGCCGCCCTCGGTGCGGTCGCGGGCGGCCTGTGGCAGAGCTTCGGCCACTACGGTGAGCGCATTGCGGCGAAGTTGCGCGGCCACCGCGAGCTCACCGTCGATGAGGCCATCCTGCGCCTGGTCGCATTGCGCCAGCGTGCGCTGCTGGCCGCGCTCGAAGGCCGCGGCCACGCGGCGATGACGCCGATCGAGCTGCCGTCGCCGGCCACCGGCGACGATCCGGTGGCGCGGCGCTGGCGCGACGGCGCCTTGCCCTACGCCCTGGTGCGCGCCCGGGCCCACCCGGAATGGGCCGCGGGCGAGGGCGACGAAGAGCGGGGGGCGGCGATCGACGAGGTGGTGCAGGCGCTGCGCTGAATTCTGCCCGCCCCGGTGTCGCCTTCCTCCTCCCATGGCGCTTACAGCCGCCCGCTCGCGCGCAGGCGGTGGAGCACGGCCGTGCGGTACAGCCACGACAGCAGCGGGCGGATCACCGGCAGGCCGATCAGCCACGCCAGCGGGCGCAGCCGCGGCGTGCGCGCCATCAGCACGATGTAGGCATCGAGCTCGCGGTGGACGCGGCCGTCGGTGTCGGCCACGTGCAGTTCCCGCAGCGCCGCGTGCGGATCGATACCGCGGCGGCGCAGTTCGTCGTCGCGGCCGCTGATGTCCACCCAGCAGGTGTCTGCGGCGTGCTCGCCGGCCAGCCGCTCGTAGCGCGCCCGGTCGCGCACGCAGCGCGGGCAGGCGCCGTCGTAATAGACGGTGAGCGGGCCCCGCCCGGTCGCCATCGAACGCTCCTTCCGCCGTGCTCAGGAACCAGTCTCGTGCGCGCGCTCGGCGTCATAGCGCGCGGGCGTGACTCCGGCGTCGGCGAGGAACTCGCGCAGCTGCTTGACTGCCTGGCGGTTGAACTCGTTGCCGTGATGCGGGTGGTGGAGGAGGAACTCGTGGCGGTTGAGGACGACGCGAAAGCGGGCGCCGTGGCCGGGCTCGACGAGGGCGCCGAGGTGGTGGAGGAGGGATTCGACCTCGCGCCACTGGATTCCGGCCGGCGGCGGCTCGCGGAACAGCGCCTCCAGGACATTGCGGTGCTTGTTGCTCATGATGGGCCTCGGTGCGGGAGTTCCGACGCTTTCATCTTAGCTGCTGCGGCGGCGTCCGGCGCGAGCCGGGCGGCGGCGCGCTCCGACGCGACCAGGATCAGCTTCAGCGTCGCCCGGGTGGCGCCGACGAAGAGCTTGCGCAGGGCGAGCTCGTCGATCGCCTCGAAGTCGATTTCGGTAAACAGGATGCAGGGCGCGGACTGGCCCTTGAAGCGGTACACCGAATCGATCAGCAGTTCTCCGGGCGAGTGCTCGGGCTCGCCGAGGAGGTCGTAGCGCCCGGTGAAGGCGCGCAGGCGATGCGGGCCGAGCTGCGCGAGCGCGGTGAAACGCGAGTGCTCGCGGCCGCGGAAGGTCAGCAGCACGATCTCCTCGCGGCGGAAGCCGAGGCCCAGGGCGCGGGTGATCGCGCGCCGGGTGGCGTCCATCAGCCCGGCTTCGTCGGACCAGGACAGCATTTCAGGCGCGCTGTCGGTGACCGGGCTGCCGGCGCGGATGGGGGCGGGCAGCGGCAGGCAGGCGTTGAGCAGGGCGAGGATGTCTGCCGGCGTGCGGTAATTGGTGTCGGCGGTCAGCCCTGCCCAGCCCGGCAGCGCCACCGGTGGGCGGCCGTAGAGGTTCTGCAGTGGGTCTTCCAGCCACCACGCGCGCGCGTCGGACTGAAGCAGGGCGAGGAGGGCATCGCGCCAGGTTTCGGTGAAGTCCTGGCCCTCGTCGACGATCAGCTCGTCGAACAGCCAGGCGGGGTCGGGCTGGTCGTGTGCGAGTGCGGCGAAGTCGGCTTCCATGCGGCGGAACGCGCCGGGTGCGCCGAATGCGGGCTTGCGCCCGGCGTCGCGCAGGCGGCGGTCGCAGAGCTGGTGGTAGGTCGCCACTTCGCCGCCGGGTGGGGCGATGCGCGCGAAGTGGTCGGCGAGCGGGCGGTTGTAGCACACGTAGAGCGGGCGCCGGCCGGCGGCCAGGGCGTCGGTGTAGGCGGCCAGCGCGAGCTGGGTCTTGCCGCTGCCGGCGGTGGCGGTCACCCGCAGGCGGTGCGGCGCGAGCGTGAGCCGGCGCGCCCATTCGGTGAGCCCGCCGGCGAGCCGGGTGGTGAGCGCGTCGGCCTGGCCGGCGTAGGCCTGCACGTCGGGCACCAGCTCCAGCAGATCGGCGAAGAAGCGGTGCAGGGCCTGGCGCTGGGCGGGGGCGAACGCCGGGTCGCGGTCCTGCGGCCGGGTCAGCGCGGCGACGCGTTCGGGCAAGGCGTCGCGGCGGGCGGCGTCGACGATCCGTGCCGGATCGAGCCCGGCGGTGCCCGCTTGGCGCACGGTGTGGTCGGGGCAGTGCAGCAGCACGTCGAGCAAGGGCTCGGCGCCGTCGAGCAGCGGGCGCAGGCGGGCGCGCAAGGCGTCGGCGTTGCGCGCCAGCGCCACGCTGATGCTCTGTGTGCGCCGCCGCCCGGGGGGCACCAGGCCGGCGGCGGTTTCGTCGAGAAAGCCGGCGTGCTGCTCGATCAGCAGCACCCGCCCGCCCGCGCCGACGACGGCGAAATCGACCGCGCCGAACACCGCCGTGTCGCCCTCGGCGCGCGTCCAGTGCAGGCCGTGGTAGATCGTGCTGTCGTCGGGCAGCGCCGCGGCGAGGCGGGCGAGAGTGGCGAGTGCGCGTCCGCGCGCGCCTTCGGCGGGAAGCAGGCGCCAGCCTTCGGGGTGGGTGCGGGCCATGGCGGGCTTCAGCGGAGGCGCCTGAACAGGGGGTCGATCCGCTTCTGGTGACTGGCGAGCTTGAAGGTTTCAGGCGGGCAGGCGCGCGCGCCGTCGAGGACGCGCTCGATCAGCGCGTGGGGGGCGGAATCGCAGACGGGAGGATGGCTGGTTTCGGGCATGTCGCAGGGAAAGGGGTTCGTTTGGGGAGAGTGGCTTGTATCGACGAACCTTCGGTAGCAGGCCGGATTAAACCCCAGATTGAAGCGGCGGGGTGTTCGCTCTGAATCGGGGCGTGGATGCGGGCTAGAATCCCGCCCCATGCCGCTCACCCTCGCCGCCCCCGTCCATAGCGAACTGATCATCAAGAAAAGCCGCTTCATCGGCTGCGTGCAGCCGATGGCCGACCGCGCCGGGGCGCAGAAGGTGGTGGCCGCGCTGTGGGCGCAGCATCCGGGCGCGCGCCACGTGTGCTGGGCGCTGCTCGCCGGTGGCCAGTCGGCGGCGGTCGATGACGGCGAGCCGAGCGGCACTGCCGGGCGGCCGATGCTCGACGTGCTCCGCCATCAGGACCTCGAGGGCGTGCTCGCCACCGTGGTGCGTTACTTCGGCGGGGTCAAGCTGGGGGCCGGCGGTCTCGTGCGCGCGTATACCGACGCGGTGGCGCAGGCCCTGCTCGGCGCGACCAAGGTGCCGATCGTGCGCCTGACGACACTGCATTGCGCCATCCCCTATGCGCTCGAAGGCCTGCTGCGGCGTGAGCTCGACGCCGCCGGCGCGCAGGGGCTGGAGGTGGCGCACGGGGCCGAAGTCGAGCTGTGCTTCAGCCTGGCCGAGGATGCGGCCGCAGCGCTGGTGGCACGCCTGAACGAGGCCGGCCAGGGGCGGGTGCGCTGGCGGGCGGATGTCGGGCATTCCCTTCCGTGACGCTAGGGCAGCGCAGCGTGCGTTCATTACGGACGCTAGCTGAACGTTCATGGTGAACGTAAAGGCCGTAGTGAACGGTCCCGTTCACTCTGGATTAATTTGTTTTTCAATAAAAACAGCAAGTTGCAAAAGTGGTACGGAATTTGCCTCATAAGGTGATGTAAGCAGCGCATGGTGCGCTGGTTATCGACAAACTTAGAGAGGCTCACAATGAAAAAGCAATTCCTGACCATCCCCGCACTCGTCCTCGCCATCGCCGCCGCTGCGCCGGCCCAGGCCAAGATCGCGACTTCCGAGGAGATCGTCACGATCGGCACCGAGCGCCTGGTGGAACTGACCAACCAGGGGCAGACCACCCTGAAAGTGCTCGTCCGCACCGGCCACGGCGTGGTTTCCGAAGGCAATCCCGACGGCAACGATATCGCCGAGTACTTCGTCGCGCCGGGCCAGGCGGTGCTCGTCAAGGGCCGCTACCGGGCCTACGAATACGTCCCGACGCCGGACTCGGCGAAGGTGTTCGAGGCGATGTATGCGCCCGGGCACTGAGTGCCGGACCAGGCCGGTGATGGCGGCATGCGCCATCCGGCCCGCGATCCCGGCGGGCCGGCCCGGACCGGTGTGCTCCGCTCGCCGCCCGGCGAGCGGGCGCCACCGGGGGGGCGAGCGGGGCGCGTGGCGGGACCACGCCTGAGATCGAGGAAAGGGGAGAAAACATGCTGCAAGACATTGTCTGGATCATCTCGTTGGCGCTGATGGCCGTG
The DNA here is from genome assembly GCF_023093595.1 of Thauera aromatica. Taxonomy (GTDB): domain Bacteria; phylum Pseudomonadota; class Gammaproteobacteria; order Burkholderiales; family Rhodocyclaceae; genus Thauera; species Thauera aromatica_A. Next base: position 54,433 of record NZ_JALLIK010000103.1, read on the forward strand.
GTCGGCCTCGGCTGGGGGTTCGCGCTGCTCAATTCCGGCGCGCGCGAAGAGAATTACGCACCGCTGCAACAGCGCGCCTACCGTTTGCGGGCGCGCTTCTTCTGGGGGCTGGTGGCGGTGTTCGGGGTGCCGATGGTGCTCACCCTGAGCGACCTGCCCTATGACGCGATCCGCCCCGCGCAGGCCGGCGGCGAGGCCCAGGTGGTCGACGCCACTGGCTACATGTGGCGTTGGGAACTGAGCGAGGAGCGGATCGAGGCCGGCCGGCCGGTGGAGTTCCGCGTCCGCAGCGCCGACATCAACCACGGCTTCGCGATCTACGACGAAGAACTGAAGATCGTCGCCCAGGTGCAGGCGATGCCCGGGCTCACCAACACCTTGCGCCACACCTTTACCCGGCCCGGCACGTACCGCGTGCTGTGCCTCGAGTACTGCGGCCTCGGCCACCACAACATGTTCGCCGAATTCACCGTTGAAGAAAGGAGCTGAGCGATGGCAGCCTACAACTATCATCCCGCGCCGGACCACGGCGCGAAGGCCGGCGTGCTCGCCTACCTGGTCACCGCGGCGGCGGTCCTGCTGCTGCTGATGGTGTTCGGCCTGTTGATGCGGCTGGAGCAGGGGGAGCTGATCGAGCTTGGCCCGAACGGGTTCTACCAGCTCATGACCGTCCATGGCGCCGGTATGGTCGGCATTGCCGGCATCGGCGGTGCGGCGGTCATGTGGCACTTCCTCGGCCACTACGTCGCGCTCTCGGCGCGCCTGCTGCTGGTCAACCTGGTGCTGTTCCTGATCGGGGTGGCGATGGTCCTGGGCAGTGTCTTCCTGGGCAATTTCCACGCCGCGTGGACCTTCCTGTATCCGCTGCCGAGCCATTCGATGGGCTTGTGGAGCACCGGAGCGGCGGCGCTGTTCCTCGCCGGGATGCTGGTCATCGGCACCGGCTTCCTGCTCTTCCACCTCGACATCGCGCGCGCGCTGATCGCCCGCTACGGCAGCTTTTCCCGCGCCCTGGGCTGGCCCCAGCTGTTCGGCACTGACGACGGCAACGCCCCGCCGCCGACCGTGGTCGCGAGCGCAATGGTGACCATCGTCAATGTCGTCGGCCTGGTCGTCGGCGCCAGCATCCTGGCGATGATGCTGGTCAATCTCTACGCGCCCGAGTTCGCCATCGATCCGCTGCTGGCGAAGGGCATGATCTACTTCTTCGGCCATGTCTTCATCAACGCCACCATCTACATGGCGGTGATCGCGGTGTACGAGATCCTGCCGCGCTACACGCGCCGGCCGTGGAAGGCGAACAAGGTCTTCCTCGCCTCGTGGACGGCGTCGACGCTGATGGTGATGTTCATCTTCCCGCACCACCTGCTGATGGATTTCGGCTTTCCGAAGTGGATGCTGGTGATGGGCCACATCATCGGCTACCTGAACACGGTGCCGATCCTGGTGGTGACCGGCTACGGCGCGCTGATGATCGTGTACCGCTCGGGGATCCGCTGGGACATGGGCACGCGGCTGCTGTTCCTGTCGATGCTGGGGTGGGCGGCGGGGGCGATGCCGGCCTTCATCGACGGCACGATCCGGGTCAACTACGTGATGCACAACACCCTGTGGGTGCCGGGGCATTTCCACACCTACCTCCTGCTCGGCATGGTGTCGATGCTGTTCGGCTTCATGTACTACCTGACCAAGCCGGCGAAGAATGGGGCGGGGGCGGCCGAATCGGCCCTCGATCGCCTCGCCTACTGGGCCTATCTGGTCGGTTCGCTGGGGTTCACGCTGACCTTCCTCTATTCGGGCAAGGAAAGCGTCGCCCGCCGCTACGCCGAGCATCTGCCCGAATGGGTGCCGTACGACCGTGTCGGCTCGTTGTTCGCGGCGCTGATCGTTGCCGCGGCGCTGATCTTCGTGCTGCGCTTCCTGACCCGCCTGGGCCATGCCGGCAGCAGCCACATGCGGGCGAGCGTGCCGGCCGGAGTGGTTGCGGCATGAAGTCCGGGGCGCGGAATTTCGCTGCCGCGGTGGGGGTCGCCGTGCTCGGGACCGCCACCCTGTGGTGGGGCAGCGACGGCTTCACTGCCTTCACCAGCGAGGCGGCACGCCGCCTGAGCGTGCTGGAAAATCCGCGCCCGCTGCCGGCCGTCGCCCTCGAAGACCAGGACGGCCGGCGGTTCACCCTGCAGGACTACCGTGGGCGGCTGCTCGCGGTGGAGTTCATCTACACCCGCTGCGAGACGATCTGCTACAGCCTGGGTACGGCGTTTCGGCAGATCCGCGAGCAGGTGCCGGCTGCCGCCCTCGGGCGCGAGTTCGCGCTGTTGAGCATCAGCTTCGACCCGGGGCACGACGCGCCCGCCCGCCTGCGCGACTACGGCCGCCGCTTCGGCGCGGACGGGGGGGACTGGCGGATCGCGCGCCCGGCCGACGCCGACGGCCTGCGCGCGCTGCTCGCCGCGTTCGGCGTGGTCGTCATCCCCGATGCGTTCGGGGGTTTCGAGCACAACGCCGCGCTCCACCTCGTCGGCCGCGACGGCCGGCTCGAAGAGATCCGCGACCTCGACGCGGTCGCGCCGTTCGTCGCCGCGCTCGGAGCCCGGCTGTGAGCCCGGCTGTGAGCCCGGCGGTGAGTCCGGCGGTGAGTCCGGCGGTGAGTCCGGCGGTGAGTCCGCGGCGCATTCCCCGCAAGCCGGCCGCGCTCGCGCTCGCCGCCGTCTATCTGGCGCTCGCCCTGCCGCCGGCGCGCGCCTGGCTGGAAGCGTCGATGGTCGGCCACATGCTGGTCCAGATCCCGCTGCTGGCCGCGCTCGGGGCGGGCGCCGGCCTGCTGCTGCCGGCGCCGCGCCGGGCCGTGCTGCGGGCGGCGCTGGGTGGGCCACTCGCCTGCCTCCTCGCGGCCGCGTTCGCGTCCACTTACTGGATGCTGCCGCGGGCGCTCGATGCGGCGGTGCTCGATCCGCTCGCCGCGCTCGCCAAGTTCTCGAGCCTGCCGCTGCTCGTCGGCCTGCCCCTGGCGCTCGCCTGGGAGCGGCTCGGCCTGATCGGCCGGGGCTTCATCTGGACCAACCTGATCAGCATGCTGGGGTTCACCGGCTGGCTGTACCTCGCCGCCCCGCTGCGGGTGTGCAACACCTACCTGGTCGATGAGCAGGCGCGCGTCGGCTGGTGGATGATCGGGCTCGCGGTGCTGCTGTTCGCCTTCTGGCTGGGCGGGCTGTTCGCCGGCCGGCGTCCGCCGTGCGCCTCTCCCGGGCGCTGCGCCGACGGGCAGCCGGTCTGAGCGTTGCGGTCCGGTGTGCTGCGGCCGGCCCGGACCGACGGCCTGGAACGACCGGCCCGGAACGAGCAACTCAGCGCGCGGAATCGAGCTCGGGGTAGCGGGCCAGCCGCTTCCACAGCGTGGTGCGTGAAATGCCCAGACGGCGTGCGGCTTCGGCCTTGTTGCCGCCGGCGGCGCGGAGGGCGTCGCGGATCGCGGCGCGCTCCTCGTCCGCGGACGGCGGCGGCGCGTAATAGCGGGTCAGGGGTTTGGCGGGCGGGGGGGGGGGCGGTGCGCTGTCCGCCGCCGGGGCGGCCGCGGAGAGCACGGCCAGTTCCGGCGGCAGGCTTTCGGGCTGGATCAGGGCGCCATCGGACTGCACCACCGCGTACTCGAGGCAGTTGAACAGCTGGCGGGCGTTGCCGGGCCAGTCGAACGCTTCCAGCCGGCGCATCGCTTCCGGGGATAGGCGCAACGGGGGGCGGGCATAACGGGCGGCCAGCGTCGTCAGCATGTTGCCGACGAGCAGGGGGATGTCCTCGCGCCGTTCGCGTAGCGCCGGAATGTGCAGCGGCAGGACGCACAGGCGGTAGTAGAGGTCCTCGCGGAACAGGCCTTGGGCGATCATCGCCTTGAGGTCGCGGTGGGTGGCGGCGATGATTCGCACATCGACCTTGCGCGCTTCGTTTTCGCCCACGCGCACGATTTCGCGCTCCTGCAGCACGCGCAGCAGCTTGACCTGGGTGGCGGGCGAGATCTCGCCGATTTCGTCGAGGAACAGGGTGCCGCCGTGGGCCGCCTCGAACCGCCCGGTGCGGGCTGTCAGGGCGCCGGAGAAGGCGCCGCGCGAATGGCCGAAGAGCTCGGTTTCCTGCAGCGTCTCGGGCAGGGCGGCGCAGTGGACGGCGACGTAGGGGCCGCCCGCGCGCGGCGAATTGTCGTGCAGTGCGCGCGCGGCGAGTTCCTTGCCGACGCCGCTTTCGCCGCTGATCAGCACGCGCGCATCGCTTGCCGCGGCGCGCAGGATCTTCTGGTAGAGGTCCTGCATCTGCACGCTGCGCCCGGTCAGGCCGCCGAGCTGCCAGTGCTCGCGCACTTCGGCTTCGAGTTCGCGCTCGCGCGAGCAGTCGCGCAGGATGATCGTGCAATGCACGCCGGCGGCGTTGTGCGGCACCCGCATCGCCCACACCCGCAGGGCGCGTTCGCGGCCGTCGGCGTTTTTGATCAGCACGTCCTGGATCTTGCGTTCCTCGCCGTCGTCCGGGGTGAGCGTGCACAGGCCGCTCGTTCTGCAGTGGTGGGCGCAGGGCATCGCGGGGAACAGCGACGGACAGGGGCGGCCGACGAGCTCGCGGCCTTCGCGCTGGAGCATCGTGCTCGCGGCCTCGTTGTTGGCGAGGATGCTGAGCTGGGCGTCGAGCAGCAGCACGCCTTCTTCCAGGGAGTTCAAAAAGCTGCTGCTCATCAGGAAATCGGACATCGGGCCTTTCCTTCGGGGTGGGTGGGCGCAGTGTAACGGGCGTTCATTGCGGACGCAAGCGAACGTTCATGATGGACACTGACGCTGGGGTGGACGGTCGCGTTCACTACGAATGAATTTATTTTTCAGTAAAAACAGTTAGTTGCAAAATTGGTATGGAATTTGCGTCACAGAATGATGTAACGCTCAAACAATGTTCGCGGAGAAATCGCGATGGACCATTTTTCTTCCTCCCGGCTGATGGACGAGATCGCAGCGACCAGCCGCAACAAGGCCGCGCTGAGCATCGCCGGGATGCTGCTCAAAGGCTTCCTTTCCGGTGCGCTGTTCGCCTACGCCACGGCCTTCGCCTTTACCGTGTCCGAGGGGTTGCCGGCAGGGGTCGCCACCCTGGTGTCGGCGGCGGTGTTTCCCGCCGGCTCGGCGATCATCGTCCTGCTCGGGCTCGAACTGGCCACCGGCAACTTCGCCGTCCTGCCGTTCGGCCTGGCGCGCGGCAGCAACCGGCGCGGCGCGGTGGTGCGCAACTGGAGCTGGGTCTATCTGGCCAACTTCCTCGGCAGCGTCTTCGTCGGCGGCCTGCTCACCTTCGCCCTGACCAAGGGCTTCACCGAGAGCGCCGGCGCGCTCGGGGCGAGGATCGTCGCCGTCGCCGAAGCGAAGACGCTGGCCTACCAGCATGCCGGCGCCAGCGGCTGGTTCACCGCGCTCGTCAGCGGCGTGCTGTGCAACTGGATGGTGGCGCTCGGCACCGTGCTCGGCCTCGGTTCGACTTCGTCGATCGGCAAAGTCACCGCGGTCTGGCTGCCGATTTCGATGTTTTTCGGGCTCGGGCTCGAGCATTCGGTGGTCAATATGTTCGTCGTGCCGACCGCGATCGCCCTCGGCGCCGACATCGGTGTCGGCCAGTGGCTGTGGTGGAACCAGCTGCCGGTCACGGTCGGCAACCTGATCGGCGGTGTCGTGCTCACCGGGCTGCTGCTGCATTTCGGCCATCCGGCCGCGGCGCCGGCGGCGGAGCCGGTCGTGCTCGCCGAAGAGACGTCGTAACCGCGCCCGACGTAGGGCACGATACGGGGCGGGTGCAGGTCGAAAGCTTGCCTCGGCGGAGGTCGATTTTCCCATTTTGGAGGAGCACACCATGGACAACAGGCTGGCAGGAAAAACTGCTGTGATCACCGGTGCAAGCAGCGGAATCGGGCGCGCGATCGTCGAACACTACGTCGCCGCGGGGGCGAAGGTGGTCGCCTTCGCCCGCAACCGGGCGGCGCTCGAGGCGCTCGCCGCCGCCCATCCGGGGGCGGTGCTCGCCGTCACCGGCGACGTCACCCGCCCCGCCGACCTGCAGCGCCTTGCCGACGAGGCGGTGAAGGCGTTCGGCGGCGTCGACATCGTGGTGCCGAATGCCGGCATCGCCCGGGTCGTGTCCTTCGAGGACAGCACGCCCGAAGCCTTCGACACCCAGTTCTCGGTGAACCTGTTCGGTGCGGTCGAGACCGTCCGCCGCCTGCTGCCGCATCTGCGCAAGGGCGGCTCGGTGCAGTTCATCAGCACCTTCCTGACCCAGGTCGGCTTTCCCGGGCTGGCGATCTACAGCGCCAGCAAGGCGGCGCTGAAATCGATCACCCAGACGCTCGCGGCCGAGCTCGCGCCGCAGGGCATCCGGGTCAATGCGATCGCCCCGGGGCCGATCGGCACGCCGCTGTGGGGCACGGTCGGGCTGCCTGCGGACGTGCTCGACAGCGTCGCGCACAAGCTCACCGCGCGCCTGCTGCCGGGCGCCTTCGGCCGCCCGGAAGACATCGCCGCGACGTCGGTGTTTCTCGCCTCCGACGACGCACGCAACATCTACGGCCAGGAGATCGTCGTCGACGGCGGATACACGGTGGGCTGAGCAGCGGCGCCCGCGCCCGCGCCCGCCTGCGCTGCGAGGGTAAGTACGAATGGCGGGTGCGGACGGCTTTACATGGTGGCGGGGAGTGAAGTAAAAGCGGGGCTGCCCTTGCCGGCCCGCCCCGCCTGCTCCTGAAGGAAATCCATGCTCCTGCGCCCCCTCGCCGTTTCCCTCGCCGCCATTTTCCTGTCCTTGTCCGTGCCGGCGCAGGCGGCCGAAGTGCAGGTCGCGGTGGCCTCCAACTTCCTTGCGCCGATGCAGCGCATCGCCGCCGCCTTCGAGCGCGACACCGGCCACCGCGCGCGCCTGGCCTCCGGCGCCACGGGCAAGTTCTACGCCCAGATCCGCAGCGGCGCGCCGTTCGAGGTCCTGCTCGCGGCCGACGAGACCACGCCTGCGCGCCTCGAGGCGGAAGGGCGGGCGGTGGCGGGGACGCGCTTCACCTACGCGATCGGCCGCCTGGTGCTGTGGTCGCCGCGCGCGGAGCACGTCGACGCCGAAGGGGCGATCCTGCGCCGCGGCGGTTTCGCCCATCTTGCCGTGGCCAACCCGCGCACCGCGCCCTACGGCGCAGCCGCCGCCCAGGTGCTGGCGGCGCTCGGCCTCGGGGATGCGCTCGCCGCCCGCCTGGTGACCGGCGAGAACATCGGCCAGACCTACCAGTTCGTCGCCTCGGGCAATGCCGAGCTCGGCTTCGTCGCCCTCTCCCAGGTGATGGCCGACGGCAAGCTGGCCGGCGGCTCGGCGTGGCAGGTGCCGGACGAGCTGTACCACCCGATCCGCCAGGATGCGGTGCTGCTCGAGCGCGGCGCGGACAACCCCGCCGCTGCCGCGCTCCTCGACTATCTGCGCGGCGACGCCGCGCGCGCGCTGATCGGCGGCTACGGCTACCGCTTCTGACCCGATGCTCGACGCCACCGACCTCGCCGCGATCCGCCTCACGCTGGAGCTGGCCGCGCTGTCCACCGCGATCCTGCTGGCGCTGTGCACTCCGCTGGCGTGGTGGCTGGCGACCACCCCTTCGCGCTGGAAGGCGCCGATCGATGCGGTGGTGGCGCTGCCGCTGGTGCTGCCGCCGACCGTGCTCGGCTTCTACCTGCTGGTGGCGATGGGGCCGGAGGGGCCGATCGGGCGCTTCACCACCGCGCTCGGCCTGGGCACGCTGCCGTTCACCTTCGCCGGGCTGGTGGTGGGCTCGGTGATCTATTCGTTGCCCTTCGTCGTCCAGCCCCTGCGCCAGGCCTTCGCCGCGGTCGGCCGGCGCCCGCTGGAAGTCGCCGCCACCTTGCGCGCGGGGCCGTGGGACAGCTTCTTCAGCGTCGTCCTGCCGCTCGCCCGCCCCGGTTTCGTCACCGCCGCGGTGCTCGGCTTCGCCCACACCGTCGGCGAGTTCGGCGTGGTGCTGATGATCGGCGGCAACATCCCGGAGCGTACCCGGGTGGTCTCGGTGCAGATCTACGATCACGTCGAGGCCCTCGAGTACGCCCAGGCGCACTGGCTGGCGGGCGGCATGGTGGTGTTTGCCTTCATCGTGCTGCTGTTGCTGTATTCGAGCCGGCGCCTCCGCCCGGGGTGGAGCTGAGATGGGCATCGACGCCCGCATCGAGGCGCGCTTCCGGGTCGCCTACGGCGGTTTCAGCCTCGACGTCGACCTGGTGCTGCCGGGGCGCGGGGTGAGCGCGCTGTTCGGCCACTCGGGTTCGGGCAAGACCACCCTGCTGCGCTGCGTCGCCGGGCTGGAGCCGGCGGCGCAGGGGCGGCTGACGGTCAACGGCGAATGCTGGCAGGACAGCGCGCGCGGCGTATTCGTGCCCACCCACCGCCGCGCGCTGGGCTACGTGTTCCAGGAGGCGAGCCTGTTTCCCCACCTGTCGGTGCGGCGCAACCTCGAGTTCGGCCTGCGCCGGATCCCGCCCGCCGCGCGCCGGGTGTCATTCGCCCAGGCCACCGCCCTGCTCGGCATCGATGCCCTCCTCGAACGCATGCCCGCCCACCTGTCGGGCGGCGAGCGCCAGCGCGTGGGAATGGCGCGCGCGCTGCTCACCAGCCCGCGCATCCTGCTGATGGACGAGCCGCTGGCCGCGCTCGATGCGCGGCGCAAGCAGGAAATCCTGCCCTACCTCGAACGCCTGCACGACGAGCTCGACATTCCGGTGCTGTACGTCAGCCACTCCCCCGAGGAGGTGGTGCGCCTCGCCGACCATGTGGTGATGCTGGGCGAGGGTCGGGTGATGGCCTCCGGCGAACTGCATGCGACGATGGCGCGCCTCGACCTGCCCATCGCGTTCACCGAGGATGCGGGGGTGGTCATCGACGGCATCGTCGCCGAGCACGACGAGCACTACCACCTGACCCGGCTCGACTTCCCCGGCGGCGCGGTGTTCGTTGCCCGCCAGGGGGCGGCGCCCGGGCAGCGGATGCGCTTCCGGGTGCATGCGCGCGACGTCAGCCTCGCCGACCACCGCGTCGACGGCAGCAGCATCCTCAACCTGCTGCCGGTCACGGTGCAGGAGATCGTCGGCGCCGACACCCCCGCCCATGTGCTCATCCGCATGGACGCCGGCGGTACGCCGCTGCTCGCGCGCATCACCCGGCGCTCGAGCGAGCAGCTGATGGTGTGCCCGGGGCGCACGCTGTGGGCGCAGATCAAGTCGGTGGCACTGCTGTAGCAAAACGGGGCGAGGATGCGATGATGCACGCCCCCCAATCAACCGAGAGCCTTTGCCGATGAGTGAAAAACCCCACCTCCGCGCCCGCAACTTCCCCTCCGCCGAAGACGAGGCGCGCGCGGTCCAGCCCCACGGCCGCTACGACGGCCCGGGCAGCGCCTTTCGCATGGCGTTTGCCGACTCCGAGTTCCTGCTGCGCGAGGAGCTGCGTCCGGTGCGCCTCCAGCTCGAGCTGCTGAAGGCCGAGCTGATCCAGCAGGAGCAGGGGGTGGAGTCGAGCGTGGTGGTGTTCGGCAGCGCCCGCTTCAAGGCTCCCGACGTTGCTGCGGCGCTGTTCGCCGATGCCGTGGCGAGCGGCGACGAGGAGGCCATCCGCCGCGCCCGGCAGATGGTGAGCAATGCGCGCTGGTACGAGGAGGCACGCCGCTTCGGCGAGCTGGTGACGCGCGAGTCCGAGGCCCTCGGCGAGCCGGTGATCGTCGCCACCGGCGGCGGGCCGGGGATCATGGAAGCGGGCAACCGCGGTGCCTTCGAGGCCGGCGGGCGGAGCATGGGAATGAGCATCTTCCTGCCCTTCGAGGAGGCGCCGAATCCCTGGATCACCCCCGAGCTGTGCTTCCAGTTCCACTACTTCGCCATCCGCAAGATGCACTTCCTGATGCGCGCGGTGGCGCTGGTGAGCTTTCCGGGCGGCTTCGGCACCCTCGACGAGCTGTTCGAGGTGCTGACCCTGACCCAGACGCGCAAGATCCGCCGCCGTCCGATCGTGCTCATCGGGCGCGATTTCTGGCAGCGCCTGATCGACTTCGAGGTCCTCATCGAGCACGGCGTGATCAGCGCCCAGGACGTCGAGCTGTTCCACTACGCCGAAACCGCCGAGGAAGCCTGGGACGCGATCAAGGCCGCCTACAGCGGCGACAACCCGGCGCTGGTGGCGCGCCAGATGAAAGGCAACTGAGGACAGGCCACCGAGTGCGGCACGCCGGGTCGGGGGAGGGGCGATGACGACGCCGGGCGACATCGTGCTGGTGCACGGGCTGTGGATGCACGGCTGGGTGTTCGCGTTGCAGCGCCGGCGTCTGCAGCGGCGGGGCTGGCGCACCCATGCGTTTTCCTATCGCTCGGTGCGCGGGACGCTGGACGGGGCGGCCGACGCGCTGGCCGAGTTCGTCGCCGCGCTGGGGGACGGGCCGGTGTTCCTGCTCGGCCACAGCCTGGGCGGTCTGGTCGTGCTCGACATGCTCGCCCGCCGGCGCCCGCCGCAGGTGGCGCGCGCGGTGCTGCTCGGCGCGCCCTGCCAGGGCTCGCACAGCGCGGCGGTGCTGCTGCGCCTGCCGCTGTTGCGCGGGCTGGTCGGGCGCGGGCTGGCACAGTGGCTGGTGCGCCCCCTGCCGCAGGTGGACGCCGCGGTCGACATCGGCACGATCGCCGGCAACCGCCCGCTCGGCAGCGGGCGCCTGTTGCCCGGCCTGCCGAGGCCGAACGACGGCATGGTCGCGGTCAGCGAGACGCGCTGGCCGGGCGTGCGCGACCACATCGTGCTCCCGGTCACCCACAGCCAGATGCTGGTGTCGCGGGCCTGCCTCGAACAGGCGCAGCATTTTTTGCTGACGGGCGCTTTCGATCATCGCGCGGCGGGGGCCCCGCCGGCCTGACTTGTGTTGCTTCACCCCGCGATCGGCTTCACCGCCTCCGCGTCTGCGCGCCGGTCGGCGGCGCTTCGTGGAGGACGCCGTCCACGTAATACCAGCGCCCGCCGTCGCACACGAAGCGGCTTGTTTCGTGCAGCCGGTGAGCGCGTCCGCCGACCTTGTAGCGCGCCACGAACTCGACCGTCGCCGCGTCCGCGCCGCTCGTCTCGTGACCCCGCAGCTCGAGGCCCAGCCACCGCGGCGGGTCCCCGGCGTCGAGTTCCAGGCCGGTCGGCCGCGTCGTCGCGTGCCAGGTGGCGAGCAGATACGCTTCGTTGCCGAGCACGTAAGCGGTATAGCGGGAGCGCATCAGCGCCGCGGCGTCGGGTGCCGCCTCGCCGGCGTGGTAGCGGCCGCAACAGTCGGCCAGCGGGCGGCCGCTGGCGCAGGGACAGTTTGTTGCGGCGGGGGAGGGAGAGCGTTTTTTCACGTTGGGCAAGTCCTGGGACGGGGGGAGCGTTGACGCCAGAATTGTGCGGGAACCGGGTGCCGTCAATAAAGCTGGCCCGATCCTGTCGTTATTTGTCCTGCGGGCCGGTTTTCCCCGGCTCCGCTTGCCGGGAGAATCTGCACTCGAAGCCGGACCCGGTATCCTGGCCGGATGCCCCGCCGCTTCCGCCATATGAATCCGGTCCTCGCGCTCTGTGCGGGGCCGCGTCAAAGGACTGCCATGAAGCTTCTCACCCTTTTCCGCAACCTCGCTGCCGTCGCCGGCGTTCTCTCGCTGGCGGCGTGCACAGGCGCACCCACCCGGAACGCCGCCGATACGACAGCCGCTACCCCGACTTCGGCGGTCAAGTTCCAGCAGATCCGTAACGCCACGATCAAGGTGGACTACGCGGGGACGACCTTCCTGATCGACCCGATGCTGGCGAAGAAGGGGGCCTATCCCGGCTTTGAGGGAACTTACAACAGCCATCTGCGCAATCCCCTGGTCGAGTTGCCGATGCCGGTCGACGAAGTGATGCGAGCCGACGCGGTGATCCTGACTCACCTGCATCCGGATCACTGGGATGAGGCCGCGAAGCGCAACTTGCCCAAGGACATCCCGATCTTCACGCAGAACGAGGCGGACGCCCGGGCGGTCCGCAAGGACGGCTTCGAGGACGTGCATGTGCTCAGCGAAAACACCGTCTTCGAAGGCACCCGCCTGAGCAGGACATCGGGCCAGCACGGAAGCGATGCGATGATGCAAAGCCCGCTCGGCGAGATCCTCGGCACAGTATCCGGCGTCGTTTTCCAGCGCCCGGGCCACAAGACCGTCTATGTCGCGGGCGACACGGTCTGGAACAGTCACGTCGAAGAGGCCATTCGTGGCTACCGGCCGGACGTCATCGTGCTCAACGCGGGCGATGCCCGGGTGCCCGGTTTCGACGGCTCGATCATCATGGGCAAGGAGGACGTATACCGTGCCAGTCAATTTGCGCCCCGGGCAATCCTGATTGCCAGTCACATGGAGGCGGTCAACCACGGCATGCTGACGCGCAGGGAATTGCGCGACTACATTGCCGAAAAGCAGATCAACCCGCAGCGCGTTCGCGTCCCTGAGGATGGGGCGTCCTACGTCTTCTGACCATCCGCCGGGGCGGGGCGATTTTCGGGTGCCCCGCGCGGGGCACCCGGCGCCTACCTTCGAACGACCGAGCGCATGACGATCCCTGCGGTAGCCGTCGTGGCCTATCCCGGCTTCAGCCCATTTCATCTGTCCGTGCCGTGCATCATTTTCGGCGATGTTCTGCCAGGGCAGGCCCTGTTCCGGTTGGAGATCTGTGCCGCCGAGCCTGGCCCGATCCGGTCCGTCCATGGGCTAAGTCTCAGTCCCGCGGCCGGCGTCGAGGGTTTGGCTGCGGCCGACATCGTGATTGTGCCGGGCTGGGACGATCCCGCTCTGGCGCCCCCTCCTGAACTGGCTGAAGCGTTGAGGGCCGCGCATGCACGAGGCGCGCAGGTGGTCGGTCTGTGCCTGGGCACTTACGTCCTGGCGTACGCGGGTCTCCTTGACGGACGCCGCGCCTCCACTCACTGGGAGTTCGAGCAGGACTTTCTTCTGCGCTTTCCGCAGGTGCGGCTGGACACCAACGCGCTCTACGTCGACGAGGACCGCCTGATCACGTCCGCCGGCACCGCAGCCGGTGTGGACTGCTGCCTTTACCTGGTTCGCCAACATTACGGCAGCGTCATCGCCAACAAGATCGCCCGACGCATGGTGGTGCCGACCTATCGCGAAGGCGGTCAAGCACAGTTCATCGAAAAGCCCGTGCCTGCCAGCACCCAGGATATCCGCATCAACGAACAGCTGGACTTCCTGCGGCAGAACCTGAGCGTCAGTCACTCGCTCGACACCTTGGCGGCACGGGCGAACATGAGTCGCCGCAGCTTCACCCGTTACTTCCAGAGGGCGACGGGGATGTCGGTGGGGGAGTGGGTGCTGACCGAGCGCCTGCGACGCACGCAGGAGTTGCTGGAGGTCGGCACCCAACCCATCGAAACGATTGCCGAACAGGTCGGCTTTGGCACTGCCGCGTCCTTGCGGCAGCACTTCAAGCACGCATTCGGTGTAACTCCGGTCGCGTGGCGAAAGCGCTTCAACCGCGGAGTGACGGCCTCTGTTCAGACGACTCGGACCGTGCTTCCGTAACGCCCGAGTTTGCCGTCCACCGTGAGGAGAATGAGTGGCTCACTGATCGACTGGGCAACCAGCAAGCGATCGAAGGGATCGCGATGGTCGTCGCTGGCCGGCAAGGTGGAAAGCTCGAGGATGTGGGCGTTCCGGATCGGCAGCCAAGTGAAGCCCATTGATTCGACCTGTGCGGCGAAAGTGGACAAATCGATGCGGACCTTGCCCAAGCCCGCCTTGATCGTCAGTTCCCACAGCGACACGCTGCTGACGAAAACTTCGTCGGCAGATTCCACCAAGCCACGGACTTCCTCGGTGATGCGTGGATCGCCGGTCTGCCACCAGAAGGCGAAATGCGTGTCGAGCAGTAGCCTCACCGGGCGGCTCCCGGGATGCGGGTTCCGTCTTCCGGTTCTTGCAGGCAGGAAAACAGCTCATCGACCGGCGCATCGAAATCGTCGGCCATCCGCCAGTCACGGCCTTTCATGCTTCCCGGTGAAGCAAGCTTGCGGCGCACCGGACGATAGGCGGTCAGCGTGGCAACGGGGCGGCCGGCACGCGCAATGACGACTTCCTCGCCGCGTTCGATCGATTCGAGCAAGCGCGACAGATGGGTCTTGGCTTCATGGATGTTGACGACCTGCATGCTTGACTCCAGTCGGAGTGGACTAAGGCTTAGTCTAGCTCAGTCGGCCCCCGATGTGCACCGCAGGCGTGGTGCCGATATTCTTCGGGCGCAGACGGATCGAATTTTCGGATTGGTGGAGGCGGAGGATATGAAGATTGCAGTGATGGGCGCCGGCGCGGTCGGCTGCTTCTATGGCGGGATGCTGGCGCGCGCCGGCCACGAGGTGGTGCTGATCGGGCGCGCCCAGCATGTCGAGGCGCTGCGGCGCGACGGTCTGTTGATGGAGATGGCCGCCTTCACCGGACACGTGCCGGTCGGCGCGAGCACCGCGGCCGAGGCGGTGCGCGGCGCGCGCCTGGTGCTGGTGTGCGTGAAGTCGACCGACACCGAGGCGGCCGCGGCGCAGATCGCGCCGCATCTGGCGCCGGAGGCGATCGTGCTGAGCCTGCAGAACGGCGTCGACAACGCCGCCCGGCTGCAGGCGCGGCTCGGCCGTGAGGTCGGGCCGGCGGTGGTGTATGTCGCGACCGAGATGGCCGGGCCCGGCCACATGCGCCACCACGGCCGCGGCGAGCTGGTGATCGGGCCGCTGGCCGGCGCCGCCGAGCTGGTCGCGCTGTTCGGCGGCGCCGGCGTGGCGGTCGAGGTCTCGGACAACGTCGCCGGTGCGCTGTGGGCGAAGCTGATCCTCAACTGCGCCTACAACGCGCTCTCGGCGATCACCCAGCTGCCCTACGGGCGGCTGGTGCAAGGCGAGGGCGTCAAGGACGTGATGCGCGACGCGGTGGCCGAGTGCCTGGCGGTGGCACAGCGCGACGGCGTGCGCGTGCCGGGCGAGATGTGGGCGGCGGTGGAGGCGATCGCGCACACGATGCCGACGCAGACTTCATCCACCGCGCAGGACCTCGCACGCGGCAAGCCGAGCGAGATCGACCACCTCAACGGCTATGTGGTCCGCCGCGGCGCGGCGCTGGGGGTGGCGACGCCGGTCAACCGCACGCTGCATGCGCTGGTGAAGCTGCTCGAGGGGTGCGCGACGACATCGGCGGACGTTCGCCTGCAAAGCCCGCACTGATCAGGCGTGCGGACAACGGCCGGGTGAAGAGCCGCCGCCGGGCAGTAGCGGCGCGACTTCGAGGAACCAGCTGGCGCGGTCGTGGGGGGCGATGCCCGAGGCAACCATGCGGCGCTCACCAGCAGCACCCGCCCGCCTTGCAGACGGAGAAGGGCGGGCTCGTGGCCGCTGGCGCTCATGGCGCCGGGGTGGTGTCGTCGTCTGCGGCTTCGAGCCAGGCGCGTAGCGCGACCGCGTTGTTGTGCTCGGGGTCGCGGGCGGCGTAGAGCAGGGTCAGGACCGGGTGGCGGGTGCGCAGTTCGCGCAGCTGCGCCAGCGCTGGCGCCGGTCCGTCGCCATCGAGCTCGGCGGCGTAGCGGCGGCGGAATTCGTCCCAGCGCGCCGGGTCGTGGCCGAACCACTGGCGCAGCGCGGTCGACGGGGCGAGCTCGCGTAGCCACAGGTCGACTGCTGCGCGCGCCTTGCTCAGTCCGCGCGGCCACAGCCGGTCCACCAGCACGCGACAGCCGTCGCCGGGGGCGGCGGCGTCGTGGATGCGTTTGACCAGGATCGGCATGCGCCGGCCCGTGCCCCGGCTCAGATTGCCAGTCCGCTGGTGTCGAACAGGCCTTCGAACAGGATCGAGCTGAGGTAGCGCTCGCCCGAGTCGGGCAGGATCACGACGATGATCTTGCCGGCGTTTTCCGGCAGGCGGGCCAGCCGTGCCGCGGCGGCGACCGCGGCGCCGCAGGAGATGCCCGACAGGATGCCTTCCTCGCGGGCCAGGCGCAGGGCGTATTCCACCGCTTCCTCGTTGCTCACCTGCTCGACGCCGTCGACCAGCGACAGATCGAGCACCTTGGGCACGAAGCCCGCGCCCAGGCCCTGGATCTTGTGCGGTCCGGGCTTGAGCGGCTCGCCGGCGAGGGTCTGGCTCAGCACCGGGCTGGCCGCCGGCTCCACCGCGATCGAGCGGATCGCCTTGTCGCGCGTGCGCTTGATGTAGCGCGACACGCCGGTGATGGTGCCGCCGGTGCCGACGCCCGATACCAGGATGTCGATCGCGCCGTCGGTGTCGTTCCAGATTTCGGGGCCGGTGGTGGTTTCGTGGATCGCCGGGTTGGCCGGGTTCTCGAACTGCTGCAGCAGCACGTAGCGTCCGGGGTCGGAAGCGACGATCTCCTGCGCCTTGGCGATCGCGCCGTTCATGCCCTTGGCGCCTTCGGTCAGCACCAGCTTGGCGCCGAAGGCGACCAGCAGCTTGCGCCGTTCGATGCTCATCGTCTCGGGCATGGTCAGGGTCAGCGGGATGCCTTTCGCCGCGCAGACGAAGGCGAGCGCGATGCCGGTGTTGCCGCTGGTGGGCTCGACGATCTCCTTGCCGGGGCCGAGCAGACCGCGGGCTTCGGCGTCCTGCACCATGGCGGCGCCGATGCGGCATTTCACCGAATAGGCCGGGTTGCGACCCTCGATCTTGGCCAGGACGGTGGCCTGGGCGCCGTCGAGGATGCGGTTCAGGCGCACCAGCGGAGTGCGGCCGATGGATTGCGCGTTGTCGGGATACCAGGTGGACATGCGGGCTTCCTTGTGATGTTGTTGGCGGAGGTTCCCAAAGTATAGGCAAACACGGGCCGGCGGCGGCAGGAGTTTGCCGCTGGCGGCCCGGGGCCGGGAAAGGGCGCTTGACGCCGCCCGGAGCGGATGCGAGCTTAAGGGCATTCCCCGGTGGAAGTGGAGGCCGACCGACGATGAAGGAAAAGGAACTCCGTCTGGCGCTGGTGCTGTTCGGCGGGGTGTCGCTCGCGATCTACCAGCACGGCATCAACCGCGAGGTGCTCAACCTCGCGCGTGCGTCGAAGGCCTACCACGACACCGACAGCCTCGCCGCCAAACAGGCGGCTGCGCATGTGTTCGCCCGCGCCCGCGACCGTGCCGGACGCGGCGCCGGAGACGAGGCCGACGCCCGAAGTGCGGAAGTGTATTTCGACCTCCTCAAGCGTCTCGGGCGGGTGGTCGATCTGCGCGTGCTGGTCGATGTCGTCTCGGGCTCCTCGGCGGGCGCGGTCAACGGCATCGCGCTGGCGCGCGCCCTGGCCCACGATCTCAGCCTGGAGACATTGACCACGCTGTGGCTGGAAGAAGCCGACATGCAGCGCCTGATCGCCCCCGAGGCGCGTGCCAAGGCCTGGAACAAGTGGTATTTCCGCCCCCTGCTGCGGCCGATGCTGTCGTGGCTGCGCCGCGAAGGCATGCTGCCCGCCACCGCCGACCACGAGATGGCCGAGCGCGTGCTGAGCTTCGTGCGTTCGCGCTGGTTCAACCCGCCGCTCGACGGCACCCGGCTCAGTGCGGTGCTGCTCGATGGCCTGCTGGCGATGGAAGAAATGCCCGGTGGGGCGCCGCGCTCGCTGCTGCCGTCGGGCACTCAGTTGTCGCTGGCGGTGACGGTCACCGACTACCACGGCATCGACCGGACGATCTTCACCCACGATCCGCCGATGCTGCGCGAGCGCGAGCACCGCCACGTCCTCCAGTTCTCCTGCGAGAACCGCAAGAGCGGCGTGATCGAGAGCGACTTCGGCCTCGACAACGCGCCTTCGCTCGCTTTTGCCGCACGCGCCTCGGCGTCCTATCCCGGCGCCTTTCCGCCCGCGCGGATGGCGGAGATGGATGCCCTGCTGGCCGCGCGCGGAATGGCGTGGCCGACGCGCGAACGCTTCCTCGAGCGCAACTTCGGCCATTACCGCGAGCAGGGCATGAACCCGGAAGAGCTGGTGCTGCTCGACGGCAGCGTGCTCGACAACAAGCCGATCATGGCGGCGGCACGCTACATCCGCCTGCACCGGGCGTTCCGCGAGGTCGACCGGCGGCTGATCTTCATCGATCCGCACGCCGCCCCGCAGTACGGGCGCGAGGCCGAGCGCGAGGCCGGCGCCGGGGCCGTGCCGGGATGGTTCGAGACCTTGCGCGGCGCGCTGTCGGACCTGCCCCGGCAGCAGCCGGTGCACAGCGAACTGGCCGAGATCAGCCGCTACAACCGCCAGATCCGCCGTCTCAAGGCGATGATCGTGGAAACCCGTCCACAGGTCGAGGCGCTGGTCGAGCAGGCAACCGCCGGCGCCCTGGGCGGGCACTACACGCTCGACGAGCTGCGCCACTGGCGGCTCACTTCGACCAACCTGCTGGCCACTTCCACGCTCGTCTACAACGCGTGGTGGCGGGCGCTGGTGCTGGAGGCGCTCGATTTCGTCGCCGGCCTGCTGCGCAAGCTGTGCGGCTATTCCCAGGAATCGCCGGCGGCGCGCTGGCTGCAGCTGGTGGTGGAGGAATGGGCGGCGTGCAACGGCGTGCTGTGCACCGAGTACCGCATCCCCGACGAGGTGTACGGGAACGCGGACATGCCGCGCTTCGCGCGCATGGTCATCCGCTTCGGCATCGAGTACAAACGGCGGCGGATCAACTTCGTGCTCCACGAGCTCAACGCGCTCTACCAGTACCTGCCGCTCGATACGTACTGCGCCACCGACCCGGGCACGCTCGACGAAGTGAAGGCGGAAATCCATGAGTGCCTCGACGGGCTGGCGATCTACGATGGCAGCGATTTCATCGATGAGGTGACCGCCACTGCGGCGCGTGCCTTGCTGCACCCCGGGGCCCCGGACGCGGGCGAGTTCGGTGGCAGCGCAGTGCAGGATTTCGTCCTGCGCCATGGCCACACGCTCGGCGCCCTGATCGAGCGCCTCGGCGACGAGTGCGGGATCGCCGAATCGAACGCCAACATGGACGCGGCGCTGGCCTCGCCGCGGGTGCAGCGCATCGACGCGAGCTGCCGACGCCAGCTGCTCACCGCCTATCTCGGCTACTTCTACTGGGACGTGATCCTGCGCCCCGCGCTCGGCGCGCTCGCGCTCGGCACCGGCCCCCTCGAAGAAGTGCTGATCGACCGCATCAGCCCCGAGGATGCGACCACCTTGGCCGCCGTCGGGCAGGGGCAGGCGGTGCTGTTCGGCACCTCGTTCGGTAACTTCGGCGGCTTCCTGAGCCGCAAGGCGCGCGAAAACGACTACCTGTGGGGGCGGCTGCACGCTGCCGACCGCCTCATCGACATCGTCGCCGGCGCCCTTCCGGGCAACGGCGGGCTCGGTGAGGGCGAACTGCGGGCGTTCAAGAAGCGGGCCTTCGAGGCGATCCTGGTCGAGGAGGCGGTGCGGCTGCAGGGTGTCCCCGAGCTGATCGCCCGGGTGAAGGCCGCGGTGGCGGCGCTGTGAACCGACCTGTGTCCGTTGTGATGCCGTCTTGGCCAGCCCCTTCAGCGCGGTGCTGCGGCGTCGATTTCGCCGCAGCGGGCGAGGATCGATGTCCGCGTCGCGTCGCGCAGGGCGAGCAGGGCGTGCCAGTCCTCGCCCGTTGGCGCCAGCGGCGGGCAGACGGTGACCGCGAGCGCGCCCGGCTGCGGCCGCCAGCTGCCGTCGCGCAAGACCCGGCGGGTGCCGGCGAGGGCGACCGGAACCACCGCCAGGGCTTGTTCGATGGCGCTCTGGAAGGCGCCGAGGCGGAACTCGCGCAGCCCTTCCTGCGCGGTGAACGTGCCTTCGGCAAAGAACAGCAGCGGTGCGTCGGCGCGTGCGAGGGCGCCGAGGCGGCGGCTGTCTTCGACGCTCTGGCGGGAGTCGACGCGATTGACGAAGCAGGTGTCCATGCGGGCGAAGAGCGGGCCGAGCACGTGGTTGCCGGTGAGCTCGGCCTTGGCGACGAAGCGCACCGGCTGCGGCAGGGCGGCGACAAGCACCAGCCCGTCGATGTAGCTGGCATGGTTGGCGACGAGGATGCAGGGGGCGGCGGGAAGGTGGGCCAGGCCTTCGACCCGGAGCGGGCAGCCGCACAGGCGGTGGCACAGGCGCGCGAGGCGGTGGATCGCCGTCCACCGCTGGTCGAGCCGCGGTAGCAGCAGGATCGCCGCCACCGCCAGCGGCGCCAGCGCCGCGAACATGGCCCACATCCAGGCCGCGCGCATGACCGCGGGAACGGCCTGCAGGTGGCGGCGCAGCCGCGCGCGGGCGCTGGCCCGCTGCAGGCGCAGCAGCTGCAGCCACGGCGGGCGGAGCGGGGCGCCGAGACGGCCGTGGAGGTAGGCCTCGCGCAGCGCGGCGCGGCGGATCTTGCCGCTCGAGGTTTTCAGCACCGCGTGCGGTGGAGCAAGGATCACCGCGTTCGGGGCGAGATCGAACTCGGCCATCGCCGCGGCGACGATCTGGCGCTGCAGGCGGTGGCGGGCGCCGACATCGTCGACGGTGGTTTCGGCGATGACGATCAGGCGCTCTTCGCCGCCGTCGGTGCCGACCCCGAACACCGCGACGCAGCCCTTGCGTACTCCGGGCAGCTCGCCGATCGCCTGCTCGAGGTCGTAAGGATAGAGGTTGCGGCCGGCGCGGATGATCACCTCCTTGGCGCGCCCGGTGACATAGAGTTCGCCGTCGGCAAGGTAGGCGTGGTCGCCGGTGACGAGCCAGCCGCCGTCGAACAGCGCCGCGCTCGCCGCCGGGTTGTGGTAGTAGCCGGCGGTCGCCGACGGGCCGCGAAACTCCAGGTGGCCCACCTTGCGTTCGGGGAGGACATGGCCGGCGCCATCGACGACGCGTATTTCATGACCGGGCAGCGGCGGTCCGCAGCAGACGAAGCGCAGCGCCTCGCCGTCGGCGGCGGCGTGCACGGCGTCACCGCCGAGGTGCAGCGCGGTGCGCTCGACGCGGTCGATGACGGCGCCCCGTCCGGGCGATGACACGCACAGACCGACCGCGCATTCGGCGAGGCCGTACACCGGGGTCACGGTGGTGGCACGCAGGCCGTAGGGGGCGAAGGTGGCGGCGAAACGCTGCAGGGTATCGGGGGTGACCGGCTCGGCACCGTTGGCGGCAAGCCGCCAGCACGACAGGTCGAGGCCATCGAGGGCTGCGCCGGCGAGGCGCTTGGCACACAGCTCGAAGGCGAAGTTCGGGGCCGCGGCCACCGTGCCGCGGTGGTGGTGGATCGCCCACAGCCAGCGCTCGGGATGGGCGAGGAAATCGAGCGGCGACATCAGCACCAGCGGGCAGGCGTAGTAGAGGCTGCCCATCCAGGTGCCGATCAGGCCCATGTCGTGGTACAGCGGCAGCCAGCTCACGCAGACGTCGCGGGGGCTCAGGGCGGCCACCGTGCCCCAGGCGCGGATGTTGGTGAGCAGGTTGGCGTGGGTCAGCATGACCCCCTTCGGCTCGCCGGTGGAGCCGGAGGTGTACTGGATCAGGGCGAGTTCGCCCGCGCTCGCCGGCAGCGGACGGACTGCGGGCGCTGCGGCCAGTTCGGCGGGGGTCGCCACGCGGACGAGGGCCGGCGCGAGGCCGGCGAGCATGCGCGCCAGCGGGCGCACGCGCTCGAAAGTGATCAATGCGCGGGCCTCGCAGTTGCGCAGGATCGCGGCCTGGCGGTGGAGGTGGTCCTCGAGCTGGCTCGGGCGCGCCGGCGGATAGATCGGCACCGGCACCATGCCGGCGCTCAGGATGCCGAAAAAGGCGCGGAAAAAATCCAGCCCCGAGGGCAGCATCAGGGCGACCCGGTCGCCGGCGTGCAGGCCGAGCGCGAACAGGGCGCCCGCGGTGTGTCCGGCAGCGTCGGCGAGTTCGCCGTACGTGAGGGTCTCGGTGCGCTCGTCGCGGTCGTAGAAGGTCACGTGCACGCGCTCGGGATGGCGCCCGGCGTGCCATCCGAGGACCTGCAGCAAGGTGGTGGCGGTGTCGGGTTCGCCGCGCGCAGGCGGGGGCGGCGTCAAGGGCGCGCCGGGAGCGGCAAGCGGCGCCAGGGGGGCGCTCGCCGCCTCCGCGACGACACCCAGCAGCTGGCGTGGCGTTTCGCACGTGCCCAGGGTTTCGGCGGCGAGATGGACGGCGAAGCGGCGTTCGACGCGGGCGAGCAACTCGACGCGGGCGAGGCTGTCGAGGCCGAGGTCGCGGTCGAGCGCGCTGTCGAGCCCGGCCTGCAGGCGGCTGCCCGGTTGCAACTCGCGTACCAGGGCATCGATCAGTTCGAGCAGTGCGTCGGCGGAAGGGGCGGGGGCTTTTCGCTGTTCAGGAGCGGGAAATGAACTCGACATCGGCCGTATCCGGTTGGCGGTCCGGGGGAATGAAGCGGATCGGGCCGGTCGCGGGTCCGCGGCGGCAGCACGGGATTGCACCCCGGGTCCGCTGCGCTTATCGTGCTGCCTTTTCCGCATCAGACCGGATTGGCGACGAAATGATCCTGCCCCGACTCCGCTTTGCCTTCCCCGCCGTGCCGTCGGCCGTGGGGTGCACAGTGAGCACGCCTGCACGGCTGCCCGAAGGGAAACGCTCACTTCCCCCGGGGAGGAGGTCGCGCAGCGACGGGAGGGCCGTTCGGTGAGCGCTCAACTCGCCCTCGGGCTGCGCGACGTCGCCGCCTTCGGCCAGGTGTTCACTCCCGACAGCGTGGTGCGCGCGATGCTGGCGCTGCGCCGCAACGCCGGCCGGGTGCTGGAGCCATCCTGCGGTGACGGTGCCTTCCTGCGCTACCTGCCGGGCGCGGTCGGGCTCGAACTGGACGCCGACCACTGCCCGCCCGGAGCGCAGGCGATGGATTTCTTCGCCTACCCCGAGCACGAGCGCTTCGACACCATCATCGGCAACCCGCCCTACGTGCGCTACCAGGACATCCCGCCCGCCACCCGGGCGCTGATCGCGCGCGGCGGCCACGGGCGCGGCCTCGACGGGCGCTCCAATCTTTACCTGTTCTTCATCGAGAAGTGCGTGCGCCAGCTCGCCCCGGGCGGCGAGCTGATCTTCATCACGCCGCGCGACTTCCTCAAGGCGACCTCGGCGGTGAAGCTCAACCGCCTGCTGTACGAGGCCGGCTCGATCACCGAGGCGATCGAGCTCGGCGACGCCCGCGTCTTTCCCGATGCGCTGCCGAACTGCCTGATCTGGCGCTTCGAGAAGGACTGCACCGAGCGCACGATGCGCTATTGCGAGATCGGCACCGGCGCCGACCTCGACGCTGCGCTCGCCGCACCGGCCTGGCAGACACGCCACTTCCTCGAATGCGGCGGCCACCTGATGTTCGCCCGCGGCGACTACCCGCTGCGCCTGGCCGAGCTCGCCTTCGTCAAGGTCGGCGCGGTGTCGGGAGCGGACGAGCTGTACGCCGACGACGTCCACGGCAACCGCGACTTCGTGTGCTCGTCGACGGTCAGCAGCGGACGCACCCGGCGCATGATCTGGAGCGAGCCGGGCGAGCCGCCGCCGGCCGTGCTGGCGCCGCACAAGGCCCGCCTGCTGCAGCGCAAGGTGACCCGCTTCGACGAATCGAACTGGTGGCTGTGGGGGCGGCTGCACCACCGCAGCGCCGCGCCCCGGGTCTATGTGAACGGCAAGACGCGGGTCGCGCAGCCGTTTTTCGTGCACGACTGCACCGACTACGACGGCGCCGTGCTGGCGGTGTTTCCGCGCCGCGCCGACATCGATCTGGCGGCGTTCTGCACCGCGCTCAACGCGGTGGACTGGGCCGATCTGGGCTTCGTCTGCGACGGCCGCTTCCTGTTTACCCAGCGCAGCCTGGAACACGCGCCGCTGCCGGCGGCCTTCGCCGCCTTCCTGCCTTCACCCTGACGGCAGGCAGGGCGGGGCCTGGGGCGGGCGGGACTTCACGGAGGACAGCATGGCGAAGCAACGTGGCGGCGGCTAAAACCGGATTTCATCGCCGTGCCTCCGGCGTCGACCGGTGCGCCGCGCAAGAGGCGCGCAGGATCGCCGGCGGTGACAGCACCGCCCCGGGGGGCGCGATTCCCCGCTCCACCTGGCGCTGGCTCGACGCGCTGCCGGCCGATCGCGCGGTGTGCGTGCTGCTGCGCCATTCGGTGCGCGACGCGCTCGCGCCCGGCGACATCGGCTACGCCCATCCGCTCAATGCCCTCGGCGAGGAACTCGCCTGCCGCTTCGGCGCCGCCCTGCGCGGGCGCCTGCGCACCGTGCACAGCAGTCCGCTGCAGCGCTGCCTGGCGACCGCCGAATTGCTGCGTGCCGCCGCCGGGGCGGAAGGGGCGGTGGTCGAGGACCGCTTCCTCGGCGACCCCGGCGCCTACGTCGTCGATGCTGCGCTCGCCCGCCACAACTGGGAGACGCTGGGCAGCGCCGGCATCATGGCGCGCATGGCCGCAGGCGGCCCCGGCCTGCCCGGCACCCGCCCGCCCGACGAAGGCGCCCGCATCCTGCTCGCGCACATGCTCGACACCGCGGGGGCGGTGCCCGGAGTGCACGTCTTCGTCACCCACGACATCCTGCTCGCGATCACCGCCGCCCGCCTCGTCGGCCCGCCGCGCGGGGTGCCGCGCTGGCCGCGCTACCTGGAGGGCGCCTTCTTCTGGCGCGATGCGGCCGGACTCCACGCCGCCTACCGCGGCCGCCGCTGCACCCTGCAGATCGGGCAGCTGTAGGGGCGACCCGCCGGCTCGTCCCTGCGGCGCTACGATCAGCGCAGGGAATCCCCCTGCGGGGGCAAGGCCGCCGACAGGGAACATCGAAACCGGTGGGGAATCGGGAGATCGAGGTCGGGCGCGCTTGATGGAGATCAAATCCATCCCCACATAGTCGACTAATCTACTCAACTATGTGGCGCTCCACGTCTTGCAGGTCCGTCGATCATGGCCAAGAAATTCCCCTTGCATCCCAAGCATCCCGAGCGCATCTGCTGGGGGTGCGACAAGTACTGTCCGGCGGATTCGCTCGGCTGCGGCAACGGCTCCGGGCGGACGATGCACCCGGCGGAGATGCTCGGCGATGACTGGTACCTGTACGGGGACTGGGGGCTGGAGATCCCCGCGCAGGAAGCGGGCAAGGCTGCGGGGGAAGGCGGCGAGGCCGGGTAGGGCCGAACGGATGAGGTTCGGCGCTGGGGCGCGGTGCTGCGCCGGCAGCGCCGTGATCGAGCGCTCGAGGTCGGGCCTCTCCGTCAGCGGGGAAACAGGCCCCCCGCGCCGGTCCGGGGCAGCCGCTTCCCGGCGGTCTTTCAGTAGCTCTTGTAGGGCAGGAACTTGCCCGACAGCACCACGTTGACACGATCGCCTTTCGGATCCGCCTCGCGCTGGATGTCGAGCGAGAAATCGATTGCGCTCATGATGCCGTCGCCGAATTCTTCGTGGATCAGCTCCTTGATCGTGCTGCCGTACACGTTGACGACCTCATACCAGCGATAGATCAGCGGATCGGTCGGTACGGCGGTGGGCAGTGAGCCTTTGTAGGGGGCGACCTGGAGCCAGGCGACCGCTTCGTCGGACAGGCCGAAGAGGTTGCCGATGGTTTCGGCCTGGGCCTTGGTGAACGTCATTTGCCCCAGGCAGCCGGCAGTCGTCCATTCCTTGGACAGACCGATGGCCTTGGCGACATCGGCCCACTTGATGCCCTTGCGGACCTTGGCCGAGAGGATCGTTCGGGTTACTTCGTCACGGCTGGAAATCATCACATTCTCCGGAGGCAGGAATCGGTTCTGGGCTTCACCGCGCAAGGTGCCGGCGCACGCGGCCCCCGATCGTAGCCCAACTTTCCTATGCCGTAAAACATAGTCATATAAGCGGGGGCATATCGGGTGGGGTGGGAGCCGAGGACGCGGCGATCCGCCGGAAGCGCGCCAGGCGCACGTCCACGGTCACCGTCAGCGCGCTCAGCGCTGCGGCCCGGGCACGGCCTGCGGCGCTGGCGCGGTAGAGGTGCGGCGTCATCGCCAGCAGGTCGGTGATCTGCGCTGCGCCGGCCAGCTGCAAGGGGTAGCGGACATTTTCGGTGGCGAGCGCGGTAAAGCCGTCCGGCGCCCGGGGGTTTGCAGAGCGTTCCGGCTTCAGCGCGGGGTAAATGATTTCGCGCAGCTCGCGCAGATGGTCGGGCCCGGCATCGACCAGCAGCAGCTCGCCGCCGGGCCGGAGCACGCGGGCGAATTCGGCGTGGACCGGAAAGCCGAACATGCACAGCACCCGGTCGAGGGTGCCCGTTTGCACCGGCAGCCCGGCGTTGCTGCCCACTACCCAGTTCGCTCGCTTGTCCTGCTTCGCCGCGGCCATCACCGCCCACTTCGAGATATCAAGCCCGAGCAGGGCGAGCGGGTGGCGTTCGCCGGCCGCGGCGGCGAGCTGGCGCAGGTAGTAGCCTTCGCCGCAGCCGGCGTCGAGGCAGCTGGCGGCGGCGCCGGGCGCGAGATCGGCGAGCAGCGCCCGGCTGACCGCGGCGGCGATCGGCTGGTAAGGGCCGGGCTGGCAAGGCCCGGCGCCGGGGCCGGGATCGAGGAAACGGTGGCGGGCGGCGACCATCTCCTTGCTGTCGCCCGGGTCGCGGGAACGTTTGCTCTGCACCGGCAGCAGGTTGATGTAGCCCTGGCGGGCGATGTCGAAGCTGTGGCCGGCGGCGCAGCGCCAGGCGGCGCCGTCGCGCTGCAGGGGCTCGCCGTCGAGGGGGCAGGCCAGGGACTGGAAGGGCGTGATCATGGGGGGCGAAGGACGGAAATCGTGGGCGTGGCGGATTATCGGCGTTGTGCCGCGGGCGAGGGGGAACGGCGGCAGGTTTCCGTGCCTGCCGGCATTCAGGCGCGCATCGCCATCAGGCCCGCGTTGCCGCCTGCGGCGGCGGTGTTGATGCTGAGCGTGCGTTCGTGGACGAGGCGGGCCGGATCGTAGTCCGGGTCGGGGCGCAGCAACGGCACGATGGGGCCGTCGCGCGCGGCGAGGCGGTGCTGCCAGGCGTCGGCCTCGGTGTCGGGGCCGTCGAAGAGCAGGGCGCCGAAGTCCGCGTCGAACCAGCCGGGATCGCAGCAGAGGTGCGCCTGCAGCGGCGCGGGTAGGGCGGCGTGAAGGCGCCGCACCGTCTCTCCGTCGTTGGTCCGCAGCCGGTTCGCACTGGCCAGTGCGGCGATGAGCTGGTGCAGGTAGCCGGCGATGTCGCAGGCCAGGCCGGCGAGGGTGCCGCGGGCGCAGAAGCGCAGGCTGTTGTGCTCGCCGGTGGGGCCGGGCAGGGTCAGGGTCAGGCCGGCGAGGCGACGGCTGCGGCAGGTGTCGGCGCGGGCGTGCAGCGCGGCGTGCTCGGCGGCCGTGACCAGGGTGCGGCCATCGCCATCGAGCCAGGTAAGCAGGGCCGCGAGGCGGGTCTCGGCGGCGCGGGCTTCGTCGCCCGCGCTGACCGCGAGCGCGCCGTCGGCCAGTGCCGGGCCGGGACTGCGCGCGAGCAGACGGTGCAGGTAGAGCGGCCCGCCCGCCTTCGGCCCGGTGCCCGACAGGCCTTCGCCGCCGAAAGGCTGGACGCCGACCACGGCGCCGATCATGTTGCGGTTCACGTACAGGTTGCCGACCCGCGCGCGTGCCGCCACGCGCCGGACGGTTTCGTCGATGCGGCTGTGCACGCCCAGGGTCAGGCCGTAGCCGGTGGCGTTGATGGCATCGACGAGCGCGTCGAGTTCGCTGGCGTGGTAGCGCAGCACGTGCAGGACGGGGCCGAAGTGTTCGCCGCGAAGCTCGGACAGGCGGGCGATCTCGATCACCGTCGGGGCGATGAAGGTGCCGTGTGCGCAGGCGGCGGGCAGGGGCCGGCGCGTGACCGCCGCTCCGGCTGCCCGCATCGCGGCGACGTGGGCTTCCAGCCCGCTGCACGCGGCGGCGTCGATCACCGGGCCGAGGTCGGTGCGCACGTCGGCCGGGTCGCCGATCCGCAGCTCGTCGAGCGCCCCGCACAGCATCCGCATCAGGTCGTCGGCGATGTCGTGCTGCAGGCACAGCACGCGCAGTGCCGAGCAGCGCTGGCCGGCCGAATCGAAGGCGGAGGCAAGCGCGTCGGCCACGACCTGTTCGGGCAGCGCGGTGGAGTCGACGATCATTGCGTTCTGGCCGCCGGTCTCGGCGATCAGCGGCACGTTGCCGCCGCGTGCCGCGAGCGCGCGGTTGATGTGCACGGCGACCGCGGTGGAGCCGGTGAACATCACTGCGCGCACGCGCGCATCGGCCGCCAGCGCGGCGCCGACGACTTCGCCGCGGCCGGGCAGCAGCTGCAGCACGTCGGTGGGAATGCCGGCTTCGTGGAGCAGGGCGACGGCGCACGCGGCGATCAGCGGCGTCTGCCCGGCGGGTTTGGCGAGCACGGGGTTGCCGGCGGCGAGGGCGGCGGCGAGCTGGCCGGTGAAGATCGCCAGCGGGAAATTCCACGGGCTGATGCACAGCACGGGGCCGCGCGGCGGATGGCTCGCGGCGTCGAAGTGCTGCGCCTGCTGCGCGTAGTAGCGCAGGAAGTCGACCGCTTCGCGCAGCTCGGCGACCGCGCTCGCCCAGGTCTTGCCCGCCTCGCGCACCGCCAGCGCGAACAGGGTGTCGGCCTTCGCCTCGTAGCGCTCGGCGGCGCGCAGCAGGATCTGCGCGCGCGCGGCGGCGGAACGGGCGGCCCAGCCGGGGGCGGCGGCCTGGGCGGCGGCGAGCGCCGCTTCGACGGTGGCGGAGTCGGCCTCGAGCACGTAGCCGACGATCTCGCCGTGTACGGCCGGATTGCGCACCGGCCGTGCGCCCGGCGGCGGGGGGGCGGAGGCGGGCCCGGGGGCGCCGGTTGCCGCGGCTGCGGCAGGCGGACGCGGTGCGGCGTCGAAGCGCATCGAGCGCGACTGTGCGAGGGCGGCCGCGAGGCGGGCGCGCACCGTTTCGCTGGCCAGATCGAAGCCGGTGGAATTGGTCCGTGCGGCGCCGAACAGGGCGGCCGGGAGGACGATGTCCGGGTGCGGCGCGCCGGCGAGCGGAGCGGTGTGTTCGACGGGGTC
Source organism: Thauera aromatica (assembly GCF_023093595.1). Lineage (GTDB taxonomy): Bacteria > Pseudomonadota > Gammaproteobacteria > Burkholderiales > Rhodocyclaceae > Thauera > Thauera aromatica_A. Next base: position 83,540 of record NZ_JALLIK010000103.1, read on the forward strand.
GGCGATCAGCGCCCCGATCGGGATGTCCGGGTCCACGACGCGATTGACGAAGCTGGTGTTGGCGCCGTTTTCGAGCAGGCGGCGGACCAGGTAGGCGAGCAGGGTGCGGTGGGTGCCGACCGGAGCGTAGATGCGCACCAGGCGGTGGCGCTCGGGGTGGCCGACGATCTGGTCGTAGAGCGCTTCGCCCATGCCGTGCAGGCACTGGAACTCGTAGTCGCCCGGCTGCCAGGTGCGGCCGTCGGCGGCGGCGAGGTGGAACACCGCGGCCAGGGTGTGGGCGTTGTGGGTGGCGAATTGCGGGTACACCGCGTCGCGCGCGGCGAGCAGCTGTTTCGCGCAGGCGAGGTAGGCGACGTCGGTATAGGCCTTGCGGGTATACACCGGGTAGCCGGCGAGGCCGTCGACCTGGGCGCGCTTGATTTCGGCGTCCCAGTAGGCGCCCTTGACCAGGCGCACCATCAGGCGCCGGCCGCTGCGGCGGGCGAGGGCGATGACGAAGTCGAGCACCCTGGGGGCGCGCTTCTGGTAGGCCTGGACGACGAAGCCCAGGCCCTGCCAGCCGGCGAGGGTGTCGTCGGCCGCGAGGGCTTCGAGGAGGTCGAGCGAAAGGTCGAGGCGGTCGGCTTCCTCGGCGTCGATGTTAAGGCCGATGTCGTAGCCGCGGGCGAGCCTGCACAGCGCATGCAGGCGCGGCAGCAGCTCGGCGAGCACGCGCTCGCGCTGCGACCAGGTGTAGCGGGGATGGAGCGCGGACAGCTTCACCGAGATGCCGTTGCCGTCGATCACGCCGCGCCTGGCGCCATCCCGGCCGATGGCGTGGATCGCCGCTGCGTAGGCGTCAAAGTAGCGTTCGGCGTCGGCCGCGGTCATCGCTGCTTCGCCGAGCATGTCGAAGGAATGGCGGTAGCCCCGTTTCGCGGGCCCCCGGCTGTGCCGCAGGGCCTCGCCGATGTCGCGGCCGGTGACGAACTGATCGCCCAGCAGGCGCATCGCCAGGTCCATGCCCTTGCGGATCAGGGCCTCGCCGCCGCGGCCGGGCAGGCGGGTAAGGGCCGCGGACAGGCCGGCACGGTCGTGCGGGGCGAGCAGGCGGCGGCCGATCAGCAGCCCCCAGGCGGCGGCGTTGACGAACAGCGAGGGGCTGTGGCCGAGATGGGCGTGCCAGTCGCCGCCGGCCAGCTTGTCGCGGATCAGGCGGTCCGCGGTGGCCCGGTCCGGCACCCGCAGCAGGGCTTCGGCGAGGCACATCAGGGCCACGCCTTCAGCGCTCGACAGGGAAAACTCGCTCATCAGCGCATCGACGCCGCCCGCGTGGCTGCGTGCCGCCCGCAGTCCGGTGGCCAGCTCCCGTGCCAGCGCCTGGACCCGGGCCGCACTCCCGGAGTCGAGGCGTGCGGCCTCGACCAGGGGCGGCACGCAGGCCGGCTCGGGCGTGCGCCAGGCGTCTTCGATGGTCGCGCGCAGGGCGCAGCGCGGCGTCTGCGGCAGCGCGGCGGCGGCGGGCGGCTCCGTGCCCGGAAGGGCGGGCGGGGAGGGCAGCGGGAGGAGGGGCGGGAGGAGGGGCGGATTCACGGTCGGGCACTCCTGCAAAGAATGACGCGCGCTGCCGGTGGCGGCCGGGCGTTCCCCCCGTCGCCGGCGCCGGCCTGCGGAGCGGACGGGCGCGCCGGAGGAGGACATATGAAGCCATAATCCGTGGCCGGGGTGAAGCGCGCGCCACGCGCGCCGGCGGGCGCAGGCCTTGGTGTAACATTCCGGCCAATCCATTCGCTGCGGACCGCCCCGCCGCAGCGTCCTCCCGAGAGACATCCATGGTTCCCCACCTCACCACTGCCCTCACTGGCCCGCTGCTCGAACTGGAACGCCAGTTCCTCGACAACGCCACCGACATCGAAAAATGGTTCCGTGCCCAGTGGCAGGACCATCTGCCGCCGTTCTACGGTTCGACCGACCTGCGCAATTCCGGCTTCAAGCTCGCCCCGGTCGATCTCAACCTGTTTCCCGGCGGCTTCAACAACCTCAACGACGCCTTCATGCCGCTGTGCGTGCAGGCGGCGCAGGCGGCGATCGAGCGCATCTGCCCGGAGGCGAGCAAGCTGCTGCTGATCCCGGAGAATCACACCCGCAACCAGTTCTACCTGCAGAACGTCGCCAAGCTGGTGGCGATCCTGCGCCTGACCGGCGTCGAAGTGCGCATCGGCAGCCTGCTGCCCGAGATCGTCGCGCCCACCGTGCTCGAACTGGCCAACGGCACCACCCTGACCCTGGAGCCGCTGCGCCGCAGCGGCAGCCGCATCGGCGTGGACGGCTTCGACCCCTGCGCGGTGCTGCTCAACAACGACCTCTCGGCCGGTATTCCGGCGCCGCTGAAGGGGCTCGACGAGCAATGGCTGATCCCGCCGCTGCATGCCGGCTGGCATTCGCGGCGCAAGTCGCGGCATGCGGAGTGCTACGACCGCGTCGCGCGCGCCTTCGCCGCGGAGATCGGCATCGACCCGTGGCGGATCAATCCCGAGTTCGGCGTCTGCGGCCAGATCAACTTCCAGGAGCGCACCGGTGAGGAATGCCTCGCCGCCCAGGTCGACTCGCTGCTGGCCCGGATTCGCGCCAAGTACCGGGAGTATGGCGTCACCGACCAGCCTTTCGTGGTGGTCAAGGCCGATGCCGGCACCTACGGCATGGGCGTGATGACGGTCAAGGACGCTTCCGAAGTGGTCGGCCTCAACCGCCGCCAGCGCAACAAGATGGCGGTGGTGAAGGAAGGCCTGCAGGTGCAGGAAGTGATCATCCAGGAAGGCGTGCACAGTTTCGAGACGGTCGAGGACGGCGTCGCCGAGCCGGTCGTCTACATGATGGACCACTACGTCGTGGGCGGCTTCTACCGCGTCCATACCGAGCGCGGGCGCGACGAGAACCTCAACGCCCCGGGCATGCACTTCAAGCCGCTCGCCTTCGACACCTGCTGCACCCTGCCCGACCGCGCCCAGGGGCCGGACGCGCCGCCCAACCGCTTCTACGCCTACGGCGTGGTCGCACGCCTGGCGCTGCTCGCGGCCTCGGTGGAAATCGAGGAGACCGCGCCGGCCGAGGACGACGACCGCCTCGCCGCCTGAGCCGTGCGGGGCGCCGGCCGGCGCCCGCCGCGCCGCGCCGCCGTCCTTTCCTTCCCGCATCGATTTCCGGAAACGCCCATGTCCCGCCCGCTCCAGCTCCTGTTCATCCTCGATCCGCTCGACGGCCTGAAGGCCTACAAGGACTCCAGCGTCGCCATGATGCGTGCCGCCGCCCGCCGCGGCCACGCCGTGTGGACGCTGCAGCGCGCCGGGCTCGCCTGGCGCGAAGGCGTGGTCGTCGGCACCGCCTGCGTGCCGCTGAGCCTGGCCGACGAGGATCACGACTGGTACCGCGCCGGCGCCGCCGAAGCGCGGCCGCTGGCCGCGTTCGACGCCGTGCTGATGCGCCAGGACCCGCCCTTCGATTTCGAATACGTCACCGCCACCTGGCTGCTCGAGCGCGCGGTGCAGGCCGGGGTGCGCGTGTTCAACGACCCGCGCGCGGTGCGCGACCACTCCGAAAAGATCGCGATCACCGAATTCCCCCAGTTCACCGCGACCACCCTGGTGGCGCGCGACCCGGCCGACATCCACGCCTTCATCGACGAGCTCGGCGACGTCATCCTGAAGCCGCTCGACGGCATGGGCGGCAGCCAGATCTTCCGCGTGCGCGCCGACGACCCCAACCGCAACGTCATCGTCGAGACGCTCGCCCAGGACGGCACGCGCACGATCATGGCGCAGCGCTACCTGGCGCAGATCGTCGACGGCGACAAGCGCGTGCTGATCATCGGCGGCGAAGTCGTGCCCTATGCGCTCGCGCGCATCCCGAAGGCGGGCGAGACGCGCGGCAACCTCGCCGCCGGCGGGCGCGGCGTGGCGATGGCGCTGACCGCGCGCGAGCGCGAGATCGCCGAATTCCTCGCCCCGATCCTGTGGGCGCGCGGCCTGCTGATCGTCGGCCTGGACGTGATCGGCGGCCACCTCACCGAGATCAACGTCACCAGCCCCACCTGCATGGTCGAGATCGCCGCGCAGCAGGGCTTCGACGTCGCCGCGCGGGTCATCGACGCGCTGGAGCAGGCATGCGGCTGAGCACGGTGGCGAGGGCACGGCGGGAGCTTGCGGAGGCGGGACGGTGAGGGTTTCCCGCCGCTCCGGCGGCGCCCTGCTCCGGCTGCTGGCGCTGCTCGTGGCCGCGTTCGCGCTCGGCGCCTGTTCGCGGCCGCAGGTGTTCCACCATGAAGCCTTCGTTTTCGGCACCCGCGTCGATGTCGCCGTCTACGGCACCGACCAGGCCCAGGCCGATGCCGCGGCCGCAGTGGTGCTGCGCGAGTTCGACCGCCTCCACCGCGCCTATCACGCCTGGGAACCGTCCGAGCTGACCGCGCTCAACGAGGCGATCGCGCGCGGCGAGCCGGCCACCGTGTCCGATGAGCTCGCGGCGATGCTCGCCGATGCGCAGCGCATCGCCGCCACCGGCGACGAGCTGTTCAACCCCGCCCTCGGCGCCCTGGTGGCGCTGTGGGGGTTTCACACCGACACGTTCGTGCCCCGGCGGCCCGATCCGGCGGCGCTGCAGGCGCTGCTCGCGGCACGCCCGCAGATGGCCGATCTGGTCATCGACGGCAATCGGGTGGAAAGCCGCAACCGGGCGGTGCAGCTCGACCTCGGCGGCTACGCCAAGGGCTACGCGCTCGACCGCGCAGCGGCGATCCTGCGCGAACGGGGCGTGAACAATGCGTTGATCAACATCGGCGGCAACGTCATGGCGCTCGGCGACAAGGGCGGCCAGCCGTGGCGGATCGGCATCCAGCACCCGCGTGCCCCGGCGCCGCTCGCCACCCTGCCGCTGTACGACGGCGAAGCAGTCGGCACGTCGGGGGACTATCAGCGCTATTTCGAGCTCGACGGCGAACGCTACGCCCACCTTCTCGATCCGCGCAGCGGCCAGCCGGCGCGCGGCACCCAGTCGCTGACCATCCTGGTCACGCCGCGTCCCGGCGCGGGCACGCTGTCGGACGCGCCGAGCAAGCCCGCCTACCTCGCCGGCGGCGCTTGGCGCGACTACCTGCGCCGCTACGGCATCGAGCACGGCCTGCGGGTGGGCGAGGACGGCCGCATCGAAGTGACCCGCGCGCTGCGCGCGCGGCTGCAGTTTCCCGCACCGCTCGAGGTGACGGTGATCGATTGAACGCAAGGAGGACAAGACCATGACCCCACAGACCGCCTGGCTGCTCGCCATTTCCGCCGTCATCGTCGCGGCCCTGATCGGCTTTTTCGTCGGCCGCCGCTTCGGCGCCGGGAAGGCGCGCATCGACGAGCTGGAAGCCGAGCTGGGCCGGCAGCAGAACGAAGTCGACCGCTACCGCGCGGAGGTCGCGGCGCATTTCGACCAGACCGCGACTCTGTTCGTGTCGATGGCGGGTTCCTACAAGGCGCTCTCCGAGCACCTGTCCGCCGGCTACGAAAAGCTCGCTCCGGCGTCGTCGCGCGAGCTGTTCCGGCAGCGCATCGAGGCCTTGCAGGTGGACGAAGACTCCGCTCCGGGGCCGGACGGCAGGCCTGGCGCCGATGACCGGCGGGATGGCGCGGCCGCATCGCAGGCCGCCGCCGCAGGAGCCGCCACGCTTGCCGCCGGGGCGGCGATGGCCAGCGGGATCGGTGGCGAGGGTGACGAGGGTGAAGACGGTGAAGACGGGGCCGCGCCCGCCCGGACCGTGGCCGGCGATGCCGGGATCGACGAGGCGTGCCGGGAGGAGGATGCCGGCGTCGCCCTCGATCCGGTCGCGGAGGAAGTCTCCGGCGAACGCGCCGGGCGTGGCGAAGAGGCGAAATGAGCCCGACGCCCAAGCATGAGCTCGACCGCCTGGCGATCGGCCTGATGGTGTTGCTGTGCACGATCTGGGGGCTGCAGCAGGTGGCGATCAAGCTCACCAGCGTCGGCATCTCGCCGGTGTGGCAGGCCGGCGTGCGCTCGCTCGGCGCCACGGCGATCGTATTCGGCTGGGCGGCGCTGCGCGGCGTAAGGCTGTTCGAGCGCGACCGCACGCTGCTGCCGGGGCTGTTCGCCGGGCTGCTGTTCGCGGCCGAGTTCGCGCTGATCTTTCTCGGCCTGCAGCTCACTTCGGCTTCGCGCGGCGTGATCTTCCTGTACACCGCGCCCTTCTTCGTCGCCCTCGGTGCGGTCTGGTTGTTGCCGCACGAGCACATGCGCCGCGCCCAGTGGGCGGGGATGGCGATGGCGTTTTCCGGGATCATCGTGCTGTTCGGTGAGCACCTGTTCGTGCCGGCGGGCGAAGCCTGGATGGGCGACCTGATGATCGTGGTCGCCGCGCTGCTGTGGGCGGCGACGACGCTGACGGTGAAGGCCAGCGCGCTGGCGCGGGCCTCGGCGGAGAAGACCCTGCTCTACCAGCTCGGGGTTTCGGCGCTGGCCCTGCCGCCGCTGTCGTATGCCCTCGGCGAGCCCGGCGTGTTCGCGCCGACCCCGCTGGTGTGGGCGGGCCTGCTGTTCCAGACCGTGATCGTCGCCGGGGCGTCCTACCTCGCCTGGTTCTGGCTGGTGCGGGAGTACCCGGCGACGCGCTTGTCGTCGTTTTCCTTCCTGACCCCGGTGATGGGGGTGCTGGCCGGCGGCGTGCTCCTCGGCGAGCCGCTCACTCCGGCGGTGTTCGCTGCGCTCGCCTTGGTCGGCACCGGGATCTGGGTGGCGAACCGGCCGGCCTGAGCTGCAGCGCTCGGCCCGGGGGCGCGTGCCCGGGGCCGATGCTCTATAGTGGCGGCGTCCCTGTTGCGGAGCCGTGCCCATGTCCCGTCCGGTCGTCGAGTTCTGGTTCGAGTTCGCCAGCACCTATTCCTACCTGTCCGTGATGCGCATCGAAGCGGCGGCGCAGGCCGCCAGGGTGGATATCGAGTGGCGCCCCTTCCTGCTCGGCCCGGTGTTCATGGCGCTGGGCTGGAACGACTCGCCGTTCAACATCTACCCGCCCAAGGGACGCTACATGTGGCGCGATCTCGAGCGCCTCGCCGCCAAGCAGGGGCTACCCTTCCACCACCCCAGCCGCTTTCCGCGCAACGGCCTGCTCGCCGCGCGGGTGGCGCTGCTCGGCGCCCATGAAGGCTGGGTGGGGCCGTTCGCGCGCGCGGTGATGACCGCCAACTTCGCCGAAGACCGCGAGATCGGCGAGCCGGCGGTGATCGGGGCGATCCTCGAAGACCTCGGCCTGCCGGCCGCCGAGCTGCTCGCGCGCGCGCAGAGCGCCGCCAACAAGCTCGCCCTGCGCTGCCAGACCGAACGCGCCGCCGAGCTCGGTCTGTTCGGGGCGCCCAGCTTCCGCGTCGGCGACGAGCTGTTCTGGGGCAACGACCGGCTCGAGGATGCGCTGGCGTGGGCGCGGCAGGGGCGCGCGACGGCGCCGGCACAGTTCATGCCTTGAAGACGTCGACCTTGGTCTCCAGACATCGGCGCAAACTCAGGTCGTTCGCGCCGATGCCGAACCAGCTGTCCGGCTTCTGGAAAAAATCCAGGCCACGGCCGATCTTGATCACCCAGCCGTTGTCGATGCGGATCTCGCGGTCATGCAGGTTCTCGTTCACCTTCACGTCCAGTGCGACGTCCAGTTCAAGCAGGCTCTGCTTGAGCTCGTCCAGCCGCGCGGCGACCTCCTTCAGGTCGGTGCCGTCGTCGTAGCTCGTGGTCAGGCTGATCTTGCGCACACCCGGGGCCTTGATCACCGTTTCGCAGAAGCGCACGAAGTTGTGGATCTGGTGCGTCGCGCGGATGTAGGGGTCCTCGATCTCGACGTGCTTGGCACCCGCCAGGTAGGGCAGCACGATCGCCTCGTAGCTGTAACCGGTATCCCCGTAATGGATGGTGAAATGCTGTTCGCTCGGCGGTGACGGCGCGGCTTCGCCAGCGGGCGGCAGCTGGGCGGCAGCGGGTGCCGCCGCCACGGCCGCCGGCGTGGCGATCGGCGCTGCAGGCGGCGTGACGCCCTGCTCGGACGACGTGTGAATGTTCCGTCTGCTCGGCTCCTGGGTGGCCGTGGCGGTGCGTGACTCGGGGCAGTAGACGACCACGTCTTCGCCGGCGCTGTTGATGAACGACAGGTTGATGCGCCCGAACTCGTCGTCGGTCTTGCGCTTGTTCATCTGCTCCTTCACCCGGCGGCGCATCTCCACCGCGTAGGCGACGTATTCATCGAACTCGGCATCCGATGGCGGGCCGTGGGGGTGCAGGATCTTCAGGAAGGCGCACACCGACTTCTTGATGCCTTTCTCGTCGCGGCCTTCGACCGCCTTGCCGAGCCGGATCCGCTTGCTGACCTCCTCGTAGCGGTTGGTCTGCTTGAGCTGGTGGTGGAAGGCCTCGGCCAGGTAATCGGTGATGAAGCCGTAGTGGCTGGTCAGGAATTCGCTGCTGTTCTTGGGCATCTCCCAGCCCGGCAGATAGCAGGCGAAGCGATCCTGGACCGCGAGGTCGAACTCCTTGGGCAGCGGCTGAAACAGGTCGTACACCTCGGAATGCACGATCTGCTCGACCGACAGGTCCAGGTTGCCGACGAAGGCCATCGACGCGTCGGCGATCACCTCCACGCCGCGCGAGAAGCGCCCGTTGGCCATGAAGTCCTTCATGATCTGGATGGTGTCCTGGTCCTTCACCTTGATGCCGCCGACCTCGTCGAAGGCGACCGTGTCCCAGTAGCCGACCAGGCCGATCTTGCGACGCTGGTTGTTGTAGAACAGCGTCGCCTTGGTGGCCTGGCCACCGCTGATCAGCGTCGAGTAGGGCGAGAACTCGCTGAAGAAGTAGGACTTGCCGGTGCCGCGCGGCCCCAGCTCGATGAAGTTGTAGTTCGCCTCGATCAGCGGCGCCAGGCGGGCGACGAAGTGCATCTTCACCCGGTGGCTGAGCTTGCCCGGCTCCAGGCCGACCGAGCGCAGGATCACGTCCAGCCATTCGTCGCGGCTGAACTGTGCGCGGCCTTCCTTGTAGCGCTCGAAGTCGAAGCGGGCGAGCTGGATCGGACGCAGATCCTCGACGTAGAAGGTGTAGCCGTCCTCCTCGATCTCGTTGAACGCGATCGTCACCTCGGCCCACAGCCCGCCCTGCAGCAGGCGGTCGTTGTCGCGGTAGAACTTCTCGCTGATCGCCACTCGGCGCGAATCGAAGTTCTCCAGCGCCGCCCAGTGCCGGCGGTCCTTCTCGACGTAGTTGACGTGCACCTTGTCGATGAAACGATGCTTGCCCTTGGTCGCCACCCGCGACTGCGCGGCATTGGCTTCATTCGGGCGCACGTAGTTCTCGTTGAGCGTATCGAGCACCGCCTCCATGCCGGCCTGGATCTCGGCGGCGTCGTCGCTCGCGCAGAAGCGCGCGAGCAGGAACTCGAGCACGAAGGTCGGCACGTTGGTGCCCTTCTTGATCCGGTGCAGCAGGTCCTTGCGCACGACCTTGCCGTCGAAGATCGAGGTCAGCTTCTCGTCCAGGGTATCCATCAATCCAGTCCCTCGCCGGGTGGCGCCATCACTCAAACCGCGTAATCGGTTTCGAGCTCGATCTGGGCGTAGATCGCGTTGGTCTTCGGGTTCAGGGCCTTGACCTTGAACTTGCCCTCGAACTCCATCTGCATCTTCAGCGTCACCTGGGCCTTCTCGCCCGCGCGCAGGGTCAGCGTGCCGGTGGCCGGATTCACCACGCCGCCGGCCTTGGCCTCACCGACCACATCGCCCTTGGCGTTGTGCGCCTCCAGCAGGATCTCGAACACGCTCTCGGTCGAGAACATGTCGACCGCATCCACCGCGAGGTCGATCACCGGCACCCGCGTCGTCACCCGCTTCGCGCCGTTCTTGTAGCGCAGCGCCACCGCAGCCTGCGTCAACGCGGGTTGCTCGGCGGCCTTCAACTGCATCGTGATCACCGGCACCACGCACTCCTGCAGCGAGGCGCCGCCGTGGTAGTAGAGCAGGCCGGCGCGATACGCCGCCAGGCTCAGCGGCCCGGCAAAGCGGGCGAAGTCGCCGCGGATGCCGAGTTTGTCCGCGCTCATCTCGAAGTGGTGGGCATCGGCGCCACCGTCACCCAGCGCGCAGCGCTCATGCACCGCGATCCAGTTGCCGGCGGGCCTGGCGCACACGTCGCCGGCGCCGGCATGGGTGTTCATGAAGAAGCCGTGGTCGGTGGCGATCACCACCTCGCTGAAGCCGCGCTGGATCAGCTTGTGGATCGCCTTGCGGATACGCTTGAGGGCGTTGGTGATCTCGGCCGGCGCGGTGTCCGGGTGGTTCTCGAAGTGGCTGTCGATCTCGACCGCACGCAGCACCAGCAGGTCCACGTCCTTGCCGAAGTCGACACGGTCGCGCACGAAGTCTTCCAGGCGCCCCTCGGCAAAACGCTGGCCATAGCGCCGGCGGAACACCTCCATGCGCTGCGCCACCGTCGTGATCGCCTGCTCGCCCAGCATCGGCACGATGCTGTCACCCTGCTTGCTCAGCGTCAGTGTCTGCCCTGCGCCCGGCAGCAGGCTGGCCATGCCGACCGGGGTCACGCTGGGCAGTTGCGCCAACGCCGGCTTCAACTCGACCACCCCGTCCTCGGCGAGCTGCTTTTCCAGCGCCACGCCCAACTCGAAACGCAGCGCGTCGATCATCAGGTAGGCCACGCGGTGGCCGTTGTGCTGCAGCTTGGGGGCCACCACGCGATCGAACACATCGGCGTTGGACAGGTAATCGGGCAGCGGCCAGCCGCTCGCCTGCAGGTGCCGGGTGAACACCATCTGCACCCGCTCGACCAGCTTGCCGTAGCGCTTGCGGGCTTGCTGCTTGATCGGCGTCATCGTGCCGTTGGTGTCCTGCCAATCGAAGTCGCTAACCGCCTGTTCGAACTCCCGATGCAGGCGATCGACCTCGCGCAGCGCGCCGATGTAGAAGGCGAGCAGGCGCTCCAGACTTTGCGCGTGGTCGGGCAACTGGCGGTCCAGGTCCTCGCAGGCCAGCGACAACTCCACGGCAGCGCGCACCAGATCCCATTGCGCCCGGCTCTCGCCCTTGCCGGTCCACACCGAGCGCTCGTGCTGCGCCAGGATCGTCCGTACCAGGTCGATGTCGTCGCGCAGGCTGGCCTCGATGGCGTTGGCGAGGAAGGTGCGTTCCTCGAAGGGGAAGGTGTCGCGCTGGCCCAGGTTCTTGAGGCTGTGGCAGTGCGCGGGCAAGGACAGCTCGCGCTCGATCTCCTCGGCGCGGTCGATGTAGATGGACTGCGTGCGGCGGTTGTTGCGCAGGTCTTCGCACAAGCCCTCGATCACCGGGCGTGCGCTCACCGGTGCCTGCGGGATGTCGGCGAGTGCCGCCGGCAAGGCCTCGGGCAGATCGAACACGAACTCGCTGAACAACACGAAGCGCCACAGCTCGTCGGCGATCGACGACCAGGTCTTGCCGCGCGTCTTCAGCGCCAGGCCGAGGCTGGTCTTGAGCAGGTCACGCGCTTCCGCGCCCCAGGCTTCCGCGCCCTTCAAGGCCTCGTCCTGGCGGGCGCTAGGCGCCAGCAGCGCCAGCAGGATGTCGCGCCCGGACTCGACCCCGAGCAGCGCCCGCAGGTTGGGCCAGCCCAGGCCACCGCCCACGGCATCGATGACCGCGAAGCTCGGCTTCGACTCCGCCTCGAAGAGCTTGCGGATCGCCATGCCGTGATCCGGCTTCGCCTTCAGGCACAGGCTCTCGAAGCTGTCGCTGTCACCGTTCGGGAAGGTCTCACCGCACGCGGCAAAAGCGGCAAAGGGGTCGCGCTGGCGCTCTTCGTCCGCTACGGGCGCGGCGGCAGGTACGTAGATCACCAGTCCGTTCAGCGCCCCCTTGCCGAGCGCCACCAGGGCCTGGCTCGCCGCCTCGCGGCTCAGGATGCTGCTCTCGCTGGCATCGACCACCCGACACTGCTCGTCCTCCATGCCCTGGCACACGGCGCGGTAACGGTGCTGCGGGTCGTACACCACCAGCACGCCGCGCTTCGCGAGGCGGGGGGCGAGGATGTCCTGGCGAATGAAGGTCTCGATACTCATGCGATTCTTGTCTTCTTGTAGATCATGTATGAGCGACTACGCAGCTTGCGGCGCATGAAACGGCGTTTTGTGCGCCACAAACCGAGCAGGCGGTTGTTTCAGGTACCGTCCGACGACCGCTGCACATCAATCCAGAAGGTCACGCCGCCAGCCTGACGATGGCAACGCGGCGGGCGGCGAAATGCAGGCATGCCCTGATGTCTGCCGCCTCCAGGTCGGGGAAGTCGGCCAGGATCTCAGCCTGCTCGACCCCCTGGGCAAGCATTTCGAGCACATCCGCCACCCGGATTCGCAAACCACGGATGCAGGGCAGCCCCCCGCACTGCCGGAGGTTGAAGGTGATGCGCTGTTCAAGGTCAGTGTTCATCACCATTCACCGCCATTCTCTGCAGGAAAAAACCGACTCCTGGGTTCAGGCCCCACTGTCGCCAGAGCCTCGTCACGCTAACCCGCTACAGGGCGAACGCCACCCCGGCGCCCCATGCCATAGCCCACGCGATAAACGTCAGGAAGGTTGATACGGCCATCCTTCAAACGCTCGACCAAGCCCAGCTCAATCAAATCCAGAAGGACACCGTCCTCGCCTTCCGAGACACGGCTGGGAGGAAGGCGAACGGCCTGATCCGCGATGCCACGCTCGAGCTCCTCCACCACACGCTGCTGCCTCCAAACGCGCGAGATCTCATCGAAATGACATGGCACGGTAATGCCGGCCAATGGTTCGAACAAAGGCCTCACCCAAGGGTAGTCCTCCTCGAGCTCTCGCACCCGAATCTTGGACGCTTCCTGGACGCCCCGTTTGATGCTTTCGTAATGCAGGGCAAACTCTTGATTCACCCTCGGCTCATCCTGCGCAGCATGTCGCAGCGCCGAAAGAAAACTGCGCGGGCTGACTTCGCCACGCGCATCGCCGAGATGGCTGGGGAGCCATGAGTAAGGGAACCCCCTTCGCTTGTCCCTTCCCATCCATGGGCCCGTGAATGCATGGAAGACCGACTTTTGCATCTCCTCACTACGCCTGAGCCCCGCCGGCACCAGCCATATCCCATCCTCCTGCTTCCACTGGATGTTGGGCAGCATGGCCTGCACACCACTTCTGAACGGCTCGCCATGCTCCGGCTCATTCGCCAGGTATTGCCAAAGCAGTCCATACAGCTCGCGACGGGGCCACTCCAGGACGATCTTCTGATTGAGCACCTTCGATGCGTCGGGAAAGTTCGCCACGATGGGGTCTTCGAGCTGATCCGGCCGGGCGAATACCTTCAGGCGAATACGCCGGAAAGCCCGCGTATCCAGAACGACCTGCAGCAAACCACGGACCAGCCGGTTCATCGTCGGCCAATCATCCGCCGTCCGATCCAGGGCATCGAACAACACGATGTGGTACTGCCCTTGCCGTTCAAGCTTCGTATCCGCCTGGTACCAGCATTCATCAACGACCTCCGGATGATCGGTCATCCACTGGACGCGGGCCTGCCAATTCTCGAGTGCCACGAACTGCTGGGGTGCATCCGCCCCCAATAGCTGCTGAAAAACGACTGCAGACCAGATCTGCTGCGGATCGATCCCTGATTCATGCAGCGCTTTCAGCGTCCCCTTGCTGGGAAACTGCTTTCCAAGCGGCCGCTGACCGAAGCCGACCGAAACGACTGTTTCGGCACTCAAGCCGGTATCCGAACCAAGCAGCGCGCGGAGGTCGCCAGATTGCAGCGCGGCGAACCAGAAGCTCTTTCCGGATCCGCGCATCCCCTGAATCAGGGTGGTATTCGGATGCAATGCCTTGGCGTGTGAGGCAGGCAGGTACAGATGACGCGCGGCGGGCGTTTCATCGAACTGGGCCGTATCCTCAGGCAGTGCGGCAATCAAGCCTGCGCGGAAGCGATGGGGAAAAAGGTAGGCGCTCATGGCTGGCTAATCTTGATCGGTTGTGGCAAGCAGACGATCGGCCTGCTCGAAGAAAAGGGAAAACGCCTCTTCCGCTGTCTTGCGGTCGATACCCCCCTTGGAAGGATCGAACTCCATCAGCGCGCGATGCCAGAAAATGGGCACCGGTGCGTGGGGGGCAGACTCATCGTCCAGATCGAAGGAGAAGGTATCCAGGTCGTCCGGTCCCGTCACATCGTAGAGGTTGTCGCGGAAGATATCCCACGCGTGCTCCTTGAACCCCTGCAAATAGGCATCTCGTCCGGTGTCCGGAACCATGCCGGCAATAACCTGCAGGTTGGTCCGGAATGTCGTCAGGTGTGGGTGGCTGCGCCAATGCTTGAAAAGTAGTTCGTAGCCCCTCCAGGTCTGTGGCGTGTCGATGGCAAACAGCAGGGTAACGGCTTCCATCCGGGTGGCCAGTACCGCCGCGATGTCATGCAGGCCCGCACGGCTATCCAGAATCACCACGTCCGGCGCGTACTGCTTTTCCATTCGCTCCACGAACTTCTGCAAGCGCTCGGCCCATGACTCCGGCTGGTCACCGCTGAATTCGGCATAGCAGCGGGCGAGCTTGGGGAGATAGTCTTCCGTCCTGGCGCCGTAGGCGGGGATGACGGAGATTTCGCCGTCCAGCCCCTGGGCGAGCGGGCTACGGACGAGCAACTCGCCCTCCACCACGTGCGCTTGCCCCACGCCGTCCTCGACAAACCAGTCCACCACGCCGTAGTCGGGCAGACGATCCGGCGGCAGCAACGAACTGCTGATGCCGGGCGACTCCAGGTCCAGGTCGAAGACCAATACCTTCTTGCCTTGCTCGGCCAGATGCCAGGCCCAATTGACCAAGGCAGTGGAGCGGCCAACGCCGCCCTTGAGACCAAAGAAAGTCACCCGTGGGTTGGTCGTTGTGCGCTGCAGGGCATCTCGCATCCAATCCTGGCCGATGATCTGGCGATCCAGGAGGTAGATGCTGAGGCCGTTGCGCTGCTTCAGTAGCCGGCGTTCGCTCAGGACGACATCGGGCTCGGTCAATTCATCCCTGAAGAGCACGGAACGTGCGGCATCGAATGCGTAGGCGCCCAACTGCGCCGAGAGATCGGAGCGATATTTGTCCAGCTCCGGCCAATCCTTTTTTTTCTTGGTCGGCAAGACCGGACGGATACGCCCGCGCAGGTCGCGCACCAGGACGATTTCATTGCCCAGTGCGGTGCCAAGCGCTTCCGTGATCCCCAGTGCTGTTTCCAGCGCTTGCTGAAACACGATGTTCGCTGTGTTCGTCATGCAATGACTCCATCCAGTACCGCCGCATCCAGGCAGCGCTTCGCGGTTTGGGCGCCGTCCCGATGTGACGCCACCCCTGCCAGGGTAAATCCCGAGCGCGAATCGTAGCGCTGATCCACCTTCCAACTGCCGGCGAACGGGTTCTGGTACGCGCTCAACAATGCGCCGTAACGGGCGCCGCCACGGCTGGAGACGAAGGCACCGAACTCGTCCCACAACCGGTCGATGTGGCCGTGTCGCTTGTCCTCCGGTGCTCCACTGGGCCTGAGCTTCATGCCCAAGGGCAGCATCACCGCCTTGAGCGCGCACTCGGCCGCGAGGCCGAAGAGATGGTCCGCATTGGCCAACCGGCGGTCCTCCAGCAAGAACAGCCCGTCGTCCCAATGACGCCGCGTCGCATCCGCATAGTCCAGCATCACGCCTCCAGCTCTTTGCTGGTCTTCCGCCCCCGCGCCTTCTTCGGCGCCGCAGGCGGCTCCACATACAGATCTTCCAGCCCATGCGCGATCGCCAGCGACTTGTCGTGCCGGCACTTGTCGCGCACGCGTTCGCGCCAGTAGGTCATCGCCAGGTGGGCCCAGTCGTAGTCGCCTTTCTCCAGCTTGGCCCAGGTGTCCTTGAGCAGCTTCTGCCACGGCTTGTGGCGGAACAGCGGCCACAGCGGGGCGGCGGTGATCTGGACACCGTCGTCGTGCTTGGGCTGGTACTGCGGGGCGATGGCCTGGAGCTGGTCGCGCAGGTCGCGCAGTTCGGCTTGCAGTGCGGTCAGCGCTTCGAGGCGCTTTTCCTCGTCGCGGCTGCGGGCGCTGGCTTTGCTGCGCAGGGTGGCGGCTTCGGTTTCGACCTCGGCGAGCTTGGGTTCGACGAAGTCGTTGATGGCGGTGTACAGCGTCTGGCGGGTGAGGCTGGGGTAGTACAGCCACAGCGTGTAGCTGCCGGAGGCGGTGGACAGCGGCCAGTAGATCGGCGCCTTGCGGCGGCTCTTGGAGTAGCGCTGCAGGTGGAAGGGGAAGAAGTCCTTCTGCAACCAGCGGCGCAGCTCGGCCGGCACCGGCATGTCCACCCGCTCCAGCACGCGCTCGGCGATGCCGACCAGGTCGTGGGCATGACCGGGGTCGTCGACCAGGATGCCGGCGTGGGCGTGGAAGGGCGCGTCGCCGTCGGGCAGCATGCCGGGGCTTTTCGCGGGCAGCGGGTCGAAGGGCTCGGGTTCGGGCGGGGCGGCGCGTTCGCCGGTGGCGAGCCGGATGTCGAAGCGGCCGAAGGCGACGCCGACGGCCCAGGACAGCAGCGCGTCGGCGCTCGGGGTGTCGTCGACGGCCTCATCCTCATCACTCTCGCTGTCCGCGTCCTCGGCGGCATCGCCGTCACTGGCCTCGCCGCCAGTGCCACCCAGCGCTGCGGCGCGGTCGGCGGCGGAGAAGCCGTAGAGTGAAAAGGCGATGTCGTCGATCTCGGCCTGGATGCGGGCGAGCTCGGCTTCGATCGCGGGCGGTTCGAAGGCGCCCTGCCGTTCGGCCTGCGCCTGTCGCAGGGCAAGCGGCAGCAGGAAGGCGTGGGAGGTTTCGGTGACGGTGTCGAGGCTGCGCTTGAGCGACCAGGCACGGCGGGCGAGCGCGGCGAGTTGGGTGCGTTGTGCGGGGATGAGGTCGGGCACCGGCGTTTGCTGGATCAGCCCGACCTCGAAGGACTGCGCCAATTCGACACGCGCAAGCTGCACGGACACCAGCAGACCGAAGGCTTTGCTGTTGAGCAGGCAAACCAGGGCCAGCAATTCGTCCGGGTCGTCATTCTCGACGAAAGCCGCTGGGCCTTTGTCAGCAAAGATGCAGCCGGTCGGCATGACACGGAAGCTCAAGCCGTTGGTTCGGCGCGGCCAAGTAAGGCCCGGGCGGAAGTACCATTCGTGTCCATTGAGCGCAGCACTCCACTGATAACCCCAACCGCGAGATCCCCGGTATTCGGAGATGTCGGCCTTTAACTCTCTCCCCGATTGCGCCCAGTTAATGCGGAGGTCGATAGGTGCATAGAAAGGTGAAAAACTTCCGCCCTTGGCGAACGGGGCCCACCGATCCAGCCCGGTATGTTCGCTATCTTCCGAAGTCGCGCCACATACTAATTCCCAACTAGAACGCAGGTACCGGAAGTCATTTTTTGTCGATGCGCCGAAGGTTGGAGTTCGCCGCGGCGACAGAAACTCGGGATGGGAAACAAAAACAGCTCGAATATTCGTGCTGACCCAATACGCAAACGGCTTCCCCGGCACCGCATCGAAGTTCTCCGGCGCCACCTCGAAACACCGGCCCTCCTCCGTCCCCTGCCGCACCCGCACGCAGCTTTCCGCCAGCGCGGCGGCCTTGTCATCCTCGGCGAGCAATCGCAGGAAGGTGGTCACGGCTTCCTCCAGTCCTCGAGCGACAGCCCCAGGTCGAGAAAATGGTCCATGTTGTTGGTGACGAGGGTCGCGTTCTGGCGCAAGGCGGTGACGGCGATCAGGAGATCGGCGTCCGCGATGGGCTTCCCGATACGGTGACGCGCCGCCCAGAGTTCGGCGGCCTGTTGCCAATGCGCCGCATCGAAAGCCGGCTCGAACCAGGCGCCAACCAGGGCGTCGTATTGCGCCTGGTTTTTCTTCTCCCCTTTGAGCAGCAGGTAACGTCGGATCTCAAAGTCCACGACGGGCGAGAGGATGAAACGGACGTGACCCCGGACCCGTGTGAACCGGGACTTCACCGGCTCCTGCCCGCGCAGCAGATCGCTGAGGACGTTGGTATCGAGCAGGTAATTCACGCGCCGCGTTCCATCGAATCCAGACTCAAGGGATGCTGCTTGCGGAACTCCGGAAAGTCGTCCCACACCTGCTGTTCCGCTTCGGTCAGCGGCCAGGACAGAGGATCTTGCGCTGCGGCGCTCGGGTCGACGACGGCTTCTTCGAGCAAGGTCACCAGCACCGCGGTGGGACGAACCAGATGAACGGCTTCGTCGAAGACGATGGTGCCCGAAGGCGTGACGGTGGCACGGACGGTATTCAACATGGCTTGCGCCCTCCTTATTCTCAGTTCCTGACCAGACAATACGCCGCCGCTTCGACCATCGCGTCATCCATCACCCCATGCCCCAGGTCGGCCATGACCTCCGGCGTGGCTACGCCGAGCACGATCTCCTCCCGCCATTTCTGGAAACTCGACAGGAAGAAGCAGGTGCGCGAAGTGATCGCTCCCAGCCGGCCACCGGGGCGCAGCAGCGCCAGTCCTCGTTCGACGAAGATCGCCAGCAGGTCGTTCTTGCTGCGCGGGTAGGCTTTGGCCAGCCGCTCCTTGGTGTTGGCGGCGAGCGCGCCGAAGGGCGGGTTCATCACCACCACGTCGAACATTTCGCGGGTCAGGTCGATCAGCCGCAGGCCCTGCAGCGCATCCTGCGCGAACAGCCGGCCCTGGTAGCTGGCGCGGGCGGCCTGGGCGAAGTCGGTGAGCGCGGCGCGCAGGCGGGTTTCGGCCTGGGTCCATTGCTCGGTGTCGGCGTCCTTGAACAGGCTGCCGTGTTCGCCGAACACCTGGCGAATAGCTTGCGGCAGCTCGCGCTCCACCTGCAGCAGCACGCCGAGCTCCGGCAGGCCCTTGAGCATGAACAGGGTGTGCTCGAAGAGTTCGGCGTCCAGCGTGTCGAGCTGGGCCATGAAGTGTTGGCGCAACGCCTTTTCCGCCGGCGGGGCGACGGCGGCGAGCACGTGGCCGTGGCCGACCGCGGGGCGCGCCCGGGCCTGGGTGCCGGCCTCGTGCCAGGCGCGCTGGGCGCGCAGCCACAGGGCGAGCGAGGCGATCTGCGCGGCGCGAGGGTCGATGTCCACGCCGTGGATGTTGTGCGCGATGATCAGGCGCGGGACATCGCGTG
This sequence comes from Thauera aromatica, assembly GCF_023093595.1. Taxonomy (GTDB): domain Bacteria; phylum Pseudomonadota; class Gammaproteobacteria; order Burkholderiales; family Rhodocyclaceae; genus Thauera; species Thauera aromatica_A. The sequence continues at coordinate 102,747 of NZ_JALLIK010000103.1, forward strand.
AAAAGGCGTCGGCGTCCGCATAGCTCTGGCACAGCGGGCGCAGATCGTCCGCCTGGCGGGTGGAGAGATCGAGCGCGCCGGGGCCGTGGGTCTGCTCCCAGTCCCAGGCTTCGCGGTAGATCTCCAGGAAGAGGTCGAAGGCGTAGAGGCCGAAGTGCATGGAGCCGCAGGCCGGGTCGAGCAGCTTGAGGGTGCGCGGGTCGCGCAGCTTGACGGCGGCGGGCGGCGCCTCGTCGGGCTTCACCAGCAGGTACTGGCAGCGCTCGCGGAGGCTGGATTGCCCGCCAGTGGCGTTGAACCACAGCCGGCCGAGGGTGTTGTCGACCAGGAACTCGACCACGTAGCGCGGGGTGAAGAACTGGTTGCGCACCGCCAGCTCGCGGCTGTTGCGCGGGGCCTGGCTGGCCTCGCGCATCTTCTTGCGCTCGTCCCTGGAGTTGAAATACTGGTAGATCCAGCCGATGGTCTCGTCCTCGGCCCACAGGCTTGCCACCTCGTGGTGGTTGAGTGCGTCGACGAGCTGCATCAGCGCCGGCTCGCGCGGGAAGAGCTGGCCCTGCGGGGCGAAGCGGTCGAAGAGCGCGGGCAGGTCCTGGGCGAACTCGTCGAACAGGCTGAAGAGGAAGACGCGGTAGGCGTCGCCAGTCTCGCCCAGGGCCCTGCCGGCGATCATCTTGTAGAGCTCGAAGGCTTGCGACTGCTGGCCCTGGCTGACCGCCGGCAACAGCAGGCCGCGAGCTTCCATCATCAGCAGCGCAGCCAGGCGGTTGAGCACGGTGAAGGCCTGCTCGCGGATGATGCGGTCGATGGCGGCGATGCGGTGGGCCTTGTCGTCTTCATCGCCGGCCAGGTAGTGCGCCAGGGTGTCGCGCAGCAACTGCGCGGTGTGGCGTTCGCGGTCGGAGAGGTGGGACAGGCGATCGAGCGGCGTGAGCTCGCCGCTGTTGGGGTCGAGGCCGTAGGTCTGCTGCACCTGGATGGCAAACTCGGCGCTCAGCAGGCCACGGCAGTCGCTGACGAGCTTTTGCAGGCGGTTACGGGTCTTGTCGTCGAAGGCCATGAGGGGTGTCGGGTGCGTTGTCGGTATTCGAGAAAGTGGAGCTCAGGGCTTATGACCCTCATCGTTACCCCCATTCGGAGGTAACGCTTTGCCCCCATTCGCAGTGTCGGCGTCCGGCTCCTGAATGCGGCCGGGCGATGTCGACTGGCGCGTAACGGCAGGGTCGGCGTAGCCATCCATGAGGTCGAGGAGGTCTGCCGAATTGGCAAGGACCGAGGCGACGGGCCGAGAGCCAGGGCGTGCCGGCCGGAACACGGGCAATTTCACGCATCAACCCCGCTGCGCCAGTCCCAGTGCCGGCATGGTGCGCTTCATGAAGCCGTCGAAGAGCGGCACTGTGAAGGCGGTGTCTCCGTGTGCCGGGCTGTAGATCATTCCCTTCTCGATAAGCTTTGCGCGTACCGGGGCGACGGTGTTGATGCTGCGGCCCAGCATTTCGGCGATGTCGCTGGATCGATGAGGGCCGGGGCCGAGCTCCGCCATGGCGCGCATGTAGCGTTTTTCTGATGGGGTCAGACGGTCGTAACGGACCCTGAAAAAGCTCGCGTCGAGTTCGGCGAGTGCAATCTCGGTGGCGCGTCGTGCATCGTCGATGTCTATCGGGGACTCGTCGGCTGCCGACCACGCGTGTTTGCCCCACTCCTGCAGGAAGTAGGGATAGCCCTCGGTGCGGCTGGTGATCTCCGTGATCGCCTCGTCGGTGTAGCTCACGCCCTCCTGCTCGGCAGGCACGCACAAGGCCTGGCTGGCAGAGACGGGGTCGAGCGGGCCGATCGGCACGAACTCGAAGAGTCGCTCGGCATACGACTTGGCGCGGCCCATCTGGCCCAGCAATTGGGGCAGGCCTGCCGCCACCAGGGTGACGGGCAGTTGCTTCTGGTTGGCCCGGTGCAACGCGGTGATCAGCGCGGCAAGTTGCGTCTCGGGAATGTATTGCATCTCGTCGATGACCAGCACCGCGGCGGTCTTGTAATCGGCGGCGCACTCGCCAACGCAGACGACCAGATCGGTAAGGTCCGCCTCGAGATCGCCGCTGTCGGCCACGCCGGCTTCGGTCTCGAGATCGATGTTGAATTCGATGTCTTCGTACTTGAGCTTGGCTGCCTTCACGAAGCTGGCGAGCGCACCCCACGCGCGCTTGGCTGCGGCTTTTGCAGCCTCGGTACGGCTCATCCGGATCAGGCCGGCGCGCAATGCCGGGCCGAGCACCGAAGGCAACGAACGCCCCTCGGGTGACTCGATGACGACGGTGGTCATGCCATCGGCTTCCGCCTGGGTGGCAATGCGCTGCAGCAGCACGGTTTTGCCCACACCGCGCAGGCCATACATGATCAGGCTGCGTGCGGCGCGCCCGTGCGTGATGCGATCGAGGGCAATCGAGGCGCGCTCGATGATGTCGTCACGTCCGGCCAGTTCGGGCGGCGGCGTGCCGGCGCCGGGGGCATAGGGATTACGTCGCGGATCCATTTCTTATCGAAATATATAGCCGTTAGCGTTTTTTGATAACTTTGGGTAACTTCACTATACAGCCTTTCTCCGCGCTTCAGTCCAGCTCCACATCCAGCTCGAAACTGTGCGCGTACTTCAACTCACCGCGCAGCTTCTGCAGGTCCTGGATCATCGCGTCGAGCGCAGCCAGGTCGGTGATGCGTGCGCGCGTCTTGATCCGGCGCTTGATGGTCTTGGGGCCTTCGTGAACGCCCAGCGGCGCCTGTTCCTCGGCCAGTCGCGCCTGCAGGCGTTCGCGGCCGAGTTGCTCGATGCGGCGACGCAGTTGCTGGACCTGGTCCTGGATCTCGAACTCGCGGTTGATCAGCGCCTTGAGGCCGGCGAGGTCGGCGGAGGCGACCAGCGCGAGCGCTTCGAGTTGGCCGAGCAGCTCCTGCTGCTCGGGGAGGCTCAGCTCGATCCACTCGGGCACACGCTGCAGGGCGGACTCCGCCTCCTTGATCCGCGTCGCCTGGGCGGCCTGCATCGTCTCGACCGCAGCCCGGATGCGGGTGCGCAGTTCCGTGAGGCGGGAGGCGAGGTCGGCGGATGCGCGGTAGAAGTCGGCCTGCTGCAGGCGCTCGGTGATCTGCGCGAGCGGCTCGGCGAGCTCTTCGCGCAGTACCGCGGGCGTGCCGGTGTGCGGCAGGCTGGCGACGGCGTCGCGGATCTGCTGCAGCTCGCGCAGCGTGGTTTCGAGCCCTTGTTCGAGCGCGATCTTGAGCTCGGCGGCCCACTTGAGGCTGTCGAACAGCGCCGATTCTTCCTTGCCCAGGCGCTGCGGCGCGTCGGAGGCGTCGGTGAGCAGCAGGTCGGTGATGTCGCGCGACAGGGCGTCGAGGCGGTCCTCGCCGGGCAGGCCGAGGCCGCGCAGCTTCTCCGCCAGCGGCGCGTAGCGCTGCTGCAGGTTGGGGAAGAGCTTGATGGTGGCCTTGCTGATGGCGTCTTCGAGCGGCACCACCATGTCGCCCGAGAGCTCGGTGAGGCGCATCGAGGCGAGCGCCAGCATGGCCATCGAGGGCTTGTCGTCGCGCAGCGAGACGCCGACGTTCTTGAAGCTGTTGTTGGTCTTGAGGGCTTCGATGGCCTGCTGGCCGTTGACGCTGATCTCGCGCCCGCCGGCCTTGAGCTTGAGCTCGCCGGCGACCAGCATCGCCGCGACGAGGTAACGCAGGGTGTCGGCCGACCAGCCGAAGGGGGCGTCGCCGAAGCGGTCGGCCAGGGCCTTGCCTTCGATCACGCCCACGCGGTCGATGGCGTCGCGGATGCTGACCAGCGCCTTGTGGTCGACGCGGATGCTCGGCTTGCCGCCCTGGGTGTGGACGAGGCCGAGCGGGTCGATCTGCGAGGTGATGCCTGCGAGATTGCCGGTGCGCAGGAAGCGCTCGGCCAGGTCGGTGCCTACTCGGACGGGAGCCTCGCCGTAGCGGTCGAAGACCTGCTCGGCCACGGTGGCGAGGTGCTTGCGGGCGGCGTCGTGCAGGTCGTTCGAGAGCCCCTCGACCGCGCTGGCCTGGCCGCGGAACAGGAAGGAGCCCTGCAGCAGGCTGCGGCGGGTCAGGCGCTCGAGCTCGGCAGTGAGCCGGTTCGCGCGGTCGAGCTGGCCGTTGCAGTACTCCTTGACCTCCTGGTCGGGCTCGTTGCGGTATTTGTTGGCGATCTCGCGGCAGCGGAAGATCTCGGCGGTGAGCTCGTCGATCTCGGGCGTGCTGCGACCGACCAGGAAGATCTGGTACTTGGCCGAGGGGTGGCGGGATTCGTCGAGCAGGCGGCTGCGGGTGGCGTCGTAGTCCTTGGGGTCGGTGAGTTCGACGATGGTCTGGATGGTGTTGCGGTCGCCGGCGAGCGCGGTGAGCATGCCGCCCGCGCCCTGCGCCTTGAGGCCGGTCTGCACCGCCAGCGAGTTGTGCAGTTGGGTAGTGGGCAGCGGCGAGAAGACCTCGGTGAGCGCGGTGTTGGCGATGCGCTTGAGTTCGACGCCGCGTAGCCCGATCTGGCTGCGCTCCTGCTCGATGTCGTTGAGCTTCTCGCTGAAGAAGCACAGCGCGCCGTCCTGCTCGCCGAAGGGCACGATCGGGTCGGAGATCAGTTGCTCGATAGCCTGGTCGATGGCAGCCGCCTGGCTCGCGCCGCTGACGCTGTCGTGCATCAGGCTGGCGACGTTCTGCCGGGTGAGCGGCAGGTTCTTGAGGATCTGCAGAATCGTGACCGTCTTGGCGATCTCCTGGTGCAGCGTCGAATCGGCGAAGCGGATGCGGCAGACGGTGTTCACCGCCTTGTGCAGGCTCGGCTCGGCGCGCTGGATGTCCTTTTCCAGTGCGTCGTAGAGGGTGACGGTGGTGGCGAGCCAGCCGACCTGCTGGTTGGCGACCGGGGTGCGGCCGCTCTCGGCATCGATCAGGATGTCCTGGATGACCTTGATCGCCGAGCGCAGGCCGATGCCGCCGGTGGAGCGCGCCAGCGCGCCCAGCAGGTGCAGCAGGATGTCGAAGTGCGCGGGCAGGAAGGGGTAGAGATCGACGAAGGTCTTGCGGTCGAAGTCGGCGCCGAAGGCGCGCGCGTCCTCGAGCTTGGTGTGGTGGCGCAAGGCCTGGCCGTGCTGGTCGAAGAGCGCGCCGAGCGCCGCGGCGCCGTCGGTGGATTTGCCGAGCAGGCGGGTGAAGCAGATCTCCTTGATGTCGTTGGCTTCGAGGTCGAGCTGGATCGGGAAGCGGTCCTTGAGCTTGAAGAGCTGCGGCGAGTTGAGCGAGGCGCGCGGGTCGTCCTCGGTGAGCGTCTGCTGCGCGGTGCCGATGATCCACACTTTGCCGTTGCCGAGCGCCTTGAGGTTCTTGGCGAGGCCGTCGAGGTTGAGGATGAGATTGGGGCGCGAGCCGACGTACTGGCCGACCTCGTCGATGATGAAGACGAGGTAGTCCTTGCCCGAGGCCTCGCGGGCGATGTCGAGCATCTCCTGGACACGGTCGTTCTCGAAGCGGATGACCTCGGTCGCCGTGGTGGAGAAGGCGGCGTCGGTCTTGAAAAGATTCGGGTAGAGCCGATGCGCGATGGCAGGGATGAGGCTGTCGACGACGAGCTCGTCGTTGCGGTAGCTGTGCCAGGGCTCGCCCCCGGTGGCTTCGGCGAACAGGTCGAGAAATTCCTGGTAGCGGCCTTCCTTCTTCAGTCGGCGCTCCAGCGCGGCCACCTTGAGGTTGCGCGAGTAGCCCGCCCACTGCAGCACCTTGTAATAGAGGACGGTCGACACCTCCTCCATCGTGGCGCCGGCGAGCTGTTCGCTGGCCAGGTCGAGCAGCAGCACCGCTGCGGGGAAGCGCCTGGCGACCGTGCTTAGCAGCTGCCGGGTCTGGGTGCGCTTGAGGCGGTCCTGCAGATGCTGGATGAAGGGCACACCGTCGATCTTGATGCGGTCGTCGAAGGCGAGGCCCAGGTACTTGGTGAACGAGCTCTTGCCCGAGCCGTAGAAGCCGGACACCCACACGCCGACCTCGTTCTCGCCGCCGGCGTCCATCGCCGCCTGCATCTTCAGCAGCAGCTTGTTGAACTGCTCGTCGATGCTGTCGGTGACGACGTATTCGGTGATTTCCTTCTTGAGCCGCTCTTCCTGCGACACGCCGTAGGCGATCACCTTCTCGATGCTGCGGTAGATGTCCTTGCCGGGGTCGAAGAGTTGTCTGATTTCCATGGGAGTCTCTCAAGCCTTAGCCACCGACGTGGACCGAGCGGTAGTTGCCGTCCTCGGGGTAGAAGCCGAGGAAACGGAGGCGGGTCTTTCCGGTGCGCACGCCGGGGTAGAGGAAAACGGTGGGCACGTGAAACTTGCCCTGGAGCTGGCCTTCGATGACGCCGATGCGCAGGTAGGGGTGGAGCGCCTCCAGATCGGTGACCAGCAGGATCGCCTTGGGCTTGCCTTCGAGGGTTTCGAGCTTCGCCTCCAGGCGTTTCTGCAGCGCACCGCCGGCCACGGCATTGGCGAGCGAGCCGTTGGCCTTGTCCCAGGCGAGCGGCGCCTTCTGGTCGGCGACGAGCCAGATCTTGCGCATCGGGGCCTTGGCCAGGATGTCGGCGATCTCGTCGGCGATCGAGAAGCTGTGGACGTCCCAACCGTCGTTGGCGAGGCGCCTTTCCCAAGCGAACTGGCGGCGCTTCACGTCCAGGATCTGTTCCGGGTGGAAGACCAGGTAGAAGATCGGCTCGAAGCTCGCATGGCCGAACTCACGGCCGTGGCGGATGCGTTCGATGAGCTCGTTGAAGTCGTTATCGAGTGATGACATCGCTCAACTCGTCCAGGGTTTTACAGGTCCAGCCGACATGGACCACATCGCCCGCCGACTGCAGGATCAACAGGCCCTGCAGCGACAGGCGCTTGAGCAGGTCGCGCACATCGTCGGGGGTGAGACCGAAGAGCTGCCAGTCCTCGTGGGTGAGGAGCTGGTTGTCGCCCAGGCCTTGAAAATGCAGGTCGTAAGCGAGGTAGGCCGCCACCTTGGTGTGCAGCCGCAGCGGCTGGATGGGGCGCGGGCCGCGGCCGTTTCCACCGAGCAAGTCGTAATCGGCGCAGCAGCCGAGCAGGTAAGTGGCGACACGGCGGATCGTGGTGTCCGACCACGGCTTTTGCGTGCGGCCGGCGCGCATGGCGGCGATGACGAATTCGCGCGCATCGTCCAGGGTGAGCGCGTCACGGCCGGCAGCGTAACGCGGCCAATAGAGCTCGCGGATGAAGTCGGCGAGCACCCGGTTGGCGCGGGCGGTGTGGATGAGCAGGAGTTGATTGAATTCCGCGCGGGCGAGCCCGGCGGCCAGGCGCTTGAGCACGGCTGCGGTGTTCGGTGTGCGCAGGTAGCGCGGTGCGAAACACTCGGCGACGATGTTGCGCAGGCGCCGGGCGGTGACGAGCGGAAAGCGGCCGGAGGCGAGCGCACGCTCGGTCAGCGCCGCGACGCTCAGCCCGGGCTCGTGGAGTTCCAGCAATTGCCGGGTTTCGGTGATCAGCCCCAGCCCGGCCTGGAGCTGGGTGGTGTAGAAGCGCCCTTCCGCCATTACGCCTCTCGCAGGTAGGGAAAGGTCTGGATCCCCTTGCTGAAGGCATCGGCGTAGAGGCCGGCGATGGTTTCGAGCTGAGATGCCGGATCCTCGGCCATCGCACCCAGCGAAACCGGACCTTCGGCGGCCGCAGTCACCGTACCGAGCGATGCGAGCCGCGCGAGCGCCTGATCGCGGCCGTCCAGCTGCGGGCGTATCCCGGCCTCGAAACCAGGGTCGGCAAGCGTTGCGGCCACCACCTGTTCGAGCCCTTCGGGCAGCCGGAAAAGGTGGAAGCTACGGCCAATGCCGATGTGCTCGTCATGGAGGCGTGCCGCCGCTGTGGTCACCCCGCGGCACTGCGCCAGGAAGAGCGTGCGGGCGAAGACGGGGCCGAGAAAGGCGGCGGCATTCGGGCTGAAGAATCGGCTAAGCCACCATGCGGGCGCCTGTTCGCCGAGATAGCCGACGAGGATGCGGAGTTCGGTGAGGAAGCGAGCGTTTTGAATCATGCGATATGAGAAACGGTAGAGTCCGCGCGGGTTTCGAGGCAGGGTCGAGAGCGGGGGCTTACTTCTTGCCCGCCTGTTCTTCCTCGTACCGGCGCAGACGTTCGTCGTAGCGCTCGCGGTCGCGCTCGGCCTGGGCGGCGCGCTCGGCAGCATCTTCCTCCGCCTGGCGCCGCTCGGCGGCGCGTTCGGCGTCACGCGCGGCGCGTTCGCGTTCCGTTTCGTCCTGCGCGGCGCGGCTGGCGGCTTCGCGCTCGGCGCGGATGTGCGCAGCGTCGGGGGTGGTCTCCGGGGGCGCGGTGCCGGAAGCGGAGGGCGCAGGAGCTGCCGGTGCCGGGGTTTCCGGTGTTGCTGGCGGTTGTGGCAGGTCAGGGGTTGCAGGCAGGGCCTGTGCCGGTTGGAGCTCGGCCGGCGGCGCGTCGATCGCGCGTGCACGGGCAGCGTCGGCGGCGCGCTGGCGTTCGGCCAGATCGAGGCGGCGCGCCTCGGCTTCCAGCCCGCGCGCGCGGGTGATGGTGTCGAGGCGTTCCTTTTTGGCCTGGTCGATGCAGCGGTTGACCAGGAAGCGCTCGTGGCAGGCCGCCTCCGCGGCGCGATAGGTGGCTTCGGCCTGGGCGCGCAAGGCCTTGCCTTCGGCTTCGAGTTCGGCGATGCGGGCGCGGTCGTCGCCCGGCTGGCGCGCCGCCGTCGGCTGGGCGCGGGCTGCGTCCGGCAGGGCGGCGATGCCCGCCAGCGCGATCAGGAGGGCGAGCATCGTCCTCCGGGCCTTGCCCGGCCGGGGCGGTGAGCAGCGGGCCGTGGCGGTCGGTTCCGTCCGGCGGGCGGCCGGCGGGCGGTCGCCGAGGGGGAGCGGCAAGCGGGCGGAAGGGACGGGGCGGGTTGGCGTCGGCGTGTGAGAGCTGGACATGCGCGCGGTTTCCGGGGGCGATTCGGCGGGAGCGTAGTGACTGGGGCGTAGAATAGCGCCTTTAGATGACTCCGCGGCCGCCCGGCCGCGTTTACGTTCGTGATCAGCCTTCGCAACCTGCGCCTCGCCCGTGGCGCCAAAATCCTGATCGAAGGCGCCAGCCTGCAGATCCACCCCGGCTGGAAGGTCGGCCTCACCGGTGCCAACGGCAGCGGCAAATCCAGCCTGTTCGCGCTGCTGCGCGACCAGCTCCACCCCGACCAGGGCGACCTCGACCTGCCGCCCGGCTGGGTGATCGCCCATGTCGCCCAGGAAACGCCCGGCCTGGCGCAACCGGCGATCGACTACGTGCTCGACGGCGATGCCGAGCTGCGCCGCATCGAGGCCGAACTGGCCGCGGCCGAGGCGGCGCATGATGGCAGCCATATCGGTGAGCTCCACGCCCGCCTGCACGAGATCGGCGGTTACGCGGCGCGTGCGCGTGCGGCGGCGCTGCTCGACGGCCTCGGTTTTCTGCAGTCGGACATCGAGCGCCCGGTGGCGGACTTCTCCGGCGGCTGGCGGATGCGCCTGAACCTGGCGCAGGCGCTGATGTGCCGCTCCGACCTGCTGCTGCTCGACGAGCCCACCAACCACCTCGACCTCGACGCGGTGATCTGGCTCGAAGCCTGGCTGCGCGACTACCGCGGCACCCTGCTGCTGATCTCGCACGACCGCGAGTTCCTCGACGCCTGCGTCACCCATATCGCCCATATCGAGCAGCAGAAGCTCACCCTCTACAGCGGCGGCTATTCCGACTTCGAGCGCCAGCGCGGCGAGCGCCTGCTGCAGCAGCAGGCGATGTTCGACAAGCAGCAGCGCGAGATCGCGCACATGGAGGACTACATCCGCCGCTTCCGCGCCAAGGCCACCAAGGCGCGCCAGGCGCAGAGCCGGATCAAGGCGCTCGAACGGATGGAGCGCATCGCCGCCGCGCACGTGGATACGCCCTTCAGCTTCGCCTTCCGCGACGCGCCGCCGGCGCCCGATCCGCTGCTCCAGATCGAGGACGGCGTCGTTGGCTACGGCGACAAGACGGTGCTCGAGCGTCTCACCCTGACCCTGCGCCCGGGCGAGCGCGTCGGCCTGCTCGGGCGCAACGGCGCGGGCAAATCCACGCTGATCAAGCTCCTCGCCGACGAACTGCAGCTCGCCGCCGGCCGCCGCCTGGAAGGCAAGGGCCTGGCCACCGGTTACTTCGCCCAGCATCAGCTCGAGACCCTGCGCCCGGACGAATCCGCGCTGCAGCACATGGTCCGCCTCGACCCCGCCACGCGCGAGCAGGAGCTGCGCGACTACCTCGGCGGCTTCGACTTCCGCGGCGACGGTGTGGGCGGCACTTCGACCCCGGCGACCACGCCCTGCGGCCCCTTCTCCGGCGGCGAGAAGTCGCGCCTGGCGCTCGCGCTGCTGATCTGGCAGCGCCCCAACCTGCTGCTGCTCGACGAGCCGACCAACCACCTCGACCTCGAGATGCGCCACGCGCTGACGATGGCGCTGCAGGACTACGAAGGTGCGATGGTGCTGGTCTCCCACGACCGCGCGCTGCTGCGCGCCACCTGCGACCGCTTCCTGCTCGTCGACGGCGGCCGCATCCAGCCCTTCGACGGCGATCTCGACGACTACCGCGACTGGCTTGCCACGCGCCGCACCGAAATCGCCGCGGCCGCCGCCTGTCCTGACCAGGCCGCGGACAAGGCGGCGCGTAAGGCCGACCGCGCCCAGGCTGCGGCCGAGCGCCAGGCGCGGCTGGCCGCGCGCCGCCCGCTGGTGAAGGAAGTCGAGCAGATCGACAAGCGCCTCGCGGCGTGGAACAAGGAAAAGGCCGAACTCGACGCGAGGCTCGCCGACCCCGCGCTGTACACCGGCCCGCAGGCCGGCGAAGTGCCCGCGCTCCACAAGCGCCAGGCAGAACTCGCCACGCGCATCGAGGACGCCGAGCTGCGCTGGCTCGAGCTGCACGAGGCGCTGGAGGCGATTCCGGCGGAGTGAGGGCGGCTACCGCAGGCATGGAAACAGTCCCGTTGTCCTGCCAGGGCTGCCGCAGCTACGCACATCGCATGTTCGGGCGGCCAGTCGCCTGCCCACACCAACAACGGGTTGCACAAACTTTGTGCAACTTGGGCCCGATTTGGCGGGAAGACGGCTGCTGCGGTCCACCTTACTGATGATCGTGTCATGCATTATGGGTAGCTGCGGTAGCCCTGGTTGTCCTGCCCCTTTCGACACCCGGGAGGGCTGCGCGCTAGAATCCGGCTCTTTGCCGATATTTGTTCGAAGGAGCGCCCCGTGCGTATCGTCTGTCTCGACCTCGAAGGTGTGCTGGTCCCCGAAATCTGGATCGAATTCGCCGAGCGCACCGGCATTCCGGAGCTGCGCCGCACCACCCGCGACGAACCCAACTACGACACCCTGATGAAGTACCGCCTCGACATCCTGGCGCAGAAGAAGCTCGGCCTGCCCGACATCCAGGACGTGATCGCCGGCATGGGGCCGATGGAGGGCGCGCGCGCCTTTCTCGACCGCCTGCGCGAGACCTACCAGGTGGTGATCCTGTCCGACACCTTCTACGAGTTCGCCCACCCGCTGATGCGCCAGCTCGGCTGGCCGACGCTGTTCTGCCACAGTCTCGAAGCCGGCGCCGACGGCATCCTGGTGAATTACCACCTGCGCATGGCCGACCAGAAGCGCGAGGCGGTGAAGCGCTTCAAGGAGCTCAACTTCAAGGTGGTGGCCGCCGGCGACTCCTACAACGACACCGCGATGCTCGGCGAGGCCCACGGCGGGATCCTGTTCCATCCGCCGGAAAACGTCGTGCGCGAGTTCCCGCAGTTTCCGGTGGTGCGCGACTACGACGCGCTGCGCGCCGAGATCGACAAGGCGTTCGCCAAAGTCGCCTGACTTCGGCAAAAGCCTTCCGGCGAGGGTGCGGCTCCAGCTCGCTGCGCCCGCCCCCGCGGGGGGTTCGGCTTCTCCAACCACTGCCGGCATACGTAACCATGCACCGCACCCGCTTCTACACCCTGTCCGCCTCCTGCCCCGACCGCGTCGGCATCGTCGCCCGCGTTTCCGGCTTCATCGCCGGGCACGGCGGCTGGATCCTCGAGACCGCGCTTCATGCCGAACCGGCGCGCGCGGACGGTGCGGCGGGCGGCGGCGAAGCCGTCGGGCGCTACTTCATGCGCATCGAGATCCGCGCCGACTCGCTGCCCTTCCACCTCGCCGAGTTCCGTGAGCGCTTCCGCCCGCTCGCCGACGAGCTGGAAATGGAATGGAAGATCACCGATTCGGCGGTCAAGAAGCGTGTCGTCCTCCTCGTCAGCAAGCAGGAGCACTGCCTCTACGACCTGCTCGCGCGCTGGCAATCGAAGGAGCTCGACATCGAGATCCCGTGCGTGATCTCCAACCACGATGCCTTGCGCGGCTTCGTCGAGTGGCACGGCATTCCCTTCCACCACGTGCCGGTCGGCGCCGACAACAAGGCCGCCGCCTACGCCGAAGTGCAGCGCATCTTCGAGGAGGTGCGCGGCGACACCATGGTGCTGGCGCGCTACATGCAGGTCCTGTCGCCCGCGCTGTGCGCCGCCTATCCGGGGCGCATCATCAACATCCACCACAGCTTCCTGCCCAGCTTCGTCGGCGCCAAACCCTACCACCAGGCCTGGGCGAAGGGCGTCAAGCTGATCGGCGCCACCTGCCACTACGTCACCGCCGAGCTCGACCAGGGGCCGATCATCGAGCAGGACGTGATCCGCATCGACCACTCGGACGCGGTCGAAGACATGGTCCGCTACGGCAAGGACATCGAAAAGACCGTCCTCGCCCGCGGCCTGCGCTACCACCTCGAAGACCGCGTGCTGGTGCATGGCAACAAGACCATCGTGTTCCGCTGATCACGGCCGGGGCGGCGCATCGGGCGGGAGGAGGGGCCGATGACCGCCCCGGCTCCGCCCGCCGGCGGCAACCTCTTCGCCGGCGGTCCCGGCACGGGCGAAGGCGAGTGCTTCGAAACCCTGTTCGCCCGCCCCGCGGTCCGCATCGAGCGCATCGTCTCCCACGGCCACCCCAGCCCGGCGGGTTTCTGGTACGACCAGGATGATGACGAATGGGTTGTCATGGTGCAGGGCGAGGCCGAACTCGCGTTCGCCGATGGGCGTACCCTGGCCCTGCAGGCGGGCGACTGGGTGAGCCTGCCGGCGCACCGCCGCCACCGCGTCGAATCCGTCTCCGCCGATGCCATCTGGCTGGCGGTGCATTGCGGTTCTCCGGACGGAGTGTGACGGATTCAGGGCATCGGTCCGGACTCAACCCCGGCGAATGGCTCGAAGTGACGCACGAGTCTTAATCCCTTTGAATTCAGGGCATCGGTCCGGACGAAGCGGCGGGTTGGACCTCCACCGACGTGGTGTCTTAATCCCTTTGAATTCAGGGCATCGGTCCGTAAGCGGTAACTGCCCGGCGTCCTTGCCTACTTCGAGATTTCGAAGAGATCGGATCGCAGCGGATTGGCCGCGAAGTGTTGCTTCCACAGCCTTGGGGTGAGCTGCGCCA
>NZ_JALLIK010000022.1:0-1077 GCF_023093595.1 Thauera aromatica
CGAATGGCGTTCTCGGCGGGGTTGTTGTCGATCGGCAGATCGCCGCGCTCGAGGTAGCGCGTCAGGCGCGGCCACTGCCGATGCAGGTAGCCCAGCGCACCGCCGAGCAGCGAGGTGGGCGGCACGGTGGGGAGCACCTGGTCGACCCAGCGGCGCAGCTCCTCGATCACGGCGCGGCTTTGGCTCTGGCGTCGCGCCAGGCGCTCGGCGTCGTTCAGTTCGCGCGCCTCCTTCTCGATGGCGTAGAGCTTGCCGATCAGGGCCAGCGCTTCGTGGGCGCGGCCGCGCTTGCCCTCGGGCAGCACCTTGCTGGCGTCGACGAAGCGGCGGCGTGCGTGAACCCAGCAGCCGAGCCGGGTCACTCCCTCGCAGAAGGCAATCGCGCCGTAGCTCTCGAGCCCGTCGGCCATCAGATGCCCCCTCCAGCCTTCGAGCAGGCGTAAGGGCACCGCCTGCGCGCGGCTCGGATCGTACTCGAAGAGAATCACCGGCTTGCCCGGCGGGCCACCGCGCTGCACCCACATCTGGCTCTTGCTGGTGGCCGCCCGGCCGGGCTCCTTGAGCACCTGGACCGGGGTCTCATCCATGTGGATGACGTCGTGCCCGAGCAGCACGTCGCGCATCAGATTGGCGATGGGCTGCAGCGCCCGGGCGGTGCCGATCACCCAGCGCGCCAGCGTCTGGCGCGGCACGAGCACGCCTGCGCGGGCGAGGACATACTCGAAGCGCGCCAGCGGCAGTCCATCGACGTACTTGGTGACGAGCAGCATCGCCAACAGGTCGTTGCTGGCGTTGCTCTTGGGCAGCACCTGCGTTGGGGCACGGGCGCTGACCGGCGCCTGGTCACCCTTGGGGCAGCCGTAGCGCTTCTTGATGTGGCGCAGCACGCGCACCTGCATCGGGACGATGTCGAGCTGCTCGCTGACATCCTGGCCGATTTCGACCATGGGCGTGCCGCAGGCGCAGGGTAAGCGGTAACTGCCCGGCGTCCTTGCCTACTTCGAGATTTCGAAGAGATCGGATCGCAGCGGATTGGCCGCGAAGTGTTGCTTCCACAGCCTTGGGGTGAGCTGCGCC
>NZ_JALLIK010000021.1:0-1061 GCF_023093595.1 Thauera aromatica
GGGATAGAAAAACCAGCGGCGCCGGAGCAGTTGGCGCTGTTGTAGTGGCATTTTTGAAAGTGCGATCTAGCAAAAACAAGCACTTGCGAGCGTAACTGTCGAACTCGGGTGGCCAGGTTCGCAGCGACGGCCCAACCCCACCGTACAGCAAGTTGCCCGGCGACCCGGCGATGGAGCGCTGGCTGATGAATCAGTTCGGCCTTTACTATGTCGGTTCGCTGCTGACTCTGGTCGGCTACGACCCCAACTTCACGGTCGATGACCGCCGCTTCTGGATCAGGAACATCGAGGGATGAAAGCGTTGCTGCTGGCCGCTATGCCGGTTGTGCTGATGGATGGCAATACGACAGACATCGACCAATGGTTGCGGATCGAGCCGGCCATTGCCGCCGCCGTGGAATGCCGCCAAGCCTTGCCGATGCGCGTACTGGAGGGCATTGCGCCCAATGCTCCCGGCAGTTGGGCGCTGACGCCGGCACGCAGCTTCACGGTGTTCGGGTTGCCGGTGAAGCGGATTGAGCTGTTCATCGACCCGGATGGCGAGCTGGGTGCAAGCTATACCGCAGTGATCGAAAAGCGCAGCCTAGAACAGGTGCGCGAGCAGCTGAAACTTGCCGGGCAACGCGGGCACATCGGCCAGCTGTCGGCAGATCAGCCCAACGTTGAGGTTCAGGTTAGCTGCACGGTCGCCGCAACGGGGCAAGGGTGAATATTCAGCGCATTCTCTCCGGCGGCCAGACCGGCGTAGACCGGGCGGCGCTGGATTTCGCCATTGCCCAGCAGATTCCGCACGGCGGCTGGTGCCCGGCAGGCCGACGGGCCGCTGATGGCGTCCTGGATGCTCGCTACCAGTTGGTGGAGACCGAATCCAGCGGCTACCGCCAGCGTACCAAGCACAATGTTCGGGACGCTGATGCAACGCTGATCATTTACCGAGGCAGGCTGGAAGGCAGGGCTACCGCAGCTACCCATTTGTCGTTGAGCATCAAAAAATGACGTTCACGATCAAATACTTGCCGCACCCCTGTTCACAAGCTGTTGTTTTGTGTAGCTTCCTGTCT
>NZ_JALLIK010000020.1:0-966 GCF_023093595.1 Thauera aromatica
CGGCCTGAAGGCTCTGCAGGCCGAGCTTGGCGGGCTGGTGCTGGCCGTGCATCACACCGGCAAGGACGCCACGAAGGGGCTTCGAGGGCATTCCTCCCTGCTTGGCGCGCTTGACGCCGCCATTGAGGTAACGCGCACCGACGACCGGCGCGAGTGGCGCACCGCGAAGAGCAAGGACGGGAGCGACGGAGATGCGCACCCCTTCCGCCTGGAGGTGGTGGAGCTGGAGGCCGACGAGGACGGCGAGCCGGTTACATCCTGCGTGGTCGCACCAGAGGAGCGCACCGCCGACGCACTGCGCCGGGTAGCCCTGCCCGGTGGCGGAAACATGCGCCTCGCCTTCGATGCCATCGCCGCCGCCCTGAAGGGTGCCCGCGCTTATGGCATGGCTTCCGCCCCTCCGGGCCGCCCTTGCATCGAGCTGGAGGCCGCAACGACGGCCGCCGCCGGTGCACTGCCGTGCGAGCCCAAGCGCCGCCGGGAGAGGGCGCAAGCCGCAATTACCGGACTCGTGAGCCGTGGAAACCTGGGGCATGCGGAGGGCTGGATATGGCTTTCCTGAAATCCCTTCCCGTTCGTCCCGTTGTTTCCCGCCCCGTATACGGGGGGCGGGAAAAACGGGAAATCCCGGAGTTCCCGAAAAAGGCCGAAACGGGAAAAACGGGAAACGAAACGACCCCGCCCCGCTGCCGCTGGTGCGCCCACTTCGCCCGGCCCGGTCGTGCCGATGGCTACTGCGCAGGCGAGCGCCCGGACCTGCCGCCGGCCTATGGCCCGCATCACCCGCTGCGCCAGCTCCCCGCCGACCGGGGCGACGCCTGCCGCGCCTTCCGCCTTCACCCGGCGCATGCGCCATGAGCACGTCGACCGAACACCCGAGACCGAGACCGCAAGACCGAGCCGAACCCTTCACCCTTTGGAGATTGCCGCCATGGCACTGACCATCACCGCTTCCGACTCGACCGA
>NZ_JALLIK010000019.1:0-918 GCF_023093595.1 Thauera aromatica
GTGGTGGCGATCGCCGAATGGGCCGAGCTGGTGTCGGACGAGCATTTCAGTGTCGACGGCTCGCTGTTGCGGGCGTGGGCCTCGCACAAGAGCCTGATGGCCCGGGACGGCTCCGACGAGCCGCCCGGACCGAACCAGGGACGCAATCCCGAGGTGGACTTTCGCGGCAAGAAGCGCACGAACAAGACGCACGTCTCGCGCACCGACCCGCAGGCCCTGCTCGCCAGCAAGGGCGGCGGGGTGGCGTACCTGAGCTACACCACGCATGCGCTGGCCGAGAACCGTCACGGTCTGATCGTCGATGTCCACACCACGACCGCCACCGGAACCGCTGAGCGTGAGGCGGCGTTGGTGATGGCCAGGCGCAGCATCAAGCCGGGCAATTCGGCGCACAAGCCGACGCTGGCGGCCGACCGGGGGTACGACACCGCCGAGTTCATCGCCGCGCTCGAGCCGCTGGGCATTGCCCCGCATGTCGCGGCCAAGGTCAAGGGCAGCGCCGTGCCCGAGAAGGTGAAGTCGTCCCCCGGTTACGCGGTCAGCCTGCGCCGACGCAAGATGATCGAAGAGGCCTTTGGTTGGGCGAAGGATATCGGCACGCTGCGCCATGCGATGGCGCGTGGGCTGGATCGAATCCGTGCGCATGCGTTGCTCAATTTCTCGGCTTATAACCGGACGAGATTGGGCAATCTGCTGGCGCCGTAATTCGCGGGCGCCCTGGCGTCCTGCGGATGGGAAAAGTTGTAGACGAGAAACCATGTCTTTGCGGCGACAGGAGCGCTGCTGATTTGCGGTAGCACAATCGATGGAAAAGTCGGCTTGAATCGGCATGATCACGAGGCAAGCGGGCGCTTTTCAACGTCGATTTTTCCCAGGGGGCTGGAAACCGAAGGTGAACCCGAGATTTTCAACACCCTG
>NZ_JALLIK010000018.1:0-862 GCF_023093595.1 Thauera aromatica
GCCCGAGATCGACGACAGCTGCAGGTCGGCCTTGATCTCGCGATAGACGTAGTCGAAGCCTTCGGCCACCAGCGGGCTGCCGGTGCTCAGCAGCGCGCGCACGGTGTCGAGGCGGTGGCTTTCCCGCGGCTTGAGGCCGAACTTGGCCGCGGCGTCGAGGAACTTCGCCGAGGTGCCGAAATGGGTCATGCGCTCCGAATCGGCGTAGTCGAACAGGATCCGGTTGGCGCCGGCGAAGGGCGAGCCGTCGTAGAGCAGCACGGTGGCTTCGGCGGCGAGTGCGGACACCAGCCAGTTCCACATCATCCAGCCGCAGGTGGTGAAGTAGAACACGCGGTCGCCGGGCTTGACGTCGGCATGGAGGCGGTGCTCCTTGAGGTGCTGCAGCAAGGTGCCGCCGGCGCCGTGCACGATGCACTTGGGCACGCCGGTGGTGCCCGAGGAGTACATGATGTAGAGCGGGTGGTCGAAGGGCAGCGCGGCGAACTCGATGTCGTCGACGAGGCGGAACGGGGCGATGAAATCCGCGTACATGCGCGCGTGCGGCACGTGCGACAGGTCGTGGTCGTGGTGCACGTAAGGGACGACGACCACGTGCTTGACCGAGGGCAGCCCGCCGACGATCTCGCCCAGCTTGCCGAGCACATCGACGGTCTTGCCATTGTAGTAGTAGCCGTCGCAGGCCAGCAGCACCTTGGGCGCGGTCTGGCCGAAGCGGTCGAGCACGCCCTGCACCCCGAAGTCGGGCGAGGCCGAGGTGAACACCGCGCCGATGCTCGCCGCCGCGAGCATCGCGATCACCGTCTCGGGCAGGTTCGGCATGTAGGCCGCGACCCGGTCGCCGGCGACCACGCCCTGGTCG
>NZ_JALLIK010000017.1:0-862 GCF_023093595.1 Thauera aromatica
GCCCGAGATCGACGACAGCTGCAGGTCGGCCTTGATCTCGCGATAGACGTAGTCGAAGCCTTCGGCCACCAGCGGGCTGCCGGTGCTCAGCAGCGCGCGCACGGTGTCGAGCTGGTGGCTTTCCCGGGGCTTGAGGCCGAACTTGGCCGCGGCGTCGAGGAACTTCGCCGAAGTGCCGAAATGGGTCATGCGCTCCGAATCGGCGTAGTCGAACAGGATCCGGTTGGCGCCGGCGAAGGGCGAGCCGTCGTAGAGCAGCACGGTGGCTTCGGCGGCGAGCGCGGACACCAGCCAGTTCCACATCATCCAGCCGCAGGTGGTGAAGTAGAACACGCGGTCGCCGGGTTTGACGTCGGCATGGAGGCGGTGCTCCTTGAGGTGCTGCAGCAAGGTGCCGCCGGCGCCGTGCACGATGCACTTGGGCACGCCGGTGGTGCCCGACGAATACAGGATGTAGAGCGGGTGGTCGAAGGGCAGCGCGGCGAACTCGATGTCATCGACGAGGCGGAACGGGGCGACGAAGTCGGCGTACATGCGCGCATGCGGCACCCCGGCGAGGTCGTCGCGGTGGCGCACGTAGGGGACGACGACCACGCGCTTGACCGAGGGCAGCCCGCCGACGATCTCGCCGAGCTTGCCGAGCACATCGACGGTCTTGCCGTTGTAGTAGTAGCCGTCGCAGGCCAGCAGCACCTTGGGCGCGGTCTGGCCGAAGCGGTCGAGCACGCCCTGCACCCCGAAGTCGGGCGACGCCGAGGTGAACACCGCGCCGATGCTCGCCGCCGCGAGCATCGCGATCACCGTCTCGGGCAGGTTCGGCATGTAGGCCGCGACCCGGTCGCCGGCGACCACGCCCTGGTCG
>NZ_JALLIK010000016.1:0-843 GCF_023093595.1 Thauera aromatica
AACATCGCCCTCTACGGCCTGCACGGCGACGCCCCGCACCTGGTGGTGGCGCCGAACTCGCTCGCCGACTGCGCCTTCACCACGCAGTGGGCGGTCCATCTGGCCGACACCTTGCAGACCGCCGCGATCGTGCTCTCGGACCAATCGCTGGGCCAGAGCCGCGCCACCATCGCCCCGCCCGCCGACCCCGGGCTGCGCGCCAACCGCCTGCGCCCCGCAGGTGAGCTGGGCGACGAACGCTATCGCCGCTACCGCAACACCGAGTCGGGTGTCTCGCCGATGGCCGTGCCCGGCATGAAGGGCTACCAGTACACCGCCGACGGCCTCGAGCACACCGAAGTCGGCACCCCCTCGAGCCAGGCCTCGGACCACAGCACCCAGCTCGACAAGCGCCTGCGCAAGCTCACCGCCCACGACTACGGCTCGTACTGGGCCGACATCGACGGCGAGGGCGAGGGCGACATCGCCGTCATCACCTGGGGCTCGACCACCGGACCGGTGCAGGAAGCGCTCGAGCGCTGGCGCGCCGCCGGCAAGCAGGGCCGCATGGTGTCGATCCGCCTGCTCTCGCCGGTGCGCCCCGCGCAGCTCGCCGCCGCCCTCGAGGGTGTCTCGCGCGTGCTCGTCGTCGAACAGAGCCACGGCGCCCAGTTCCACCGCTACCTGCGTGCCCACTACGACCTTCCCGGCAGCGTGCGCGCCTTCCATCGTCCCGGTCCGCTGCCGATCCGACCCGACGAAATCTTCCGCCAACTGGCCGACTGGAGCTGACCATGGACGCCACATCCACTTGCCCGAGCTACTCCGCGCGCGACTACAAGTCCGAAGTCAAACCCGTCTGGT
>NZ_JALLIK010000015.1:0-837 GCF_023093595.1 Thauera aromatica
ACCAGACGGGTTTGACTTCGGACTTGTAGTCGCGCGCGGAGTAGCTCGGGCAAGTGGATGTGGCGTCCATGGTCAGCTCCAGTCGGCCAGTTGGCGGAAGATTTCGTCGGGGCGGATGGGCAGCGGACCGGGACGATGGAAGGCCCGCACGCTGCCGGGGAGGTCGTAGTGGGCGCGCAGGTAGCGGTGGAACTGGGCGCCGTGGCTCTGTTCGACGACGAGCACGCGCGAGACGCCCTCGAGGGCGGCGGCGAGCTGCTCGGGGCGCACCGGCGAGAGCAGGCGGATCGACACCATGCGGCCCTTCTTGCCGGCGGCGCGCCAGCGCTCGAGCGCTTCTTGCACCGGTCCGGTGGTCGAGCCCCAGGTGATGACGGCGATGTCGCCCTCGCCGTCGATGTCGGCCCAGTAGGCGCCGTAGTCGTGGGCGGTGAGCTTGCGCAGGCGCTTGTCGAGCTGGGTGCTGTGGTCCGAGGCCTGGCTCGAGGGGGTACCGACTTCGGTGTGCTCGAGGCCGTCGGCGGTGTACTGGTAGCCCTTCATGCCGGGCACGGCCATCGGCGAGACGCCCGACTCGGTGTTGCGGTAGCGGCGGTAGCGTTCGTCCCCCAGCTCACCTGCGGGGCGCAGGCGGTTGGCGCGCAGCCCGGGGTCGGCGGGCGGGGCGATGGTGGCGCGGCTCTGGCCCAGCGACTGGTCTGAGAGCACGATCGCGGCGGTCTGCAGGGTGTCGGCCAGATGGACCGCCCACTGCGTGGTGAAGGCGCAGTCGGCGAGCGAGTTCGGCGCCACCACCAGGTGCGGGGCGTCGCCGTGCAGGCCGTAGAGGGCGATGTT
>NZ_JALLIK010000014.1:0-813 GCF_023093595.1 Thauera aromatica
GATCACGACTGCCAGATACAGCCAGCCCTCGGCGGTGGCGATGTAGGTGATGTCGCCGGTCCACACGCGGTTCGGGGCGTCAGGCGCGAAGCGGCGATCCAGGACATTCGCTGCCACGGGCAGGCTGTGCCTGGAGTCCGTCGTCGCCTTGTAACGCCGCTTGTGCCGCGCCCGGATACCGTTCTCACGCATCAGGCGTTCGATGCGCGGCAAACCGATCCGGTAGCCACGCCCACGCAACTCGGCGTGGATGCGTCGTGCGCCATACGCCTGCCGAACCTCCTGATGGATCGTGCGAATCAGAACCAACGCCTGCGCGTCGGTCAGGCGCTTGCGCTGCGCAGTGCCACCGGCCTGCCACGCTCGAAAGCCGCTCTGGCTCACCGACAAGGCGTCGCACAGGACGGGAAACGGGAAGGATCTACGCTGCTTCTCGATCCAGGCATATTTCACAGCAGCTCCTTCGCGAAATATGCCGTCGCTTTTTTTAGGATCTCATTTTCCATCTCGAGGCGCGCTACCTGCGCGCGCAACCGGGACAGCTCCATCTGCTCGGCAGTGATCTGTTTGGCTCCGGCCGGGTTCAGTTTGCCCGCCTTCGCCGCCTTGACCCAGTTGCGCAGCGTCTGCTCGACCAGCCCCAGTTCTTCGGCCGCACGGGCGATGCTGCCGACCTCGTCGGCTCGCTTGACGGCCTGCTCCTTGAACTCGGCCGTGTACTCCTGCTTCGGGATGCGTTTCACGTCGTTCTTCCTCTCGTTGCGTCGATCGTACGACGACTACGTTGGAAGACGAAATTCGTGGGGCAGCTCA
>NZ_JALLIK010000013.1:0-754 GCF_023093595.1 Thauera aromatica
GGCCAGACGGCGACGGCGGAGAAGTCCAACGAGATCACGGCGATCCCCGAACTGCTCAAGGTGCTCGACATCGACGGCTGCATCGTCACCATCGATGCGATGGGCACGCAGACCAAGATCGCGCGCGCCATCCGTGAGCGAGGAGCCGACTACGTGCTGTGCGTGAAGGACAACCATCCGACGCTGCGTGACTCGATCATCTTCGCGGACATCGATGCGCGCGGCCCGCTGAGGCCGAGCTCGATGCACGAGAGCACGAGCACCGGCCACGGACGGATCGAAGTGCGACGCTGTACGGCGTATGACGCAACCGATCGGCTCTACAAGGCCGCCGCCTGGAAGGATGTGGCCAGTTTTGCCGTCGTCGAGCGCGTGCGAACGGTGGGCGAGCACACCAGTACCGAGCGCGCGTACTACATCAGCAGTCTGCCCGCCGATGCTGAGCGGATCGCACTGGCGGTTAGAAGTCATTGGGAAGTCGAGAATCGGCTGCACTGGTGTCTGGATGTTCAGTTCGGTGATGACTACGCACGGGGCCGCATCGGCCACATTGCCCACAACTTGGCGCTGGTGCGCCACATGGCGCTCAATCTCATCCGGCTCGATACGTCCATCAAGACCAGCATCAAGACCAAGCGCCTGCTGGCGGCGACGTCCGATGAGTTTCGCGCTGCGCTGCTCGGTTTCGAGGCGCCGGACGAGGACGACGAGGATGGTGACGATTAATGATGAACGCGTAGCTGCGGGAGCCCTG
>NZ_JALLIK010000102.1:0-114976 GCF_023093595.1 Thauera aromatica
AGCGCCACCACCGTCGAACACTTCGAGGCTCTCCTGCCCTGGAATCTCAAGGCTGAGCAGTTGATCACAGCGTAGCGAGCCCAGGAAGGATGGGGTTCGTGGAGCGCTTACGGTCAATAATCCGCGTGAGCTCACCGAAGCCGATGTGCGTGTGCTCTACGCTTCGGTCCTGTAAGGCCTGGGTCCGGTAACGGCGCACCCGGCTCCCGGCCGGGAGGGCGCCCCCCCGTCGGGCCGCCGATCACTTCCTGAACACCCTGAAACGAGATCGAGGGACGCATGATGCAACTGAAGGATTCCGCGCTGCTGCGCGAGCTGGCTTATATCGACGGCGTCTGGGCGGGGGCCGATCACGGCGCCCGGTTCGAGATCACCAACCCGGCTGACGGCAGCGTGCTGGCGCGGGTGCCCGACATGGGGGCGGCCGAGACCCGGCGTGCGATCGACGCTGCGGCCGCGGCGCTGCCGGCCTGGCGGGCGCGGACCGCGAAGGAGCGCGCCGCGGTGCTGCGCACGTGGTTCGAGCTGATCCTGGCGAACCAGGACGACCTCGCCGTGCTGATGACTTCCGAGCAGGGCAAGCCGCTCGCCGAGGCGCGCGGTGAAGTGGCCTACGGTGCCGCCTTCATCGAGTGGTTCGCCGAGGAAGGCAAGCGCATCTACGGCGACGTGATTCCGAGCCACGGCGCGGACAAGCGCATCGTCGTGCTGAAGGAGCCGATCGGTGTGGTGGCGGCGATCACCCCGTGGAACTTCCCGATCGCGATGATCACGCGCAAGGCCGGCCCGGCGCTCGCCGCCGGGTGCACGATGGTGATCAAGCCCGCCGAGGACACCCCGCTGTGCGCGCTCGCGCTCGCCGCGCTGGCCGAGCGCGCCGGCCTGCCGAAAGGCGTGCTCAACATCGTCACCACGCGCCGCGCCGCCGAAGTCGGCGGCGAGCTCACCGCCAACCCGACCGTGCGCAAGCTCTCCTTCACCGGCTCCACCGAGGTCGGTAAGCTGCTGATGCGCCAGTGCGCCGGCAGCGTGAAGAAGGTGTCGCTGGAGCTCGGCGGCAATGCCCCCTTCATCGTCTTCGACGATGCCGATCTGGACGCCGCGGTGGCGGGGGCGATGGCCTCCAAGTACCGCAACGCCGGCCAGACCTGCGTGTGCGCCAACCGCCTGCTGGTGCAGGACGGCATCTACGACGCCTTCGCCGCGAAGCTGGCCGAGGCGGTGGCCCGTCTGCGGGTCGGCCCCGGCCTCTCCGGTGAAGTCGAGCAAGGCCCGCTGATCAACGACGACGCGGTGGCGAAGGTCGAGACCCTGGTCGCCGACGCGGTGGGCAAGGGCGCCCGGGTGCTCTGCGGTGGCCAGCGCCATGCGCTCGGCGGGACGTTCTACGAGCCCACCATCCTCACCGGCGTCACCGCGCAGATGCGCGTCGCGCGCGAGGAGATCTTCGGCCCGGTGGCGCCGCTGTTCCGCTTCCACACCGAAGCGGAGGCGATCGCCCTCGCCAACGCCACCGAGTTCGGGCTGGCGGCCTATTTCTACGCCAGGGACATCGCCCGTGTGTGGCGTGTCGCCGAAGGGCTGGAATACGGCATCGTCGGTATCAACGAAGGGATCATCTCGACCGAGGTCGCCCCCTTCGGCGGGGTCAAGGAGTCCGGCATCGGCCGCGAAGGCTCGAAGTACGGCATCGAGGACTACGTCGAGATGAAGTACCTGTGCCTGGGCGGGATCCGGTGAGGCGGCGGCGATGACGGCATTCACCTTGACGCCCTCGCGCGCAAGGCCCTCGCCCTGCTCGCGGGCAAGCTGCCGCGCGTGCTCGAAGACGGTGACGACCTCGAGGCCCGCGCAGCGGTGCTCGAAGGCGCGATGCTCGCCGGGATGGCGTTCGTCAACGCCTCCGTCGCCGCCATCCACGGGCTGGCCTACCCGCTCGGCGCACGCTTCCACGTGCCCCACGGCCACGCCAACGCCCTGGTGATGGGGCCGGTGCTGCGTTTCAACCTGCGGGCGGCGACCCCCCTCTACGCCGAACTGGCCCCCTGCGTGCTGCCCGGGCGGGCGTTCGCGTCCGGCGCCGAAGCGGCCGCGGCCTTCGTCGCGGCGATGGAGGCGATGGCAGGGTGGGGCGGGCTCGCCACGCGCATGAGCCACTTCGGCGTCACCGCAGCGGACATCCCGTCGATGGCCGACGAAGTCGTCACCCAGATCCAGCGCCTGATCGCCACCAACCATGTGCGACATGGGGTTCGAGGATGTCTGCGCGATCTATCGCGCGGTCCTGTAGTCCTTGCGGTGCTCACCGCGGGTTCGAATCCCGCCCGTGGTGAGCGCTGCGAATCGGATCGTTGCGCCGAGTCACTGCGACGGAATCCTCCGGGGCGAGGGGGCTGGATGGTTCCCCGCGCTACTTTCCCCACAAGGTCGATAAGGGCGCAGCCCAGATCCGCTCGCCCAGCGGCATCGTCTCGCTGCCGTCGTACAGCAGCACGCCCATCCTGAACCGGTCGCCGGCAATGCCGGCCAGTTTCTTCAGGCCGCGCAGATCACCCTCCTTGACGGTGGCCGCGGCTTTCACCTCGACGCAAACGAGGTTTCCGGCGGCATTCTCGATCACGATATCGACCTCGACCTTGTCGGCATCGCGGTAGTACAGCAGGCGATAGTCGCCGTCTGCCGTGGTCGTGTGCTTGAGCAATTCCCCAAAGACGAAGGTCTCCAGCACCTTGCCGAACCGTGTGCGATCCTGCCGCACTTCCTCGGCCGTCAAATCAAGCAGCGTAGCCAGCAAGCCGGAATCGACAAACTGCAGCTTGGGCGTCTTGACCACGCGATTGAGCCGGTTGCGAGCCCAGACGTCGATGCGCTCGAGGAGGTACATCTGCTCGAAGACGCCGACATAGCGCGAGGCGGTCTTGCCATCCAGACCCACCTGGCCGCCGAGCTGGGTGTAGTTGCACATCTGGCCGGCCGTCTGCGCCAGGGCGCGCAGGAAGCGTGGCAGGTGATCCAGCTTTTCGATGCCTGCCACGTCGCCGACATCGCGCTGGATGATGGCGTCGATGTACTGGCGTGCCCACGTCATCCGGCGCCTGGCCGACGCCCGCGCAATCGCCTCGGGATAGCCGCCGCGCAGCACACGCTCGATCAGATCGTCACCCAGGGCCGGTCGACCCGGGTCGAGAATCCGCCCGGCGAATGCCTTGTCGACCCAGTTCGCAGAGCGCGATTCGATCTCGCTCTGCGACAAAGGCAGCAGGGACAAGGTCTCCATCCGGCCAGCCAGGGAGTCGGCCACGGTCGGCAGCGTCATCAGGTTGGCCGAACCGGTCAGCAGGAAACGCCCGGGGCGTCGATCCTCGTCCACGCTTTTCTTGATCGCCAGAAGCAGCTGGGGCGCACGCTGGATTTCGTCGATTACCGCCCGGTCGAGGCCGCGAATCATGCCGACCGGGTCTTCCCGTGCCGACAACAGGGTCAGCGCATCGTCCAGGGTCAGGTAGCGCAGTCCCTCCTGCTCCGCGATCTGGCGCACCAGCGTGGTCTTGCCCGCCTGACGAGGCCCGGCCAGCAGGACCACGGGCGTGTCCTGCAAGGCTTCAGCGATGCGGGGCTCGATTCTTCGCGGGTACAGGGAGGTCGACTTCATCAGGTGATGGTAGCGTAGATTGCGGACCAGCAAAGCGTAAATATCGGAAACATTTGTCGTTAATTACGGAATAATAGATCGTAAATAACGGAGCTTATCCACGCCGCCTTCGCGCTTCGGTCGAGCACGCCCCCGCGCAGGCCCCCGGCGCAAGCCCCTTGTGCAGACCTTGGGTCAGTCGCTCCAGCCGGTTTGCAGCTGCGGTTCAGTTTGCTCGTCCCGCTAGCACCGCGACCTGCTCGCCGATCGCCAGCGCCGCGGTGAGCCCCGGCGATTCGATGCCGTAGAGGTGGATCAGGCCGGGCACGCCGTGGGCGGCGGGGCCGTCGATACGGAAGTCGGCGTCGGGCTCACCCGGGCCGACGATCTTCGGCCGCACGCCGGCGTAGCCCGGCTGCAGGCGGCCGTCTTCCAGTTGCGGCCACCAGCTGCGGATCGCGGCGTAGAAAGCGGCGGCGCGCGCCGGGTCGACGGCGTAGTCGGGGGTGTCGATCCACTCGACGTCGGGGCCGAACTTGGCCTGGCCGCCCAGGTCCAGCGTCAGGTGCACGCCCAGCCCGCCCGGCTCCGGGATCGGGTAGATCAGGTGCGAGAACGGCGCCTTGCCGGTGTAGCTGAAATACACCCCGCGGGCGAAGTGTGCCTGTGGCGCGCGGGCTGCGGCCGGGCCGCGGATGGCGTGGCCGAGGGCGACTGCGTCGAGCCCGGCGGCATTGACGACGCAGCGCGCGCGCAGCGTGCTCGGTGCCTCGCCGCCAACTTCGAGGACGATGCCGTCACCGTCGGCCGCGCCGCCGAGCACCGGGCTGCCCAGGGCGAGCATCGCGCCGCGCGCCTCGGCCGCGCCGAGCAGGGACAGCATCAGGCCGTGGCTGTCGACGATGCCGGTGGAGGGCGACAGCAGCGCGGCATGGACGTCGAGCGCGGGTTCGAGCGCGGCGACGTCGGCGCGATCGAGCAGGCGCAGGTCGGTCACGCCGTTGGCGCGGGCGCGGGCGGCGATCTGCTGCAGCCTGTCCTCCTGTTCGGCGCGCGCGGCGACGACGAGTTTGCCGCAGCGCGCGTGCGCCACGCCGCGCTCGGCGCACCAGGCGTACAGCAGCGCGCGGCCCTCGACGCACAGGCGGGCTTTCAGCGAGCCGGGCGGGTAGTAGAGGCCGGCGTGGATGACTTCGCTGTTGCGTGCGCTGATGCCGCTGCCGAAGCCCGCCTCGCGCTCGAGGATGACGACTTCGCGCCCGGCCTCGGCCAGGCTGCGCGCGCAGGCCAGCCCGACGACGCCGGCGCCGATGACCACGCAATCGACTGTTTCCATTGCACCTCCCGAATGCTTGCAGCCCACCTGCGTGGGCCTGGTGCCGCCTCTCGCGGCGGCGGGAAGCGGTTTGTAGCAGATCGGCCGGGGCGCTGGGAAGGGGGCGTCTTCCGTCATGACGATCGATTGTGCACTGCAGTGTGCGGGATCGCCGACAGCGCGCGCTGGTCCGTTCCGAAGATCCGCGCAGGGGGCGCGGCGACAGTGCCCGGCCAGGCGCCGGAAAGCCCGCGGAATCAGGGAAAACGCCAATCCGGCAAGGCGTGCGTTGGTGGCACGGGAGTTGCTAAAGTGTTCTCGCTCACTGATGGGCAGATAACCCGAACCAATTCGAGGAGGCTTCCCGATGAAATCCCTGATCCGCAAATGTGCGCTCGGCACCCTGTTCGTCGCGGTCACGTCCGTGGCCTCGGCGGCGACCTTCGTCAATGTGCTGACCGGCGGCACCAGCGGTGTCTACTATCCGCTCGGCGTCACTTTGTCGCAGGTGTACGGCGAGGCCATTCCCGACAGCAAGGTCCAGGTGCAGGCGACCAAGGCCTCGGCCGAGAACCTCAACCTGCTGCAGGCCGGCCGCGGCGAGATCGGCTTTTCGCTCGCCGACTCGGTGTCGGATGCGTGGAAGGGCAATGCCGAGGCGGGCTTCACCAAGCCGCTCGACAAGCTGCGTGCGGTCGCCTCCGTGTACCCCAACTACATCCAGATCGTCGCCCTCGCCGACGCCAACATCCAGTCGCTTGCCGACCTCAAGGGCAAGCGCATTTCGGTGGGTGCGCCGCGCTCGGGCACCGAGATCAACGCCCGCGCGATCCTGAAGGCAGCAGGCCTGACCTACGCCGACTTTGCCAAGGTCGAATACCTGCCCTTCGGCGAATCGGTCGAGCTGATGAAGAACCGCCAGATCGACGTCACCCTGCAGTCGGCCGGTCTCGGCGTGGCGGCGCTGCGCGACCTCTCCGCCGCGGTGAAGGTAAACTTCGTGCCGATCCCGGCCGAGGTCGTGGCCAAGGTCGGCGACGCCGCCTATCAGTCGGCGAAGGTGCCGGCCAACACCTACGAGGGCCAGACGGCGGACGTCGCCACCGTGGCCATCAACAATCTGCTCATCACCCACGAGAAGGTGCCGGCCGAAGTCGTGTACCAGATGACCAAGGGCATCTTCGACAACCTCGAGCGCCTCGGCAACTCGCACTCCGCCGCGCGCCAGATCAAGCTCGAAAAGGCCATCGAGGGCCTGCCGGTGCCGCTCCATCCGGGCGCCGAGAAGTACTACCGCGAGCAAGGCCTGATCAAGTAAGCCAGTAAGCCGCGCTCCCGAGGCCGGACCCGGCCCCCGCCCGCTGCCGTCACCGCGGCGGGGGCGGGCCGGACTCCCCCCGCTTTCCCGCCGATTTCCAGACCGGGGCCGTCATGACTGCTACCGCCGTTTCGCCCGCTGCCGAGGCGACCAAGAAGATGCTGCGCGTGGTCTTCTTCAGCGCCATCCTGTTCTCCACTTTCCAGCTCGTCACCTCGGCCTTCAGCCCGTTGTCGAGCACCGTCGTGCGTGCGCTGCACGTCGGCTTCCTGCTGCTGCTGACTTTCCTGCTTCATCCCTGGCAGGGCGGGCAGGGGCGGACGAGCCTCGCGACCAAGGCGCTGGGCTTCGGCGCGCTGATCCTGTCGGGCTACCACTGGGTGTTCGAGGCCGAGCTGGTGCAGCGTGCCGGTGAGCTGACCGATGCCGACATGGTGGTCGGCGTCGTCACCCTGGTGCTGGTGTTCGAGGCCGCGCGCCGCATCATGGGCCTGGCGCTGCCGCTGATCTGCCTCGGCTTTCTCGGCTACGCGCTGTTCGGCGAATACCTGCCGGGGGCGCTGGCGCACCGCGGCTACGGCCTCGATCAGGTCGTCGGCCAGCTCGCCTTCGGCACCGAGGGCATCTACGGCACGCCGACCTACGTGTCCTCCTCCTACATCTTCCTCTTCATCCTGTTCGGCGCCTTCCTCGAGCAGGCGGGGATGATCGACCTGTTCACCGATTTTGCGCTCGGCACCGTCGGCCACACCAAGGGCGGGCCGGCCAAGGTGTCGGTGGTGTCGTCCGGGCTGATGGGTACGATCAACGGCTCGGGCGTGGCCAACGTCGTCACCACCGGCCAGTTCACGATTCCGCTGATGAAGAAGTTCGGCTACAAGCCGGCCTTCGCCGGCGCGGTGGAGGCGACGAGCTCGATGGGCGGGCAGATCATGCCGCCGGTGATGGGCGCGGTGGCCTTCATCATGGCCGAGACGATCAACGTGCCCTACGTCGAGATCGCCAAGGCGGCGGCGATTCCGGCGCTGCTGTACTTCTTCACCGTGTTCTGGATGGTGCATCTGGAAGCCGGCCGCGCCGGGCTGAAGGGCCTGCCGAAGGCCGAGTGCCCCGACCCGTGGGCGGCGATCCGCCAGCGCTGGTACCTGCTGCTGCCGCTGATCAGCCTCGTGTACCTGCTCTTCGCCGGGTTCACGCCGATGTTCTCGGGCATGGTCGGCCTCGCCCTGACGGTGGTGCTGATCTTCGGCGCCTCCTTCTCCGGCCACCTCAACGGCACTTCGCTGCGCCTGCTGTTCTGGATCGCGCTTGGGCTGGCGTGCTCGGCCTTCGCCAAGGTCGGAATCGTCGCCGTGATCGCCGTCATCGCCGTGCTCGCGGTGCTGCTGGCACCGCGCCAGGACGGGCGGGCGACGCTGCGCGTGGCCGTCACCGCGCTCGTCGACGGCGCGCTGCACGCGCTGCCGGTGGGCGTGGCCTGCGCCCTGGTGGGGGTGATCATCGGTTCGCTGACCCTGACCGGTGGTGCCACCGCGTTCGCCGGTTACATCATCCAGATCGGCGGCGAGAGCCTGTTCCTGTCGCTGGTGCTGACGATGCTGACCTGCCTGGTGCTGGGGATGGGCATCCCGACCATCCCCAACTACATCATTACCAGCTCGATCGCCGCGCCTGCGTTGCTTGAGCTCGGCGTCCCGCTGGTGGTGTCGCACATGTTCGTTTTCTACTTCGGCATCATGGCCGACCTGACTCCGCCGGTGGCGCTGGCGGCCTTCGCCGCGGCGCCGATCGCCAAGGAGTCGGGGCTCAAGATCGGCCTGCGCGCGGTGCAGATCGCGATCGCCGGCTTCGTCGTGCCCTACATGGCGGTGTATGCGCCGGAGCTGATGCTGCAGGGCGACAAAGGGCTCGGCGCCACCTTCTACGTGGTGTTCAAGGCGCTGCTTGCGGTCAGCCTGTGGGGCATCGCGGTGGTCGGCCACCTGCGCTCGGCGCTGAACCTGCTCGAACGCGTGCTCGCCTTCGCCGCCGCCTCGCTGCTGGTGGTCGCGCTGCCGGTCACCGACGAGGCCGGCTTCGCCCTCGCCGCGCTCGTGCTCGGCTGGCACATCTGGCGCTCGCGCAGCGCGCAGGCGCTGACGGTGTGATCGGCGTCTGCCTCGCCAACGCCGCCGGCGCCGCGGCGCTGGCGGGCAACGCCTTCACTCTGGCGTGGACGCACTCGATCGAGAAAGTGCGCTGGGAGGAGCGCTGGCGGGTGGAGGCGGCGGCGCTGGTGCTGGAGGCCGTGCGCGTGCGCGGCTTTGGTGCCGGCATGGAGCCGCCTGCCGAGGCGGTGCTGCGCGACGGCGTGTGGGAATGGCGGCCCGGCAGCCGCCACGCCGTGATGCGCCTGACGCGCTCGGGCTACACCGCCGACTACGAGTGGTGTACGGGCGAGGCGGCGGAGGGGGGCGAGCCGGCCTGCGTGCCGCTGTCGGCGATCCTTCCCGCCGACGGTGGCGTGACCGAGCTGCGGCCGTGCACAATAGCCTCTCCGCCGGCGCCTGGGCCGGCTCCCGCCATCCCCTGAACCGATGATCCGCCACCCTGCCTTGCACCGCCTCCCACCGGCGCCCCGCCTGGCCCGCCCGGCGCTGTTGTGCCTGCTCGTGGTGGCGCTGTTGTGGGCGGTGCATGGCTATCGCTTCAAGGCCGGCACCGAGGAACTGGCGCTCCATGCGAGCCAGCGCCTGGCGCTGCTGGCGGCGAGCCTGGACGCGGAGCTGCTGCGCTTCGAGAGCCTGCCCACGGTGCTCGCGCAGCACCCCGGCCTGCAGCAGCTGCTCCAGGCGCCCGATGACCCGGTGCGGGTGGCGGCGGCGAATGCCTTGCTCGAGCAGGTCAATGAGCGTACCGGGGCGGGAATGCTGTACCTGATCGACCCCACTGGGCGCACCCTGGCGGCGAGCAACTGGCGGCGGGCGGATTCCTTCGTCGGTGAGAACTATGCTTTCCGCCCCTATTTCCGCGATGCGCTCGCCGGTGGGAGCGGAAAGTTCTTTGCCGTCGGTGCCACGACCCAGGTTCCGGGCTTCTTCATCGCCCACCCGGTGCGCGCCGCTGGTCGCATCACTGGCGTGCTCGCGGTCAAGGTCGAGCTGACCCAGCTCGAAACCACGTGGGCCGCGGGCGGAGAGTCGGTGCTGGTCGTGGACCGCCACGGCGTGGTGGCGCTGTCGTCGAATCCGGCATGGAAGTTCGGCACCCTGGCGCCGCTGTCGCCGGATTCGCGCGCGGCGTTGGCGGCGACGCGGCAGTATTTCACCGCCGCGCTCGAACCGCTGCCGCTGGTCTGGCGCGAGCCCGGCCGTGCGCTGCTCGGCGGACGGGAATACGTCGTCGGCAGCCGCGCCCTGGGCTGGGTCGACTGGCGCATGCTGATGCTGCTCGACACCGCTCCGGTGCGTGCCGCGGCGTGGTCCGCGGTGCTCGCCGCGGGGCTGGCGCTGTGCGTGCTGGCGGTTGCCGGGCTGTACTGGGCGCTGCATGCGCGGCGCCTGCGCGAGCGCCTGGCGGCACAGGCCGAGCTCGAACGCACGGTGGCCGAGCGCACCGCCGACCTCGCCACGACTAACGCTCAGCTGTTGCGCGAGATCTCCGAGCGCAGCGCCACCGAACAGAAGCTGCGCGGCACCCAGCGTGCGCTGATCGAAGCCAACCGCCTTGCCGCCCTCGGCCAGATGGCCGCCGGTGTGGCGCACGAGTTGAACCAGCCGCTGGCGGCGCTGCGCAGCTTCGCCGGCAACGGCCTCACCTTTCTCGACCGCGGCCGGCTCCAGCCGCTGCGAGACAACCTGAACCAGATCATCGGCCTGATCGAGCGCATGGCCCGGCTCACCGCCCAGCTCAAGGTATTCGCCTCGCGCCAGCAGACCGGCGGCGGTTCGGCGTCGGCGGCGCAGGCGATGCGGGTGGTGGCGGGCTGGTTCCGCGAGCGTCTGGACGCGGCCGGGGTCGAGCTGCGCATCGATGCCGGCGAGGTGCGTCTGCCGCTGCAGCCGCAGGCGCTCGAGCAGGTACTGTCGAACCTGGTCGGCAACGCGCTCGATGCGCTCGCCGGGTGCGGTGGCGGAGTCATCGCGTTGCGCGCGGCGCGGCACGGCACGCAGCTCTGCCTTGAAGTCGCCGACAATGGTCCGGGCATTCCGCAGGAGCTGCGCGAACGCATCACCCAGCCCTTCTTTTCCACCAAGCCGCTCGGCCAGGGCCTGGGCCTGGGACTGTCGATCGTCAGCGATCTGATCGAAGGTTCGGGTGGCCGTCTCGAGATCGAGTCCGGCGCGGGCGGGGGTACGGTGATGCGGGCGTGCTGGCCGCAGGCGGCAGGCACAGATGGCGCTGGCGAGGGCAGGGCAGGGGAGGCAGAATGAACGAGCACGCGATCGAGGGGGCGGTCGGTGTCCTCTATGTCGAGGACGACGAGCTGGTGCGGATGGCGGGGTGCCAGACTTTCGCCCTCGCCGATATCGAAGTCGAGGGCCTGGCACGCGCCGAGCCGGCGCTCGCCCGCCTCGGTGCCGAGCGCCCGGTGGTGCTGGTGACCGATGTCCGGCTGCCGGGGATGGACGGTATGAGCTTGCTGAAACGGGCGCAGGCGCTCGATCCCGACCTGCCGGTGATCCTCGTCACCGGCCACGGCGACGTCGACATGGCGGTCGAGGCGATGCGGCTGGGGGCCTACGACTTCATCGAGAAGCCGTTCGCCCCCGAGCGCCTGGTGGAAGTGGTGCGCCGTGCGATCGAGAAGCGCCGCCTGGTGCTCGAGAACCGCGCGCTCAAGACCCGGCTGGCGCGAGCCTCAGGGTCGGATGGGCTGCTCGGCGACAGCGCGGCGATGCAACGGGTGCGGGATCTGGTTGCGGACCTCGCCGACACCGACGTCGACATCCTGATCGTGGGCGAGACCGGTACCGGCAAGGAGCGCGTCGCGCGCGCCCTGCACGGTGCCGGGCGGCGCAGCCGCGGCCACTTCGTCGCGGTCAATTGCGCCGCCCTGCCCGAGAGCGTGTTCGAGAGCGAGATGTTCGGCGTCGAGCCGGGGGCCTTTACCGGCGCCACCCGTAGCCGCGCGGGCAAGATCGAGCATGCCGACGGCGGCACCCTGTTCCTCGACGAGATCGAGGGCATGGCGCTGCAACTGCAGGCGAAGCTGCTGCGCGTGCTCCAGGAGCGGGTGGTCGAGCGCCTGGGCTCGAACCGGCTGATTCCGGTGGACTGCCGGGTGATTGCGGCGACCAAGCTCGATCTGGCCGCAGAGGCGGCGGCCGGGCGCTTTCGCGCCGATCTCTACTACCGGCTCAACGTCGTGCCGATCGTCCTGCCTGCGCTACGCGAGCGTCGTGAGGACATTCCCGCGCTGTTTGCCGCCTTCTGCCTGCAGGCGGCCGAGCGCTACCGCCGGCCGCAGCCGGTGCTGACGGCCGAGGTGTTCGACTGGCTGATGGCACAGGCGTGGCCGGGCAACGTGCGCGAGTTGCAGCATGCCGCCGAACGCTTCGTGCTCGGCCTGTGGCGACCGGCGGCGGGTCCGGCGGGCGAGGGCAGCGGGTTGGCGCAACGCGTCGCTGCGTTCGAGGCCGCGCTGATCGAAAGCGCCCTGCGCCGCAGTGCCGGTGACGTCGCCTCGGCCGCCGAAGCGCTCGCTGTGCCGCGCAAGACGCTGTACGACAAGATCGCCAAGTTCGGCATCCAGGTTGCGGATTTCCGCGGCTCCCCGTCCACCTTCTGAACATGGGATTGCCTGTGCCTGCCGCGCTCCGCTCCGCTCCGGACAGTGTAGATCGAGTATAGGGCGCGGGGGATGAAACGGTAATACAATGGATCTGGGCCGTATCCGCGGAAAATGTGCAACAGCACGCCGCGACGGCCCGCACAATTCCACAGGAGGGAAGACCATGTCCTATTCGATGCCCGTATTTCTTGCCCACGCGATCGCCATGGAGCGGGAGGCCGCCGAGCGCTATCTGGAACTGGCCGACATGATGGAAGCACACAACAACCTCGAGGTCGCGGCGCTGTTCCGCGACATGGTGCGCTACTCGACGATGCACGGCGATTCGATCGCGGAGCGTGCCGGCAAGCTCGAGCTGCCCAAGCTCCAGTCCTGGCAGTACCGCTGGGTGGCGCCGACCGAAGTCGGCGACGAAGAGGGTTTCGACTACACGATGAATGCCTACCAGGCGCTCGAGTACGCGCGCGAGAACGAGGCGCGGGCGATGAACTTCTACCGCACCGTCGCCGAAAAGAGCGCCGACGCCGAGATCAAGCGCCTGGCGATGGAGTTCGCCGCCGAAGAAGCCGATCACACGTCGGCGCTGGACAAGATGCTCGCGCAGACCTTGCGTCCGTGAGCGCCGCCCGGGCCGCGGCGTCGCGGCGGCCCGGGCCGTACCCGCGCGCTGGTGCCGGCGCCACGCAGGCCTTAACATCGGCGCCTGACCAGACGCGGAGAATTTCATGGCCTCATCCCCCGACAGCATCAGCATGGCGCTGTTCTGCGACTTCGAAAACGTCGCCCTCGGCGTGCGCGACGCCAACTACGAGAAGTTCGACATCAAGCGCGTGCTCGAGCGCCTGCTGCTGAAGGGCAGCATCGTGGTCAAGAAGGCCTATTGCGACTGGGAGCGCTACAAGAGCTTCAAGGCCGCGATGCACGAGGCCAACTTCGAGCTGATCGAGATCCCGCACGTGCGCCAGTCGGGCAAGAATTCCGCCGACATTCGCCTCGTCGTCGATGCGCTCGACCTGTGCTACACCAAGTCCCACGTCGATACTTTCGTCATCATCAGCGGTGACTCCGATTTTTCGCCGCTGGTGTCCAAGCTGCGCGAGAACGCCAAGCAGGTGATCGGTGTCGGGGTCAAGCAATCGACCTCCGACCTGCTGATCGCCAACTGCGACGAATTCATCTTTTACGACGATCTGGTGCGCGACAGCCAGCGCGCCGCGGCCAAGCGCGAGGCGCGCGACAACGTTCCGGCGGCCCGGCGCTCGCCGGAAGAGGAGGCGCGGCGCAAGGAAGAACTGGAAGGGCGCCGCCGCCAGGCCATCGACATCGCGGTGGAAACCTTCGAAGCCCTGCTCGCCGAGCGTGGCGAAAGCGGCAAGATCTGGGCCTCGATGCTGAAGGAAGCGATCAAGCGCCGCAAACCGGATTTCAACGAGAGCTATTTCGGCTTCCGTGCCTTCGGCAACCTGCTCGAGGAAGCGCAGACGCGCGGCCTGCTCGAACTCGGGCGCGACGAGAAATCCGGCACCTATGTTGCCCGGCCGAGCCATGGTGGGAGCGCCGCGAGCGAGCATGCGCTTGCGTTCGCCGCGCTCGAGCCGGTGCTCGCCGGCCAGGCGGCGGGGGCCGCCGAGCCCGCGGCTGCAGCCGAACCCGCGGCGCGCGCGGCGAAGACGCAGGGCCGTTCTTCGCGGCGGCGTGGCGGCGGCAAGGCGGCGGGGGAAAGCGAACGTACCGCCGAGACCGAGGCCGCACCGGTGCCGCCGGTTCATGGCGGGGAAGAACGGCGGGAAACCGCCGAAGCGGCCGCGCTGGCAGCGGCCCCCGAGGCGGAAGCGGGGGGCGAGGGCGCGGCGCCGGACCAGGACCGACCCCGTGCCGACAAGGGCAAGCCGAAGCGTGCCCGGGCGCGGCCCGAGCCGACTCCGCCGCCGCTCGAGGAAGGCCAGCAAACGGATTCGCGGCGCGGCAGTGCCAAGGGGAAGACGACGAAGGCCGCCGCCGCACCGAAAGCGGCCCGCGCACGCGCCGAATCCGCTCCGGGTGCGGGCGCAGCGGAGCGCGCCGGTACGGACCGCGACCGCCCCGCCGCGGAAGGCGCACCGCGCGACTCCGCACCGCCGGCACCGGCAGCCGAACCGTCGGCGCCGGCCAAGGTGCCGTCCCGCGCCCGCCGCCCGCGCAAGTCGAAGGAAGAAAGCGCCGGATGAACTCCGCCAGTGCCAGCCATCCGGAGCCCGTCCAGCCGGCGGCCTGGCCTGCTGCGCCAGGGGACTGGCCCTATCCGCACTGGATCGCGCACCGCGGCGCCGGTACGCTGGCGCCCGAGAACACCCTGGCTGCGTTTGCGCTCGGCCATGCGCACGGCTACCGGATGTTCGAATGCGATGTGCGCCTGAGCGCGGACGGACAGCCTTTCCTGCTCCATGACGACCGCCTCGAGCGCACCACCGACGGACAGGGCGAGGCCGTCGAGTGGCGCTGGGCGGAGCTGGCCGGGCTCGATGCCGGAAGCTGGCATTCGCCGCGCCATGCCGGGGAGCGGCTGCCGTCGCTGGCCGACGTGGTCGAGTTCTGCCGCCAGCACGACTGCGCGCTGAATGTGGAGTTGAAGCCGGCTCCCGGCGACGAAGCGCGCACCGGGCGGGAGGTCGCCACCCGCCTGGCCCGGTCATGGACCCTGGCTCTGCCGCCGCTGCTCAGCTCCTTCAGCGTGGCCGCGCTCGCGGCTGCGGCCGGCGTCGCACCGCAGCTTCCCCGCTGCTTGCTGCTCGAAGCTCTTTCGGACGAAGGGCTCGGTGCCGCGCGCCGTCTCGGCTGTGTCGCGCTGATTTGCGAGCAGCGTGCCTGGGACGTCTCTACCGTCCGCCAGGCCCGCGCCGCCGGATTCAGGCTTCTTGCCTACACGGTCGATGAGGATGGAGAGGCGGCTCGGCTGCTGGCCCTGGGGGTCGATGGCTTGATCACCGACCGGATCGACCATTTTCCCGCTTCCGTGGGGGCCTGACGGAAGCGTTTCCTACGGGTGGGAGCCGGGCAGAAAGCGGGATTGTCGGTGCGGCGACGGCCGCGATAGACTGCGCGGCCAGGGTCCGGACAAGCCGCACTGCGGCTTTTGTCGCGAGCTGTCACTTCACCATCACCGGGGCTGAAGCCGATGTCGTTTTCCGGGTTTCCGATCCGTCGCGCAGCACTTTCCGTGCTCGTTTCGTGCGCCTTCCTGCAGGCGCCCGCTGCGGCACTGGCGTCCGATGCGGTTTTTTCCGCCTGCCTTGCCGAGTTGCGCGCAAGCGCTGTGGACAAGGGGGTCGGCGCGGCGACCTTCGATGCGCATACGGCCGGCCTCGTCCCCGATATGGAAGTGGTCGGCTTTCTCGATGCCCAGCCCGAGTTCGTCACCCCGATCTGGGACTACATGGCCGGGCTGGTGGACGCGGAACGCATCGCCGACGGCCGTGCCCTGCTGTCGCAGTGGGCGCCGGTGCTGGCCCGGGTCGAGGCCGAATACGCGGTCGATGCGGCCACCGTGGTCGCGGTCTGGGGGGTGGAAAGCAATTACGGGCGCAACTTCGGCGAGCGGCCGTTGCTGGGCTCGCTGTCCACCCTGTCCTGCTTCGGCCGCCGCCAGGATTTTTTCCGCGGCGAGTTCTTCAACGCGCTGAAGATCCTGGAGGAGGGGCATGTCGCGCCCGAGCGCCTGGCCGGGTCGTGGGCGGGCGCCTTCGGCCACACCCAGTTCATGCCGTCGACCTTCCTGCGCCTGGCGGTCGATTTCGACGGTGACGGCCGCCGCGACCTGATCGACAGCGTGCCCGACGCGCTCGCCTCCACCGCCCATTTCCTCGCCCGTGCCGGCTGGCGCAGCGGCCAGCCCTGGGGGTTCGAGGTCCGCCTGCCGCCAGGGCTGGACACCGCCGGCAGCGGGCGGCGCAACAAGCGGCCGATGGCGGAGTGGCGTGCGCGCGGCCTGACCCGGAGCGACGGCTCGGCGCTGCCCGCCAGCGATCTCGCTGCCGGGCTGCTGCTGCCGGCCGGGCGGGAAGGGCCGGCCTTCCTGGTGACGCGCAACTTCGACGCGCTGTACTCCTACAATGCCGCGGAAAGCTATGCCCTGGCGATCGCCCACCTGTCCGACCGGCTGCGCGGTGGCGCGGCTTTCGCCGCGCCGTGGCCGACCGACGACCCCGGCTTGTCGCGCGCCGAGCGTCGTGAGCTGCAACTGCTGCTGATCGCCCGCGGCCACGATATCGGTGCGGCCGACGGCATGATCGGTGCGCGCACGCGCGAAGCGCTCCGGCGCGTCCAGGCCGAGCTCGGTCTGCCTGTCGATGGCCGCGCCGGCCAGCGCGTGCTGAACGCGCTGCGCGCAGCGCCCGCACGCTGACGCCCGGGACGGGCACCGAACCCGATCGCGCGCCGTCAGGCGCCTTCACGCCGCCGGCCGGCTCATCGGCGGGCGCGGCGCCCGCCGCGGCGCGGGTTCAGGGCGGCGCGCGCCGGCGCTGCGCGCGCTCGATCCGCCGGGCTTCGTCCTGGGCCTCGGCGAGCACCTGCTGGACGTAGTCCAGGTGCTCGCTGGCGAGGCGGCGGGCGTCTTCCGCCCGTCCTTCCATGATCGCGGTGTACAGCGCCTGGTGCTGGGCGAGCAAGGTGTCGCGGACCTCGCTGCCGATTGCGCACATGCCGCCGATGTTGGTCACGACGTTGCGCTCGAGCAGCTCGAACAGGCTGCGGATGGTGTGCAGCAGAACGGCGTTGTGGCTGGCTTCGGCGATCGCGAGGTGGAAATGGGCGTCGATGCGGCCTTCTTCCGCGCGGCTGATCCGGCCCTTGCGCTGGTAGCACGCCTGCACGCGCTCGAAGGCGGCGGTGAGCCGCTCCCGGTCCGGTGCGGTGGCGCGCAGCGCCGCATAGTAGGCGCAGGCGCCTTCGAGAGTATGGCGGAATTCGATCAGGTCGCGCTGGGCCTCGGGGGTCCGTTCGAGCAGTTCCACCATCGGGTCGCGGAACGAGGCCCCGAGCTGGTCGCTGACGAAAGTGCCGCCGCCGTGGCGGCTGACCAGCAAGCCGCGCGCGGCCAGTTTCTGGATGGCCTCGCGCAGCGACGGCCGGGAAACGCCGAACTCCTCGGCGAGGGTGCGTTCGGCCGGCAGGCGTTCGCCCGGCTGCAGGCTGCCTTCGACGATCAGGGTCTCGATGCGCGCGACGATGTCGTCGGACAGGCGGCGTTGCTGCAGGGGAGGGGGCTTCATCATGATGACGGATTCCGGTTCGGGAAAACCGCTCTTCGTGGGCGGCGGGATGGGGCGGCGGGATGGGGCGACGGCGTGCTCCTTCCGTGGAAGTCCCGGGCGTTTCGAAGGAGACGCCGATTGGGACGCGGATTGACCCCCCGATTGACACACCGCCAAACCCTTATTAGTCTAACTCGAGTTTTGGTTAAGTGGTAATACCAATGTTGGCGGTTCTGGCGAGATGACCCGGCAAGGGCGGTTCGATTCGCCGGTTCCGTTTTCCGGTCCGCTCGGTCGGCATGGCTGGCGCCCGGATGCCGATGGCCGGGAGCGCGGTGCCGGTCGCAATCCATGCGCCGGCGGTCGGTGGATGGCGTGTTCGATATCAGTGTTATCAGCAGTCGCGGCCGGGCTACGGCTGCTGCAGAATGAACAAAACCTTCGGAGAAGATGCGCATGAGCCACTCCCCCTTCGCCGCACCCAACGCCACCCGCGTGGCGCCGCCGCCGGCGCCGCCGCGCAGCTACCCGGCGAAACCGTCCGATGCGTACCTGTTCGGCACCTGCGTGCTCGACCTGTTCTTTCCGGATGCGGGCATGGACGCGATCCGCTTGCTCGAGCGCGAGGGCATCAAGGTCCATTTTCCGCAGGCCCAGAGCTGCTGCGGCCAGCCCGCCTACACTTCGGGCTACACCGAGGAGGCGCGTGCCGTGGCGCGCGCGCAGCTCGCCCTGTTCGGCGGCGACTGGCCGGTGGTGGTGCCTTCGGGCTCGTGCGCCGGGATGTTCCGCCACCATTACTTCGAGTTGTTCAAGGAGGAGCCGGAAACTCTGCCGCAGGTCGCCGCGCTGGCCGAGCGCACCTACGAGCTGGCCGAGTTCCTGCTGCACGTGTGCCGGGTCCAGTTGCGCGACAGCGGTGCGCCGGTGAAGGTGGCGTTGCATACCTCCTGTTCGGCGCGGCGCGAGATGAACACTCACGAGCACGGCCGCGCACTGCTCGCCCAGTTGGCCGGGGTGGAGCGGGTCGAGCACGACCATGAGAGCGAATGCTGCGGCTTCGGCGGCGCGTTCAGCGTGCGCATGCCCGATATTTCCGGGGCGATGGTGCGCGACAAGACCGCTGCGCTGAACGCTTCGGGCGCTGCCGAAGTGGTGAGCGCCGATTGCGGCTGCCTGCTCAACATCAACGGCGCGTTCGAGAAGCAGGGCGATGCCCTGCGCGGCGAACACCTGGCCAGCTTCCTGCTGCGTCGCACGGCGGGCAAGGCCGGGCAGGGGGCGGGGAAATGAGCGCCGCCGGACAACCGGGGGCCCCGATCGCCTTCAAGCGTAACGCCCGCGAAGCGCTGGGCGATGCCCAGCTGCGGCGCAACTTCCGCGGTGCGATGGACTCGCTGATGGCCAAGCGCCTGGTGCAGTTTCCCGATGGCGACGAGCTCGAACGCCTGCGCGCCTTCGGCAACCGGGTGCGGGCGCGGGCGCTGTCGAAGCTGCCCGAACTGCTCGAACGCCTCGAGGCCAACCTGACGCGCAACGGGGTCAAGGTGCACTGGGCGGAAACGGTCGACGAGGCTAATGCCATCGTCCAGCGCATCGCTGAGACCCATGCGGCGAAGAAGGTGATCAAGGGCAAGTCGATGGTCAGCGAGGAAATGGAGATGAACCATTTTCTCGCCGCACGCGGTGTCGACTGCCTGGAGTCGGACATGGGCGAGTTCATCGTCCAACTGCGCGAGGAGAAGCCCTCGCACATCATCATGCCGGCGATCCACCTCAATGCCGGGCAGGTCGCCAAGCTGTTCCACGACAAGCTCGACGTGGAGTACACCGAAGATGTCGACCGCCTGATCCGGATCGGGCGCGAGACCTTGCGGCGCAAGTTCTTCGAGGCCGACATCGGCGTTTCCGGGGTGAACTTCGCCATCGCCGAAACCGGCTCCCTGCTGCTGGTGGAAAACGAGGGCAACGGCCGGATGTCGACGACGGTGCCGCCGGTGCATATCGCGGTGACCGGGATCGAGAAAGTGGTCGAGAACCTGCGCGACGTGGTGCCGCTGCTGTCGCTGCTGACGCGCTCGGCGACCGGCCAGGCGATCACCACCTATGTGAACGTGATCTCCGGCCCGCGCAAGGCCGAGGAACTCGACGGCCCCCGCGAAGTGCACCTGGTACTGCTCGACAACGGCCGCAGCCAGGCCTTCGCCGACAGCGAGCTGCGCCAGACGCTGAACTGCATCCGCTGCGGCGCCTGCATGAACCACTGCCCGGTCTATACCCGCATCGGCGGCCACGCCTACGGCACGGTGTATCCGGGACCGATCGGCAAGATCGTCACCCCCCACATGCTCGGCCTGGAGGTTACCCGCGATCTGCCCACGGCTTCGTCGATGTGCGGCGCCTGCGGTGAAGTCTGTCCGGTGAAGATCCCGATTCCCGCCTTGCTCCGCCGCCTGCGCGAGGAGGCAGTACGGCCGCCGCAGGCCGAGCCGCACTTCATGCGCGGTCAGGGGGCGAAGTATTCGGCCAAGGAATCCATGGTGTGGAAAGCCTGGCGCAAGATGAACACTTCGCCCGTGCTGTACAAGGCGTTCACCTACGCCGGAACCCGTTTCCGTGGCCTGATGCCGGCCAGGATCGGGCCCTGGACCGAGCACCGCAGCGCGCCCCGGCTCGCTCCGCGCACGCTGCACGAACTCGCCCACGACCATCTCGGTGACGAATGAGGACTGAATGAACGCCAGGGACAGGATTCTTGCCAGGCTGCGCACCAGCCTGAAAGGTACGACAGCGCTTGCCGACGACTATGACGAAGCGCTGGTGACCGAGCCGTGGCGCTACGCGCCAGAACGGCGGATCGCCCGCCTGCGCGAAATGCTCGAGGCCGTGCACGGCGAGACCGTGCTCACCACCGCCGCGCAGTGGCCGGAGCGGGTGCTCGAAGCGCTCGCCGCGCGCGCCATCGAAGAGCTGCTGGTGGCGCCGGAAAGCGCGCACGGGCGGCAGCTCGCCGCCCATCTCGCCGAGGCCGGCGGCGCGCTGCGCCTGAAGGCTTATGACCGTCCGGTCGAGGCCTGGAAGGACGCGCTGTTCTTCCACACCCCGGCCAGCCTCACCGGCACCCTCGGGGCCATCGCCGCCACCGGCAGCCTGGTGCTGTGGCCGACGCCGCAGGAGCCCCGGCTGATGAGTCTGGTGCCGCCCTTGCATATCGCGCTGCTGAAGGCGAGCGAAGTCCATGACAACCTGTACGAAGCGATGCGTGCACAGGGCTGGACGGAGGGGCTGCCGACCAATGCGCTGCTGGTTTCGGGCCCGTCGAAGACGGCCGACATCCAGCAGACCCTGGCCTATGGCGCGCACGGGCCGAAGGAGCTGCTCGTGCTGATCCTCGAGGACGCCTGAGGCGGAGAGGGCGTTTGCGCCCGTTCAGCCGGCGGGGCGCGGCGCCTGGCGCAACCGCAGTGGTCGTGCCCGATGCGGGGGCGGCGACGCGCTCATTCGGCTCCGGCCGGAGGCACGGGTGATGCGCTCCCGGCCGGCTGCAGGTCGAGTTCGGCGCGCACGATGCCGGACTCGCCCGAGGGCACGAAGCGGAATTCGAGGAACTGCAGCAGCTTCAACATCGGCTCGTTTTCCGACATCACGTCGCCGACGAAGCGGCGGATGCCGCGCTGGCGGGCGTAGTTCATCAGCTTGTTCATCAGCAGTGTGGCGAGGCGCTGGCGCTTGATGTCGGAGCGGATGACGAGGGCGAACTCGGCGGTGTCGTTGTCCGGGTCGGCGACCGCGCGCGCCACGCCGAGCGTTTCCGGCTTGCCGTCGGCATCGATCGCGCTGGCGATGAAGGCCATTTCGCGGTCGTAGTCGATCTGGGTGAGACGTGCCATTTCGCGGCGCGGGAACTTCGGGATGTAGTGGAAGAAGCGGTAGGTGAAGTCCTGCCGCGTCAGCCGTGACAGGAAGTCGTAGTGGGTCGGTTCATCCTCGGGGCGGATCGGGCGCAGCAGGATTTCGCGTCCATCGCGCAGCACCGCCTTTTCTTCCAGGGCCTTCGGATAGGGCTGGATGGCGAGGCGGTATTCCTGGCGCGGCTCGGCCGACAGGCGGATGTGGGCGTCGATCGCCTGCACGCCTTTTTCATCGGCGAACAAGGGGTTGATGTCCAGTTCGGCGATTTCCGGCAGGTCGACGACGATCTGCGACACCTTGGTCAGAGTCAGCGCGATCGCGTCGCGGTCGGCCGCCGGCAGGTGCGGGCGCGCATCGAGCAGGGCGGCGGCCTTGGTGCGGTCGATGAGGTCGTGGGCGAGCGGCAGGTTCAGCGGCGGTAGGCCGACGCCGAGGCCGCGGTAGATCTCGAGGGCGCGGCCGCCTTCGCCGAACAGGATCAGCGGACCGAACAAGGCGTCGGTGGTGACGCCGATCAGCAACTGCCGGGCATGGCCGCGCAGCACCATGCGCTGCACGGTGAAGCCGCCGATGGTGGCGTCGGGGTGGGTGCTGCCGACGCGCGCGAGCATGCCGTGGGCGGCGGCCTCGACCGCCTCGGCGGTTTCCAGGTTCAGGGCGATGCCGCCGACGTCCCATTTGCGGCGGATGTCGCGCGACATCACGGTGAGCGCGACCGGCAGGCCGATGCGCTCGGCAATCCGCCCGGCCTCTTCCGGAGTCGCGGCGAGATGGGTCTGCACCACCGGGATGCCGTAGGCTTCGAGGATGGCCTTGGAGTCGGCCTCGCTCAGGCTGGTGCAGCCGGCATCGAGCGCGGCCC
Source organism: Thauera aromatica (assembly GCF_023093595.1). Classification (GTDB taxonomy): domain Bacteria; phylum Pseudomonadota; class Gammaproteobacteria; order Burkholderiales; family Rhodocyclaceae; genus Thauera; species Thauera aromatica_A. The sequence goes on from NZ_JALLIK010000102.1 coordinate 22,043, forward strand.
GGATCACGCCGCGGGCGCGGGCGACGTCGGGCCTGAACTCGACCGGCTCGGACGGCGGTACCTGGGTCAGCACTTCCGAGGCGATGCGGTGGTTGAACATGTGGAGAAAGGCGCTCGCCGCATGTTCGGGCGTGTCGAAAGTGGCGATCCCGGCATCGACGAACAAGCGGCGCTCCTCGGCGACGCTTTCGTCGCCGACCCAGCAGGTCATGACGTTGCCGCCGATCTCGCGCACGGTCTTGATCACGCTGTGCGCCACGTCCATGCTCTTGCTCAGCGCGTTGGGCGTGTGCATCAGCAGCACGGCGTCGCCGTCCTGCTCTTCCTGCAGCACCTTGAGCACTTCCTCGTAGCGCGAGGGTGCGGAGTCGACCTTGATCTCGATCGGATTCTGCCCGTCCCAGTCCGGCGACAGGATCCGGCGCAGGCGGGTCACGGTCTGTTCCTTCAGGGGCGGCATCATGTAGCCGCTCAGATAGAGGCTGTCCTCGACCATCACCCCGGCGCCGCCGCCGTTGCTCACCGCCACTAGGCGATTGCCGCGCAGGGGGCGGGAGCGGAGCACGGTCTCGACCGCGCCGAACATTTCGTCGAGGTGATCGACGCGCAGGATGCCGGCCCGTCGCAACACGGCGTCATGGACGTCGTCGCTGCTGACGAGGTTGGGGACGTCGAGGAACAGGGGGTCGGAGACGCCGAGCAGGCGGTTGTTGGGCGAGCGTCCGGCCTTGATCGCGACCACCGGCTTGTTGCGCGCGGCGGCGCGGGCCGCGGCCATGAAGCTGCGGCGCTCGTGGATCGATTCGATGTAGAGCAGGATCGCGCGGGTATCGGAGTCGCTGCCGAGAAAATCGAGCACTTCGCCGAAACCGATGTCGAGGCCGTCGCCCAGCGACACGAAATAGGACAGGCCGACTTTCTTGCGCAAGGCCCAGTCGAGCACCATGGTACCGACCGCGTCGCGCTGCGACACGAAGGCGAGCTTGCCGGGCTGGACCTGGATCTGGGAGAAGGTCGCATTCAGCCCCAGCCCGGGCACCAGGATGCCGAGCGTGCTGCCGCCGAGCAGACGGATGCCGTGACGCCGGGTGGCTTCGAGGATCGCCGCCGAGACCGGGCGGCCGTCGGCGCCGATCGTCGTCGCCAGCTGGTTGGCCATGACGATGACCGCGCGCGTGCCGCGCCGGCCGAGCTGCTCGATCAGCTCCGGGATGACCTTGGGCGGGGTGCAGATGATCGCGAGGTCGGGCGTCTGCGGCAGGGCGGCGACGTTGGGGTAGGTGAGGACGCCGGCTACCGATTCGTACTTCGGATTGACCGGCATGATCGGGCCGGCGAAGGTGCCCGCCAGCAGGTTGCGCATCAGCACGTTGCCCATGCGCCGGTGGCGCACGGTGGCACCGATCACGGCGATGGAGCGCGGATTGAACAGGCTTTGGAGGTGTCGGAAACTCATGACCCGCGACCGAGGATTCAGATGAAATACCAGTGTAATGCACTCGGCGGCATCTGTGAGCGGTTTGCCGGTGGGCTGCCCGGCGACACACCTGGTGAACGGTTCGCGGATTTTCGGGGCGGGGTGGGGCCGGGCGGCCCCGCCCCGTTTCAGGCCTGCTGTGCTTCGAGCAGATCGACGCCGTCGGCGGCGAGGAAGCGGCGCAACCGTTCGCGCAGCGCCGGCGGGATGGTGATGCCGTGCAGGCCGTCGAGTCCGGCGACCACGCGCACCAGGATGGCGCGCATGCGCACCTGTTCGCCGACCCGGCCTTCGACCATGAGCGTGAACGACTTGTTGCCGAGGCGGGTGACGAGCAGGCTCAGGCACAGGATGTCGCCGATCTTGCTCGGAGCGATGAAGTCGACCTCGATGCGTGCGGCGGGGACGCCGATGCGCTCGTTCATGTGAAGGTCGGCAAAGCTCGTGCCCATGCCTTCGATGAACCAGTCCTCGATCAGCTCGTCGATGATGACCAGGTATTCGGGGTAAAAGACGATGCCGGCGGGGTCGCAGTGATGGAAGCGGATCAGGTGATTTTTTTCGAACGCGGTGTTGGGGTGCATTGGAAGAGTCTTGTTGTGGTTGGAGAGAATCCGCCGCGGCGGGGCCGTGCGGGATGAGAGGGAGAAAAGGGGCGGCCCCGGGGTACGGGGCCACCCCGCCGGCATCGCCGAGCGGGCTCATGCCGGCAATGCCGGGGCCGCTGTGCGCAGCGCTTATTGTGCCCGGTGTTTTTCGACCAGTTTGCGCGCTTCGTCCAGCATGGCCTGGCCTGGATAGCCCTTGGCCGTTACTTCTGCCACCCACTCGGTCGCAATCTTATCGCCGATTCCGCGCCACTTGCTGGTTTCGGATGCGGGAATGGTGTTGAACTGGTTGCCGTTCCTGATCGCCACTTCGCGCGAGGGCGCGGCCGAATCGTCCCATGCACGGCCCAGGCGGGCGGAAAGCTCGATCCCCGAGTTGGCGTCGATGACCTGTTTCAGATCGGCCGGCAGGCTGTCGTACTTGGCCTTGTTCATCGCCACCACGAATACTGCCGAGTACAGTGCCGGTTCGGTCGCAGCCGTCTCGGAATGATAGCGGGTCAGTTCGTGCAGCTTCATCGATGGCACGATTTCCCATGGCAGCAGGTAGCCGTCGATGACGCCTTTGGAGACCGCCTCCACCACCGCCGGCATCGGCATGCCGACCGGTGAGGCGCCCATCTCGGCCAGCATCTTGTTGGTCAGACGGGTCGGCGCGCGCATCTTCAGGCCTTTGAAATCCTCCATCGTCCGGATCGGGCGCTTGCTGTTGTGGGCCTGTCCGTTGTCATGGACATGGAAGGCCAGCGGCTTGACTTGGGCAAAATCCTTTTGCCCATATTTTTCATAATATTCCCACAGCGCTCGGCTGGTCGTTTCCGCCTTGTGGGACATGAAGGGCAGTTCGAACACTTCGACCGAGGGGAAGCGGCCCGAGTTGTAGCCCGGCAGGGTCCAGCCGATGTCGGCAATGCCGTCGACGACTTGCTGGAACACCTGGGTCGGGGTGCCGCCGATCTGCATCGACGGGTAGATCTGGCACTTCATGCGGTTGTTCGACTCGGCCGCGATCTTGTCGCACCAGGGCACCAGTTGCTGATGTCCGAGCGCCGTTGTTGGCCACATATGCGACACCTTCAGGATGACTTCCTGGGCTGTCGCCGTCGTCGTGCATAGCGCTGCAGCTGTCGTAACCAGCGCTGCGCTCAGGTGCTTTCCTCTCATGCTTCGCTTCTCCTCACATGCGCCACTTGGTGTGATGGCAGGACGGATTCCCGTGGCTGTGACCCGTCCTGAAATGGCCGGTTTTATAACCGGCATTTTCCTTCTGAGCATCCAATCTCCAGTAAGCGCTGGAAGACGTTCGCAAAGAAAACAGGAGCTTGCAAAATGTTTTCTTGAGATGGTACAGCAATGCAGCGTCAGGATCGGCGCAAACGAGGCTCAGCCGCCGCGGAATAGAGGGGGACGTTTTTCCAGGAAGGCGCGCATGCCTTCTTTCTGGTCCGCGCTTGCGAACAGCAGCTGGAAAGCCTTGCGCTCGAGCATCAGGGCGGTGTCGAGCGAGGCGTCCTGACCGGCAAGGAGGACCTCCTTGATCTGGGCGATGGCAAGCGGGGGCAGGGTGGCGATGTGGCGGGCTAGTTCGAGGGCGCGCGCCTGGACCGCGTCATCGGCCACCACTTCGCTGGCCAGGCCCATCGTCAGGGCTTCGCGTGCGCTCACCGGGAGGCCGGTGAGAACCATTTTCATCGCCTGGAACTTGCCCACGGCGCGGGTCAGGCGCTGGGTGCCGCCAGCGCCGGGCATGATGCCGACCTTGACTTCGGGCTGGCAGAAACTCGCGCCTTCTCCGGCGATGATGATGTCGGCGTGCATCGCGAGTTCGCAGCCGCCGCCCCAAGCATAGCCGTTGACCGCGGCGATGACCGGTTTCGGACAGGCTGCGATGGCCTGCCACAGGCGCTGGGTCTGGCGCAGCATGATCTCGATCGCACCGGCGTCGGCCATCGCGCGGATGTCGGCGCCGGCGGCGAAGCAGCGCTCGCCGCCGGTGAGGACGATGCAGCGCACTTCGGCCGCCTGGCCGAGGCGGTCGAAGTGCTCGGCCAGTGCGCTGCGGACTTCCTGGTTGAGGGCGTTGCGGGCGTCGGGGCGGTTCAGGCGGACGACGGCGACATCGGGTGTCGGCTGCTCGACCAGTACTACGCTCATAAAGGACTCCTGAAGCAAGATAGGGCGAAAAACCGGCAGACGTGAATCAATCTGCCGCGCACGGGGATTGCTTCACCCTTGTTCAGAGGGTCGCCTGCAGCATGTCGCGCAGCCGATATTTCTGCACCTTGCCGGTGGCCGTGCGTGGCAGCTCTTCGAGGAACTGGATCGTGCGCGGACACTTGTAGATCGACAGCGTGCCGCGCAGGGTCGCCATCACCGCTTCGCTCAGCTTCTGCTGGCTCGCCGACGGATCCTCGGGCACGACAAACAGGGTCAGCCGGGTCAGACCGTCGTCGTTGGGAACGGCGACCACCACCGCTTCGGCGATGCCCGGCACGGCCGATGCGCAGCTTTCGATTTCCCCCGGGCTGACCCATTGGCCGGAAATCTTGAGCATGTCGTCGGCACGGCCGCTGTGGTACCAGAAGCCGTCGGCATCGAAGCTGAACATGTCGCCCGGGTAGTACCAGCCGTCGCGGAGGGCTTTGTCGGTGGTCTCGGGCAGCTTCCAGTAGCCCACGAACTGCGATGCCATGCGGATGGCGATCAGGCCCGGTGTGTCGGGGGTGGTGATTTCGTTGCCGAGCTCGTCGAGCAGGCGGACTTCCGCCCAGGGGACGCGCTTGCCGCAGGAGCCGATCCGGTGCGCATCGGGGCGGGCGCACAGGAACAGGAACACGGTTTCCGAGGCGCCGATGCCTTCGGTGATGGGGATGCCGAAGGTGTCGAGCCATTGCTGGCCGATGTTTTCCGGCAGCTTTTCACCGGCCGAGACGAAGTGGCGGATGTTGCGCATGGCTGCCGATTCGCCCGCCCCCTCGCGCAGCAGGTTGCGGTACATCACCGGGGTGCTGAACAGGATCGTCGGCTGGTGGCGCGCGGCCGTGGCCATGACGCGCTCGGCGTCGGGCCATCCGGGGGCGACGATGACGGTGGCGCCGCACTGCAGGCCGCCCATCAGGGAATGGCCGAGCGACCAGCCGAAGAACATCTTCGAGGTGGTGAATACCCGGTCGCCAGGCTGGATGCCGAAATACTCGCGTTCCAGGCGGTCGGCGATCAGCACCGAGCGATGGGCGTGCATGACCGCTTTCGGGCGTCCGGTGGTGCCGGACGAATACAGCCAGTAGGCGACGTCGTCCGGCGCGACCTGGACGGACTCCAGGGTGGCGGCCTGGCCGTCGAGGAAGCGCTCGAAGGCGATCGCCGGCGCGGGGGCTTCGTCGCCGCGGACCACGACCTGCGGCGGGGCCTCGAGTTCGTCGGCGATCTGCTGGTAGAGGTGGAGGAACTCGGCGTCGACATAGAGCAGGCGGCAGGCGCTGTCCTGGATCACGTAGAGGACGTCGCGCGGGGCGAGGCGCACGTTGAGCGCGACCGCGACCGCGCCGATGCGCAGCGTGCCCAGGTAGGCCGCGACCAGTTCGGGGGAGTCGTCCATCAGGAAGAGGACGCGATCGCCCTTGCCGACGCCATGGGCGCGGAGGGCGTTGCCGTGGCGGTTGGTTGCGGCGTCGAGCTCGCGGTAGCTGATCGAGCGCTCTGCGCACAGCATCGCGGTTTGTTCGCCGAGGCCCTGCGCCAGGGGACGGCCGATGATCTCGTCGGCGGCGTTCATGCTTTGTTGCGGCTGCAGTTGTTCAGACATCGTGCTTGCTCCGAATCGCGGTAAATCGCCCCGCTGGGGCGGATGGGGCGGCATGGGGAACCGGGCGTGCAGTTGACGGGAGGGCGCGATCGGGTCCGCTGGCCGGCACCGATGATCCGACCGGGGCGCTCGCTTAGGCGGGCGGCCCGGCAGGTCTGTTCAGAGCCTGTGAATCAATCTACTGCGCGGGCCGATTGCTGCGTTGCTCACTCGCTCACTCCTCGCCTATCCAGTTGATATGTCTCGTCGTTCGCTCACTCGCGCCTTGCACTCGGCCCTGTTCGCTACGATTTTTTCACAGGCTCTCCGCTGTCCTCGTAGGCGGTGAGGGTCTGGCGGGCAATGATCAGCTGCTGCACCTCGGTCGCCCCTTCGTAGATGCGCAGGGCGCGGATCTCGCGGTACAGGAGTTCGACCGGGTGGTTGCTGACCACCCCGCAACCGCCCCAGATCTGGACTGCGGAATCGATCACCTGCTGGGCGCTTTCGGTCGCCGTCATCTTCGCCATCGCCGCCTCGCGGGTCACCTTGTGGCCCTGGTCGCGGCGCCAGGCGGCGCGGTAGGTGAGCAGGGCGGAAATATCCACGCTGGTCGCCATCTGGGCGAGCTTGACCTGGGTGATCTGGAAGTCGGCGAGTTTTTGCTGGAACATCTCGCGGGTGGTGGCGCGGCGTAGCGCCTCGTCGAGGGCACGGCGCGAAAAGCCGAGCGCGGCCGCGGCGACCGAGGTGCGGAAGATGTCGAGCGTCTGCATCGCCACCTTGAAGCCGAGGCCGGGAGTGCCGAGCATGGCCGACTTGTGCACCCGGCAATCGGTGAAGCGCAGGCGGGCGAGGGGGTGGGGGGCGATCACTTCGATGCGCTCGGCGATTTCCAGCCCCGGGGTGTCGGCATCGACGATGAATGCGGACAGGCCGCGGGCGCCGGGCGCTTCGCCGGTGCGGGCGAACACGACATAGAAGTCGGCGATGCCGCCGTTGGAGATCCAGCTCTTCTCGCCGTCGAGGACGTAATACTCGCCGTCCAGACGCGCGCTGCAAGCCATCGCCGCGACATCGGAGCCGGAGCCCGGCTCGGACAGGGCGAAAGCGGCAAGGGCCTGGCCGCTGGCGACACGGGGCAGATATTCGCGCTTCTGGGCGTCGCTGCCGTGCAAGGTGATCGCTCCCGAGCCCAGGCCCTGCATGCCGAAGGCGAAGTCGGCCAGACCCGAGTGTCGTGCCAGGGTTTCGCGCAGCAGGCAGATCGAGCGCGTATCGATGGTTTCGTGCTCTCCGCCGTAGGCGGTGCCGCCGACGCAGTAGCGCAGCCAGCCGGCGGCGCCGAGCTTGGCGACCAGCTCGCGGCAGGCGGAGTCGAGCTCACCGTGGTGCTCGCTGATGTTGTTCGTGGCCCAGCTGTCGAGCTCGGCTTCCAGCTTGCGGTGGCGATCTTCGAAGAAAGGCCACTCGAGATAGGATTTTTCGCTCACTGCACGCTCCACTTGCTTGTTGAGTCATCGGCCGCACTCAATGCGGCCGGTATATCCGGTCAGGTCACATCACTTCGCCGCCGGCGACCGAGATCGACTGGCCGGTGATCGCCTCCGAGCCCGGCAGGCACAGCCAGAGGACTGCGTTGGCGACCTCCTGGGGCTGGACCAGGCGGCCCTGGGGGTTGAAGCGGGTCAGTTCGGCCAGCGCTTCGGCCTCGCTGCGCCCGGTCTTGGCCTGAATGTTCGAGACCGAGTCGCGGACGATGTCGGTGTCGGTGTAGCCGGGGCAGACGGCATTGACGGTAACGTTCTTCCTCGCCGTCTCCAGGGCCAGGGCCCGGGTCAGGCCGATCACGCCGTGCTTGGCGGCGCAGTAGGCGCTGACGTAAGGGTAGCCTTTCTGTCCCGCGGTGCTGGTGATGTTGATCACCCGCCCCCAGCCGGCGGCGAGCATGCCGGGCAGGACCGCGCGGGTGCCGAGAAAGACGCCGGTGAGGTTGACGTCGAGCATCTGCTGCCAGAGTGCGGGGTCGGTCTTGACGAACGGCGCACTGAGCGCCTGGCCGGCGTTGTTGACCAGGATGTCGACCGGGCCGAGGCGTGCCTGCGCGGCGGCAAAGGCGGCTGCGACCGAATCGGCCTGGGCGACGTCGACGGCTTCGCAGTGCACCTGGCTGAATGCTCGCAGCGCCTCTGCCTGCTGTTCCAGCCGGGGCAGGGTTCGCCCCATCAGGGTGACGGCGGCGCCCTGTTCCGCCAGGCTGTGGGCGATGGCCGCACCGATACCGCGGCCGCCACCGGTGATCACCGCGTGTTTTCCGGAAAGTGCGCGACTATGCGTCATCGGCAGGAGTCCTTGGCAGGGTTGGAGGGCGGCAGGCGGGCGCAGTGCAGGAGGCGCCCGCCGTGCCTGGCTTCAGTCGCCTTCGAAAACCGGCTTCTGCTTGGCCACGAAGGCGTTGTAGGCGCGGGTGAAGTCCTGTGTCTGCATGCAGATGGCCTGGGCTTCGGCTTCCGTTTCCAGCGCCTGCTCGATGCTCATGTCCCATTCCTGGTGCAGGCACTTCTTGGTCATGGCGTGGGCGAAGGCCGGACCGTTGGCCAGCGACAGGGCCATTTCCTGGGCCTTGGCGAGGACCTGCTCGGGTGCGACGAGGTCGTTGAAATAGCCCCAGGCCTGGCCTTCCTGGGCGCTCATGACGCGGCCGGTGTAGAGCAGCTCGGAGGCGCGGCCATGACCGATGATGCGCGGCAGGATCGCGCACGCACCCATGTCGCAGCCGGCGAGGCCGACGCGCACGAACAGGAACGCGGTCTTGGCGTCGGGCGTAGCGTAGCGCATGTCGGAGGCCATCGACACGATCGCGCCGGCGCCGGCGCAGATGCCGTCGATGGCGGAGATGATCGGCTGCGGGCAGGTGCGCATTTCCTTCACCAGGTTGCCGGTCATGCGGGTGAAGGTGAGCAGCCCGTTCATGTCCATCTTGGTGAGCGGGCCGATGATGTCGTGCACATCGCCGCCGGAGCAGAAGTTGCCGCCGGCGCCGGTGATGACGATCGAGCGCACGTCATCGACATACTGGAACTTGTGGAAGGTGTCGCGCAGTTCGGCATAGCTTTCGAACGTGAGCGGATTCTTGCGGTCGGGGCGGTTCAGGGTGATGGTGGCGACGCGGTCGACGACTTCGAGCTTGAAGTGTTCGGGATGCCAGTCGGCGGCTTTCAGCTTGTACATTGCAGTCTCCGGGATGTGAGTCGGGTTGATCGTGTTCGGGGCGCGGTCTCAGCCGACCATGGTCATGCCGCCGCTGACGCTCAGCACCTGGCCGGTGATGAAGTCGGAGTCGCTGCTGGCGAAGAACAGCACGGCATCGGCGATTTCGGACGGCTTGCCGAGGCGGCGCATCGGCGTCGCCTTGACGAAGGCTTCCTGGTGCTTTTCAGGCACGGCAGCGAGCAGCGGGGTGTCGGTGGGGCCGGGGCAGACGCTGTTCACGTTGATCTTGTAGCGCGCCATCTCGCGGGCCAGCGCCTTGCCGAAGGCGATCGCACCGCCCTTGGCACCCGAATACACGGTTTCGCCCGTGCTGCCGACGCGGCCGGCGTCGCTCGCCACGGTGATGACCTTGCCGCCCCGGCCGCGGGCGATCATGCCGCCCAGGAAGGCGTGGGTGACGGCGACCGGTCCGAGCAGGTTGAGATCGATGACCTTGCGCCAGAAATCGGGACTGTTTTCCATGAAGGGCTGGATCTTCCCCCAGCCGGCGACGTTGACCACGATGTCGACTTCCAGTCCGTTCTCTTCCACCGCCTTGGCGAACACGCCGACCGAGTCGAGGCTGGTGACATCGAGCGGGAAATAGTCGGCCTTGCGCCCGCTTTCACGGATGGCTGCAGCGACGGCGGCGCCTTTTTCCTGGTCGAGGTCGCCGATCACTACATGTGCTCCGGCCGCAGCCAGCGTTTCTGCCGTTGCCCGACCGATACCGGACGCGCCGCCGGTGACAACTGCCGTTTTGCCCTCAAGTCGCATTTGTTCGAACCTCCGGATTGGGATCATTGATTTCGCCGGGCGAGCGCTGCGCCGCTTTGCGCTCGATCGGTGTGCTTGCGGGTGCCGTTGGACAGCGGGGCGGCACCGCATGAGATGAATGATCATTCAGTCAGATTTTGAAGTCAAGAAAATTTTGTGCGGCCCTGGAGTTTCGTTGTTTCTGTTGTTAATAAAAGGCTTTGATCGTTGATGCGCTTGATTTTCGAGTTCCAGCATGCGACTCTTTGGATGAATGATCAATCAGTCACTGCAACCCGGCCGGACGTATGGCCTGGGGCATGCGCGGATGCGCTGGATCTCCCCCCTCAACCCAACGAAACGAAAGGAAGCCATGATTTCCCTGAATATCGATGGAGCGGTTGCCACCGCCACGCTGTGCCGCCCCCCGGTCAATGCCATCAACGACGAATGGCTGGACCGCTTCAATGAAATCCTGGACTGTGTCGAAGCCAATGACGAGGTCGGGGTGCTGTGGATTCGCAGTAATCAGCGTGTTTTCTGCGCCGGGGCCGATCTCGAACTGATCCGGACGCTTTTTTCGACCGAAGCGGGGCGGGCGCAGATGATTGCCAGCACGCGGCGCATGCAGGCGGTTTTTTCCCGGATCGAGCATTCGAGCAAGGTTTCGGTGGCGGAAATCGGCGGCGCCGCAATGGGGGGTGGTTTCGAACTCGCGCTGGCTTGCGATCTGCGCCTGGTCGCCGAGGAGGCCAGCGTCGGCCTTCCCGAAGCGCGGCTCGGGCTGCTGCCTGCTGCCGGCGGAACCCAGCGCATGACCCGGATCTGCGGCGAAGCGGTGTCCCGGCGCCTGATCCTGGGAGCAGAGCTGATCAGCGGTGCGCAAGCGGTGACCCTCGGCTGTGCCCATCGCGGTGCGCCGGCGGCTGAACTCGAGCGTCTTGCCCGTGAGCAGGTCGCCCGCCTCGCGGAATTGCCGGCGCAGGCGCTGGCGGCCTGCAAGCGCTGCATTTTCGCAGCGCTCGACGGCACGGTGGACGGTTACGAAGTCGAGCTCGAGGGCAGCGCCGCCTTGCTCGCCGCGCCGGATACCCAGGCGAGGGTGCAGCAGTTCCTCGCCCGGCAGAAATAATTCGTGGCGCCCGTCCCGCCTTGCCGGGGGATGGGGGGATCCAGGACAATGCACGCCGCCTCGGATGAGGCAGAGGCCGCCAGCCTTCAGCGGCCTGCCGGCTGCGCAGCCCTTGCAGTACGGACAAAAGTGTCAATAGGAAGAACGACGATGAGTGCAGCGGGAGAGGTGAAGAGTGTGGTGTCCGACCCCAGGTTGGTCGAGGAGCGCAGGCGGCAGATCATCCTCGCGGCGGTCGAGCTGTTTTCCGAGGAGGGCTACCACACCACCACGATCCAGCAGATCGCGCGCAAGGCCGGCACCAGCACGGGCTTGATTTACCAGTATTTCGGGGACAAGGAGGACGTGCTCTTCCTGACGCTCAAGCTGGTGATCGATTCCTACGAAAATGAGATCCCACCGCACCTGGAAGGGGTGTCCCATCCCGTGGAGCGGCTGTGCAAGGCCTTGTCGGCGTATTGCAGCATCGTCGACCGGCTGCGCGACGCCACGGTGCTGGCCTACCGCTCCACCATGTCGCTGCGCGCCGAGCGCCGCAGTCTCATCAAGGATGGGGAAACGCGCACCAACCGGCTGATCGAAGGGTGCGTGCGCGCGTGCACCAGCGCCGGCTTCATGCGCCCGGTCAACGAGCACCTGCTGGCCTATCAGTACGTGATGTTCGCCCACTCGTGGGCGCTCAAGCACTGGTCTTACCGGAACCGCTATACGTTGGAAGAATATGTTGCGGAGGGCATCCAGCTTCTGGTGGAGCCTTTCCTGACCGCCAAGGGCCACCTGGTGTTGGCCAGCATGCGCGCCGCCGAAGAGTCCGCGGCCAACCCGCCGGTGTGCTGAGTCGCGCGCGCGGCGGATCCGGCCGGGGTTGTGTTCATTCCGGACGCCGCGTGTGCAGCAGGTAATTGACGTCGGTGTCGGTGCCGAGCGAATAAACCTTGGTCAGAGGGTTGTAACTCAGGCCGATGAGTTCCGCGGTGTCCAGGCCGGCGTTGCGGCAATAACGCGTCAGCTCCGACGGTTTGATGAATTTCGAATATTCGTGGGTGCCGGCCGGCAGCAGCTTGAGAACGTATTCGGCGCCGATCACGGCGAATAGATAGGATTTCAGGTTGCGGTTCAGGGTGGAAAAGAAAACATGCCCTCCCGGCTTTGCCAGCCGGGCGCAGGCGGCGATCGTGCTCGCCGGGTCGGGAACGTGCTCGAGCATTTCCATGCAGGTGACGACATCGAACGTGCCGGCCTGCTCGTCGGCAAAGGCTTCGGCGCTGATCAGGCGGTAATCCACGTTCCACCCGCTTTCGAACAGGTGCAGGCGGGCGACGCTGAGTGCTTTTTCCGACAGGTCGATACCGCTGACCCGGGCGCCCAGGGCAGCCATGCCCTCGGCCAGGATTCCTCCTCCGCAACCGACATCGAGCACGGTCCTGCCGTCGAGCGCGACCTTGCTGTTGATCCAGTCCAGGCGCAAGGGGTTGATTTCGTGCAGGGGCTTGAATTCGGATGCAGGGTCCCACCAGCGGTGGGCGAGGTCGCTGAATTTCTGGAGTTCTGCAGGATCGGCGTTGAGTGAGCTCATCATTCGAAGAAGCGAAAGTGGGTTGTCGATTCGGACTGCCGAGTTCCCGGTGCGTTCAGGCAAATTCGGCACAGAAACGAAAAAGCCCCGCCGAGGCAGGGCTTTCGCATGACGGCTGCAGGATTACTTGGAGCCGATGACTTCCACTTCCACGCGGCGATCCGGCTGCAGGCAGGAAATCAGCGCGGCGCGACCACGGACGCTATCGCACTGCTTGCCGGTGACGGGCTGGGCTTCGCCCTTGCCTTCGGTGTAGATGCGGTTGGCGTCGACGCCTTGGGAGACGAGGTAGGTCTTCACTGCGGCGGCACGGCGTTCGGACAGACGCTGGTTGTAAGCGTCCGAGCCGATGCGGTCGGTGTGGCCGACGGCGAGGATCACTTCGAGCTTCAGCGACTTGGCCTTGGTCGCCAGTTCGTTGAGCTTGGTCTTGCCTTCGGGCTTGAGCACGGCCTTGTCGAAATCGAACAGGGCGTCGGCCGAGAGCTTGATCTTGTCGGCGGTGGGCTTCGGTGCAGCCTTCGGGGCCGGAGCGGCGGCGACTGGGGCGACACACTTGTCCTTGGCGACGATGTCGGAGTCGCATGCGCAGCCGACCGGGAACTCGCCGGCCATGGCGGTCGAAGCGGCTGCCGGGCTCCAGTAGCCAGTGCGCCAGCACAGGCCGGTGCCGCTGCGGGCAACGACATTGCGGGCGTCGATGACGTAGGGGATTTCGCCCTTGCCGTCGACAACCACGTCCTTGACTTGCGCAAACGCGCCGGGAGCGGACAGGCCGATCGAGGTGATGGCGGCCAGCATCAGCATCTGCTTCTTGGATTGTTTGATCATGGTTTCCTCTTTGTAGGGCGAGTCGCCGGAATTGCCACTGAAACGCGAAGATGAAGGCAGCCGCGAAGCCATCTCCATGCCGGATGAACCGTAGCTATCCAGTTCAATTAACAATTTTAGTTTGCCACACCGAAACCGCACGGAGCAATTCGCTGTCGTTAATATGCAACAGCGGGACGCCTTTGTCCACGCGGGATTCGCCGTTTACCCACACATGGGTGACGTGTTCTCGACCGGCAACGTAGACGAGATGCGACACCGGATCGAAACAGGGGCGGCTTTCCAGGTCGCCGAGGCGAATGGCGCACAGGTCCGCCTGTTTTCCAGGGGTGATGGAGCCGATGGAAGCGTCCAGCCCGAGCGCCTGGGCGCCTGCCAGTGTCGCCATGCGCAGCGCGGTGTGGGCCGGGACGGCGGTCGCGTCGAGGGTGCCGACCTTGGCGAGCAGGGCGGCGTGGCGCATTTCCTGGAAAAGATCGAGGCGATTGTTGCTCGCCGCGCCGTCGGTGCCGAGTCCGACCCGAAGCCCGGCATCGAGCAGGCGCGGTACCGGGGCGATGCCGCTGGCGAGTTTCATGTTCGATGTCGGGCAGTGGGCGATGCTGCAGTTGTAGCGGGAGAGGAGCTCGATGTCGTTTTCGTCCATCTGCACGGCGTGCACGCCGATGAAGTTTTCGCCGAGCAGGCCGAGGCGGGCGAGGCGGGCGAGGGGGCGCTGGCCGTCGGTGGCGAGTGCGTTGCGGATTTCGTCGGCGGTTTCGTGGATGTGGACATGGAGCGGGAGCCGGAGCTCGTCGGCAAGCGCGCGGGCGCGGATGAAGCTGGTGTCGGAAACCGTATAGGGGGCGTGCGGTGCGATCGAGAATGAAATCAGCGGGTGGCCGAGCCAGCGCTCGCGGGCGGCGAGGCCCTTGCGCAGGCAGTCGTCGGCATCGCTGGCGTAGGAGGTGGGGAATTCCAGCATGACCAGGCCGAGGACTGCGCGCATGCCGGCCTCGGCGAAGGCCGCGGCGGCGGACTCGGGGTAAAAGTACATGTCGCTGCAGGTGGTGATCCCCCCGCGCAGCATCTCGGCGGCGGCGAGCAAGCTGCCGTCGCGTACGAAGGCCGGCGAAACGTGCCGGCCTTCGGCGGGCCAGATCGCATCCTGCAGCCAGCGCATCAGGGGAAAATCGTCGGCGAGGCCACGCATCAGGCTCATCGCCGCATGGGTGTGCAGATTGACCAGGCCGGGGATCAGCACATGCTCGGCCAGTTCGACCTGCCTTGTCGCGCGGAAGCGGGTGAGCGCCTCGCTGCGGGGCAGGGTCGCGACGATGCGGCCATCGCGTACGGCGATCGAGTGGTTGTCGAGAACGGTCCCGGCAGGCTCGACGGGGACGGTCCAGCGGGCGTGGATCAACAGGTCGATGGCTTCGGTCACAAAAAACTCCACGGCAGGATGGTCGCCCTCCGCCGGTGAGGGGTGGGCGTCGGGGAGGGACTGCGGGAGTTTAAACACGTGGCCGAGGGGCGAACAACCGCTGCCGTGCCATCCGGCCGCGCGTGTCCGCGCTGTTCTCGTGCCTCCGACCGGGTTCATGCGACAATCGGCGCTGGCCACGTCCGGCGGCAGCATGAAACCTGCTGTTTCAATTGCATGAACCGGCTTCCTACCCGCATCGGAAAATACCGCATCGTCGAGGAGATCGGCCGCGGCGCAACTGCGACCGTGTACCTCGCGCAGAGCGACGATCACCCCTCGCCGGTGGCGCTCAAGCACGTCCGCTTCGACGACAAGGTCAAGGACGAGGCCAAGTGGAACCGGCGCCTGACCAAGCTGCTGAAGGCCGAGCGCGCGGTGTGCGAGCGCCTCGACCACCCGAACATCATCCGCATCTTCGATGTTGCGATCGAGCCCGACCAGGCTTACGTGGTGATGGAGTATTTCCCCGGAGGCTCGCTCGAGCGCTATTGCAGCTTCGAGAACCTGCTGCCGATCCATCGCACGATCGGCATCGTCTTCAAGTGCTGCATGGCGCTCGATCACGCCTTCCGCCAAGGCATCGTGCACCGCGACATCAAGCCTGCCAACATCCTGGTCGATGATCAGGACAACGTGAAGATCACCGACTTCGGCCTGGCGCTCAACATCAGCAAGAAGATCGATACCGACTCGACTTTCATCATGGGCGTCGGCTCGCCGGCTTACATGAGCCCGGAACAGATCAAGGGCTATCCGCTGAACCAGAAGACCGACCTGTATTCGCTCGGCGTGCTGCTGTTCCACATGCTCACCGGCCGGTTGCCGTTCAGGGGCGGCAGTCCGGCACAGCTGGTCTACAAGATCATCAATGCCGACCCGCCTTCGGTGTCGCAGCTCAACCCCGACGTGCCCGAGCAGATGGATGCGGTGATCCGTAAGGCACTGGAGAAGGATCTGTATTCCCGCTACCGCAACGGCGCTGAATTCGCCAAGGATCTCGCCGCGGTGCGCTACCGCATTCTCGACGACAGCCACGTACCCCCCGACGCCAGCCGCTTTGCCGCGTTGCGCGGGTTGGCCTTTTTCACCGAGTTCGAGGATGTCGACTTGTGGGAGGTGGTGCGGGTCAGCTCGTGGCGCAGGGTCGAGCGCCATGTCGCCCTGATGCGGGAGGGGGAGTCCGATCCGCGCTTCGGCATCGTACTCGAGGGCCGGGTGGAGCTCTCGATCGAGGGGCGGAGAGTGATGGAGCTCGGGCCGGGGGAAGTGTTCGGGGTTCAGGCCTGGCTCGATCAGCTCGAGCACCGCCACATGCATACGGTGATTTCGCTCGAGCCGCTCCATTATCTGGAGATCAATCCGGCCGCGCTCTCCCTGGCCAGCGAGGAGGTGCTGGAACGCTTCCTCCGCCAGCTGGGCACCGTCCTCGTGCGCCGCCTGGCGCTGCTCTCGAAGCAACTCGCCGCAAGCGCGGCAGAGGCGGTGAAGGCCGAGCGCAGCGTGGGCCCTCACGAACTGCAGTTGCTCGGCTCCTGAGCCTTCCTGCGGTATTTCAGTCCGCGCCGAGCGGTCTCGAGCAGGCTGAGGCCTCCTCGGGGCGAGGACCGTGGGGGGATTTCAGCGTTCCGCTCCGCTCGCCAGCGCCCGTTCGCGGGTGCCGGCGAGGGCTGCCGCATCGGGCGGGGGACGTTCGAGCCAGCTGCCCAGGTGCTGGCGGGAGAGTTCGGCGAGGGCGTCGATCCAGGCACTTTCCTCGTTCAGGCAGGCGATGTAGTGGAACGCTTTTCCGCCCTTGCCGAGGAAAGCTTCCTTGCACTCGATGGCGATCTCTTCGAGGGTCTCGAGGCAGTCGGAGACGAAGCCCGGGCACATCACATCGACCCGGCCCACGCCCTGTGTGGCCAAGGCTTCGAGCGTCGGCTGAGTGTAGGGCTCGAGCCAGCGAGCCTTGCCGAAGCGGGACTGGAAGCAGACCAGAACGCGGTCTGGTTCGAGTTCGAGCGCTTCGGACAGGAGGCGGGCGGTGGTCCGGCATTCGCAGTGATAAGGGTCGCCCAGTTCGAGCGTGCGTCGCGGCAGGCCGTGAAAGCTCAGCACCAGGCGGTCGGGATGGCCGTGGGCGACCCAGTGCCGGCGCACGTTGTCGGCGAGTGCGGCGATGTAGCCGGGATGGTCGTGGAAGTCGCGCACGAAGCGCAACTCGGGCGGGTTGCGCCAATGCTGCAGGCAGTGCGCGACCTCGTCGAACACGGTGGCGGTGGTGCTGGCCGAGAACTGCGGGTACAGCGGCAGCACCAGGATGCGGGTGCAGCCGCGGGCGCGCATCGCATTCAGGGTGGTCGGGATCGAGGGGGCGCCATAACGCATCGCGTAGCGGATGTCGAGCCCGTCGTGGCCTGCATCGGCGAGATGCCTGGTAAGCAGTCCGGCCTGGCGCAGCGTGTGCACCAGCAGCGGCGAGCCTTCATCCATCCAGATGCTGGCGTATTTTTTGGCGGAGGCCGCCGGGCGCGTATTGAGGATGATGCCGTTGAGGATCGGCCACCACAGCAGGCGCGGGATTTCCACGACGCGCGGGTCGGAGAGGAACTGCTTCAGATAAGGGCGCACGGCGGCCGGGGTCGGCGCTGCGGGGGTGCCCAGGTTGACCAGCAACACGCCGGTGCGTGCTGCGCTGCCGTGCTTGAAGGAAGGCTCCATCCAGTAGCGGGACATGGGGATCCTGGTTCATCGGGCCGACACCGAGCCGGCCGCGGCGATGTTCAATGGTTGGAAGACAGGGCGTTCGACAGCAGCCGCGCGGTGATGTCGACGATCGGGATCACCCGGTCATAGGCCATCCGCGTGGGGCCGATGACGCCGACCGAGCCGACGACCTGGCCGTCGACTTCGTAGGGGGCGGTGATCACGCTGCAGCCGTCGAGCGGGGCGAGCCCCGACTCGCCGCCGATGAAGATCTGCACGCCTTCGGCCTTGTTCGAGAGTTCGAGGAGCTGCATCAGGCTGGTGCGCTGTTCGAAAAGCTGGAACAGCTCGCGCAGGCGGGTCATGTTGGAGGACAGATCCTCGATGCCGAGGAGGTTGGTCTCGCCCGAAATGACGTAGCTCGTGGCGCTTTCTTCCGCAGCCTGGGTGCCGACGTCCACGGTCGCCGACATCAGTTCGGTCATGTCGCTGCGCAACTGGCGCAACTCGTTGGTGAGACCGTGACGGATCTCGTCGAAGGAGCGGCCGGCGAAGTGCTCGTTGAGGTAGGCGGCCGCATTGCCGAGCTCGCCCGCGGTGTAGGCCCGGCGAGTGAGCAGGATGCGGTTCTGCACGTCCCCTGCGGTGGTCACGATGATCAGCAGGATGCGGTTTTCGGCCAGGCTGATGAACTCGAACTGGCGGATGCGGGCGACGTCCTTGCGCGGCGCGACGACCACTCCGGCGAAGCGGGTGAGGTCGGACAGCAAGTGGGAAGCGGAGTTGAGCACGCGCCGTGGCTGGTCGGGCTGGAGCTGATCTTCGAGTGCCCGGACACGGGCGTTGCCCAGCGGCTGCACGGTGAGCAGCGCATCGACGAAGAAGCGGTAGCCGCGTGCGGTGGGAATGCGTCCGGCCGAAGTATGCGGACTGGCGATGAAACCCATGTCTTCCAGATCGCTCATCACATTGCGCACCGTCGCCGGCGACAGCTCGAGCCCCGAATAGCGCGATAGCGCACGCGAGCCGACGGGTTGCCCATCCGCGATATAGCGTTCGATCAGGGTCTTCAGCAGGATTTGGGAGCGAGGGTCGAGCGAATTCATGGTGGAAATCGAATATTGCTTTGATTCTAACAGCCTGTCGCGAAGCGTTGAAAAACTGTGACACCCGCCCGCCTGCCGCTGCACCGCCGATGCGCCAGTCCGCTACCCGGATGTGGTTTAATCCGGATCCATGAGCACGAATTTCCGCACGCTTGCCCTCATCGGCAAATATCAGAGCCCCGACGTCGCGGAGTCGGTGCTGACGATCGCCCGCTTTCTGCGCGAGCGCGGCCTGCTGGTGTGGATCGAGCAAGGTACGGCGAGTTCCATTGGCGGCGCCGCCGATTTCGCGGCGGCGAGCTACGAGTGCATCGCCGCGGAGGCCGATCTCGCGGTGGTGGTCGGCGGCGATGGCACGATGCTCAACACCGCCCGCCGCCTGGTCGAGCACGCCGTGCCGCTGGTGGGCATCAACCTCGGGCGATTGGGGTTCCTGACCGATATCGCGCGCAGCGACGCGCTCGCACGCCTCGACGAAATCGTCGATGGTCGCTACACCGAAGAAGTCCGCTTCATGCTCGATGCCGAAGTGTTGCGCGGCGGCATGCGCGTTTTCCATACTCTCGCGCTCAACGATGTCGTCGTGAACAAGGGCGAACTCGGGCGCATGATCGAATTCGAGCTTTCCGTGGACGGCGAGTTCGTGTACACCCAGCGTTCGGACGGCATGATCGTGAGTTCTCCGACCGGTTCGACTGCCTACGCGTTGTCATCGAACGGCCCGATCCTGCACCCGAGCGTCGGCGGCATCGCGCTCGTGCCCTTGTGCCCGCACGCGCTCACCGCCCGCCCGATCACCCTGCCCGATTCGTGCCGCATCGATATGGTGCTGCTTCCGCCACAAGATGCCCGGGTACATTTCGACGGCCAGGCCCGCTTCGATCTGCGCGCCGGGGACTGTGTCCGGGTGAGTCGTTCGCCGCACTCGCTGCGCTTGCTGCATCCCGAGGGGTACAGCTACTTCGCGATGCTGCGCGAGAAGCTGCACTGGAGCGCCGAGCCCAGACATGACTGATGCGCGCCCTGGCGCGGCGTACCGCGCGGCGGGGTCGGGGGAGCGGCTCCTGCGCCAAATCACCCGCTCCCGCCGCGGCGCCCCCGGTGCTTTTCGATGCCGCCCGTAATCCAACGACCTGCTGCCCCGTCCCGACCTTGCCATGCTGCGCAGCCTGACCATCCGTGATTTCGTCATTGTCGATCGACTTGAGCTCGAATTCGGTGCCGGTTTCGGTGCGCTCACCGGCGAGACCGGTGCCGGCAAATCGATTCTGCTCGACGCATTGGGGCTGGCGCTCGGTGGGCGGGGCGACGCGACCATGGTGCGCGCCGGGTGCGAGCGCGCCGAGGTGGCGGCGGAGTTCGACGCGCCCGATGCCGAAGCTTTCGCGTGCTGGCTGCAGGAGCAGGGACTGAGCGCCGACGACGGGGGGCTGATCCTGCGTCGCACGATCGATGCCGGCGGTCGCAGCCGGGGGTGGATCAACGGCAGCACGGTGACGCTGGCGCAGTTGCGCGCAGCCGGCGAATGGCTCGCCGACATCCACGGCCAGCATGGCCACCATGCGCTGCTGCGCGCCGAGGCGCAGCGCGCCCTGCTCGATGCCCGTGCGGGTGCCGGGCCGCTCGCTGCCGAAGTGGCCGGCCTGCACCGCGAGTGGCAGCGACTGGCACGCCTTCACCGCGAGGCCGAGGCCGATTCGGCCGGCTCGGCGCGCGAGCGCGAATTGCTTGGGTGGCAGCTGCGCGAGCTCGAAGAGCTCGCTTTCGACGCCGGCGAATGGGACGAGCTCAACGCTGAACACAGCCGCCTGGGTCATGCCGCCGGCCTGATCGAGGGGGTCGACGAAACGCTTGCCGCACTCGGCGAGGGAGATCTGGCGGTCTGTTCCAGCCTGCGTCATCTCGGCGGGCGGATCGCGGCGCTGGCCGGCTACGACCCCG
Organism: Thauera aromatica; assembly: GCF_023093595.1. Taxonomy (GTDB): domain Bacteria; phylum Pseudomonadota; class Gammaproteobacteria; order Burkholderiales; family Rhodocyclaceae; genus Thauera; species Thauera aromatica_A. The sequence goes on from NZ_JALLIK010000102.1 coordinate 42,656, forward strand.
GGCTCGATGATGTGCGCGAACTTTTGACGGCCGCCGCGATTCAGGCCGACGAGGCCCTGCATGCGCTGCGTCGCTACCGTGATCGCCTCGAGCTCGACCCCCTGCGCCTGCGCGCGGTCGAGGCGCGCATTGCCGCCGTGCTCGATACGGCACGCAAATACCGGGTCGCTCCGCACGAACTGCCTGAACTGCAGCGCCAGTGGCAGCTGCGGCTCGACACGCTGGAGGCGACGGCGGACCCGGCGCGCCTGGCTGCGGCCGAGGCGGGCGCACGCCGCGCGTTCGAAGACGCCGCCGGCCGGCTGTCGGCAGCGCGCCAGCCGGCGGCGCAGCGCCTGTCGGCGGAAATTACCGCGGCGATGCAGACGCTGGCGATGGCCGGAGGGCGGTTCGAGGTTGCGCTGCGTCCTTGCGAACCGACTGCGCACGGTCTGGAGGTGGTGGAGTTCCAGGTGGCGGCCAACGCGGGTCAAGCTTTGCATGGGATGGCGAAAGTTGCCTCAGGGGGCGAACTGTCGCGTATCGGATTGGCGATTCAGGTCATGGCCAGCCGTGATTCGGCGGTGCCGACGCTGATCTTCGACGAAGTCGATGTCGGCATCGGCGGCCGGGTGGCGGAGATCGTCGGCACCCTGCTCGCACGCCTGGGGCGGGACCGTCAGGTGCTGTGCGTGACGCATTTGCCCCAGGTCGCGGCCTGTGCCGACTGGCAGTGGCGCATCGCCAAGCTCGAGCGTTCCGGTGAAACGCTGAGCGAGGTCACGCCGCTCGATGCTCAGGGCAGGATCGACGAAATCGCCCGCATGCTGGGCGGCGTGAAGATCACCGCGACGACCCGCGAGCATGCCGCGGAAATGCTCGGGCGGGGTGCGTCCGGCAGTGCTTGAACGCGCTTCCCGCACGCTCCCGGCCCCTGCTCTTGGCGCTTTTCGCCGCGGGGGCCTTGCTTACTCCGGTGAGGACCGGCTTTCGGCGTCGGCGTCGCGATGCGGGCAGTTCTCACGCTTGCAGTCGGCATAGATGTAGAGTGCGTGCTCGCGGATCGCGAAGCCGCGCTCGGTGGCGATCTGGTTCTGCCGGCGCTCGATTTCGGGGTCGAAGAACTCTTCCACCTTCCCACACTGCATGCAGACGATGTGGTCGTGGTGCCCCCCCTTGTTGAGTTCGAAAACCGCCTTGCCCGACTCGAAGTAGTGGCGCTCGAGCAGGCCCGCCTGTTCGAACTGGGTCAGCACCCGGTAAACCGTGGCGAGACCGATGTCCATGCCCTCGTTCATCAGGGTGCGATAAACGTCCTCGGCGGTGAGGTGGCGCTGATCCGAGCTCTGGAAGAGGTCGAGGATCTTCAGGCGCGGATAGGTCGCCTTCAGACCGATGTTTTTCAGATTCTTGGAGTTGTCGGACATGGGAGCCTGTTGGGGAAAGGAGCGGCGGATGGCAGGGTCGGCATGAACGAGCGGGCCTCGCGAGACGTGGAACGCCCTGTGATGCCACCATATGTTATATTTTTTGCCCCTTTCTGAGAACTGCGACCACGTCGCGCCAGCCCCGATACCTTTCATGCCCTCCTATCTCGTCGCGGCGCTCGTCGCCACCAGTGTGCTCGCCGGCTGCTCCTTCGATTCGATTGTCGGAGTGGTCGATCCGTACCGCATCGATGTCCGCCAGGGCAATTACGTCGACCAGGAAATGGTTTCCCAGCTTCGCCGCGGCATGACGCGCGACCAGGTACGCTTCGTCATGGGATCGCCGCTGGTCGTGGACATGTTCCGCGAAGATCGCTGGGATTACGTCTATCGTTTCCGTCCCGGCCGCGGCGACGTCCAGCAGCGCGTGATTTCGGTGCTGTTCGTCGACGACCTGCTCGATCGGGTCGAAGGTGATGTGCAGCCGGCGGCTTCGGCCGGCACCCGGGCCGCCGCCCCCGAGCGCAGCCGCGTGGTCGAGGTCGCGCCCGCCGCCGATCGCTGATTTCCGTACCGCTCGCGGTCTTGCCCGGGGCTGTCGCCGGGCTTCGCTTTTTAAGGATTAGAGTTTCATGTCTGACATTCGTGTAGCGATCGCCGGAGCTTCCGGCCGCATGGGCAGGATGCTGATCGAAGCCGCGCTGAAGGAAGAGGGCGTCGTGCTCGCCGCCGCCTTCGATCGCCCGGGAACGCCCTTCGTCGGCCGCGATGCCGGCGAGATGGCGGGCGTGGCGACCGGGGTGATGATCGGTGACGCTGCCCGTGCAGCGATCGCGGCTGCCGACTGCGTGATCGATTTCACCCGTCCCGAAGGCACGCTTGCGCATCTGGCACTCGCGCGCGAACTGGGGCGCGCGATGGTGATCGGCACCACCGGCTTCGACGCCGCGGGCAAGGCGGCGATCGCCGAGGCCGCGCGTGCGATTCCGGTCGTGTTCGCGCCCAACATGGCGGTCGGGGTCAATGCCGTGTTCCGGCTGCTCGAAGTCGCGGCGCGCATCCTGTCCGAAGGCTACGACGTCGAAGTCATCGAGGCACACCACCGTTTCAAGGTCGATGCGCCGTCCGGCACCGCCTTGCGGATGGGGGAAGTCGTCGCCCGCGAGCTCGGGCGCAGCCTCGAGGCGTGCGCGATTTACGGACGCGAGGGCCATACCGGCGAGCGCAAGGCCGATACCATCGGTTTTTCGACGATTCGCGGCGGCGACGTGGTGGGGGACCACACGGTGCTCTTCGCCGGCATCGGCGAGCGCATCGAAATCACCCACAAATCGGGGAGCCGCATGCCGTACGCGCTGGGCTCCATGCGCGCGGCGAAGTATCTCGCCGGGCGGGGTGAAGGTCTGTTCGACATGCAGGACGTTCTCGGCCTGCGCTGAGCGCGACATGGACGGGCACGCCGGCAGAAGGAGCGGGGAGGCGGGCGACCTTCCTGCTTCGATGGCGGGGGATGAGCCCGGCCACGAACTGCAGCGTGTGCGCCGGCATCTGGCGCTGATTTCGGCCAATACCGCCACCGGGGTCTGGGAGTTCGATCTGCGCACCGGTACGCTGCAGCTCGACGAGCGCTGGTGCGCACGCCTCGGTTACCGCACGGAGCGGCTCCGCGCGGCGCTTGCGGACTGGCCGGCGCTCGTTCAGGCGGACGACCGTCGGGCCATGCAGGCCTGCCTGCGCGCACACCTGCGCGGCGAATCCGCGGAGTTCCACATCGAGCTCCGGGTACGGGGCGCGGCCGGCGCCTGGCATTGGGTCGAGGTGCGGGGCGCGGCGGCAGACCGCGCAGCCGACGGTCGCTGGTGCAGCGTGCTGGGCACGGTCCGCGACATCACCGAGCGCAAGGTGCGCGAACTGGAGCTGCTTGAAGCCAAGGAGGCGGCCGAAGCAGCGAGCCGGGCGAAAGGCGATTTCCTCGCCAACATGAGCCATGAGATCCGCACGCCGATGAACGGCATCATCGGAATGACCGAGCTGCTGCTCGATTCGGATCTCGGCGGCGAACAGCGCGAATACCTGCGCACGGTGAAATCCTCGGCCGAGGCCTTGCTCACCATCCTCAACGACATCCTCGATTTTTCCCGCGTCGAGGCGGGCCGGCTTGAACTCGAGCGCATCGATTTCGCCGTCGGCGCGGTGCTCGCGGAAACGTGCCGTACCCTGGCCTTGCGCGCCGCCCAGAAAGGCGTCGAGCTGTTCTTCGAGATCGGTGCCGACGTGCCGGCGGTGCTGCGCGGCGACCCCACCCGGCTGCGCCAGATCCTGCTCAACCTGGTCGGCAATGCGGTCAAATTCACCGATCGCGGGGAAATCGAAGTCACCCTCGAGCGTCTTGGCGCCTCCGTGCATCCCGCGCTGCTGCGGTTTTCGGTGCGCGACACCGGCTGCGGAATTCCCGCGGACAAGCTCGACGGCATCTTCGATGCCTTTTCCCAGGCCGACACCTCGGTCACGCGGAAATACGGCGGCACCGGGCTCGGGCTGGCCATTTCGCGCCGTCTCGTCGAGCGGATGGAGGGCACCCTCGAAGTCGATAGCGCGCCGGGAAAAGGAAGCGTTTTCAGCTTCACGCTGCCGTTCGAGGGGGTGGCCGAGGCGCGCCCCGGAGGCCAGCACGCGCTGCGCGGAGCGCGCGTGCTGGTCGCGGCGCGCAATCCTGCCTTCGGCGAATGCCTCGGCCGGATGATGCGCAGCCGGGGGATGCGTCCCTTGGTCGCGGTCGGCGCTGAAGCCGTGCTGGTCGCCCTCGGTGGCGCGTGCGACGGCCGCGACCCCTTCGACTTCCTCGTCATGGACGCGGAACTGCCCGAGCCGGCCGGCTTCGCCCTGGCGCAGCGCTTTGCCGAAGCCGACCCGCGGCACGACCGCCTGGTGATGATGCTGTCCAGCCATTCGCAACGCAATGACGCGGTGCGCTGCGATCAGCTGGGGCTGCCGTTCCGCCTTGTCAAACCGTTTTCCAGCGACGACCTGTTCGATGCACTGAACATGGCGCGCAGCGGCGCCATGGCGGGCGCGCTGGGGGATGAGCCGCTGGTGCTGGTTTTCGATCCGTCCTTCCCCGCCTCGGCTCCGGCCGGAGCCGAGGCGGGCGATCGCACGCTCGACATCCTCGTTGCCGAAGACAACCCGGTCAATCAGATGGTTGCGGTGCGGATGCTCGAGCGTGCCGGGCACCGGGTCACGCTTGCCGCCAATGGCGAAGAGGCGCTGGAGGCGATCGATCGGCGACGCTTCGACCTCGTGCTGATGGATGTGCAGATGCCGGTGATGGGCGGTATCGAGGCTGCCCGGGCAATTCGCGCCCGTGAGGCGCGGCGCAGCTGGGTGGCGCAGGGGGCGTGGATGCCGGTGCCGATCATCGCGATGACCGCGCACGCGATGGACGGCGACCGCGAGCGCTGTCTCGATGCGGGGATGGATGATTACATTTCCAAACCGGTTCGCCCCCAGACCCTGTTTTCCGCGATCGAGCGTGTGCACCGGCGCCTGGCCGGCACGGATGGGGAGGAGGACGACTCCGGTGCCTTCGATCGCCCCGAATGCGGTGACGACGAGCGCGGCCGTATCGCCTGCCTGGACGAGACGCGCGCGATGTTCGACGGCGACGAGGCCGTGGTGCAGCAACTGCTCGCCGTCTTCCTGCGCGACGCCGGGCGGACGGTGAGCGAGCTGCAGCGGGCTGCGGCCGGACTGGATTACGCTCGCCTGGGCGAACTCGCACATGCCCTCAAAGGCTCGCTCGGGCTGTTCGCTGCGACCCGCTCGGTCGATGCGGCGCAGCGCCTTGAGGAACTCGCACGGGCCGGCGACCCCGCCGCCGCGACGCTCCAGGCCCAGGTCCTGATCGATGAGATCGGACTGCTGACCCGGGCCGTGCGTGGCGAGGCGGCGGCCCTTGCGCAGGCTGCGTGCGGGGCTGCGGAGAACGGCGGCCGGGGGGCTGCGCAGTGACGGGTGCCGTGCGCCCCTGCCTGCTGGCGCGGGCCTCTGCCGGGCGGGCGAATTTGCCTTCAAACGCCCGAAAATATACAATCCTGCGGTTTATACAGCGGGATCGGCCCAGAGGCTCGTCCCGCTTTTTTGCACATGCCGGGCAGGGATCGAACTTCCTGCCCCCAGATTTTCAAGCTGAATCCAGGAGTTTCTCGTGAGTGCATTCCCGTCCGCCCTCCTTGCGCTTGCCGACGGAACGGTGTTTCACGGCAAGGGCATCGGCGCGGTTGGCAGCACGGTCGGCGAGGTCGTGTTCAATACCTCGATGTCGGGGTATCAGGAAATCCTGACCGACCCGAGCTATTGCCGCCAGATCGTTACGCTGACCTATCCGCATATCGGCAACACCGGCGTCAATGCCGAGGACGTCGAATCCTTCAAGGTGCACGCGGCCGGTCTCATCATTCGCGATTTGCCGATCCTGCCGTCCAACTTCCGCATGACCCAGCGCCTCGATGCTTATCTGCAGGCCGCGGGAGTGGTTGCGATCGCCGGGCTCGATACCCGCAAGCTCACCCGCGTGCTGCGCGAAAAGGGCGCCCAGGCCGGCTGCATCGTCACTGCCGGCGCGGGGGAGACGCTCAGCGCCGAAGCCGCCGTCGCCCAGGCGCGCACCTTCCCCGGCCTGGCCGGGATGGACCTCGCCAAGGTCGTCAGCGTCAGCGAACGCTACGACTGGAAGCAGGGTGAATGGGGGCTCGACCGCGGCTACACCGACCGCGCCGATGGCCGCTTCCACGTCGTCGCCTACGATTTCGGCGTCAAGTACAACATCCTGCGCATGCTCGTCGAGCGCGGCTGCCGCCTCACCGTGGTGCCGGCGCAGACGCCGGCGGCCGAAGTGCTGGCGCTCAATCCGGATGGCGTGTTCCTGTCCAACGGCCCGGGTGACCCCGAACCCTGCGACTACGCGATCGCCGCCATCCGCGAGATCGTCGCCACGCGCACGCCGACCTTCGGTATCTGCCTCGGTCACCAGCTGCTGGCCCTGGCCTCGGGGGCGAAGACCATGAAGATGGCCACCGGCCACCATGGCGCCAACCACCCGGTCAAGGATCTGGACACCGGCAAGGTGTTGATCACCAGCCAGAACCACGGCTTCGCGGTCGACCCCTCGACGATGCCGGCGAACCTGCGCGTCACCCATGTGTCGTTGTTCGACGGCACCAACCAGGGGCTGGTGCGGACCGACGTCCCGGCGTTCTCCTTCCAGGGCCATCCGGAGGCGAGCCCGGGCCCGCACGACGTCGCCTACCTCTTCGACCGTTTCATCGGTTTGATGCAAGCCGCCGCGTAACACGGCATCCGGCGGGTCCGTCCCGCCGCCCCCCGTTTTCGATGCGCGCGCATCCGGCGCCGCATCAAGGAATCATCGAGGCAAGACAATGCCGAAACGTACCGACATAAAGAGCATCCTGATCATCGGCGCCGGTCCGATCATCATCGGCCAAGCCTGCGAGTTCGACTATTCCGGTGCCCAGGCCTGCAAGGCCCTGCGCGAGGAAGGCTACAAGGTCATCCTGGTGAACTCGAACCCGGCGACGATCATGACCGACCCGGAAACGGCCGACGTCACCTATATCGAACCGATCACCTGGCAGGTGGTCGAGCGCATCATCGAGAAGGAGCGTCCGGACGCGATCCTGCCGACCATGGGCGGGCAGACCGCGCTCAACTGCGCGCTCGACCTCGGCCGCAACGGGGTGCTGGCGAAGTACGGCGTGGAACTGATCGGCGCCTCCGAAGAGGCCATCGACAAGGCTGAGGACCGCCTCAAGTTCAAGGACGCGATGACCAGGATCGGCCTCGGCTCGGCGCGCTCGGGCATCGCCCACAGCATGGAAGAGGCGCTGCAGGTGCAGGGCGGGATCGGCTTCCCGGTGATCATCCGCCCGAGCTTCACCCTCGGCGGCACCGGCGGCGGCATTGCCTACAATATGGAAGAGTTCCACGAGATCTGCAAGCGCGGCCTCGAGGCCAGCCCGACCAACGAGCTGCTGATCGAAGAGTCGCTGCTCGGCTGGAAGGAATACGAGATGGAAGTCGTGCGCGACCGCGCCGACAACTGCATCATTGTGTGCTCGATCGAGAACCTCGACCCGATGGGCGTGCACACCGGCGACTCGATCACCGTCGCCCCGGCGCAGACCCTGACCGACAAGGAATACCAGATCCTGCGCAACGCCTCGATCGCGGTGCTGCGCGAAATCGGCGTCGACACCGGCGGCTCGAACGTGCAGTTCGCCATCAACCCGAAGGACGGTCGCATGATCGTCATCGAGATGAACCCGCGCGTGTCGCGCTCCTCGGCGCTGGCCTCGAAAGCGACCGGTTTTCCGATCGCCAAGGTCGCAGCCAAGCTCGCCGTCGGTTATACCCTGGACGAACTGCGCAACGACATCACCGGCGGCGCGACCCCGGCTTCGTTCGAGCCTTCGATCGACTACGTCGTCACCAAGATTCCGCGCTTCGCCTTCGAGAAGTTCCCCCAGGCCAACGACCGCCTGACCACGCAGATGAAGTCGGTGGGCGAAGTCATGGCGATGGGGCGCAGCTTCCAGGAATCCTTCCAGAAAGCCCTGCGCGGCCTGGAAGTCGGTGTCTACGGCCTGGACGAGGTCGAAGCCGACCGCGAGGATCTGGAACACGAACTCGCCAATCCGGGGGCGCAGCGCATCTGGTATGTCGGCCAGGCTTTCCGCGAAGGCATGAGCCAGGAGCAAGTGTTCGCCCTGTCCAAGATCGACCCCTGGTTCCTCGCCCAGATCGAGGACATCGTGCTCACCGAAAAAGCGCTCGCCGGCCGTTCGCTGAAAGCCCTGCAGGCGGGCGAGCTGCGCGAGCTCAAGCGCAAGGGCTTCTCCGACCGCCGCCTGGCGAAGCTGCTCGGTGCCGATGAAACCGCGGTGCGCCTGCACCGCCACGCACTCGGTGTGCGCCCGGTGTTCAAGCGCGTCGACACCTGCGCGGCGGAATTCGCCACCTCCACCGCCTACATGTATTCCTCCTACGAGGACGAGTGCGAGGCACGCCCGACCGACCGGAAGAAGATCATGGTGCTCGGCGGCGGCCCCAACCGCATCGGCCAGGGCATCGAGTTCGACTACTGCTGCGTGCATGCCGCGCTCGCGCTGCGCGAGGACGGCTTCGAAACGATCATGGTCAACTGCAACCCGGAGACCGTGTCCACCGACTACGACACTTCCGACCGCCTGTACTTCGAGCCGATCACGCTCGAAGACCTGCTCGAGATCGTCCATATCGAGCAGCCGGTCGGCGTCATCGTCCAGTTCGGCGGCCAGACTCCGCTCAAGCGCGCCCAGGCGCTCGCCGACAACGGCGTGCCGATCATCGGCACCAGCCCGGACATGATCGATGCGGCCGAAGACCGTGAGCGCTTCCAGAAGCTGCTCAACGACCTCGGCCTCAGGCAGCCGCCCAACCGCACCGCGCGCACGCCGGAAGCGGCAGTCCGGCTCGCCGCTGAAATCGGTTACCCGCTGGTGGTACGGCCGAGCTACGTCCTTGGCGGGCGGGCGATGGAAATCGTGCATGAGCAGAAGGATCTCGAGCGCTACATGCGCGAAGCGGTCAAGGTTTCCAACGAGTCGCCGGTGCTGCTCGACCGCTTCCTCAACGACGCCACCGAAGTCGACGTCGACGCGATCTCCGACGGCAAGCAGGTCATGATCGGCGGCATCATGGAACACATCGAGCAGGCCGGCGTGCACTCGGGCGACTCGGCCTGCTCGCTGCCGCCCTACACCTTGTCGGCGAAGCTGCAGGACGAGCTGCGCCGTCAGACGGTGGCGATGGCGCGTGCGCTCGAAGTCGTCGGCCTGATGAACGTCCAGTTCGCGATCCAGGGCGAAGGCGACAACGCCGTGGTGTACGTGCTGGAGGTGAACCCGCGCGCCTCGCGCACCGTGCCTTTCGTCTCCAAGGCCTGCTCGCTGCCGCTGGCCAAGATCGCCGCGCGCTGCATGGCCGGCCAGAGCCTTGGCAGCCAGGGCGTCACCGGCGAGGTCGTGCCGCCGTACTACTCGGTCAAGGAAGCGGTGTTCCCCTTCGTCAAGTTCCCCGGCGTGGATACCATCCTCGGGCCGGAAATGAAGTCCACCGGCGAAGTCATGGGCGTCGGCCGCAGCTTTGCCGAAGCCTTCGTCAAGAGCCAGATCGGCGCCGGAGTGCGGCTGCCGACGTCCGGCGCGGTGTTCATCAGCGTCAAGCAAAGCGACAAGCCGGTGGCGGTCGAAGTGGCGAAGGAACTCCACGATCTCGGCTTCACCCTCGTCGCCACGCGCGGCACGGCGTCGGCGATCGAGGCGGCGGGAATCCCGGTGACGGTGGTCAACAAGGTCAATGAAGGCCGCCCGCACGTCGTCGACATGATCAAGAACGAGGAAATCGCCCTTGTGATCAACACCGTCGAGGAAAAACGCCAAGCGGTGACCGACTCGCGCTCGATCCGTACCAGCGCGCTGGCCGCCAAGCTGTCGATCTTCACCACCATCGAAGGGGCGCGTGCCGCGTGCATGGGCATGCGCCATCTGGCCGGCAGCATCGAAGTCTATTCCGTGCAGGAGCTGCACGCCGAACTCAATCAGACCGCATGAACAAGACTCCGCTTACCGTGGCCGGCGCCGAGAAGCTGCGCGCCGAACTCCACCGCCTGAAGACCGTCGAGCGTCCGAACGTGATCGCTGCGATCGCCGAGGCGCGCTCGCATGGCGACCTCTCGGAAAACGCCGAATACGAGGCCGCCAAGGACCGTCAGGGCTTCATCGAAGGCCGTATCATGGAGGTCGAGGCCAAGCTCGCCAACGCCCAGATCATCGACCCGAAACTGCTCGACGCCGACGGGCGCTGCGTGTTCGGCGCCACCGTCGAACTCGAGGATCTCGATTCCGGCCAGATCGTGACCTATCAGATCGTCGGTGACGATGAAGCCGACATCAAGGACAGCAAGATTTCGATCAGCTCGCCGATCGCCCGCGCGCTGATCGGCAAGTACGCCGGCGATATCGCGGAAGTACAGGCGCCGGGAGGCGTGCGCGAGTACGAGATCATCGACGTGCGCTACCTCTGAACATTCCAACCGCTGCGGGCGGTGGAATGTTCTCTCACTTCGCGTTCGGTCTTTCCCGGGCCGACGCGACCGGGGGCCGTCAGAGGGGACTCGGCGGGGGGCTCAGCGCCCGCGTGAGCCGCTACTGCTGCGGCTCCGTGGCGCCGGGGTGCGTCTCGATTCAGCGCTGGCCTTGGCCAGCGCGGCACGCCGCGCCGCGGCGGCGAAGGCTGCGGCCGATTTGGCCGTGGCGGCGCCGCGAGCGGGCTTGCTTTCGGTGGCCGGGGCGGGTTTTTCAGTCTCGCGGCGTGCGCGCCAGACGATCAGGATATTGCCGATGTGCTGCACCGGGCTGGCATCGAGGGTGGCGCACAGTTCCTCCATCAAGGTGTCGCGCTGCTCGCGCTCGGTGCCCTGGACCTTGATCTTGATGAGTTCGTGCGCCTGCAGCGAGCGTTCGATCTCGGCCACGACGTTGGGGGCGAGGCCGTTGCCCGCGATGGTGACCACGGGGTTCAGGTGATGGGCGCGTGCGCGCAGATCGCGGCGCTGTGCCGGGGTGAGCTCGGTCATTGAAATTCTCTGGGTGCTTGACTTCCTTGGGACCCGGATTCTACTCCGAGTGCGTGCCCTGTGCCCGCGCCGGAACTGCGGACGAACGGATGAAGAAGAACAAGACCAGTCGTGCCTGGGTGCATGATCACCTGAACGATCCTTATGTGCAGCGCGCGCAGGCCGAAGGCTATCGCGCGCGTGCCGCGTACAAGCTGATCGAGATCGATGATCGCGACCGGCTCCTGAGGCCGGGAGCGGTAGCGGTCGATCTCGGCGCGGCGCCCGGCTCCTGGTGCCAGGTCGCGGTCAAGCGCTGCGCCCCGAACGGACGTGTGTTCGCACTCGACCTGCTGCCGATGGAAGCGGTCGCTGGGGTCGACTTTCTGCTCGGCGACTTCACCGAAGAGGCCGTGCTCGAAGCGCTTGAGGCCCGCCTCGAGGGGGCGCAGGTCGATGTCGTACTGTCGGACATGGCGCCGAACCTGTCCGGCGTCGCCGCGGTGGACCAGGCGCGTTCGATCCATCTGTGCGAGCTTGCGCTCGAGTTTGCCCGTCGCCACCTGAGGCCGGGCGGTCACTTCCTCGTCAAGGTGTTCCAGGGTGAGGGCTTCATGGCTTATCGCAAGCAGATGGAAGCGGCTTTCGCCAGCGTCCAGGTGCGCAAGCCGAAGGCTTCGCGCGATCGCAGTGCCGAAGTCTATCTGCTGGGCAAGGGGCCGCGCCCGTTTTGAATGTTCGGGCGGGCGAACGATTGCCTTTTCCAATCGCTCCTATTGGTTTGCCCGTGGGAACGTTCACCACTAGAATCGGTCAGTCGCGTACAGATACAGGCCGCAGCGGCCTTCGGGGAACAGAACGTTGAACAATCTTTTGAAGAATCTCGCGATCTGGATGGTCATCGGCGTCGTGCTGATGACCGTATTCAACCAGTTCAATGCGCGCCAGACGCCGCCCAACACGATGGAATACTCCCAGTTCCTGGAGGAAGCCAAGGCGGGGCGCATCGCGAAAGCGACGATCGACGGCCGCATGCTCAAGGCGACGACCCAGGAAGGCCGCTCGATCACCGTGTATACCCCCGGCGTCCAGGACATCTGGATGGTGTCCGACCTGATGCGCTACGGCGTCCAGATCAACGCCTCCAAGCCCGAGGAGGAGCAGTCCTTCCTGGCCAGCATCTTCGTGTCCTGGTTCCCGATGCTGCTGCTGATCGGCGTGTGGATCTTCTTCATGCGGCAGATGCAGGGCGGTGGCAAGGGCGGTGCGTTCTCGTTCGGCAAGAGCAAGGCGCGCATGCTCGACGAGTCGGCCAACTCGATCACTTTCGCCGACGTCGCCGGTTGTGACGAGGCCAAGGAAGAAGTGTTCGAACTGGTCGAGTTCCTGCGCGATCCGTCCAAGTTCCAGAAGCTCGGCGGCCGCATTCCGAAGGGCGTGCTGATGGTCGGCTCGCCCGGTACCGGCAAGACCCTGCTCGCCAAGGCCATCGCCGGCGAGGCCAAGGTGCCGTTCTTCTCGATCTCCGGTTCGGACTTCGTCGAAATGTTCGTCGGCGTCGGTGCGGCGCGCGTGCGCGACATGTTCGAGCAGGCCAAGAAGCACGCGCCCTGCATCATCTTCATCGACGAGATCGACGCCGTCGGTCGCCAGCGCGGTGCCGGCCTGGGCGGCGGCAACGACGAGCGCGAGCAGACACTGAACCAGCTGCTGGTCGAAATGGACGGCTTCGAAGGCCAGACCGGCGTGATCGTGATCGCCGCGACCAACCGTCCCGACGTGCTCGACCCCGCGCTGCTGCGCCCGGGCCGCTTCGACCGCCAGGTCGTGGTGTCGCTGCCCGACATCCGCGGCCGCGAGCAGATCCTCAAGGTGCACATGCGCAAGGTGCCGATCGCACCCGACGTCGATCCCCAGGTTCTCGCCCGCGGCACGCCCGGCTTTGCCGGTGCCGATCTCGCCAACCTGGTCAATGAGGCCGCGCTCTTCGCTGCGCGTGCCAACAAGCGCCTGGTGGATATGGAGGATTTCGAGCGCGCCAAGGACAAGATCATGATGGGCGCGGAGCGCCGCTCGGTAGTCATGCCCGAGGAGGAGCGGCGCAACACCGCCTACCACGAGTCCGGCCACGCCGTCGTCGCCCGCCTGCTCGACAAGACCGATCCGGTGCACAAGGTCACCATCATCCCGCGCGGGCGCGCGCTGGGGGTGACCATGCAGCTGCCGACCGAAGACCGCTACAGCCAGGACCGCGAGCGCCTGCTGCAGACCATCACCGTGCTGTTCGGCGGGCGCATCGCCGAAGAAATCTTCATGAAGCAGATGACCACCGGCGCCTCCAACGACTTCGCCCGCGCCACCGATCTCGCCCGGCGCATGGTCACCCAGTGGGGGATGTCGGACAACCTCGGGCCGATGGTGTATGGCGAGGAGGAAGGCGAGATTTTCCTCGGCCGTCAGGTCACCACTCACCGCAACGTTTCCGAAGCGACGATGCAGAAGGTCGACGCCGAAATCCGTCGCATCATCGACCAGCAGTACTCGCTGGCGCGCCGCCTGCTCGAAGAGAACAGCGACAAGGTCGAGGCCATGACCAAGGCGCTGCTCGAGTGGGAGACCATCGATGCCGACCAGGTCAACGACATCATGGCCGGCCGCCCGCCGCGCCCGCCCAAGCCGGCCGCGACACCCACTTCGCGGACCAAGGACGACACGCCGGGTGCTGCGCCGACTGCGGCGGCTCCGGCAGCCTGAGTTCTGCCCGCACCCCCTTGGGGGTGCGTCCGACAAGAGGGGCCGGCATGTCCGGCCCGTTTCCTTGCTGCGCCTGACCCGTACCTGCCTGTGAACCGCCCCCGGGAAACGGCTTTGCCGTTTCCGCCCCCCAGGGGGCAAGAAAACCTGGGGCGGCCCGGCGTTTTCTTGAGAGTCCTCCATGTCTTTTCTGCTTTGCGGCCGTTTCCGGCTCGACCCGAGCCAGCCGCGGGTGATGGCAATCATCAACCTCACCGACGACTCCTTTTCCGGCGACGGTTGCCGCGGCGATCTGGCGGCGGCGATCGGCCGCGCCGAACGTGCGCTCGAAGAAGGGGCGGACATGCTCGACATCGGTGCCGAGTCCACCCGTCCCGGCTCCGATCCGGTCCCGGAGCAGCAGGAACTCGAGCGCGTGGTCCGCTTCGTCGAACACACCCGTGACTGGCAGGTGCCGCTGTCGATCGACACGGTGAAGCCGGCGGTGATGCGTGCCGCGCTCGCCGCCGGGGCTGACATGATCAACGACATCAACGCCTTTCGCGCCGAGGGCGCGATCGAAGCGGTCGCCGGAAGTACGGCGGCCCTGTGCGTGATGCACATGCAGGGAGAGCCGCGGACCATGCAACTCGCCCCCTGTTATGGCGACGTCGTCGCTGAAGTCGAGGATTTCCTCGCCGAGCGCGTGCATGCGCTGGAAAGTGCCGGCGTCGAGCGCGCGCGTATCGTTCTCGATCCCGGCTTCGGGTTCGGCAAGTCGGTCGAACACAACTACACGCTGCTGCGCGAACTCGCGCGCTTCGGCCGTGGCGGGCTTGCCGTGCTCGCGGGGATGTCGCGCAAGTCGATGCTGGGGGCGGTCACCGGCCGGGTGGTGGATGCGCGCATGCCGGCGAGCGTTGCCGCGGCGCTGATCGCGGTGCAGCGCGGCGCCCATATCGTCCGCGTGCATGATGTCGGCCCGACCCGCGACGCGCTCAAAGTGTGGCAGGCGCTGGCGGCGGTGTCATAATCCGCGCTTTCGAACGACAGCCGGGAGCGAGCATGGGGCGCAGGTATTTCGGCACCGACGGGGTGCGTGGCAGGGTCGGAGAGGTGCCGATCACCCCCGAGTTCGTGATGCGCCTGGGCTACGCCGCAGGGGTCACCCTGGTTGCGCGCGAGAAGCTGCCGGCCGGCGAGCATCCGACGGTGCTGATCGGCAAGGACACGCGCATTTCAGGCTACATGCTCGAAGCCGCGCTCGAAGCCGGGTTTTCCGCCGCGGGTGTCGATGTCGTACTCGCCGGGCCGATTCCGACGCCGGCGGTGGCCTACCTGACCCGGGCGCTGCGCCTGCAGGCCGGCGTGGTGATCTCCGCTTCGCACAACCCGTTCTACGATAACGGGATCAAGTTCTTTTCCGCCGGCGGGGCCAAGCTGGCCGATGCGGTGGAGGCCGAAATCGAGTCCCGCCTCGATCAGCCGATGAGCTGCGTCGAAGCGGCCCGGCTGGGCAAGGCGCGGCGGGTGGCCGACGCGGGCGGTCGCTACATCGAATTCTGCAAGAGCACCTTCCCCAACGAGCTCGACCTGCGCGGCATGCGCATCGCGATCGACTGCGCCCATGGTGCTGCGTATCACATCGCCCCCAAGGTTTTTCACGAGCTCGGTGCCGAAGTCCTGCCGGTGGGAGTCGAACCCAACGGCCTCAACATCAACGATGGCGTCGGCGCGACCCGCCCGGAGCACCTGAAAAAGGCGGTGCTCGCCCAAAGGGCCGACCTCGGCATCGCCCTCGACGGCGACGCGGACCGCCTGATCATGGTCGATCAGCGCGGCGAGATCTACGACGGCGACAAGCTGCTCTACGTGGTGGCGCGCGCACGCCACGCCGAGGGCCGCCTGGACGGCGTGGTCGGCACGCTGATGAGCAACCTCGGCTTCGAACACGCGATCGCCCGCCTCGGCGTCCCGTTCGCGCGGGCCAAGGTCGGCGACCGCTACGTGCTCGAACTGCTGCACGAACGCGGCTGGAAGCTCGGTGGCGAGAACTCCGGCCATATCATCTGCCTCGACCGCCACACCACCGGCGATGGGATCGTCTCGGCGCTGCAGGTGCTGGCGGCGCTCAAGCGGCAGGGGCAGACGTTGGCCGAGGCCTGTGCGGACCTCGTGTTCTATCTCCAGCGTCTGGTCAATGTGCGCCTGCCGGTCGGATTCGACTGGCAGGCCGATGCCGATATCACGGCGGCGCGGGCACAGGCCGAGGCCGAACTGGGTGACAGCGGGCGGGTGCTGCTGCGTCCGTCCGGCACCGAGCCCTTGCTTCGGGTGATGGTCGAGGGGCGCGACGGCGGACTGGTCGAACGCCTGGCGGGCGATCTCGCCGCCGCGGTGGAGCGCACGGTCGCCTGATCTCCCCGCGCTGCGGCGCGGCCCGCCTTGCCGTCCTGCGCCGTGTCACAGTGATGTAACAAAGCATTCATACACTCTCGTCCGTCTGAACGAAGTTCAACTGACGGAGAGGGTCTCATGAAAGTTTTCAAGTTCGCTGCTGCTGCGGTTGCTGTCGCCGGTGCTTTCGTTTCCGGCGGTGCCGCCGCCCAGGCGCTGGTGAAGGTCGACGGTTCCTCGACGGTGTTCCCGGTCACTGAGGCTGTTGCCGAGGAATTCCAGAAGGCGAAGAAAGGCGGCGTGCGCGTGACGGTCGGGGTCTCGGGCACCGGCGGCGGTTTCAAGAAGTTCTGTCGCGGCGAGACCGACGTCTCCAACGCTTCGCGCCCGATCTCGAAGAAGGAAATCGACGACTGTAAGGCCGCCGGCATCGAGTTCATCGAGCTGCCGATTGCCTTCGACGCCCTCACCGTGGTGTTGAATCCCAAGAACGACTGGGCCGACAAGGGCATCAGCGTCGCCCAGCTGAAGGCCATGTGGGAGCCGGCTGCGCAGGGCAAGGTCATGAAGTGGAACCAGGTGAATCCCGCCTGGCCCGATCGCGACCTGACGCTCTACGGCGCCGGCGCCGATTCGGGCACGTTCGACTACTTCACCGAGGCGGTCACCGGCAAGTCCAAGTCCAGCCGTGGCGACTTCACCGCCTCCGAAGACGACAACGTCCTGGTGCAGGGCGTGTCGCGCGACGTCAATGCGCTCGGCTTCTTCGGCTTCGCCTACTACGAAGAGAACAAGGACAAGCTCAAGGCGGCGAAGATCATCGCCGCCGACGGCAAGCCTGCGGTCGGCCCGTCAATGGAGTCGGTGCTCGACGGCAGCTACACCCCGCTGTCGCGCCCGATCTTCATCTACGTCAACGCCAAGTCGCTCGAGAAGCCTGAAGTCAAGGAGTTCGTCGAGTTCTACAACAAGGAAGGCGCGGCGCTGGCGGCCGAAGTCAAGTACGTGCCGCTGCCGAAGAAGGCCTACGACTACAACATCGAGCAGATCGCCAAGCTCGCCAAGGGCACCAAGTTCGGTGGCGAGAACAAGGTCGGCATCACCATCGAAGAGCTGATGTCGCTCGAAGCCAAGTAAAGCCTCGTGCGGAACGCCCCCGGGAGCATCGCCTCCGGGGGCTTTTCCCGTTCCGGGAGCATCAATGCCAGACAAGGATTCACCCATGACGACCAGCATCGCCGCAGCGCCCGCCGCGGGTGCGTTGCCCGTGACCAGCGAGCGTCTGAAGAAGAAGCGCACACGCCACGTCAAGGAACGGGTGATCGAAGCACTGCTGTTTTTCGCCGCCTTCATTTCCGTGTTCACGACGGCTGCGATCCTCTACGTCCTGATCTCCGAATCGGTGCTGTTCTTCCAGCAGGTGTCGATATTCGACTTCCTGACGGACACGCAGTGGACGCCGCTTTTCGCCGATCCGCACTATGGCATCCTGCCGCTGCTGTCCGGGACCATCACGGTCGCCGGTGTCGGCCTGCTGCTGGCGATTCCGGTCGGCACCATCATCGCCGTGTATCTCTCGGAGTTCGCATCGGTCGGGGTGCGGGAAGTGGTCAAGCCTCTCCTCGAGATGCTCGCCGGCGTGCCGACCATCGTCTTCGGCTATTTCGCGCTGCTCTTCGTCACTCCCTTGCTGCAGCAGATCTTCCCCGATCTGCCCGGTTTCAACATGCTCTCGGCCGGGTTGGTGGTCGGCATCATGATCGTGCCCTACATCAGTTCGCTGGCCGAGGACGCGATGCGCTCGGTGCCGATGAGCCTGCGTGAGGGTTCCTATGCGATGGGGGCGACCCGCTTCCAGACCGCGATCAAGGTGGTGGCGCCAGCGGCAACGTCCGGCATCGCCGCCGCGTGCATCCTCGGCGTGTCGCGCGCGGTGGGCGAGACCATGGTGGTGGCGGTGGCCGCCGGCATGCAGCCGAAGTTCACCTTCAATCCGATGGAAGGTGCCGGCACGATCACCGCCTACATCGTGCAGGTGGCGCTGGGCGACCTGCCGCACGGCGAGCTTGCCTATCAGACCATCTTTGCCGCCGGGCTCACGCTGGTGCTGTTGACGCTGGTGTTCAACATCCTCGGTTACTGGCTGCGTCGCAAGTTCCGCGAGACCTACTGACCATGACTGACAATCACGAGCAACGCCTGCAGGGGATCCGCGCCCTGATCCAGCGGCACAAGCGCTGGGACATGATTTTCGGCCTGGTCGGTCTGACGGCGATGATGATCTGCGTGCTGACCCTGTTTGCACTGTTCGCGCAGATGACGATCGACGGCCTGCCGCGCCTGAGCTGGGAGTTCCTGACCAGCTTTCCGTCCCGCAGGGCCGGGCAGGCGGGCATCCTCTCCGCCTGGGTGGGGACGACGCTGGTCATGCTGGTGACGCTGGTCGCCGCAGTACCGATCGGCGTGGCCGCGGGGGTCTATCTCGAGGAGTACGCGCCGAAGAACTGGATCACCGACATCATCGAGATCAACGTCACCAACCTCGCCGGTGTGCCGTCGATCATCTATGGTCTGCTTGCGCTCGGCATCTTCGTCCATGCCTTCGGCTTCGGCCAGAGCATCCTGTCGGCGGGCCTGACGCTCGGCCTGCTGATCCTGCCGGTGATCATCGTCGCCACGCGCGAGGCCATCCGCGCCATCCCCCAGGCCGTCCGCGAGGCAGCCTACGCCTGCGGGTGCACCACCTGGCAGCTGGTGCGCGACCACATCGTGCCGTATTCGGGTGCCGGCATCCTGACCGGGGTCATCATCGGCCTCGCGCGCGCGATCGGCGAGACGGCGCCGATCATCACCATCGGCGCGCTCACCTTCATCGCCTTCCTGCCGCCGGCGCCGCTCGCGGGCGAGCCGCCGGCAGGCCTGTTCGACTGGCTGTTCGCACCGTTCACCGTGATGCCGATCCAGATGTTCAACTGGGTGTCGCGTCCCGACCCGAACTTCCACTACAACGCCGCGGCTGCCGGTTTCATCCTCGTCTTCATGACGTTGGCGATGAACGGGCTGGCGATCTGGCTGCGCTACCACCTGCGCCGCAACATCAAGTGGTGAGCACGGCCGCGCCCAGGACATCCGGATTCTTTCGAGAGCACAGCATGAAAACACCTGCCACCCCGCTGGCGCTGAAGTCCGAAGTGCGCGACTTCAACTTCCACTACGGCCAGTTCCACGCCCTCAAGGGCATCTCCTTCCCGGTTTATGACAAGAAGGTCACCGCGCTGATCGGCCCGTCGGGGTGCGGCAAGTCCACGCTGCTGCGCTCGTTCAACCGCATGCACGACCTCTACCCGGGCAACCGCTACCAGGGCGAGATCCGCCTCTACCCGGACAACACCAACCTGCTCGCCGCCGACGTCGATCCGATCGAGGTCCGCATGCGCATCAGCATGGTGTTCCAGAAGCCCAACCCCTTCCCGAAGTCGATCTACGAGAACGTCGCCTACGGCCTGCGCGTGCGCGGCGAGAAGAACCGCACGGTGATCGACGACAAGGTCGAGCAGGCGCTCAAGGATGCGGCGCTGTGGGACGAGGTCAAGCACCGTCTCAACGAGCTCGGCGCCAACCTCTCCGGCGGCCAGCAGCAGCGCCTGTGCATCGCCCGTGCGCTTGCCACCGACCCCGAGATCATCCTCTTCGACGAGCCGACCTCGGCGCTCGACCCGATCGCCACCGCGAGCATCGAGGAGCTGGTCACCGAACTGAAGGACAAGGTGACGATCCTGATCGTGACCCACAACATGCAGCAGGCGGCGCGCATCTCGGACTTCACCGCCTACATGTACCTGGGTGAACTGGTCGAGTTCGGCGTCACCGACGAGCTGTTCCTGAAGCCGAAGAAGAAGGAAACCGAGGACTACATCACCGGCCGCTTCGGCTGAGCTTCAGGCGCCGTGGGGAGGTTCCGGCAAACCGGGCGGCGAGGGCCGCGATGGCGCTCGTCAAGCACGCGGGGGCAGACCCGCGGGCCGCGTGCAGCCGTGCTCGCAGCCGAAGCTCTCGATCTGCAGCGTCATATGGCCGATGCCGAAGCGCTCATGCAGTCCGTGGGCGACTTGATCGAGGAAAACCGTGTCGGGTGGGGGGGCGGGCATCACGACGTGGGCGGTGAGCGCGATGTCGCGCGTGCTCATCGCCCACACGTGCAGATCGTGAACGCTCTCCACGCCGGGCCGGCTCGCGAGCCAGCGATCGACCTCGACCAGGTCGATATGCTCCGGGACGCCATCGAACAGCAGGTGCACCGACTGGCGCAGCAGTCCCCAGGTGCCGGCGACGATGACGGCGGCGATGACAAGGCTGGCGACCGGGTCCAGCCAGGCCCAGCCCCGCCACAGGTAGAGCGCGCCGCTGGCGGCGACCCCGAGCGAGACCAGCGCGTCGGCCGCCATGTGGAGGAAGGCACCGCGGATGTTGAGGTCCGAGTCGCGTCCGGCGATGAACAGTGCGGCGGTGAGGCTGTTGATCAGCACGCCGACGGTGGCGACCGCGACGACGGTCGCACCTTCGATGCCGGTCGGTGCCCGCAGCCGTTCCGCCGCTTCCCAGGCGAGGGCGCCCATCGCCACCAGCAGCAGCACCGCGTTGGCGAACGCGGCGACAATCGACGCCCGCTGCCAGCCGTAGGTGTGGCGCCGGTCGGGTTTCAACTGCCCGGCCAGTGCGCCGGCCCACGCCAGCAATAGCCCGGCCACGTCGGACAGGTTGTGTCCGGCGTCGGCCAGCAGGGCGAGCGAGCCGATCTGCCATCCGTAGAACGCCTCGACGGCAACGAAGCCCAGGTTGAGGGCGACGCCGATGGCGAACGCGCGGTTGAATGTCGGAGGGCCATGGGCGTGGCCATGCTCGTGATCGCCTCCGCCGCCGATCGCGTGGGCACTCATCGTCCGGTTCTCCTTGCCTCCTTGCGAGGCATAGCGTGACGGCAAGCCGCATCGCACCGCCCGCGTCGATTCGAGAGCCTGCCGCCCGTTCGCTCGCGCGGGGCCCGCAGGGCACGGCGTGCGAGTGCCGGTGTCGGCCGGATCGAGCGGCGAACGGATCGCTACCCGGCCCGCAGTGCCGTGTCGAGCTGATCGACGAGTTCGGCCCAGTCTGCATCCTCGGCCAGTTTCTCGCGCAGGAAGCTCGCCTGCGCGCTCGTCCAGAACGGGGCGTCGGCCAGTTTCACGCGCTCGGGCAGCGGCGCGTGGGTGCGGATGAAGGTTTTGATGGCGTCGGCGTCGTCGGGCAGTCCGAGCTGGGCGAACAGATCCTTCAGTGCGTGTACCGGTGGTTCCATTCCATTCTCCTTGGCGGCGAAGCGGTTGCGCCACCCTGCTCGAACTATAGTCCATGCCTTTGCGTGTGATCGCCGTGCTGGCGACTGTCGGCGCGGGCGTGGGAAAAGGAGCGTGGGCGGAGGGAGCGTGGGCGGCGGCGCTCGCCCCGTCTCAGGTGGAAGCCGGCAGGACGCGCTCGTACCAGCGCCGCGTGCGCGTCACCATCTTCACCAGCCACAGCATCACCGGCACCTCGATCAGCACGCCGACCACCGTCGCCAGGGCGGCGCCGGAGTCGAAACCGTAGAGCACGATCGCCACCGCCACTGCGAGCTCGAAGAAGTTGGAGGCGCCGATCATCGTCGACGGTCCGGCGACGTCGTGGCGCACCTTGAGCTGGCGGTTCAGCCAGTAGCCGAGCGCGGCGATGAACAGGGTCTGGAGCAGGATCGGCACCGCGATCATGGCGATGATCGCCGGCTGGGCGATGATCGTCCCGCCCTGGAAGGAGAACAGCAGCACCAGGGTGGCGAGCAGGGCGAGGATGGAGAAGGGGCCGATGCGCGCCAGCGCGGCGTCGAAGACGGCGCGCCCTCGGCGCAGCAGGTGGGCGCGGATGAACTGGGCGATCGCCAGCGGGATGACGATGTACATCCCCACCGACAGCGTCAGCGTGTCCCACGGCACCGGGATCGAGGACACGCCCAGCAGCAGGGCGACGATCGGGGCGAAGGCGAACACCATGACCAGATCGTTGAGCGCGACCTGGGTCAGGGTGAAGTTGGCGTTGCCGCGGCACAGGTTGCTCCACACGAACACCATCGCCGTGCACGGTGCGGCGCCGAGCAGGATCAGGCCGGCGATGTAGCTGTCGAGCTGTTCCGCCGGCAGCCAGGGGGCGAACACGTGGCGGATGAAGATCCAGCCCAGCAGCGCCATCGTGAACGGCTTGACTGCCCAGTTCACGAACAGGGTCACGGCCATGCCGGCCTTTTGCTCGCGCACTTCGTGCAGCGCGCCGAAGTCGATCTTCATCAGCATCGGGATGATCATGACCCAGATCAGCACCCCGACCGGGAGGTTGACGTGGGCGATCTCGAGCGCGCCGACGGCCTGCGCGATGTCGGGTGCGGCCTCGCCGAAGGCGGTGCCGGCGACGATGCAGAGGAACACCCAGACGCTGAGGTAGCGCTCGAAGAAACCGATCGGGGCGCCGGCCGCTTTGTTGCCGGCGAATTCACATTGGGCGGGCATCGAGGCTCCAGTGGAATGCGGAAATGGGAAATGAGAGGGTGGAGGAACGGGCGGAAGGTTGGGATGGCTGGAGCGCGAGCCGCCCGGTGTGCGGGGCGGGAACTAGCGGCTGCGCCCGGCGAGTGCCCGCAGGCGGTCGATGCCGACCGGCTCTTCGGCCTGCAGCGGCACCAGTGCGACGCGGCGGGCATGGTGCTCGCGCACCGCGGCGATCTGCGGTCCTTCTTCGGCGGCACGGTAGGCGAGCAGGGGCGCGTGCGCAGCGGCTGCGGCCAGGCTGTTGTTGATGATCCACGCCCACGGTTCGATGCCAGCGCGGCGCAGGTCGGCCTGCAGGCGGGCCGCTTCGAGCACCGGCGTGGTTTCGGCCAGGGTGACGATCAGCACCTTGGTCCGAGCCGGGTCCTGCAACTGCATCATCGGCGTCAGGTAGTGGTGCTCGCCGCGCTTGTCCATGTTGCGCGCGACCTCGCGGTGGTAAGCGCCGGTGGCGTCGAGCAGCAGCAGGGTGTGGCCGGTGGGGGCGGTGTCCATGACGACGAACTTGTGTCCGGCGTCGCGGATGATGCGCGAAAAGGCCTGGAAGACGGCGATTTCCTCGGTGCACGGCGAGCGCAGGTCTTCCTCGAGCAGGGCGAGGCCGCGCGCGTCGAGAGCCCCGCCCTGGGTAGCGAGCACATCGTTGCGGTAGCGCTCGGTTTCGGCCTGCGGATCGATGCGGCTGACGGCGAGGTGGGCGAGCCCGCCGGCGAGGGTCTCGTCGAGATGGGCGGCAGGGTCGGAGGTGCTCAGGTGCACGTCGTGGCCGCGGTGGGCGAGCTCCACTGCGATCGCCGCGGCCAGCGTGGTCTTGCCCACTCCGCCCTTGCCCATCAGCATCACCAGGCCGTGGCCGCCCGAGGCGATCTCATCGATCTGGGCGGAAAGTCCGGGCAGGGCGGGAAGCGGCTCCGGCGCGCGGTCCAAATGCTGGCCGGCGGCTGTGCTCGTGCCGGCCGTGGTTGCGGCTGCCGGCGCGAGCAAGGTGCGCAGGGCCGCCAGACCGACAAGGTTGAAAGGCATCAGCGCGATGCGGTCGGTGGGCAGTGCCCGCAGGACGGCCGGACAGCGATCGAGCGACTCGGCTTCGCGGCGGGCAATCGCCGCGGCGAGCGCATCATCCTGCACGGCTTCGGCCGGCAGCACGCCGTTGATGACCAGGAACTGGCGCTCGAGGCCGATCGCGGCGAGCTCTGCGTGAGTCCGTGCGACTTCGTGCAGGGTCGAGGCTTGGGCGCGGGCGACCAGGACGAGGCGGGTCAGGGCCGGGTCGGCGAGCGCATCGACCGCCGCGCGGTATTGCTGGCGCTGCTTTTCCAGGCCGGCGAGGGGGCCGAGGCAGGAAGCACCGTTGGTATTGTCGTCGAGGAAGCCGGTCCAGGCCCCGGGGAGCTGCAGCAGGCGGATGGTGTGACCGGTCGGGGCAGTATCGAACACGATGTGCTCGAATGCGTGTGCCAGCCCGCGGTCGGTGAGCAGGCCGGTGAACTCGTCGAAGGCGGCGATTTCGGTGGTGCACGCGCCCGAGAGCTGCTCTTCGATGCCGCGCACCACGCTGTCGGGGAGGACGCCGCGGACCGGGCCGACGATGCGTTCACGGTAGCTGCGGGCGGCCGCTTCGGGGTCGATCTCCAGCGCCGACAGCCGTGGCACGGTGGGAATCGGGGTGATGCGGTTGCCGATCTCGACGCCGAACACCTGGCCGACGTTGGAGGCCGGATCGGTGCTGACCAGCAGCACCCGGCGCCCGGCATCGGCCAGGCGGACCGCGGTGGCGCAGGCGATCGAGGTCTTGCCGACGCCACCCTTGCCGGTGAAGAACAGGTGGCGGGGCGGATGTTCGAGAAAGCGCATGGCGGCTGGAGTCATGGGGGAAGAAAACCGGAAGGGGCGGCGGGCGGGTGCGTTGGACGCAAATGCAGCCAGGTCCTGGGCTGCGTGCAGGAAACCTTGCCGGGGAACGCGGGAGTGTGGCGCGGACCCGCCCCCGCAGGGCGGGGACGGGGGCATGCAGCACTCAGCCGCAGTGGCCGCCGCTGCAGCAGTTGCCGGCCGGCACCGGATTGAGCTTGGGGGAGGATACGCCAGCCCAGCGCGACAGTTCGGCGCGGTTCGGGTAACGGCCGGCGAGCATCATTTCGCCGTCGACCAGGATCAGGGGCAGGGCGTCCTCGCCCGAGCGTTCGAGGAAGGCCTTGACCACCGCGTTGGTGGCGAAAGCCTGGGGGTCCATGGCGAGGTTGAAGCGTTCGATGGCGATGCCTTCTTCCTTGGCCCAGTCGAGGTCGGCGGCGGCCTTGGCGAACATCGGATCGACGTCGGTGCCGCAGACGCCGGTGGGGCAGCACAGCGCGGGGTCGAAGATCTGGATGGTGCTCATGTTGCGGTTCTCCTATGGAACGTGCGTGGGTGCCATCCAGGGGGGCCTGCATGGCGGGGATGAAAGCTTGCTGCGCTATTTTGCCGGCACGAGGGTGCCGATGCGCGCGAGTTCGCGCCGGAACCGTGCCGGGTCCCGTGCGGCAAGGTCGGCCGGCAGGGCGAGGAAGGCTTCGATGCGATGACGCAGGATGCGGTAGGCGGATTCGAACGCGGCGTCGATCTCGGCCGCCGTGCCGGTGGCCCTGGCCGGGTCATCCACGCCCCAGTGGGCGCGCGGCACCGGGGCCAGATAAACCGGGCAGCTTTCGCCGGCGGCGCTGGCGCAGACGGTGATGACCACGTCCGGCGTGGCGGGCAGGTCGTGCCACGACTTGCTGCGGTAGCCCGCGGTGGGAATCCCCTCGCGGGAGAGCAGCGCCAGCGAGTGCGGATGAACGTGACCGGCTGGCTGGCTGCCGGCGCTCATCGCCCGCAGCGGGGCGGGTGCCAGCGCATTGAACGTGGCTTCGGCAAGGATGGAGCGGCAGGAATTGCCGGTACACAAGAAAAGGACGTTCATGAGTGGCCGGGTCCCTCGGCAGGGCAGTCGAGCGGGGGAAGCAGGGGTGCGAGGCCGGGCTGGCTGCGGCGGAAGTCGACACATTCTTGCGGACGCCCGGCACAGCAGTTTTCGGTGAGGTAGGCGATGACCGCGAGCATCGCTTCGATGTTGGCGCGGTAGCGCTGGAAGCGCCCTTCCTGTTCCACCCAGAGGAGCCCGGATTGGGTCAGATTTTTGAGATGGAAGGACAGATTGGTCGGCGGTATGTCGAGCGCGGCGGCGATTTCGCCCGCGACCATGCCCTGGCGCCCGGCGACCACGAGGCAGCGGTAGACGTCGAGGCGGATGCCGGACGACAAGGCTTCGAAGACCTGCAGGGCGGTTCGTTTCTCCATTCGAGTCTTTTTGATGATTCAAATATTATTGAATGGTTGAGATGCTAATCCGGCTTTGCGCACAGTGCAAGCGCGCGGTGCCCGTCCTGCTGCTGCGGAGCAGCGGGTCCGATTTGCGGGGCATGGCGCGGCCCCCTATAATCCACCGGTTTAGCTTGTAGATGACTACGCCACATGATCAGACTCGTCGCCGGCAACTGGAAGATGAATGGCAGTCTTGCCGCCAATCGTGTTCTGCTCGATCGCCTCGAGGCCGTCCCGGAAGTGGAAATCGCGGTGTGCGTTCCCTATCCCTACCTCGCCCAGCTCCAGCAGCGGCCGGCCGGGTTGGCGCTCGGTGCGCAGGACGTGAGCGAGTTCGCGGCCGGGGCTTATACCGGGGAAGTGAGCGCGCCGATGCTGGCGGAGTTCGGCTGCCGCTATGTCATCGTCGGTCATTCCGAGCGCCGGGCGCTGTTCAGCGAAGGCGATCTCGCCGTCGGGCGCAAGGCGTGTGCGGTGCTGGCGGCAGGGATGGTGCCGATTGTCTGTGTCGGTGAAACGCTCGCCGAGCGTGACGCCGGGCAGGCGATGGAGGTGGTCGGGCGCCAGCTCGCGGCCGTGCTCGAGGTCTTGGGGAGGGCGGCGATGTCGTCCGTCGTGCTCGCTTACGAGCCGGTATGGGCGATCGGTAGCGGGCGTTCGGCCGGTGTCGGGCAGATCGCCGAAGTGCATGGCGGCATCCGTGCCTGGCTTGCGGCGCATGGAGCCGAGGCGGAATCCGTGCGGATCCTGTACGGCGGCAGCGTCAAGCCCGGGAATGCGCGCGAGATCTTCGCGGCGGCGAATGTCGATGGCGGCCTGATTGGCGGGGCGTCACTGGTGGCGGGTGATTTCATGGCGATCTGCCGCGCTGCGGCGGATGCGGCCTGATTGGTTATTTAATCGGTTGGTCTTTTTTCAAGGTTCGTGATGGGCGACTATCTTTTTTCCCTGGTGCTCACTGTCCATGTGCTGGTCGGTCTGGCGGTCATTGGTCTCGTTCTTGTGCAGCACGGCAAAGGTGCCGACATGGGGGCGGCATTCGGCAGCGGGTCGTCGGGCAGCCTGTTCGGTTCGTCCGGGTCGGCGAACTTCCTGAGTCGCACGACTGCGGTACTGGCGACGGTGTTTTTCATCACCAGCCTGGGCTTGAGTTATCTCGCCAGCAACAAGCCGGCTGCGCCTTCCAGTGTCATGGAAGGGGTGCAGGGCGCGCCTGCCGTCGAGCAGGTGCCTGCCGCTCCGAGTGCTCCGGCGGACACCTCTCCGGCGCAGTCGATTCCCAAATAATTATGCGTGCGAGCCTTTGCGCACTGCGTAAAAAACCGTATAATTCTTTGGCTTTCTGAACGAAGCGCCGACGTGGTGAAATTGGTAGACACGCTATCTTGAGGGGGTAGTGGCGAAAGCCGTATGAGTTCGAGTCTCATCGTCGGCACCATATTCCGGAAACGCCCGCATTTGCGGGCGTTTCTATGCAGAGCAGCCAAAACAATAATTGCAGCGCATCGTTGACGCTGTCGAACGCAATGGGGGTTTCTGAACATGCTGGAAAATTATTTTCCCGTATTGGTGTTCATTCTCGTTGGACTTGGTTTCGGGCTTGCTCCTGTCATTCTTGGGCGACTTCTTGCGCCCTATCGCCCTGACGGCGAAAAGCTCTCTCCCTACGAATGCGGCTTCGAGGCGTTTGAAGACGCCCGCATGAAGTTCGACGTTCGCTATTACCTGATCGCCATTCTCTTTATTCTGTTCGATCTCGAAATCGCCTTCCTCTTTCCGTGGGCGACGGTCTTTCAGGAATTCATTGCCGCCGGCGAGCTGGCCTGGTTCGTGTTCGGCTCGGTGATGGTCTTTCTTACGGTTCTGGTCATCGGGTACATCGTCGAGTGGAAAAACGGCGCACTCGACTGGGAGTAATGCATGAGCATTGAGGGCGTCTTCCGCGAGGGGTTCGTTACCACCTCGCTCGATGCGGTCATCAATTGGACGCGCACCGGTTCCTTGTGGCCGATGACCTTCGGTCTGGCCTGTTGTGCGGTGGAGATGATTCATGCGGGCTGTTCGCGCTATGACCTCGACCGCTTCGGTGTCGTGTTCCGGCCCAGTCCGCGCCAGTCCGATCTGATGATCGTGGCCGGAACGCTGTGCAACAAGATGGCGCCGGCGCTGCGCAAGGTCTACGACCAGATGTCGGAGCCGCGCTGGGTTATTTCCATGGGTTCCTGCGCCAATGGTGGTGGCTATTACCACTATTCCTATTCGGTCGTGCGCGGCTGCGACCGGATCGTGCCGGTCGATGTCTATGTGCCGGGCTGTCCGCCGACGGCCGAGGCGTTGATCTACGGCATTCTGCAGCTCCAGAACAAGATCAAGCGCACCAATACGATTGCGCGCTGAAGGGTGTCCCAGACATGAGTGTCAAACTTGAACGCCTGAGCCAGACCTTGCGCGATGTGTTCGGCGACCGCATCCGGTCGCTGGTGCTCGATCGCGGCGAGCTCACGATCGAAGTCGCCGCCGCCGAGTACCTGCGCATCGCGCGAAAGCTCCGCGACCACGAGGAGCTGCGCTTCGATCAGTTGATCGACATTTCGGGGCTCGATTATTCCGCTTACGGCAATGCTCCGTGGGAAGGCCGGCGCTTCGCTTCCGTGGCTCATCTGACTTCGGTCAGGCACAACTGGCGGTTGCGCGTGCGGGTGTTCGCCGAGGACGACGGTTTTCCGGTGGTTGATTCGGTCGTCGACGTGTGGCCGAGCGCCAACTGGTTCGAGCGCGAGTCTTTCGATCTGTACGGCATCCTGTATGCCGGCCACCCCGACCTGCGCCGCATCCTCACCGACTACGGTTTCGTCGGTCATCCGTTCCGCAAGGACTTCCCGGTGTCGGGCTATGTCGAAATGCGCTACGACCCGGAGCAGGGCAGGGTCGTCTACCAGCCGGTGACCATCGAGCCGCGCGAGAACACGCCGCGCATCGTGCGCGAAGAGAACTACGGGGACGTCGGCCATGGCTGAGATCCGCAACTATACGATCAACTTCGGCCCGCAGCATCCTTCCGCCCATGGTGTACTGCGCCTGGTGCTGGAGCTGGATGGCGAAGTCGTCGAGCGTGCCGACCCGCATATCGGCCTGCTTCACCGCGGCACCGAAAAGCTCGCCGAGACCCGCACCTGGGTGCAGTCGGTGCCTTATATGGATCGCCTCGACTACGTCTCGATGATGTGCAACGAGCACGCCTATTGCATGGCCATCGAGCGCCTGCTGGGCGTGCAGGTGCCCGAGCGGGCCCAGTACATCCGCGTGATGTTCGACGAGATCACCCGGGTCCTGAATCACCTGCTCAATATCGGCACCCACGCGCTCGACATCGGCGCGATGACGATGGTGCTGTACACCTTCCGCGAGCGCGAAGACCTGATGGACGTCTACGAGGCGGTGTCCGGCGCGCGCATGCATGCGGCCTACTACCGGCCGGGCGGCGTCTATCGCGACCTGCCCGAGCGCATGCCGAAGTACGAGGTCAACAAGTTCAAGAACGAGAAGACGGTCCGGGAACTCAATGCCAGCCGCGAAGGCTCGCTGCTCGATTTCCTGGAAGATTTCACCGACCGCTTCCCGACCTACTGCGACGAATACGAGACCCTGCTCACCGACAACCGGATCTGGAAGCAGCGTACCGTCGGCATCGGCGTCGTTTCGCCGGAGCAGGCGCTGGCGTGGGGCTTCACCGGCCCGATGCTGCGCGGTTCGGGCATCGCCTGGGATCTGCGCAAGAAGCAGCCCTACGAAGTCTACGACCGCATGGACTTCGACATTCCGGTGGGCAAGAACGGCGACTGCTACGACCGTTATCTGTGCCGCATGGAAGAGATGCGCCAGTCCAACCGCATCATCCGCCAGTGCATCGACTGGCTGCGCAAGAATCCCGGGCCGGTGATCACCGACAACCACAAGGTCGCCCCGCCCGCGCGTGCGGACATGAAGTCGAACATGGAAGAGCTGATCCACCACTTCAAGCTCTTCTCCGAAGGTATGCACGTGCCGAAGGGCGAAGTCTATGCCGCGATCGAGCACCCGAAGGGCGAGTTCGGCGTCTATGCCGTTTCCGATGGGGCCAACAAGCCGTATCGCCTGAAGCTGCGCGCGCCGGGCTTCGCCCACCTCGCGGCGATGGACGAACTGGCCCGCGGCCACATGATCGCCGACGTGGTCGCGATCATCGGCACGATGGACGTGGTGTTCGGCGAAATCGACCGCTGAGCGAAAGTGCCGCGCGCGTCCGTACGAAGGGAATCGGCGCCTGCGGGCGCCACGGTATCAAACAAGAATCGGCAGGCTATCCGGAAGATCAAGACGACATGCTGAGCCAGGAATCGCTGCAACAGATCGATCGAGAGATCGCAAAATATCCGCCCGATCAGAAGCAGTCCGCGGTGATGTCCGCGCTGCGGATCGCGCAGGTGGAAAAGGGCTGGCTGCCGAAGGAACTCATCGAGTTCGTGGCCGATTATCTCGACATGCCGGCGATCGCCGCCTACGAGGTGGCGAGCTTCTACAACATGTACGACCTCGAGCCGGTCGGTCGGCACAAGATCACCGTGTGCACCAACCTGCCCTGTGCGCTGTCCGGCGGCGTCCATGCCGCCGACTACCTGAAGCAGAAGCTCGGCATCGATTTCAATGAGACCACGCCCGACGGCAAGTTTACGCTGAAGGAAGGCGAGTGCATGGGCGCCTGTGGCGACGCCCCGGTGCTGCTGGTGAACAACCATCACATGTGCAGCTGGATGACCACCGAGAGGATCGACCAGATTCTGGCCGAGCTGGACAAGAAATGAGCACGCAAGGAATGATCCTCGCCGGCTGTGACGGCGACCGCACCTGGCGGCTCCAGGACTATCTCGCCCGCGGCGGCTACTCGGCGCTGAAGAAGATCATCGCCGACAAGACGTCCCAGGATACGATCATCGCCGAGCTGAAGACTTCGGTGCTGCGCGGCCGCGGCGGCGCGGGCTTCCCCACCGGCCTGAAGTGGAGCTTCATGCCACGCTCCTTCCCGGGCGACAAGTACCTCGCCTGCAACTCGGACGAGGGCGAGCCGGGGACCTTCAAGGATCGCGACATCCTGCGCTACAACCCGCACAGCGTCATCGAGGGGATGGCCATCGCGGCCTACGCGATGGGCGCGGCGCGCGGCTACAACTACATCCACGGCGAGATCTTCGAGGTCTATCAGCGTTTCGAAGAGGCGCTCGCCGAAGCGCGCGCCGCCGGCCTGATCGGCCAGAACATCCTCGGTTCGGAGTTCTCCTTCGAACTCTTCGCCCATCACGGCTACGGCGCCTACATCTGCGGCGAAGAGACCGCGCTGCTCGAATCGATCGAGGGCAAGAAGGGCCAGCCGCGCTTCAAGCCGCCGTTCCCGGCGAGCTACGGCCTGTACGGCAAGCCGACCACGATCAACAACACCGAGACTTTCGCTTCCGTTCCGTTCATCCTCAACATGGGCGGCGAGACTTTCCTCGAGCTCGGCAAGCCCAACAACGGCGGGATGAAGCTGTTCTCGATCTCGGGCCACGTCAATCGCCCGGGCAACTACGAGATCCCGCTCGGCACGCCGTTCGCCGAACTGCTCGAGATGGCCGGCGGGATGCGCGGCGGGCGCAAGCTGAAGGCGGTGATTCCCGGCGGTTCGTCGTCGCCGGTGCTGCCGGGCAGCGTGATGATGGACTGCACGATGGACTACGACTCGATCTCCAAGGCGGGATCGATGCTCGGCTCGGGCGCGGTGATCGTCATGGACGAGACCACCTGCATGGTGAAGGCGCTCGAGCGGCTGTCGTATTTCTATTTCGAGGAGTCCTGCGGCCAGTGCACGCCGTGCCGCGAGGGTACCGGCTGGCTGTACCGCGTCGTACATCGCATCGAGCACGGCCTCGGCCGCGCGGACGACCTCGATCTGCTCAATTCGGTCACCGGCAACATCATGGGCCGCACCATCTGCGCGCTCGGCGACGCCGCCTCGATGCCGGTGCAGAGCTTCATCAAGCACTTCGGTGCCGAGTTCGCATACCACATCGAAAACAAGAAATGCCTCGTGCCGCCCGAAGTGCAGCACGCCGGCAGCCAAATCTACGTGAGCCCCTCATGCTAGAGATCGAAATCGACGGCAAGCAGGTCCAGGTCAATGACGGCAGCACCGTGATGGATGCAGCCGTGGTGGCCGGGGCCTACATCCCGCACTTCTGCTATCACAAAAAGCTGTCCATCGCCGCCAGCTGCCGGATGTGCCTGGTCCAGGTCGAGAAGGCGCCCAAGCCGCTGCCCGCCTGTGCCACGCCGGTGACCAACGGCATGAAAGTGTGGACCCATTCGGAACAGGCGGTGAAGGCGCAGAAGGGGGTGATGGAATTCCTCCTCATCAACCACCCGCTCGACTGCCCGATCTGCGATCAGGGCGGCGAATGCCAGCTCCAGGATCTGGCCGTCGGCTACGGTTCTTCCGCTTCGCGCTATCAGGAAGAAAAGCGCGTCGTGTTCAACAAGAACCTCGGCGCCCTCGTCTCCACCGACATGACGCGCTGCATCAACTGCACGCGCTGCGTCCGCTTCACCACCGAAATCGCCGGCGAGATGGAAATGGGCCAGGCCTTCCGCGGCGAGCACGCGGAGATCATGCCCTTCATCGAACGCACGATCGACACCGAACTGTCGGGCAACATCATCGACCTCTGTCCGGTCGGCGCCCTGACCTCGAAGCCGTTCCGCTTCGCCGCACGCACCTGGGAGCTGTCGCGGCGCAAGTCGGTGAGCCCGCATGATTCGCTCGGCGCGAACCTGATCGTCCAGACCAAGCACGACGTGGTCAAACGCGTGCTGCCGCTGGAAAACGAAGAACTCAACGAATGCTGGCTGTCGGACAAGGACCGCTTCTCCTATGAAGCGCTCGTCAGCGAGCAGCGCCTGACCACGCCGATGATCAAGCAGGGTGGGCAGTGGAAGCCGGTCGACTGGCAGGCCGCACTCGAATTCGCTGCCACCGGGCTGCGCGGGATCGCCAAGGATCACGGCGCGGCCGCCCTCGGCGCGCTCGCCTCGCCGCACTCGACGGTTGAAGAGCTCTACCTGCTGCAGAAGCTGATGCGCGGACTGGGCTCGGGCAACGTCGATTTCCGCCTGCGCCAGGCCGATTTCCGCGCCGACGGCAAAAGGGCCGGAGTCCCCTGGCTGGGCATGCCGGTCGCCGGCGTCGCTGATCTCAACCGCCTGCTCGTGATCGGCAGCTTCCTGCGCAAGGATGCGCCGCTGCTCGCCCAGCGCGTGCGCCAGGCGGCGAAGAAGGGCTTGCACGTCAGCGCGATCGGCCCGAATGCCGAAGAGTGGTTGATTCCGGTCCGGAACCGGGCGCTGGTCGCGCCCTCGGCGATGGTCGCCACGCTCGCCCAGGTGGTGGTTGCGCTGGCGCGTGAAAAGGGGGCCGAAATCAGTCCCGCGCTGCTGGGCAAACTGCCCGACACGGTCGCCGCCGAAGCGCTGGCGATCGCGCAAAGCCTCGCCAGCGGACGCAAAGTCGCAGTGTGGCTGGGCAGCCTCGCCGCCCAGCACGGCCGTGCCAGCGAGCTGCAGATGCTCGCGCAGGAAATCGCCCGCCTTTGCGCCGGCAGCTTCGGCTTCATCGGCGAGGCCGCCAACAGCGTCGGCGGCTATCTTGCCGGTGCAGTGCCGGCCGCCGACGGCCTCGATGCTGCCGCGATGATCGCGCAGCCGCGCAAGGCCTATGTCGTGCTCGGCGCCGAACCGGACCTCGATTTCGCCAACCCGGCGGCGACGATCGGCGCGATGAGCTCCGCGCAGCTGGTGGTGGGGCTGTCGGCTTTCGATTCCCCCGCGCTGCGCGCAGTCGCCGATGTGCTGCTGCCGATCGCGCCCTTCACCGAAACTTCGGGCACCTTCGTCAACTGCGAAGGCCGCGCCCAGAGCTTCACCGCGGTGGCCCGCCCGCTGGGCGAGGTGCGCCCGGGCTGGAAAGTGCTGCGCGTGCTCGGCAACCTGCTGTCGCTCGAAGGCTTCGGCTACGACGATTCCGAAGCGGTTCGCGCCCAGGCCTTGCCGGCCGATCTCGCCGCGGCACTCGACAACGGCATCGAAGGCGTGGTGGTGTCCTCCGCCAGCGCGGCGGCGAACGCCCTCGAGCGCGTTGCCGACGTGCCGATCTATTTTGCCGATGCCCTCGTGCGTCGTGCTCCTTCGCTGCAGAAGACGCGCGATGCCGCTGCGCCGGTGGCGCGCATCGCACCGGCGACGCTTGCCGCGCTCGGACTTGCGGCCGGGCAGAAAATTCGAGTCGTCCAGGGAGGAGGGCGCGCGGAACTGACCGTTCAGTCGGACGCGGGCCTTGCCGCCGGCTGCGTGCGCGTCGCGGCGGCGCATCCCTCGACCGCTGCGCTCGGCGCGATGAGCGGTGAACTCAGCGTGGAGCGTGTCTGATGGAAGCGATGCTGCAACCTGTCGCCGAATTTTTCGGCCCTGCCTGGACTGCGGTGTGGACGCTGGCGAAGATCGTCGCGATCATCGCTCCGCTGATGATCTGCGTGGCCTATCTGACGCTTGCCGAGCGCAAGGTGATCGGCTACATGCAGGTCCGCATCGGCCCCAACCGCGTCGGGCCCAAGGGCCTGCTGCAGCCGATCGCCGACGGCATGAAGCTGCTGTTCAAGGAAATCATCGTCCCGAGCGGGGCCAACAAGGGCTTGTTCATCCTCGGCCCGATCCTCGCCATCGCGCCTTCGCTGGCGGCCTGGGCGGTGGTTCCCTTCGATGACGGCCTGGTGCTCGCCAACGTCAATGCCGGCCTGCTGTTCCTGCTCGCGATCACTTCGATGGAAGTCTATGGGGTGATCGTCGCCGGCTGGGCGTCGAACTCGAAATACCCCTTCCTCGGTGCGATGCGCGCTGCGGCGCAGATGGTGTCCTACGAAGTGTCGATGGGCTTCGCCCTGATCTGCGTGCTGCTGATCTCGGCCAGCCTGAACCTCACCGACATCGTCACTTCGCAGGGCCAGGGCCGCTTCCACGACATGGGCCTGTCCTTCCTGTCGTGGAACTGGCTGCCGCTGCTGCCGATGTTCGTGGTGTACGTGATCTCGGGCATCGCCGAGACCAACCGCGCCCCGTTCGACGTCGTCGAAGGCGAAGCCGAAGTCGTCGCCGGTCACATGGTCGAGTACTCGGGCATGACCTTCGCGCTGTTCTTCCTCGCCGAGTACGCGAACATGATCCTGGTGTCGATCCTGACCTCGATCCTGTTCCTCGGCGGCTGGCTGTCGCCGGTCGGCTTCCTGCCCGACGGCTTCCACTGGCTGGCGCTGAAGACCGCGTTCATCCTGCTGTTGTTCCTGTGGGCGCGTGCCACCTTCCCGCGCTTCCGCTACGACCACATCATGCGCTTGGGGTGGAAGGTGTTCATCCCGGTGACCCTGGTGTGGGTGTTTGTAGTGGCGGTGTGGATGATGTCGCCGCTGTCGATCTGGAGTTGAGAAGACCATGGGTGCCAAGGATTACATCGGCAGTCTGTTCCTGAAGGAACTCGTCAAGGGCATGGCCCTGACCGGACGGCATTTCTTCCAGCGCAAGATCACCGTCCAGTATCCGGAAGAAAAAACCCCGCAGAGCAACCGCTTCCGCGGCCTGCACGCGCTGCGCCGCTACCCGAACGGTGAAGAGCGCTGCATCGCGTGCAAGCTGTGCGAGGCGATCTGCCCGGCGATGGCGATCACGATAGAGTCCGAACAGCGCGAGGACGGTTCGCGCCGGACCACGCGCTACGACATCGACCTCACCAAGTGCATCTTCTGCGGCTTCTGCGAGGAAGCCTGTCCGGTCGATGCCATCGTCGAGACACGGGTGCTGGAATATCACGGCGAACGGCGTGGCGATCTCTACTACACCAAGCAGATGCTGCTGGCGGTAGGGGAGCGCAACGAGGCCCAGATCGCGGCCGACCGCGAGCAAGACGCAAAGTACCGCTAAGGGGAGGGCGCTGCGGCGCCATTCAGGAACATGGAATTCAAGACCTTCGTCTTCTACTTTCTCGCCGCGATCATGGT
This sequence comes from Thauera aromatica, assembly GCF_023093595.1. GTDB lineage: Bacteria > Pseudomonadota > Gammaproteobacteria > Burkholderiales > Rhodocyclaceae > Thauera > Thauera aromatica_A. The sequence continues at coordinate 78,924 of NZ_JALLIK010000102.1, forward strand.
GCTCGCGGCGCTGAGGGTGATCACCGTCCGGAACCCGGTGCATGCCGCGCTGTTCCTGGTGCTGACCTTCTTCAACGCGGGCGGCCTGTGGCTGCTGCTGCAGGCCGAGTTTCTCGCCGTCACCCTGGTGATGGTCTATGTCGGCGCAGTGATGGTGCTGTTCCTGTTCGTGGTGATGATGCTCGACATCAATCTCGATCGTCTGCGCGAAGGCTTCTGGAGCTATCTGCCGGTCGGCGCGCTGGTCGGCATCCTGATGCTGATCGAGATGATCCTGGTGCTCGGCGGCCCGTACTTCGGCCTCGACGCGATGCCGGCTCCGCCCGCCGCGGCCGAGACCTACAGCAACACCCGCGAACTGGGCCGCGTGCTCTACACCGACTACGTCTATCCGTTCGAACTCGCCTCGCTGGTGCTGCTGGTGGCGATGGTCGCCGCGGTGGCGCTGACGCTGCGCAAGCGCAAGGGGCTGAAGTCCATCCCGCCGTCCGAGCAGGTCGCGGTGAAGCGCGAAGGCCGCGTCGAGCTGGTGAAGATGCAGGCCGAAAAACAAGACTGACGCAGCACGCGAACAAGAACCGCGCCGGTCATGCGCCGGCGCGATCAGGGAGTCACAGATGCTTTCGCTTTCCCATTTCCTCATCCTGGGCGCGATCCTGTTCGCGATCAGCGTGGTCGGGATCTTCCTCAACCGGAAGAACCTGATCGTGCTGCTGATGGCCATCGAGCTGATGCTGCTGTCGGTCAACATGAACTTCGTCGCCTTCTCGCACTATCTGGGCGACATCGCCGGCCAGGTTTTCGTTTTCTTCATCCTCACCGTCGCAGCGGCCGAGTCCGCGATCGGCCTGGCGATCCTGATCGTCATGTTCCGCAACATGCGCACGATCCATGTGGATGATCTGGACAGCCTCAAGGGTTAAGGAAGCGTCACGATGACGGACATGCAGACACTTTATCTTCTCGTGCCGCTGGCGCCGCTCGCCGGGGCGATTCTGGCCGGGTTGTTCGGCAAGACGATCGGGCGTGCCGGGGCGCACACCGTCACCATTCTGGGAGTGGCGATCGCCTTCGCCCTGTCGGTGCTGATCTATCAGGACGTAGCCGCGGGCAACACTTTCGACGGCACGCTCTACACCTGGATGGTCGCGGGCGACATCACCTTCGAAGTCGGTTTCCTGATCGACTCGCTGACCGTGATGATGATGCTGGTGGTGACCTTCGTGTCGCTGATGGTGCACATCTACACCATCGGCTACATGGCCGAAGACCCCGGCTACCAGCGCTTCTTCAGCTACATCTCGCTGTTCACCTTCTCGATGCTGATGCTGGTGATGTCCAACAACTTCCTCCAGCTGTTCTTCGGCTGGGAAGCGGTGGGCCTCGTCTCCTACCTCCTGATCGGTTTCTGGTACGACCGTCCGACGGCGATCTACGCCAACCTGAAGGCCTTCCTGGTCAACCGCGTCGGTGACTTCGGCTTTCTCCTCGGTATCGGCCTGATCGTCGCCTACACCGGCAGCCTGAACTACGCCGAAGTGTTCGCCCAGGCGCAGGAACTGTCGGTCACCGAGATGGCCGTCACCGGCTGGCCGCTGATCACCGCGATCTGCATCTGCCTGTTCATCGGCGCGATGGGCAAGTCCGCCCAGGTACCGCTGCACGTCTGGCTGCCCGACTCGATGGAAGGCCCGACCCCGATCTCGGCGCTGATCCACGCCGCGACCATGGTGACTGCGGGCATCTTCATGGTGGCGCGCATGTCGCCGCTGTTCGAACTGTCCGACGCGGCGCTCTCCTTCGTGCTCGTGATCGGTGCCACCACCGCGCTGTTCATGGGCTTTCTCGGCATCGTCCAGAACGACATCAAGCGCGTCGTCGCCTACTCGACGCTGTCCCAGCTCGGCTACATGACCGTGGCGCTGGGCGTGTCGGCCTACTCGGCGGCGGTGTTCCATCTGATGACCCATGCTTTCTTCAAGGCCTTGCTGTTCCTCGGTGCCGGATCGGTGATCATCGGCATGCACCACGACCAGGATATGCGCAACATGGGCGGATTGTGGAAGTACATGCCGGTCACCTGGCTCACTTCGCTGCTAGGCTCGCTCGCCCTGATCGGCTTCCCCTTCTTCGCCGGCTTCTACTCCAAGGACTCGATCATCGAGGCGGTGCACGCGTCGACCATCCCCGGTGCCGGCTATGCCCTGTTCTGCGTGCTGCTGGGCGTGTTCGTCACCGCGTTCTACTCGTTCCGCATGTATTTCCTGGTCTTCCACGGCAAGGAGCGCTTCGGCAACGGGCACGGGCATCATGACCATCACGGCGATCACGACGACGAGGAGCCTTCGGCCGACCATCACCACGGCCTCGCCCCGGGGCAGAAGCCGCACGAGTCGCCGTGGGTGGTCACGCTGCCGCTGGTCCTGCTCGCCATTCCCTCGGTGCTGATCGGCTTCTTCACTATCGAACCGATGCTGTTCGGCGACTGGTTCGCGGGCGTGATCTTCGTCGGCGACAACCACGCCGGCCTGAAAGAGCTCGAGGCGGCCTTCCACGGTCCGGTGGCGATGGCGCTGCACGGCCTGCAGACCGCGCCGTTCTGGCTGGCGATGGGCGGGGTCGTGCTGGCCTGGTTCTTCTATCTGGTCCGTCCGGGCATTCCGGCGGCGATCCAGCGCACCTTCAGGCCGATCCACAGCCTGCTCGAGAACAAGTACTTCTTCGACCGCTTCAACGAGATCGTCTTCGCCGGCGGCGCCCGCCTGCTCGGCAAGGGACTGTGGAAGGGGGGCGACCAGGGCCTGATCGACGGCATCGCGGTCAATGGCTCTGCGAAGCTGGTGGGCTGGGTGGCGCAGATGTCGCGTCTGTTCCAGACCGGCCACCTCTACCAGTACGCCTTCATGATGATCATCGGCGTGTTCGTGCTGCTCACCTACTGGTTCAACCGCGGCTGAGACCGGTGCACAGTGGGCACGCAGGGACGGAAACACATAACAAGATCGAACGCGCCATGCCTGGCGCACTGAACGGAAAGCAACGATGACGGACATTCCTCTCCTCAGTCTGGCGGTCTGGGTGCCGATTCTCGGTGGCCTGCTGGTGCTGGCCACCGGCTCGGATCGCAATGCCCCGCTGGCGCGGATGCTCGCCTTCGCGGTTGCGGTGGCTGGCTTTATCGTGACCATTCCGCTCTATACCGGCTTCGATGCCAGCACCAGCGCGATGCAGTTCACCGAGCTGATGCCCTGGGTGCCGCGCTTCAACATCAACTACCACCTCGGGGTCGATGGCCTGTCGGTGCTGTTCGTGATTCTCAACGCCTTCATCACCATCCTGGTGGTGATGGCGGGCTGGCAGGTCATCCAGGACAAGGTCGCGCAGTACATGGCCGCCTTCCTGATCATGTCGGGGCTGATGAACGGGATCTTCTCGGCGCTCGACGGCGTGCTGTTCTACGTCTTCTTCGAGGCCTCGCTGATTCCGCTGTACCTGATCATCGGCATCTGGGGCGGCGCCAACCGGGTCTACGCGGCGATCAAGTTCTTCCTCTATACGTTGCTCGGCTCGCTGCTGATGCTGATCGCGCTGCTCTACCTGTTCATGGAGTCCGGCGGCAGCTTCAGCATCCTCGACTGGCACCAGGTGCCGCTGGCAATCGAGCCGCAGGTGCTGATCTTCCTCGCCTTCCTGGTCGCGTTCGGGGTCAAGGTGCCGATGTGGCCGGTGCATACCTGGCTTCCCGATGCCCACGTCGAGGCGCCCACCGGCGGTTCGGTGGTGCTGGCGGCGATCGCGCTCAAGCTCGGCGCCTACGGCTTCCTGCGCTTCTCGCTGCCGATCGTGCCTGATGCCGCGCAGCAGCTCGCCCCCCTGGTGATCACCCTGTCGCTGATCGCAGTGGTGTACATCGGCTTCGTCGCCCTGGTGCAGGCCGACATGAAGAAGCTGGTGGCCTACTCGTCGATCTCGCACATGGGCTTCGTCACCCTGGGCTTCTTCATCTTCAACCCGCTCGGCATGGAAGGCGCGCTGGTGCAGATGATCTCGCACGGTTTCGTCTCGGGCGCGATGTTCCTGTGCATCGGCGTGCTCTACGACCGCATGCACTCGCGCCAGATCGCCGACTACGGTGGGGTGGTGCACACGATGCCGAAGTTCGCCGCGTTCTTCATGCTGTTCGCGATGGCCAACTCCGGCCTGCCGGCGACCTCGGGCTTCGTCGGTGAATTCATGGTCGTGCTCGGCGCGGTCCAGTTCAACTTCTGGATCGGCTTCACCGCCGCGATCACCCTGATCCTCGGCGCGGCCTATTCGCTGTGGATGTACAAGCGCGTCGTCTTCGGCAAGATCGCCAACAAGCACGTGGCCGAACTCACCGACATCAACGGTCGTGAATTCGCCTTCCTCGCGATCCTGGCGCTGTGCGTACTGGCGATGGGCTTGTACCCCTTCCCCTTCACCGAAGTGATGCACGCCTCGGTCAACGAACTCCTGCGGCATGTTGCCGTGAGCAAGCTCTGAGCGCGGCGCGCGTTCGAGAGACACTTAACGGACTGGTCAGAAGATGAATTTCGTCGTCCCCGACTTCTACCCCGCAGCGGCCGAAATCTTCGTCGCCGTGATGGCCCTGGTGATCATGCTGGCGAGCACCTTCGCGCGCGGCATCGCGCGCGGGCTCGCCTACCACCTTACCCAATTCACCCTGATCGCGGCGGCCTTGATCACCATCTTCACGATGGAAGGCGAGGTCGTCTATACCTTCAGCAACCTGTTCATCAGCGACCTGCTGGGCGACTTCCTGAAGCTGATGATCTTCTTCTCGACCGCGATCGCGCTGCTCTACGGCCGCGGCTATCTGACCGACCGCAAGATCGACAAGCCCGAGTACTACCTGCTCGCGCTGCTGATGACGCTGGGCATGATGGTGATGGTCACCGCCAACCACATGCTGCCGATGTACATCGGCCTCGAAATGATGTCGCTGGCGCTGTACACGATGGTCGCCTTCGACCGCGACTCCTCGCGTTCGACCGAAGCCGCGATGAAGTACTTCGTGCTCGGCGCGCTCGCCTCCGGCCTGCTCCTCTACGGCATGTCGATGGTCTATGGCGCGACCGGTACGCTGGAGTTCTCCGGCATCGCCCAGGCGATCTACGGCCAGTCGGCGAACCAGACCGTGCTGATGTTCGGCCTCGTCTTCCTCGTCGCCGGAATCTGCTTCAAGCTCGGCGTTGTGCCTTTCCACATGTGGGTGCCCGACGTCTATCAGGGGGCGCCGACCGCAGTCACCCTGGTGATCGCCACTGCGCCCAAGCTGGCGGCGTTCGCGATGGCGGTGCGCCTGCTGATCTGGGCCCTGTTCGACCTTGCCGAAGAGTGGCAGGTGATGCTGATGCTGGTCGCCGGGGCCTCCATCGTGCTCGGCAACTTGGCCGCGATCGCGCAGCAGAACATCAAGCGCATGCTCGCCTATTCGGGTATCTCGCACATGGGCTTCATGCTGCTGGGCCTGCTCGCCGGCGTCGTCGAAGGTGATCGTCACTTCGCCCTCAACGCCTACAGCTCGGCGATGTTCTACGCCGTGTCCTACGTGATCATGAGCCTGGCTTCGTTCGGCATGCTGATCCTGCTGTCGCGTGCCGGTTTCGAAGCCGAGAACATCGACGACTTCAAGGGCCTCAACAAGCGCAGCTCGTGGTACGCGCTGATGATGTTGTTCGTGATGTTCTCGATGGCCGGGGTGCCGTTCTTCATCGGCTTCTTCGCCAAGCTGTCGGTGCTGCAGGCGGTGGTCGCGGCCGGCTACCTGTGGCTGGCGGTGCTTGCGGTGGTGATGTCGGTGATCGGCGCTTTCTACTACCTGCGCGTGGTCAAGGTGATGTATTTCGACGAGCCGGTCGATGCCGCGCCGATTCGCGCTCCGGCCGAAGTGCGCGTGATGCTGTCGGCCAACGGCCTTGCGATCGCGGCTCTTGGGCTCGCGCCGCAGATGCTGATGTCGCTGTGCGCCTACGCGCTCCTGGGCTCGCTCTAAAACGCCGGACCGAGGTGGCGCCGGCGAGGCGCCCACCCGCCGACGGTCGGCGCCGGAGCTCGCCGGTGGCGCGGGGAGCGCGGCTCGGCTAGGATCGGAACATGAGTGCCCCTGACCTCGACGATCCCCTGCACGAGTACGAACTGGCCACCGAATGCGTGTTCGACGGTGCGCTGCTCCATGTCCGCCGCGACCGTGTTCGTCTGCCTGACGGTCGCGGTGGCGTGCGCGAGTATATCCGCCACCCCGGCGCCGTCGTCATCGTCGCCCTGTGCGACGACGGTACGCTGGTGTTCGAACGCCAGTACCGCTATCCGCTGCGCCGGGCCTTTCTCGAACTGCCCGCCGGCAAGATCGATGCGGGGGAGGAGCCTTTCGCCTGCGCCGTGCGCGAGTTGCGCGAGGAAACCGGCTACCGCGCTGCCCGCTGGCGCCATGTCGGAGTGATGCACCCCTGCATCGGTTACTCCGACGAGCGCATCGAGATCTTCTACGCCAGTGGCCTGGAGCAGGTCGGCCACGCCTGGGACGACGGCGAGTTCCTCGAAATACTCCATCTTCCGGCCGCCGATGTCGAAGCCCGGATCCATGCCGGCGAGATCACCGACGCCAAGACGATCACCGCTTTCTTTCGTGCCCTGCCGCTGATCCGCGGGGCGGAGTGACTACCGCCGCCGTGATTGGCGCCGTGCCTGCGCAAGCGGCAGCCGCGCGCGGCTGCCGCCAATAATCGAGATTCCAGGATGAATGCAAGCGCCCATTCCCCCGTCACCATCGCCGTCGCCCAGCTCAATCTCACCGTCGGCGACCTCGTCGGCAATGCCGACCGGATCATCGCCGCGATCGCCGAGGCGCGCGCTGCGGGCGCCGACATCGTGCTCACTCCCGAGCTCGCGCTCTCTGGCTATCCGCCCGAAGACCTGCTGTTGCGGCCCGACTTCTACCGCGCCTGCGCCCGCGAAGTGCAGCGCATCGCCGACGCCGCGCACGGCCTCACCGTGGTCCTCGGCCATCCGGCCGAGGCGGGCGGCTTGCGCTACAACACCGCTTCGGTGCTGCGCAGCCGCGGCGTGCTCGCGAGCTACCACAAGAACCTGTTGCCCAACTACGAAGTCTTCGACGAGGAACGCTACTTCGAAGCCGGTGCAGCGCCCTGCGTGTTCGAATGCAAGGGCGTGCGCTTCGGCATCAACATCTGCGCCGACGTCTGGGAGCCGAGGCCGGCACGGGCGGCGAAGGCGGCGGGAGCGCAGGTACTGCTCGCGCTCAACGCCTCGCCCTATCACATGAACAAGCAGGCGCTGCGCCTGCAGGTGCTGGGCGAGCGCGTGACCGAAACCCGGCTCCCGGTGCTGTACTGCAACATGGTCGGCGGCCAGGACGAGCTGGTTTTCGACGGCGCCTCCTTCGCCCTCGATGGCGATGGCTCCCTGGCCTACCAGGCGGGCACGTTCGCCGAAAGCCTCGACGTGCTGCGCTGGGAAGACGGACGTTGGCAGAGTACGGTGCGGATCGCGCCGCGCACGCTCGAAGCCGAAGTATACGAGGCGCTGAAAACCGGAGTGCGCGACTATCTGGGCAAGAACCGCTTCCCCTCGGCGATCATCGGCCTGTCCGGAGGAATCGACTCGGCCCTGACCCTGGCCGTCGCCGTCGATGCCCTGGGCGCGGAGCGGGTGCGTGCGGTGATGATGCCTTCGCCCTACACTGCGCAGATGAGCCTGGACGACTCGCGTGAAATGGTGCGCCGGCTCGGTGTGCGCTACGACGAAATTCCGATCGAGCCGGCGATGAAGGTGTTTGCCGAACTGCTTGCGCCGCAATTTGCCGGCCTGCCCGCCGACACCACCGAAGAAAACCTGCAGAGCCGTATCCGCGGCATGATCCTGATGGCGCTATCGAACAAGACCGGCGCGATCGTCCTCACCACCGGCAACAAGAGCGAAATGGCCACCGGCTACGCCACCCTCTACGGGGACATGGCCGGCGGCTTCGCGGTACTCAAGGATCTGTACAAGACCTTCGTGTTCCGCCTGTCGAACTGGCGCAACACGGTCGCCCCGGTGATCCCGCAGAACATCATCGACCGCCCGCCCTCGGCCGAGCTCAAGCCCGACCAGAAGGACCAGGACAGCCTGCCCCCCTACGAAGTGCTCGATGCGATCATCGAAGCCTACATGGAACGCGACGAATCCCCGCGCGAGATCATCGCCGCCGGCTACCCCGAGGCCGAGGTCCGGCGCACGGTGGCGATGCTCAAGCGCAACGAATACAAGCGCCGCCAATCCCCGGTCGGCATTCGCGTCACTCCGCGCGGCTTCGGCCGGGACTGGCGCTACCCGATCACGTCCCGCTACCAGGACGAGTTCTGAAACGAGTTCTGAAACATTCGACAAGGAGGAATGGGATGAAGAAGATCGAAGCGATCATCAAGCCGTTCAAGCTGGACGAGGTGCGTGAAGGCCTGTCCGAAGTGGGAATCACCGGCCTGACGGTGACCGAGGTGAAGGGCTTCGGCCGCCAGAAAGGGCATACCGAGCTGTATCGCGGCGCGGAGTACGTGGTCGATTTCCTGCCCAAGATCAAGGTCGAGCTCGTCCTCGCCGACGACATGGTCGATCCGGCCGTCGAGGCGATCATCAAGGCCGCGCATACCGGCAAGATCGGCGACGGCAAGATCTTCGTGATGGCGGTCGAGCAGGTGATCCGCATCCGCACCGGCGAAACCAACGAAGCCGCAATCTGATCCGCCGCTGCGAGCCGGCGCGCGAGTGCGGTGCCACCATTGCGGCGGCCGTCGTGGATGACGGCTGCCGACCAGGCTTGCCGCTGCGCCCACCGCCGTCCCTGTATCGCCCCGCTTTCAGGCCGGCTCGGGCCGGCGCGGTGCGGCATTCCGGGCGCGCAGCAGCACCAGCAAGGCGCCGCTGCCGCCTTCGTGCGGACCGGCCTGGCAGAAGGCGAGGATCTCCTCGCGCTGGGCCAGCCAGCCGCGCGAGAGCTGCTTGAGGATCGATTCCTTGCCCGGCGAACCGTGGCCCTTGCCGTGGATCACGCGGATGCAGCGCCTGCCCTGGCTGAGACTGTCGTGGAGGAAGTGGCCGAGCGCGGCGCGCGCTTCGTCACGGGTCAGCCCATGGAGGTCGATCTGGCCCTGCAGCACCCAGCGTCCGCGGCGCAGGTCGGTGAGCACGCGGCGGGGCAGGCCGGCGCGCAGGAACGCCGCCTCGTCGCCCATGTCGAGACGGTCCTCGAACGTGAGCGGCGCGATCAGCGATTCATCCAGCGCAGCCCGTTCGTCGGCGTCGTGCTTGACCGGTGCCGGGGCGGGCGCCGGGCGTTCCAGTTCGACCCGGTTGTCGTGGTCCAGCGGCCGGGCGTCGCCGACCACGAGGCGGAACAGCGCTGCCGGATCGCTTGCCTCGACATCGGTCGGCAGCACGATCGCATCCGGACGCTGGATGCGGGCGCCGCTCGCGGCAGAAGGGCTGCGGGCGTGGTGGCGGTGCGCCGTCTCCAGTTCCACCCGGCCGCAATCGCGCAGCGGCACGACGCCAGCGTAGGCGGCCCGCAACGGGTCGGATTCCGGGCGGCGAGGGGGCGGGGCGAGGTCGTCGTCGGCGCGGTCCCGGCGGCGCGGGACGGGGGCGGGGCGGGGCGGCTCGATCTCGGCCCGGTCGCCGCGGCGCAGCGGGCGGACCGCGCCGAGCGCCTGGCGGAACAAAGCCCGCTCGGCTTCGTCCACCGACGCCGCGCCGGGGCCGTCCGGCGCCTGGGCAGAATCGGCGCGTGCGCCGCCGGATGGCGCGGGAGGTGCCTTTTCCGGTGCGCGCCCGGCTCCCGTCGGCGGCGAGGCAGGCTGCGTCGCCGCCTCCTGCTGTTCCCGGAGCTGCCGACGCAGCGCGGCGAAAGGCCCGTCGCTGGCCTTGGCGCCGTCGTCGCGCCCGCGTCCGCCGGCTTTTGCCGATGGAGGGCTGCTGCGCGGGCGGCGGGCCATGGTGCGCTTCAGCCCAGGGCGTCGAGATAACGCTCGGCGTCGAGCGCGGCCATGCAGCCGGTTCCGGCCGACGTCACCGCCTGGCGGTAGGTGTGGTCCTGGACGTCGCCGGCGGCGAACACGCCCGCCACGCTGGTCTGGGTGGCGTTGCCGTGCCGTCCGCCCTGGGTGACGATGTAGCCGTTCTCCATTTCGAGCTGGCCTTCGAAGATGTCGGAGTTGGGCTTGTGCCCGATCGCGATGAACACGCCCTGCAAGGCCACCTCGCGGGTCGCGCCCGAGCCCACGTCCTTGATCCGCATCCCGGTGACGCCGGAGCTGTCGCCGAGGATCTCGTCGAGGGTGGCGTTGAGCGCGAGTTCGATCTTGCCGGCGGCGACCTTCTCCATCAGCTTGTCGATCATGATCTTCTCGGCGCGGAACTGTTCGCGGCGGTGCACCAGGGTGACCTTCTTCGCGATGTTGGCCAGATACAGCGCCTCCTCGACCGCAGTGTCGCCGCCACCGATCACGGCGACCTCCTGGTTACGGTAGAAGAAGCCGTCGCAGGTCGCGCAGGCCGAAACGCCGCGGCCGGCGAACTTTTCTTCCGAAGGCAGGCCGAGGTACTTGGCTGTGGCGCCGGTGGCGATGATCAGCGCATCGCAGGTGTATTCGCCCGAATCGCCGACCAGGCGGAAGGGCCTTTGGGCCAGTTCCACGGTGTGGATGTGATCGAAGATCATCTCGGTGTTGAAGCGCTCGGCATGCTTCTGGAAGCGCGCCATCAGCTCGGGCCCCTGCACGCCGTCGGCATCGGCCGGCCAGTTGTCCACATCGGTCGTGGTCATCAGCTGGCCGCCCTGGGCAAGACCGGTGACGAGCACGGGAGCAAGGTTGGCGCGTGCGGCATAGACCGCGGCGGTGTAGCCGGCCGGGCCGGAACCGAGGATCAGCAGGCGGGCGTGTTTGGTGGTCATGAAGGGCATTCCTGCGGGTTGCGAACGAAGGGCCGATTATAGCCGAGGGTGCAGTCCCGATCCCGCCGCGCCCGGCTGCGTTCAGATTTCGCCCAGGCGCTCGCGCAGCACGATGCCGTCGGCCCGCTCCTCGATCAGGCCCTGCTGGCCGAGATCCTTCATCACACGGCTGACCATCTCGCGCGAGGCGCCGATCATCTTGGCGATGTCCTGCTTGGACAGGCGGCGCACGAGCACGGTCTCGCCGCTGACGTCCTCGGCCAGCTCGATCAGCAGCCGCGCGACCCGGCCATAGACGTCCATCAGGGCGAGGCTCTCGATCTTGCGATCGGCATAGCGCAGGCGCTCGGCGAGGTTGCACATGATGCGCCACGAAACGTCGAAGCTGCCTTCCATGATGCGGCGGAAATCCTGTTTGGAGATCAGCACCAGGTCCGATGGCATGACCGCGACCACCGATGCCGAGCGCGGCTGCTCATCGAACATCGCCATCTCGCCGAAGAGCTCGCCCTGGCCCAGGATGGAGAGGATCACTTCACGTCCGTCTTCGTCGCTGACCACGACCTTGAGGCTGCCGGTCAGCACCAGGTAGACATAGTCGGGCCGGTCGCCGGCGATCAGCGCCGATTGCCCGCGCGCCACCCTGCGCATCATCGCCACCTGCGCCACGGCATCCAGCGCCTGGTCGGAAAGTCCGTGGAACAGCGGGAAGGTTTTCAGGGCGATGACGGAAACGGTGGCGATCCGGGGCATGGCGACTCCAGCGTTCGGTAGCGGATGGCGGGCGGTCGGCCCCGCGACGCGCAAGTGTAGTAGACGATTCCGCGGCGAGCCAGCGGCGATCGCACGACAGCCCCCCGGAGCGGCGCGCGGGGGCGGGCTCATACGTCCGCTCCGGCGCCGGTCATGCCGCCGCCTGCCGCCGCTGCGGCGTTTGTGAGCAGGCGCAACATCGCGGACGGCAGGGCTGGGCGATCCCGTATAATCCGGGCGTTGTTCCACTCCGGCCGCCTCTCCCCCTGTTCATGCTGCCCCGTCCGTCGTCCCGCTCCCAGCCCTTGCCGGAAAAGATCTCGCTGCTGCTGCAGGAGGCGCGCTGGTTGATCCTGGGCGTGATGTCGCTCTATGTCGGCCTCATCCTGCTGGGCTATTCCAAGAGCGATCCCGGCTGGTCGCACGCTTCCGACGCGGCACGGGTGGCGAACCCCGGTGGGCGTTTCGGCGCCTGGCTCGCGGACCTGCTGCTGTACCTGTTCGGCCTGTCTTCGTGGTGGTGGGTGGTGTTTCTCGGCTACAGCCTGGTGTGGGGATTCCGGCGGATCAAGAACCGCCTGGCGCTCGACCGGCGCTCCTTCATCTTTGTCCTGGTCGGCTTTCTGGTCGTGCTGCTGACCAGCAGCGCGCTCGAATTCCTGCGCTTCCATTCCCACGGCGCAACCGTCCCGCTGGCGCCGGGCGGACTGATCGGGATGGAGTTCGGCCAGCTCAGCCAGCGCTATTTCGGCTTCACCGGCGGCACTTTGCTGCTGCTGGCACTGCTCGCCTGCGGGCTGTCCCTGTTTACCGGGCTGTCGTGGATCGCCGTGGTCGAGCGTGTCGGGCTGGGGCTCGAGCAGTCGGTGATCGGTGCGCAGCAGGCTTGGCAGCGCTGGCAGGACCGGCGCATCGGCCGCCAGACGGCGCAAAAGCGCGAAGTCGTGCTCGAGAGCCGCCGCCGCAAGAGCGAAAAAACGCCGCCGACGCCGTTGCGCATCGAGCCGGCGGTGGCCACCGTGGCCAAATCCGAACGCCTCGAAAAAGAGCGCCAGCAGACCCTGTTCGCCGACGCCATCGACGGCGCGCTGCCGCCGGTCGGGTTGCTCGATCCAGCCAGCACGACGGCCGAGCCGCCCTCGCCCGAAGCGCTCGAATTCACTTCGCGCGTGATCGAGAACAAGCTCGCCGACTTCGGTGTGGAGGTCAAGGTGCTCGCCGCCTATCCCGGCCCGGTGATCACCCGCTATGAGGTCGAGCCCGCCACCGGCGTGAAGGGCAGTCAGGTGGTGAACCTGGCCAAGGATCTCGCCCGTGCGCTGTCGCTGGTGTCGATCCGGGTGGTCGAGACCGTGCCCGGCAAGTCGTGCATGGCGCTCGAGCTGCCCAATCCGAAGCGGCAGATGGTGCGCCTGTCCGAGATCGTTGGCTCCAAGGCCTACAACGACATGCACTCGCCGCTCACCGTGGTGCTGGGCAAGGACATCGGCGGCCAGCCGGTGGTCGCCGATCTGGCCAAGATGCCCCACCTGCTGGTGGCCGGCACCACCGGTTCGGGCAAATCGGTGGGGATCAACGCGATGATCCTGTCGCTGCTGTACAAGAGCGAGCCCGAGCGCGTGCGCCTGATCATGATCGACCCCAAGATGCTCGAGCTGTCGATCTACGAAGGCATCCCGCACCTGCTGGCACCGGTCGTCACCGACATGAAGCACGCCGCCAACGCGCTCAACTGGTGCGTGGCGGAAATGGACAAGCGCTACAAGCTGATGGCCGCGGTCGGGGTGCGCAACCTCGCCGGCTTCAACAAGGCGGTGAGCGAGGCGCGCAAGGCCGAGACCCCGCTCACCAACCCGTTCTCGATCAGCCCGGAAAACCCCGAACCGCTCGAACCGCTGCCCTACATCGTCGTCGTCGTCGACGAGCTTGCCGACATGATGATGGTGGTCGGCAAGAAGGTCGAAGAGCTGATCGCGCGCCTGGCGCAGAAGGCCCGCGCCGCCGGCATCCATCTGATCCTCGCCACCCAGCGCCCGTCGGTGGACGTCATCACCGGCTTGATCAAGGCCAACGTGCCCACCCGCATCGCGTTCCAGGTCTCGAGCAAGATCGACTCGCGCACCATCCTCGACCAGATGGGGGCGGAGACGCTGCTGGGGATGGGCGACATGCTCTACCTGGCGCCGGGTACCGGCCTGCCGGTGCGCGTGCACGGCGCCTTCGTTGCCGACGACGAGGTGCACAAGGTCGTCGAGCACCTGAAGAAGATCGGCCCGCCCGACTACGTCGAGGGCATCCTGGCGGCCGCCGAGGACGAGCTGGACGGGGCGCTCGGCGGCGGCGAGGGCGGCGAGGGCGAAGCCGATCCGCTCTACGACCAGGCGGTCGAAGTGGTGATCAGGACGCGCCGGCCGTCGATCTCGCTGGTGCAGCGCCACCTGCGCATCGGCTACAACCGCGCCGCGCGCCTGATCGAGCAGATGGAACGGGCGGGGCTGGTTTCGCCGATGGGAAGCAATGGCAATCGCGACGTGATCGTGCCGGCCAAGGAGAGCGAATGAAGTTTTTCAGTCCGCGCGCGGCGTCCGTGCTGCGCGCTGTAGCGGGGATGGCACTGGCGGCGGCGGCGAGCCTGGCCGTGGCCGCGGACGGCGTGGCCCAGCTGAAGGCGTTCGTTGCGCGCGCGCGCAGCGCCGAAGGTACGTTCGAGCAGACGGTCGTGGCGAAATCCGGGCGCAAGCCGCAGCAGGCCGCGGGCCGTTTCGTTTATGCGCGGCCGGGCCGCTTCCACTGGGAATACGACCGCCCGTATCGCCAGCTGCTGGTCGGCGACGGCCAGAACCTGTGGATCTGGGACCCCGACCTGAACCAGGTCACGGTGCGTGAAATCGGCGATGCGCTGGGCGCAACGCCCGCCGCCATCCTGTTCGGCAGCGGCGCGCTCGAAGACAGCTTCGAACTCTCCGATGGCGGCGAGCGCGACGGCCTGGCCTGGGTGGACGCCCGCCCGCTGCGCCCCGACAGCGGCTTCGAGTCGCTGCGCCTCGGCCTTGAGGGGGGCGAACTGCGCCAGATGGAAATGCACGACCCCTTCGGCCAGACCACGCGGATCCATTTCACCCGTCTGGAGCTCGATCCGGTGCTCGCTGGCGACCGTTTCCGCTTCACTCCGCCGGCCGGAGCGGACATCATCGGCACCGTGCCGGACCCGGCACGATGAGCGGAAACCGGCTTCGATACCTTTACTCGCTCTTCCCGCAGGCGCCGCGCTGGCGGGGACGCTGAATCCCGGCGTCCGCTTCGGCTTTTGCCGCATCCTATGACCGACCTTTTCGATTCCCTCGAGCCGCCCCGGGTCCCGCTGGCCGAGCGCATGCGGCCGAAGACCCTGGACGAAGTCGCCGGCCAGGCCCACCTGCTCGGGCCGGGCAAGCCCCTGCGCCTGGCGTTCGAGTCGCGCCGGCCGCACTCGATGATCCTGTGGGGGCCGCCCGGGGTCGGCAAGACCACCCTCGCGCGGCTGATGGCGCAGGGCTTCGATGCCGATTTCATCGCCCTGTCGGCGGTGTTCTCGGGGGTCAAGGAAATCCGCGAGGCGATTGGTCAGGCCCAGGCGGCCAAAGCGCGCGGGCGCCACACGATCCTCTTCGTCGACGAAGTGCATCGCTTCAACAAGGCCCAGCAGGACGCCTTCCTGCCCTATGTCGAGCAGGGGCTGGTGACTTTCATCGGCGCCACCACCGAGAACCCGTCGTTCGAAGTCAATTCCGCGCTGCTGTCGCGGGCCGCGGTGTACGTGCTCGAAGCGCTCGATGGCGAGGCGCTGGCGCGGCTGTTCGAGCGCGCCCACGCCGTCGCCTGCCCGGCGCTGGTGTTCGAGGACGATGCCCGCGCGCGCCTGATCGGCTTTGCCGACGGCGACGCACGCCGGCTGATGAACCTGATCGAGCAGGTCCAGATCGCCGCCGAGACCGCCGCCGTGGCCCCGGTCACCGCCGCCTTCATCGACCAGGCGCTGTCGCGCAAACTGCGCCGCTTCGACAAGGGCGGCGAAGCCTTCTACGACCAGATTTCGGCCCTGCACAAATCCGTGCGCGGCTCCGACCCCGATGCTGCGCTGTACTGGCTGTGCCGCATGCTCGACGGTGGCGCGGACCCGCTCTATCTGGGCCGCCGGCTGATCCGCATGGCCACCGAGGACATCGGCCTCGCCGACCCGCGCGCCCTCGAGATCGCCCTCAATGCCTGCGCCACCTACGAACGCCTGGGCTCGCCCGAGGGCGAACTCGCGCTCGCCGAAGCGACCCTCTTCATGGCCTGCGCGGCGAAGTCGAACGCGGTGTACAAAGCGTACAAGGCGGCGCGCGCCTTCGTCGCCCAGGACGACTCGCGGCCGGTGCCGCTGCGTCTGCGCAACGCCCCGACCAAGCTGATGAAGTCGCTCGATTACGGCAAGGCCTACCGCTACGCCCACGACGAACCCGAGGGCTACGCTGCGGGCGAGGACTACCTTCCTGACGGTATGCCCCGTCCCGCCTGGTACCGTCCGGTGGCGCGCGGCATGGAAGCGAAGATCGCCGAAAAGCTCGCCCACCTGCGCGCACTCGATGCCGCCGCGCGCAGCGACGCGAACACCTCTGACAACAGGGAAGGGCGGCTCAGTGGAGCAGGGGATGATCGGCCATGAACCGGGCGCAGACCGACGCCGCGCGCGCGGCCTTGTCGACATCGCCGTGGGCGTTGGCGCGTTCGATCAGATCGAGCATGTACCCGGTCAGGGCCATCACGCCTTCCGGCGTCTGCACCAAGCCGCAGGCCACCTGCGCGGCAGCCGCATCGGGAATCTCTTCGTGCTCGGCGATGAGGGCGATCTCATCGTCGGTCAAGTCGCAGTAGTCGAGGCAGTCACGAATCGATAGCATGCTGAACTCCTCATCGCGTAAACCATGCGCGCCTGGCGGCAGAAGCGCGGCTCTCTCCGCTTGCGCAACCGAGACTTTCAGAATAAGCGCTGAACGGGTTTTTTCAAGCACGAATTCGATGCTTCAAGTCATTGATTGGAAAAGTTAATTTTTGCGCTGCGGCATTGCTGGCGAAAGCCAGGAAAGCGAGCCGCTTGCGCGTGTTTTCATCGAAAGAGCTTCAGTATTTTGAGGCAAGCTCTTGATTAAACAGGTACCAGGAATTTCTCGATGCTCGATATCCAGCTTCTTCGCAACCACCTCGACACCGTCGCTGCGCGTCTTGCCCGCCGCGGCGTAGCGCTCGATACCGCGGCCTTCCAGGGCCTGGAAGACGAGCGCAAGCAGTTGCAGACCCGCACCCAGGAGCTGCAGGCGCGGCGCAACGCCTTGTCCAGGCAGATCGGCCTGCTCAAGAGCAAGGGCGAGGATGCCTCGGGTGTGATGGCCGAAGTCGGGCAGCTCGGTGACGAACTGAAGGCTTGCGAGCAGGCCCTGCCGGCGCTGCTCGAACGCATCGACGCCTTCCTCGCCATGCTGCCTAACCTGGCGCAGGAAAATGTGCCGGTGGGCGAGGACGAATCGGGCAACGTCGAGGTGCGGCGCTGGGGCACGCCGCGCAGCTACGACTTCGGGGTGCGCGACCATGTCGACCTGGGGGCGCCGCTGGGGCTCGATTTCGAAACCGGTGCCAAGCTGTCGGGGGCGCGTTTCGCTTTCCTGCGCGGTCCGGTCGCCCGCCTGCACCGCGCGCTCGCCCAGTTCATGCTCGACACCCACACCCGCGAGCACGGCTACACCGAGTGCTACACGCCCTACATCGTCAACCGCGACGCCCTGGTCGGCACCGGCCAGCTGCCGAAATTCAAGGAGGACCTGTTCTGGGTGCTGCGCGGCGGCGACGAGGCGGGGCAGGAGCAGTACCTCATCCCCACCGCCGAGATCACCCTCACCAACAGTGTGCGCGAAGAGGTCCTCGCGCTCGATGCGCTGCCGATCCGGCTCACCGCGCACAGCCCGTGCTTCCGCTCAGAAGCGGGCAGCGGCGGGCGCGACGTGCGCGGCATGATCCGCCAGCACCAGTTCGACAAGGTCGAGATGGTGCAGATCGTCGAACCGTCGAAGAGCGACGAGGCACTCGAGCAGATGGTTGGCCACGCCGAAGCGATCCTGCAAAAGCTCGAGCTGCCCTACCGGGTGATCACGCTGTGCACCGGCGACATGGGTTTTTCCGCGGCCAGGACCTACGACCTGGAAGTGTGGCTGCCGGCGCAGAACACGTATCGTGAAATCTCCAGCTGCTCCAACTGCGAATCCTTCCAGGCGCGGCGCATGCAGGCCCGGTTCAAGAATGCGCAGGGCAAGAACGAGCTGGTGCACACCCTCAACGGCTCCGGGCTGGCGGTAGGGCGGACCCTGGTCGCCGTGCTCGAGAACCATCAGCAGGCGGACGGCTCGGTCCTCGTTCCGAAGGCGCTCGTGCCCTACATGGGGGGCGTCGAGCGGCTCGAAGCGCCGCTCTGAAACGCGACCCGGGTCGCGCCTGTGGGCGAATCACCGGATCGCCGGGGCGATTCGTCCGGTCGTCGGGCGGTTCGTGCGGTTGTAGGGGCGACCCGTCGGGTCGCCCCTACCGTGGCTGGCCGAGGGAGAGGGCGGGCAGGTTCAGGGCGGACGAATAGGGTGCTTCGAGCCGCATCAGGATGTCGTGGTAGCTGCGCACGTTCTCAGTCATCACCACGGCTTCGCCGCCCCGCGCCGGGCCCGACTTCAGGCGCGCGGCGTATTCCGGTTTCGACAGCAGCGGCAGCACCGACTTCAGGTCCCACCATGATAGATCGTCCTTGCCCTGGCTGCGGGCGATGCTGCGTGCGCCGCTGAAGTGCCCCATGCCCAGGTTGTAGGCGGCGGTCGCCATCCACGCGCGGTCGGGTTCGGGGGTCTGTTCCGGCAGCTGCTCCCTGAGCATCGCCAGATAGCGCGCCCCGCCCAGGATGCTCTGGCGCGGATCGAGGCGGTTGGCGACACCGAGGCGATCGGCTGTGTCCGAAGTCAGCATCATCATTCCGCGCACTCCGGTAGGGGAGGTGGCGTCCGGGTTCCAGTGCGATTCCTGGTAGGCGACCGCGGCCAGGTAACGCCAATCGATTCCGGTCTGCGCCTCGGCCTCGTGGAAAAAGGCCCGGTAGCGCGGCAGGCGCTCGCGGATGCGGACGAGAAAAGTCGTGATGTCCGTGTCGTCGAGCCGGCGCACATGGCCGAAGTGGCGGTCGGCCAGGCGGGCCAGCCGGCCGCTGCTCCGGGCCTCTTCGATGAAGGCATCCACCGCCGCAGCCAGTTCGGGGTTGCCCAGCGGCATCGCCCAGGAGATCGACGAGCGTCCGGGCAGTTCGCGCACGATTGCCAGCTGCGGATGCACGCGCGAAGCGAAAGCGTAGTGCAGGCGGTCGGTGGCGACGAGGTCGAGCTCGCCGGCGGCAAGCTCCGCGAGCAGGGTTTCCTCGCCCGATCCGATCGGGAAGTTCACGTTCAGGGTCGGCACGCCCTTGCGGATCCGCGTCAGGTGCTCGGCGGCGAGCGAGCCGCGCCGGGCGCTGACGCTGCGGCCGGCGAGTCCGGCTTCGTCATCGATCGCCTCCGTATCGGCGCGGCCGGCGATCACATAATCGACCTCGCGCAGCGCCGCCGACCAGTGCAGCGGCAGGCGCTCGTTACGCCCCAGTCCGGCCGCTGCCAGATGGGCCCGCCCCAGGATCACCGCATCGAGCGCGCGGGTGGCGTCCGGATAACGGTCGAAGCGCACCGGAACCCCGAGCGCCTCGCCGAGTGCGAGCAGCAACTCGTATTCGAAGCCGCCGGCCTCGCCCTGGGCGTCGAGGTGATACGAGATCGCATCGTGGCGCGTCGCCACGCGCAGTTCGCCCAGGCTGCGGTAGTCGGCCAGCGGCAGCACCTGCTGCGGCCCGCAGGCGGTGAGGAAGAGGGCGACCAGAGCGATCAGCAGAAGGCGCAAAGTGAGCGGAGATGGCGGACGGAGAGCGGATTCTGCCCGTTGCCCGATCGGCGGGCAACGGCTGCGTCAGCGCGACTGCGTCAGGCCCGCCCGTACTTGTCCTCCAACCGTCGATGGCGTCCTTCCCCGCATAGGCGCCCGACTGGACCTCGATCAGCTCGAGTGGAATCTTGCCGGGGTTTTCCAGCGCGTGGATCTGGCCGATGGAAGTGTAGGTACCCCCTCGCGCCTACGGCGGCAGCGGCCATCGGGCGGATGGAAGCCGAGGTCGATGCTAGAATTCCCGCCCACATTCACTCCATGGCCGAGATCATGCTTTCCGAACAGCTCCGCGTCGAAATTCAGCGCAACGTCGCCGCCTCGCTCGCCGAGGACATCGGCACCGGGGATCTCACTGCGCGCCTGGTCGCTGCCGACACCGAGGCCCGTGGCCGCGTGATCACCCGCGAAAACGCCGTCGTCTGCGGTACTGCCTGGTTCGATGCCGCTTTTGCCGCGCTCAGCCCCGCGGCCGTCGTGCACTGGCATGTCAAGGACGGCGACACGGTGCTGGCCGGGCAGGTGCTGTGCGATATCATCGCCCGCGCCCGCGTGCTGCTCACCGCCGAGCGCACCGCGCTCAATTTCTTGCAACTGCTCTCGGGTACCGCCACCGTTACCCGCCGCTTTGTCGATGCCGTCGCCGGCACCCGGGCCAAAATCGTCGATACCCGCAAAACCCTGCCGGGCCTGCGGCTGGCGCAAAAATACGCCGTCGCCATCGGTGGGGGCACCAATCACCGCGTCGGGCTCTATGATGGAATCCTGATCAAGGAAAACCACATCATTGCCGCCGGGGGCATCCGCGAAGTGGTCGCAGAAGCCCGCGCCATCGCCCCGTCCAACGTTTTCATCGAAGTCGAGGTCGAAAATCTGGGGCAGTTGCGCGAAGCACTCGATGCCGGCGTGAAGATGGTCCTGCTCGACAATATGAGCCTCGAAGACATGTGCGAAGCGGTCTCGATCGCCGCCGGGCGGGCCGAGCTCGAGGCTTCCGGTGGTGTCAATCTCGAGCGCGTGCGCGCGATCGCCGAAACCGGCGTAGACCGCATATCGATCGGTACCCTGACCAAAGACGTCCGCGCCCTCGATCTGTCGCTTCGTCACGTCGAAGCGCAAGCCTGAAGAGCGCTCGTCCGGCACTACAGGCGCGCGCCGGGAAAAATGGGGCTGTGCGGGTAGGGGAGGGGCTGCAAAAACCCGGCGGGGGCCGGGCCTGCTGGTGCCTTGGGCGAGACTCGAACTCGCACGTCTTTCGACACTACCCCCTCAAGATAGCGTGTCTACCAATTTCACCACCAAGGCTTCTCGCCGCTGACGTCCGGCGATGCAAGCGGATGCGCCGGGAACAGCAGGAGGGCGCGGATTATGGCGGTGAGGGCTGGGGGGCGTCAAGCGCTGATCGCTGCGGCCCGGGGGGCGGCGCATTGCCGGTAAGGCGGCCGCGGCGGTTTTCGCTGCGCAGCCGTCCGGTGGTGGCTGGTGTTGTGGCGGCAGGGAGGATGCGCTTGGTATTGCAGCAATGTTTACTCGACCGGACGGTCGAGGTTTTACAATCCTGCACAAAATCCACCGGCCAGGATCTTTATGTTCTCCACTGCCCAGCCCATTTATCCCGTTCGTGCGATCCGCGAAATCGAAGACCAGCTCGTTCCCAGTGCGAAACCGTCGCTGATGGAACGCGCCGGGCGCGCCGCCGCCGAGGACGCTGTCCGCCTCATCCTCGACCGTCCGGGGGCGATCCTCGTCGCCTGTGGTCCGGGCAACAATGGTGGTGATGGTTTTGTCATGGCACGCCAGCTCGCCCAGGCCGGCCGTGAGGTCGTGGTCGCCTTCGCTGCGGTGCCGGAGCGTCTGCCCACCGAGGCGGCCAAGGCTCATGCGGACTACCTTGCCGCCGGCGGTACGATCGTCTCCGATCTGCCAGCCGCTCCGGCCAGCGGCTGGGCGCTGGTCGTCGATGCCTTGTTCGGCATCGGCCTCGCCCGTCCGATCGAAGGGCGCTACGCGGGCTGGATCGATTCCCTCAACGCGCAGCCGGCGCCGCGCATGGCACTCGACGTTCCCAGCGGGCTCGACGCCGATACCGGCCAGCCGCTGGGGACCACGTTCCGGGCGACGCATACCACCACGTTCATCGCCCTGAAGCCCGGCCTGCTCACCAATGACGGCCCCGATTACTGTGGCGAGATCAGCGTCCAGCGCCTCGATATCGAGGCGCCCGCATGGGTTCCGATGCGGGGCCAGGCCATTCGTCCCACGCTGTTTCGTGCCCACCTGCGCCCGCGTCCGCGCAACACCCATAAGGGAAACCATGGTGATGCCGGGATCCTTGGCGGCAACACCGGCATGGTCGGTGCCGCGCTGTTGGCCGGGCGTGCTGCGTTGTGGCTCGGTACCGGGCGCGTCTATGTCGGCCTGCTCGACGAGCATGGTCCCTCGGTTGATTGCTCCCAGCCCGAGCTGATGCTGCGCCGCGCCCACGCCCTGCCCGAGCGCCTCAGTGCGCTCGCCGTCGGCCCCGGCCTCGGCACTCAGCCCGCTGCCGAAGGTCTGCTTGCCGCCGCGCTCGGGCGTCCCGTTCCGCTCGTGCTCGATGCCGATGCCCTCAATCTGATCGGCACCGACGTCGCGCTGCAGTCCGCGCTCGCTGCACGCGAAGCTCCCAGCGTGCTCACGCCGCACCCGGCCGAAGCGGCCCGCATGCTTGGTTGCGACACCGCCTGCGTGCAGGGCGATCGTCTGCATGCCACGCTCGAAATCGCCCGCCGCCATCGTGCCCTGGTCGTGCTCAAGGGCTGCGGCAGTATCGTCGCGACACCCGACGAGCGCTGGTTCATCAATGGGACGGGCCATCCCGGCATGGCGACCGCGGGCATGGGCGATGTCCTGACCGGCTTGGTCGTGGGCCTGTTGGCCCAAGGGTGGCCCGCCGAATCAGCCCTGCTGGCCGCCGTCCATCTGCATGGTGCCGCCGCCGATCGGCTTGCCCGCGAAGGCATCGGTCCGGTGGGGCTGACCGCCAGTGAAACCATCGATGCAGCCCGTGGTGTTTTCAACGGGTGGCTGATCGAAGCCCAGCGCGATCCCCGCATCACACCTCCTCAGCGACCGATCCGCTAGCAGCCGTTCGGCGTCCGGGCCGCGTTGTGTTGCAGGGACGCTTGCCCGGGGCGGTATCAGGGTAGCGGGGCGTGACGGCGGTCGACGCGGACTTCGTGCGAGAGTTCGGCGTGGCCGTGCTCATCGACGGTTTCGAGGCGCACGGTGAATCCCCACAGACGCGCGAGGTGGCGCAGTACTTCGTCGGTGCTGTTGCCCAGCGGACGGCGGCGGTAGGGCTGGTGGCGCAGGGTCAGCGAGCGGTCGCCGCGCAGATCGACATTCCAGATCTGGACATAGGGTTCGCGGGCGCCGAGGTTGTAGTGGTCGGAGAGGATGTCGCGCACGTGCTGGAAGCCGTTCTCGTCGTGGATTGCGGAGACCTGAAGCTTGTCTTCGCGGTCGTCGTCGAGCACGGCGAACATGCGGAAGTCGCGCATGACCTTGGGTGACAGGTATTGCGCGACGAAGCTTTCGTCCTTGAAGTTGCGCATCGCGAAATCGAAGGTTTCGAGCCAGTCGCTGCCGGCGATGTCGGGGAACCAGTGGCGGTCTTCGTCGTCGGGGTGTTCGCAGATGCGGCGGATGTCCTGCCACATCGCGAAGCCCAGCGCGTAGGGGTTGATGCCGTTGAACCAGCGGCTGTTGTAGGGGGGTTGGTAGACGACGTTGGTGTGCGACTGGAGGAATTCGAGCATGAAGCTGTCGGACAGCAGCCCTTCGTCGTACAGCTGGTTGAGCAGGGTGTAGTGCCAGAAGGTGGCCCAGCCTTCGTTCATGACCTGAGTCTGGCGCTGGGGAAAGAAGTATTGCGCGATCTTGCGCACGATGCGCACGACTTCGCGCTGCCAGGGTTCGAGCAGGGGGGCGTTTTTCTCGATGAAGTAGAGCAGGTTTTCTTCCGGTTCGGGCGGGAAGCGCCGTTCGGCCTGGGGGCCGGGCTGGGTGTCGTGGGCGGGTAGGGTGCGCCAGAGGTCGTTGACCTGGCTCTGGAGGTATTCCTCGCGTTCTTGCTGGCGCAGTTTTTCCTTGGCCAGCGACAGCGGCGGGGGGCGCTTGTAGCGGTCTACGCCGAAGTTCATCAGGGCATGGCAGGAGTCGAGGACTTGCTCGACTTCTTCTTCGCCGTAACGTTCTTCGCAGGCGCTGATGTAGTTCCGCGCGAAGATGAGATAGTCGATGATGGCGTCGGCGTTGGTCCAGGTGCGGAACAGGTAGTTGCCCTTGAAGAAGCTGTTGTGGCCGTAGGCCGCGTGTGCGATCACCAGGCCCTGCATGGTCAGGGTGTTTTCCTCCATCAGGTAAGCGATGCAGGGGTTGGAGTTGATCACGATCTCGTAGGCCAGGCCCATCTGGCCGCGCTTGTAGCCTTTTTCGGTCGCGAGGAAGTGCTTGCCGAAGGACCAGTGGTGGTAGTTCACCGGCATGCCGACCGAGGCGTAGGCATCCATCATCTGTTCGGCGGTGATAATCTCGATCTGCACCGGGTAGGTGTCGAGGCGGAAATCGCCTGCAACGCGGGCGATTTCGGTGTGATAGCGCTCGATTGCCTCGACGGTCCATTCCGATCCGATCGGCAGGGGCGCCTTGCGGCGGCTACGGCCTTCCTTGGGGGACGTGGCTTTCATGCGATGGTCTTCTTGAACAGTTCGCGGAACACCGGGTAGATGTCGGCCGGAGTTTCGATGCGTTGCATGGCGAAATTGTCACGTTCGGCGGCGATCTTGGTGTATTCGCGCCACAGATTCTGGGGGTCGCCGGCGGTGATTTCGACGTAGGCGAAGTACTGGCACCAGGGCAGGATCTCATTGCCGAGGAGCCGCCCGCAGATGGGGGAGTCGTTGTCCCAGTTGTCGCCGTCGGACGCCTGGGCGCCGTAGATGTTCCATTGGCCGCTGGTGTAACGCTCGCGCAGGATGTCGCGCATCATCACCAGCGCGCTCGAGACCACGGTGCCGCCCGATTCGCGGGAGTGGAAAAATTCGTCTTCGGTGACTTCCTTGGCGACGGTGTGGTGGCGGATGAAGACGACTTCGATGTGCTCATAGGTGCGGGTAAGGAACAGGTAGAGCAGCATGAAGAAGCGCTTGGCAATGGATTTGCGCTCTTCATCCATCGAGCCGGAGACGTCCATCAGGCAGAACATCACCGCCCGCGTGCTCGGCCGTGGCACCTTGATGCGGTTGTTGTAGCGTAGATCGAAGCTGTCGATGAAGGGGATGCGTTCGACCTTGGCGTGGAGCAGGGCGAGTTCTTCGCGCAGCGCGCGCACTTCGTCGCTGTCTTCGCCGAGGCGGGCGAGGGTCTCGTCGAGTTCGAGCTGCAGCTCTCGGATGCGTGCGGCGTAGGGCGAGCCAAGCGCGAGGCGGCGTCCGAGGGCGCCGCGCATCGAGCGGATGATGTTGATGTTGGCCGGTGTGCCGTCAGACTTGAATCCGGCGCGCTGGGTCTTGTAGTCGGTGACCTTGGCGAGCTGGGTGCGGATCAGGCGCGGCAGTTCGAGATCCTCGAAGAAGAGGTCGAGGAATTCCTCGCGCGAGAGCTGGAAAACGAAGTCGTCCTCGTGTTCGCCCTCTTTGCTGGCCTTGCCCTTGCCGGCGCCACCGCCTTCACCGCCGAGCGGGCGGTTGATGCGGTCGCCGGCATTGAATTGGTCGTTGCCGGGGAAAATCTGCTCCCACACGCCGCCACGGCCGTGGTGCAGGGACGGTTCGGAAAGGTCGCGGGCGGGAATCGAAACCTGCTCGCCGTTGTCGAGATCGCGGATGGAACGGCCCTGGATGGCCTCGGACACCGCCTTGCGGATCTGCTGCTTGAAACGACGCATGAAGCGCTGGCGGTTAACCGCGCTCTTGTTCTTGCTGTCGAAGCGTCGATCGATGATGCGGACCATGCTGCCTCCCTTGGGCCGGCCGGGCCCTGTGGGGCGGTGAAACCCCGTAGGGCCCGGCGGGCGGTGTCAAGACGACTTGCGCACGCGCAGGTACCACTCGCACAGCAGGCGGACCTGCTTTTCGGTATAGCCCTTGTCGATCATGCGGTTGAGGAAGTCCTGGTGCTTTTTCTGCTCGTCGGCGCTGGCCTTGGCATTGAAGCTGATCACCGGCAGCAGGTCCTCAGTGTTGGAGAACATCTTCTTCTCGATCACCGCGCGCAGTTTTTCGTACGAGGTCCAGTTCGGGTTGCGGCCGTCGTGCTTGGCGCGGGCACGCAGCACGAAGTTGACGACTTCATTGCGGAAGTCCTTTGGATTGCTGATGCCGGCCGGTTTTTCGATCTTTTCCAGCTCTTCGTTGAGCGCTGCACGGTCGAGGATCTCGCCGGTGTTGGGGTCGCGGAATTCCTGGTCCTGGATCCAGAAGTCGGCATACGTGACGTAGCGGTCGAAGATGTTCTGGCCGTATTCGGAGTAGCTCTCGAGGTAGGCGGTCTGGATTTCCTTGCCGATGAACTCGGCGTAGCGCGGGGCGAGGTATTCCTTAATGTAGCCCAGGTAGCGCGCTTCGGTCTCGGCCGGGTACTGCTCGGCTTCGATCTGCTGCTCGAGGACGTACATCAGGTGCACCGGGTTGGCGGCGACTTCGCGGTGGTCGAAGTTGAACACCTTGGACAGGGCCTTGAAGGCGAAGCGCGTAGACAGCCCGGTCATGCCTTCGTCGACGCCGGCGTAGTCGCGGTATTCCTGGTAGCTCTTGGCCTTGGGGTCGGTGTCCTTGAGGTTTTCGCCGTCGTAGACCCGCATCTTGGAGAAGATGCTCGAGTTTTCCGGCTCCTTTAGGCGTGACAGTACGGCGAACTGCGCCATCATCTTCAGCGTGTCGGGGGCGCAGGGCGCTTCGGACAGCGAGCTGTGGACGAGCAGTTTTTCGTAGATGCGGATCTCGTCGGAGACGCGCAGGCAGTACGGCACCTTGACCGTGTAGATGCGGTCGAGGAAGGCTTCGTTGTTCTTGTTGTTCTTGAAGGCGACCCATTCGGACTCGTTCGAGTGCGCCATCACGATGCCGTCGAAGGGGATCGCGCCAAAGCCTTCGGTGCCCTTGTAGTTGCCCTCCTGGGTGGCGGTGAGCAGCGGGTGGAGGACCTTGATCGGGGCCTTGAACATTTCGACGAATTCGAGCAGGCCGCGGTTGGCCAGGCACAGTCCGCCGGAATAGCTGTAGGCGTCGGGGTCGTCCTGTGAGTACTGCTCGAGCTTGCGGATGTCGATCTTGCCGACCAGGGACGAGATGTCCTGGTTGTTCTCGTCGCCCGGTTCGGTCTTGGCCACTGCGATCTGGCGCAGCACCGAGGGGTTGAGCTTGACGACGCGGAATTTGGTGATGTCGCCGCCGTATTCGTGCAGGCGCTTGACCGCCCACGGGCTCATGACGGTGTCGAGGTAGCGGCGCGGAATGCCGAAATCGCCTTCGAGGATATGGGCGTCCTCGGTGGCGTCGAACAGAGCCAACGGGGACTCGTGCACCGGGGAGCCTTTGATGGAGTAGAAAGGAACCTTCTCGATCAGGCTCTTGAGCATTTCGGCGAGCGAAGACTTGCCGCCGCCGACCGGGCCGAGCAGGTAAAGGATCTGCTTCTTCTCTTCCAGACCCTGGGCGGCGTGGCGGAAGTAGGACACGATGTTCTCGATGACCTCTTCCATTCCGTAGAAGTCGCGGAAGGCCGGGTAGAGCTTGAGGATCTTGTTGGAGAAGATGCGCGACAGGCGCGGATCGAGGCGGGTGTCGACCAGTTCGGGCTCGCCGATCGCGTCCAGCATCCGTTCAGCCGCGGTGGCATAGGCCATCCGGTCGGCGCGGCACAGTTCGAGATATTCCTGGAGGGACATCTCCTCCTCGCGGGCAGCCTCGAAGCGGGCCTGGTAGGCGTTGAAGATGGTCATGGAAGTCTCCTGT
The DNA here is from genome assembly GCF_023093595.1 of Thauera aromatica. Classification (GTDB taxonomy): domain Bacteria; phylum Pseudomonadota; class Gammaproteobacteria; order Burkholderiales; family Rhodocyclaceae; genus Thauera; species Thauera aromatica_A. The sequence goes on from NZ_JALLIK010000102.1 coordinate 106,680, forward strand.
CCGAGCGAAGTGCGGTGCCGATCGATCGCAACCGCCAAGAAACAACGTTTGCTGCGTCAGCCGCCTTGTGCGACGGGGTCCGGTTTGCCCACCCTGCCGGCGCCGGATCTGTTGATCATAGGATATGACGAGCCGAGGCCGAGTTCCTCCCCCGGGCGGTCTTTTTTTATCGCGAATCCTTTTCCGGCCACACGATGGGGGCGGCCCGGAGCACATCGGCGGTGTCCCCGGCGGGGAGGGTGCGCGGCTTCCGCGCTCCTGCGGGGCGGAACCGTGCGCTGTGCTAGAATCGCGCTCTTCGTACAACGTGTTCACGCTGGCGAGGGATGCGTGTGCTGTGTTTCGGCGCGTGTCCTTGGAAGGGCGGGAACGGATTTTTGACTTCTCAGGATCGACTCAATGGAGCAGAACCAGGAAACCCCGAGCGCGCTGGAGCGCCGTATCGACATCGCCGTTTCGCTGGCGGACATCGAGAAAGAGGTGGATGACCGCCTCAAGCGTATCGCCCGCACGGTGAAGATGGCGGGTTTCCGCCCGGGCAAGGTGCCGATGAAGATCGTTGCCCAGACGCACGGTGGCCAGGCCCGTGGCGAGGCGGTCGGTGCCGCGGTGGAAAAGGCTTTCGGCGACAAGGTGCGTGCGGAAAACCTGCGCGTTGCCGGTTATCCGCAGATCCAGCCCAAGGAGGCCGCTACCGAAGGCACCCTGGAATTCACCGCGGTGTTCGAAGTGTACCCCGAGGTGGTGGTCGGCGATCTTGCCGGCCAGAAGATCGAGCGTCCCGTGCTGAGCGTCGGTGAGGCCGAAGTCGACCAGACCATCGACGTGCTGCGCAAGCAGCGCACCACGTTCACCGCCGTCGATCGTGCCGCAGCCGAAGGCGACCGTGTCGTGATCGACTTCACCGGGCGCAAGGACGGTGAGGTGTTCGATGGTGGTCAGGCTCAGGATTTCCCCTTCGTGATCGGCGCTGGATCGATGCTGAAGGAGTTTGAGGGCGCGGTTGCCGGTCTCAAGGCGGGCGACAGCAAGACTTTCGATATGACCTTCCCCGAGGACTATCACGCACAGCACCTGGCCGGCCAGGCGGTGCAGTTCGAGGTCACGCTCAAGGCGGTCGAAGAGGCCGTGCTGCCGACCGTCGATGGCGACTTCGCCAAGGCGCTCGGTGTGGCCGATGGTGACGTCTCCAAGCTGCGCGAGGAGGTGAAGGCCAATCTCGAGCGCGAGGTGAAGCGCCGCATCCAGTCCCGCGTGAAGGAACAGGTCATGGAGGCGCTGCTCGCCGCGACTCCGATCGAAGTGCCCAAGGCGCTGGTGCAGGCCGAGTCCGAGCAACTCGCCAACAGCGCCCGCCGCGACCTGGAAATGCGCGGCCTCAAGACCAAGGACATTTCGGTGGAGCCGGCCTGGTTTGCCGATCAGGCGGTGCGTCGGGTCAAGCTCGGCCTGATCATGGCCGAACTGGTGAAGGCCAACGAACTCCATGCCAAGCCCGAGCAGGTGCGTGCCTTGGTCGAGGAAATGGCGCAGAGCTATGAGGATCCGTCCGAACTGATGCGCTGGTACTACTCCGAACCCGAACGCCTGGCCCAGGCCGAAGCCGTGGTCATCGAAGATAACGTCGTCGCCTGGGTCAGCACCAAGGCCGACACGACCGACAAGGACGTGGCGTTCGACGAACTGATGGGCAACAACGCGGCCTGATGCCGCAGAGGGTCTGATCCATGATGCAAGGAACACCCCAGCACAGCAGCGACTGGAACCCGGTCGGTCTCGGCCTGGTTCCGATGGTGGTCGAGCAGAGCGGTCGCGGCGAGCGCGCTTACGACATCTATTCGCGCCTTCTGAAGGAGCGGGTGGTGTTCCTGGTCGGCCCGGTCAATGACGTCACTGCGAACCTCATCGTCGCCCAGTTGTTGTTCCTCGAGTCGGAAAATCCGGACAAGGACATTTATTTCTACATCAACTCGCCCGGCGGTTCGGTGACTGCCGGGATGGCGATCTACGACACGATGCAGTTCGTCAAGCCGAACGTCAGCACGCTGTGCATCGGCCAGGCGGCGAGCATGGGCGCTTTCCTGCTGGCGGCGGGCGAGAAGGGCAAGCGTTTCATCCTGCCCAATTCGCGGGTGATGATCCATCAGCCCCTCGGTGGGTTCCAGGGCCAGGCCTCGGACATCGAGATCCATGCCCGCGAAATCCTCTACCTGCGCTCGCGCCTCAATGACATGCTATCCAAGCATACCGGCCAGCCGCTCGAGCGCATCGAGAAGGACACCGATCGCGACAACTTCATGTCCGCTGCGGCGGCGGTCGAGTACGGCCTGGTCGACAAGGTGCTGACCAGTCGCGACGACACCTGATTCAGGAGAGATTTCACATGGCGGACAAGAAGGCAGGCGGCGAAAAGCTGCTGTACTGCTCGTTCTGCGGCAAGAGCCAGCATGAGGTGCGCAAGCTGATTGCCGGCCCCTCCGTCTTCATTTGCGACGAATGCATCGAGCTGTGCAACGACATCATCCGCGATGAGATCGTCGGCGCCGCGGATTCGGAAAATCTCAAGGGTGCGCTGCCGACGCCGCACGAGATCTGCGGAATCCTCGATCAGTACGTGATCGGGCAGGCGCAGGCCAAGCGCAACCTGGCGGTGGCCGTGTACAACCACTACAAGCGCTTGCGCCACCTCGAAGCCAAGCAGGATGATGTCGAACTGGCCAAGAGCAACATCTTGCTGATCGGCCCCACCGGCTCGGGTAAGACCTTGCTTGCGCAGACGCTCGCGCGCCTGCTCAACGTGCCCTTCGTCATGGCCGATGCCACGACGCTGACCGAAGCCGGCTACGTCGGCGAGGACGTCGAGAACATCATCCAGAAACTGCTGCAGAAGTGCGACTACGACGTCGACAAGGCGCAGCAGGGCATCATCTACATCGACGAGATCGACAAGATTTCGCGCAAGGCCGACAACCCTTCGATCACCCGGGATGTCTCCGGCGAGGGGGTGCAGCAGGCGCTGCTCAAGCTGGTGGAAGGTACGGTGGCGTCGATCCCGCCCCAAGGCGGGCGCAAGCATCCGAACCAGGATTTCATCCAGGTCGACACCACCAACGTGCTCTTCATCTGCGGTGGTGCCTTTGATGGCCTGGAAAAGGTCATCCGCAATCGTACCGAGAAGGTCGGCATCGGTTTCGGTGCCGAGGTCAAGAGCCGCGAGGCGAAGAGCCTGACCGATACTTTCCGTCAGGTCGAGCCGGAAGATCTGATCAAGTTCGGCCTGATTCCCGAGCTGATTGGCCGTCTGCCAGTGGTCGCGACGCTGCAGGAACTCGACGAGGATGCCCTCATCCAAATTCTTGTCGAGCCCAAGAATGCGCTGGTAAAGCAGTACCAGAAGCTGTTTTCGATGGAAGGGGTCGAGCTCGAGATTCGTCCGAGCGCCCTGCATGCAGTGGCCCGCAAGGCGATCAAGCGCAAAACCGGCGCGCGCGGCTTGCGCTCGATTCTCGAGGCCGCGTTGCTCGACATCATGTACGACCTGCCTGCCCTGGAAGGGGTGGAAAAGGTCGTGGTGGACGAGTCGATCATCGAAGAAGGGGGTAAGCCTTTGCTGATTTACGCCGAGCAGCAGAAGGTGTCGGGCGCCAACTGAAAGGCTCTCCCGCACCTTCGGTGTGCGGGGCCGAATTCAACCCGCCGCTTGAATTTCCAGGTCACGCCCATAAATGGGGGTGACCTTTTGCTTAAGGAAAGAAAAAATGTCGGGTCCTGCTGACCTCCCCAACGAAGCGATGGAAATGCCGCTGTTGCCGCTGCGCGACGTGGTGGTCTTTCCGCACATGGTCATCCCGCTGTTCGTCGGTCGTCCCAAGAGCATCAAGGCGCTGGAAAACGCCATGGAGGCGGGAAAGAGCATTTTGCTGGTGGCGCAGAAGTCCGCCGCCAAGGACGAGCCGTCGGTCGAAGACTTGTATTCGATCGGTTGCGTCGCCAACATCCTGCAGATGCTGAAGCTGCCCGATGGCACCATCAAGGTTCTGGTCGAGGGTGTGCAGCGGGCCCTCATCGATACCGTCGAGGACCAGCAAAGCCTGTTCGTTGCGACGGTGAGGCCGGTCCCGCTTGCCGAAAGCGGCGACAACGAGCAGGAGGCGATGCGGCGCGCGATCATCGCCCAATTCGATCAGTACGTTAAGCTCAACAAAAAAATTCCCCCGGAAATCCTCGGTTCGCTTGCCGGCATCGAGGAAGCCGGTCGCCTTGCCGATACCATCGCCGCCCATCTGCCGCTGCGCCTGGAGCAGAAGCAGGAAGTGCTGGAGATGTTCGATACCGGTGCTCGCCTTGAGAAGCTGCTGACCCAGCTCGAGGGGGAACTCGACATCCTCCAGGTGGAAAAGCGTATCCGCGGCCGGGTCAAGCGCCAGATGGAGAAGAGCCAGCGCGAGTACTACCTGAATGAGCAGGTCAAGGCGATCCAGAAGGAACTCGGCGAAGGCGAGGACGGCGCCGACCTCGAGGAGATGGACAAGAAGATCAAGGCCGCCGGGATGCCGAAGGAGGCTTTGGCCAAGGCCGAGGCCGAGTTCAAGAAGCTGCGCCTGATGTCGCCGATGTCCGCTGAGGCGACCGTCGTGCGTAACTACATCGATACCCTGATCGGCCTGCCGTGGAAGAAGAAGTCGCGGGTCAGTAAAGACCTGGGCGAGGCCGAAAAGGTGCTCGACAAGGATCACTACGGCCTGGAGCGCGTCAAGGAACGGATCCTCGAATACCTCGCCGTGCAGCAGCGCGTGGATAAGGTCAAGGCGCCGATCCTGTGCCTGGTCGGCCCCCCGGGCGTGGGAAAGACCTCGCTTGGCCAGTCGATCGCCAAGGCGACCAACCGCAAGTTCATCCGCATGGCGCTGGGCGGAGTGCGTGACGAGGCCGAGATCCGCGGCCACCGGCGCACCTATATCGGCTCGATGCCGGGCAAGATCCTGCAGAACATGGGCAAGGTCGGAGTGAAGAATCCGCTCTTCCTGCTCGATGAGGTCGACAAACTCGGCATGGACTTCCGCGGCGATCCGTCCTCGGCTTTGCTCGAAGTACTCGACCCGGAGCAGAACCACACGTTCCAGGACCATTACGTCGAGGTCGACTTCGATCTTTCAGACGTGATGTTCGTCGCTACGGCGAATACGTTGAACATTCCGGCTGCGCTCCTTGATCGGATGGAGGTGATCCGTCTGTCGGGATACACGGAAGATGAGAAAGTCAATATCGCTCAGCGCTATCTGCTACCCAAGCAGATAAAAAACAACGGCTTGAGGACGGAGGAGATGTCGCTGACCGAGGACGCGCTGCGCGACATCGTGCGCTATTACACGCGCGAAGCGGGGGTGCGTAGCCTTGAGCGCGAGATTTCCAAAGTCTGCCGCAAGGTGGTCAAGCAACTCTTGCTGAAGAGCCGCAGCAGCAAGGTGGTGGTCAACGCGAAGAACCTCGACAAGTTCCTGGGGGTACGCAAGTACAGCTTCGGCATGGCCGAGAAGGAAAACCAGATCGGCCAGGTTACCGGCTTGGCGTGGACCGAAGTCGGTGGCGAACTGCTCACCGTCGAAGCGGTGCAGCTGCCCGGCAAGGGCAAGGTATTGACCACCGGCAAGCTCGGTGAAGTGATGCAGGAGTCGATCCAGGCCGCCCTTTCGGTGGTACGCAAGCGCGCGCGCTCGCTCGGCATCGATCCCGAATTTCATCAGAAGAGCGACATCCACATTCACCTGCCCGAAGGAGCCATCCCGAAGGATGGTCCCTCGGCGGGGATCGCGATCTCTACGGCGCTGGTGTCGGTGCTGACCGGTATCCCGGTGCGCTGTGATGTGGCGATGACCGGAGAGATCACCTTGCGCGGAGAGGTCCTGGCGATCGGCGGTCTCAAGGAAAAGCTTCTGGCCGCCGTTCGTGGCGGTATCCGGACAGCGCTGATTCCGGAGGAAAACGTCAAGGATCTGGCCGAGATTCCAGACAACATCAAGAATGCGATCGAGATCGTACCTGTGAAGTGGATTGACCGCGTCCTCGAACTCGCTCTCGAGCGCAAGCCCGAGCCGCTTCCGGAAGAGGCAACGAGCGTGGCTGCGACGGTGGCCGGCACCACGGAAGAGGCCCCTGGCACGCAGACGGGTGCGCGCGCTCATTGAATCGCCCCTTCCGATGACGCCTTGGTAACGGCCGCCGCGAACCTCATCCGGAAGCAGTCGTTAGTGCTGCCGCAGTGTCGTTGACAGGCCTGAATTCAGCGCGCTATAAGACAGGCAGGTGTGACGCAGTCTGGTTTCTTGAGTGGCTCTGAGTCCCGCGCCCGGCGCGGATCTGGTGAAGTTCGTTCGAACGCAGTTCACATCCGGAGGGATTACGTGAATAAACAAGAACTTGTCGCTAGTATTGCGGAGAAGGCCTCACTCACTAAAGCGGATGCCGGGCGCGCGCTCGATGCGGCGGTCGCAACCGTGACCGAAGCGCTCCGGCAAAACGATACGGTCACCCTGGTTGGCTTCGGTTCTTTCTATCTTGGGGAGCGTGCCGCCCGTACGGGGCGCAATCCGCGCACAGGAAAGAACATCAAAATCAAGGCTGCCAAAGTCCCTAAGTTCCGCGCTGGCAAAAGTCTGAAAGAAACGGTAAACTAACAGACTTTGCTGTTGCCGCCTGTACTGTCGAAGGCGGTACGATGCGCGGGTGCTTAGCTCAGTTGGTAGAGCGCTAGCCTTACAAGCTGGATGTCGGCGGTTCGATCCCGTCAGCACCCACCAAAGATTTATAAGCCCGGACTTGTTCCGGGTTTGTTTTCAGTGCTTGCTTCGGCATTTCGCCGATGCTGAGATTCAATGCAGATAGGCGTTGGTGCAATAAAATGTCCTCCACCCCGGCGGCGCCGGATTTCGTGACGGTTTGAGGTCGAGCATGGCAGCGCGAACGAAGATGGATCCTGGCACAAGCAAGCCGAAGTACCGCTACCGGGTCACGAACTGGGCTGAGTACGACCGTGGGCTGGTCAGTCGGGGCGATCTGACGATCTGGTTCGACGAGGCGACGATCAAGGACGGCTGGACGCCCCCGCCGCCGGTCGGGCGCGGCAAGCCTGGCCTGTATTCGGCGCTGGCGATCCAGACCTGCCTGACCCTGAAGACGCTGTTTCAGCTGCCCTACCGCGCCACCGAAGGGCTGATGAAGTCGCTGATGCGCCTCAATGGGCTCGATCTTCCGGTGCCCGACCACACCCACATGTCGCGCCGGGCGGCGCAACTGGCGGTGAAGATTCCGCGGCGCCCGCGCAAGGGGCCGGTTCATGTCGTGGTCGACTCGACCGGCCTGAAGATCTTTGGCGAGGGCGAATGGAAGGTTCGCCAGCACGGGGTCGGCAAGCGCCGCACCTGGCGCAAGATCCATCTGGCGGTCGATGAGGCCGAGAAGGACATCATCGGCATCGAGGTCACCACCGCCGACTGGGGCGACAACGAAGTGCTTTCCGAACTGCTCGCGCAGGTCGATGGCGCGGTGATCCAGGTTTCGGCCGACGGCGCCTACGATACCGAAGGCTGCCATCGCAGCATTGCCGAACGCGGCGCCAAGGCGACGATTCCGCCCCGAGACGGCGCGGTCCCCTGGGGGGACGATCATCCGCGCGATGCCATCCTTCAGGCGATTGCCGAGCGCGGGCGAGACGGCTGGAAAGACGATAGCCGCTACCATCGGCGCAGCCTTGCCGAGAACATGATGTTCCGCCTCAAGCAACTGGGTGATCGGCTGTTCTCGCGAATCTTCGAGCGTCAGGTGGCCGAAGCCCATGTCCGGGCCGCCATCCTCAACCGCTTCACCTACCTGGGCATGCCGCAATCGGTCCGGGCTGGGCAAATTGCGCCTGCTGCATGAAGCGGGAGGGGGAAAGGGGCAAATCATGCCGAAAGCCCAGAAGCTAAGCATTTGTTATATAAGAATTTGTTAATAGTGCACCAACGCCATGCAGATATACTCGAAAAAATAAGTTTGAAAAGCGGTTGACGGCGAGTTTTCAAGAATACATAATTCGCCTCCTTCGCTGCACGAGCAGCGGTTCTTTAAAAAATTGGACAACCGATAAGTGTGGGTGCTTGGTGGTTGTGGCTGAGACGGTTAATGCCGTTTGGTTTCACAATGATTAAGTGCTCATGCTGATGTAAGTCAGTATTTTGAGTACTTTGTAGGATTGAACTTAAGAGTTTGATCCTGGCTCAGATTGAACGCTGGCGGCATGCTTTACACATGCAAGTCGA